>DAICXK010000010.1:0-327 GCA_027312225.1 Candidatus Saccharimonadota bacterium
GATTATCTTCGTGACGAACTTGGGCTGAAAACGATGTTGATCGATCGCGGGCAGACGTTCCGCACGTTGGTTGTTGCGGCAGCACGCGCTGGCGTTGATCTTGATGATGCCGACGCAATTGATGCGTATCTATCTGATGCTGACAACATTGCTACTTGTGTGCAATTTGTGAAAGATGTCTATCATATGTCGAAGGACGAACGTGATGCGTTGTTGTATACCAACGAGGTGGGCGAAAACAGTGCCAAGATTGGTGCGCGCCCTGCTAGCCAGACATTTGTTGCAAATCTGACAAAGAAATGGCTCCATGATGCTGATAATGAAGGC
>DAICXK010000010.1:337-20202 GCA_027312225.1 Candidatus Saccharimonadota bacterium
AGTTGTCTTGATTGATGGCCGAGCCCTGGAGGCGATTTCACGCGAGATGGACACAGAAGGACTGTGTGAATACCGACTGGGGCTGTATTTTGTGTGTGACGGTATCGTAGGTGCACGGCGCACATTAGGCTATGCCGCAACGCCATATGATCAACTGACTGATACGCAGCGTGACGAAGTTGATGTATTAGTTAATCAGATTAACGTTCGCAACCAGCGCGATTTTGATCGCGATGTCGAACGATTGACACGACCCGTTGCACCATTGTTGCTGATTCCTGACCTTGCGGGTGCCGAGGCAATCGACAGCACCCAGCCGATGGCGATCATCGACACGAGCGCCGAAGTGAATAAGAGGGATATGGCATTACCGGTGGCAAAACTCGTTGCCCAGTATGTCTAGTCAAACGGCCCCTGTTTTGCTACAATAATTGATTGTACGGCACCGTAGCTCAGCTGGTTAGAGCGCAGGACTCATAAGCCTGAGGTCACAAGTTCAATCCTTGTCGGTGCTACCAAGAAAAGATGATCACTACTGGTGATCATCTTTTCTTGGTATAATGGGTATACCACCAGATACACACTAGCTCTCCCCGAGCAAAGCGTCCCTCTGGCAGGATTACCAGTTGTCTTCGGCGAATCGTTAGAAACGGGCGAGGAGACGGGCAACACATTTTATGAATCGTTTCTCTTACTAGATTTAAGAGGATTATTGAAATGAGTGGTAAAAATCTTGCTCAGAACCTACAGACAACAACCTATATCGAAATACCTCGCCTAAACCGGCGGCCTGAGAGGATTGATAGTGTCCTAAAAAAGCGTATGAAAGAGTTCACGCGCGAGCGACGACGTCGCTTGCGGCGGGAGGTCCAACAATGAACACTGAGATTGAACTCAACGAGCAGGTTGACGTGGTGGCCCTATTCCGTCCGGGGCGGACAATGTGTGAGCCGATTAAATTTCGCCGTAAAAATGGCCGTGAGGTGGTGATTAGTGAGATCGGGTTACGGCACCCAAAACCACTTGGTGCCAGGTTGGTGCATATCTTTGATGTGACAGATGGTGGAGCAGACTATCGCCTAGAATTTGACGCCGAGCATTTGACCTGGCGACTAACACGCGAGGCGGATGTATGGTAAATGAATATAATCACGAGACACCGCTAGTCATGCATATCGATCTTAACAGCTGTTTTGCTTCGATCGAACAGCAGTCACGGCCGCGGTTACGAGGACATCCTGTCGTGATTGTGAATCGGGCAACCGAACACACCGGTATTGTCGCGGCGAGCTATGAGGCAAAGGCCTTGGGGATTGAAGCGCTCATGAAGCTCAGAGATGTGCGTAGATTGGTGCCTGATGTCGTGGCGATTGAAAGCGACCCAGCCAAGTATAAATACGTCTATCATAAACTGCTGGCGATTATGCAGGACTATTCGGCGCATGTCACGATGAAGAGTATCGATGAAGGCATTATAGACTTTCATCAGGCACCTGCGTCAATTCAGCAGCGTGGACTAGAGACGCTTGGATATGAGATAAAGCAGCGGCTTGCCCAAGAGGTGGGGGTAGCGATGCGCTGTAACGTTGGTATCAGCACGAACCGGTTTTTAGCTAAGACGGCTGCAGGGCTGCATAAACCTGATGGTCTCGATATCATCACGCCAGACAACCTCCACAGGGTGCTTGGTGATTTAAAACTGACCAGTTTAAATGGAATTGCATGGCGAAATGAGGCGCGGCTACAGGCAGTGGGTATTTATACGCCGCTTGATTTTTTGGCCGCGAGTGAAGAGACGCTTAGGCAGATTGTCTTTAAAAGCATCAACGGCACAAAGTGGCATCAACGGTTGCGTGGCTGGGAGGTGGACGACGTCCCAACCAAGATGGGGAGAGTCGGTCGGCAGTATGTGCTGGAGCGATTTGACTTGACGCATCAGGAGATTTTGCAACGTCTTCACCATCTTTGTGAGTCGGTCGGGTGGCGGCTGCGGAAACAAGGACTAGCGGCGCGCGGGGTGTATGTGTACGCCAAGTCAGCAGCAGGATATTGGCACGCCTGCCGGGTGATGGCGCTACCATTCTTCAGTAACAAAGCCATCTACGAGCTCGCCAAGCAGCTATTTTCGGAAGCACCAAGCAGTATCAAGGAGATTGGGGTTCATTGTTATGAGTTAACGAATGATGAGATGAGCCAGCTCGGTTTATTCGCCGATGAAATAGCGCATGAGCGAGCCGTGACAATAGCTTCTGATGATATCAACGAACGATACGGTGAGCGAACGATTGTTTCGGCCGATACGATCGACACAGGCATCTATGTCTCGCAAAAGATACCGTTCGGCAGCACGCGATACATGTAAGGGTATAATGAATATATGAAATTAGTTGTGGCGGTTAGTGGCGGTGTTGATTCGGTAGTGCTGCTCGATATGCTCGTTCGGGCTGGTCAAGATGGCCTGGTTGTTGCGCATTTTGACCATGGGATTCGTGATGACTCGGCTGCTGACGCACGTTTTGTAGAAGGGTTGGCAGTCTCCTATGGACTATCGTTTGAGATGCGGCGTGAGGAGCTGGGGTCAGCTGCCAGCGAGGAACTGGCACGAACACGGCGCTATGCGTTTTTACAAGAAGTCGCAGACAAGCACGGCGCACAGATTGCGACGGCGCATCACATGAACGATATTGCCGAGACGGTTGCGATTAACCTGACGCGCGGAACTGGATGGCGTGGACTAGCGGTGCTCGACAGAGATACTATCACTCGCCCGCTGCTAGGCAAAACAAAGCAGGAGCTGATTGAATATGCACTTGAACATCAACTGGAATGGTGTGAGGATAGTACGAACAGCTCTGATGCCTATTTACGTAACCGTCTTCGCCGTAAAATCACCGACGATACGTTGGTGCGAGAACTAGCAACACTCCGTGATAAACAGGTAGAAATTAAAGACAAGATTTCCGAAGAACTGATGGCAATTGTTAATGACGGGCCATATAGCCGTTATTTCTTTGCGCAGATTGAAATGCAAATCGCAGTGGAATGTTTGCGAATGGTAACACATGCAAGGCTGACACGCCCGCAAGCCGAGCGATTACTGCTGGCAATCAAGACGCAAAAAGCAGGGTCTCAGTACGATGCAGGCTCTGGCATAAAAGTACGTTTCACTACTCGTCATTTCTCCCCTGAGATGGTAAAATAGACAGAGGTATATTTGATAGTGAACCCATAACGGGACAAGCGACAGAAACAAAGGAGATTATTTACGTATGGCAGCACAGCGTCCAGCACCAAAGAAGAAAGGTTTGAATCTTGTGAGACTCAGTTTATTCTGGGCGATTCTCATTGTCGGTACATTGGGTGCGATTGCTATCTTCAGCCCGCAAGATAACCTTAAAGAGGTGTCAATTTCGAGCGTTATCGAACGTGCTAACAAGGGTGAGATCAAGAAAATTGAGATTCAAGGCAATGATGTCAAAGTAACGCCAAAGAACGAGGACAGGCCAACCGAACGTTCCGTCAAAGAGGGCGGAAGCAGCCTGTATGAACAGGGTCTCAAGCAGGATAAGACAGAGGTTGCTGTCGTACCACCTTCTACTGCAGGTGATACATTCTGGAATCTTGCTATTATCCTGGTGCCAGTGTTGATTATTGTTGGATTCTTTATGTTCATGATGCGCCAAGCTCAGGGCCAGAACAATCAGGCAATGGGCTTTGGTAAGAGCAAGGCAAAACTCTACGGTCTTGATAAGGAAAAGGTATTGTTCGATGATATCGCAGGTAACGAAAGCGCCAAGCAAGACCTTGAAGAAGTTGTTGATTTCTTAAAACACCCGAAAAAATATGAGGCATTGGGTGCCAAGATTCCAAAGGGTGTGTTACTCGTTGGCAATCCTGGTACTGGTAAAACGATGCTGGCGCGAGCGGTTGCTGGCGAAGCAAACGTACCGTTCTTTAGTATCTCGGGTTCGGAATTCGTTGAGATGTTTGTCGGTGTTGGTGCCTCACGCGTACGCGACCTGTTTGCTAAGGCAAAAAAGAATGCTCCAGCGATTATCTTTATCGATGAGATTGATGCCGTTGGCCGTAAGCGTGGTAGTGGTATGGGCGGCGGCCATGACGAGCGTGAACAGACATTGAACCAGATTCTGGTTGAAATGGACGGCTTTGAGACAGGCACCAACGTGATTGTGCTCGCTGCGACAAACCGTGCGGACGTGCTGGATCCAGCCTTGCTGCGACCTGGTCGTTTTGACCGACGTACACAGATTACACTGCCTGAACGCAAGGACCGAGAGGCGATTCTGAGGGTTCACTTTAAGAAGAAGCCAACTGACGAGACAGTCAAGATTGATAAGTTGGCGGCAAAAACGGCCGGAAGTAGCGGTGCAGACCTAGCTAACATCGCTAACGAAGCGGCGATTATTGCGGCGCGTCGCAACAGTAAAAAAATCAGTAATGCCGATTTGACCGAAGCATTTGAAAAAGTGGCAATTGGTCCAGAACGCAAGAGCAAGATTATGTCTGATGCCGATAAAGAGATGACGGCCTATCATGAGGCAGGACATGCAATCGTGGGTCATGTGTTGCCTGATAGCGATCCTGTTCATAAGGTGACAATCATTCCTCGTGGTGGTACTGGTGGTGTCACATGGTTTTTGCCACCAGAGGACAAAAGCTATACCAGCATTGTTGAGTTCAAAGATATCCTGGCACGAGCCATGGGTGGCCGTATTGCCGAAGAATTGAAATATGGCAAAGACCGCGTCACGACAGGGGCTGGATCAGACCTTCGCAAAGCAACCGAGATTGCCAGGGACATGGTGATCGAGCAAGGTATGAGCGATGGCTTACGTGATCAAGTATTCCATGAAGATAACGGCGGCATGGTGTTTGACAAGATTACTCACGAACGCCCGTACAGTGATTCAACTGCCGAGAAGATCGACCAGAATGTGAAGGCAATCCTAGAAGAAGCTGCCGAACGTGCCCGTGCGGTACTGAAGGCAAATGCCAAGAGCCTCGACGCATTAGCTGCAGCGCTTCTTGAGGAAGAGACACTTGAAGAAAATGCCGTATCTGAAATCCTGAAGGACGCAGTATTACCAAAGGAGGCGGCACTCTACTAAAGAAGGCCAAAGGTCCATGGGACGATTTCAAAGTGTAGTCGCGCGAGCAAATAAGAAGCTCACTCTCCAGCTAGCAGCTGCCCTGCTGGCTGGTTCTACATTGGTTTCTAGCCTGTTGGGGCTGTTCCGCGACCGCCTTTTTAACGCGCAGTATCTTGGTACTGCGGCGGGTGATGCTTATACGGTCGCCTTTACGGTACCAGATTTCATGTACTTTATTTTGGTATCGGGTGCACTAAGCGTGACGTTTATTCCGGTATTTAACCAGCGTTTGGCCAGCGGTAATCGTAAGTCTGCGTGGGAACTGTCGACCAGTGTCTTGAACCTCATGGCACTTGCGACGTTGACAGCAAGTATCTTGATCATGGTCTTTGCCGAGCCGCTGGTTGCCTATGTCGTTGGTCCGGGACTTGACGAAGCGGGTCGTAGCTTGGCAGTTAGTTTAATGCGCGTTGTGGCAATTAATCCATTCATTTTTGCTATTGCAACAGTTATCTCCAGCATGCAGCAGGCGGTAGGCCGGTTCTCGTTCTTTGCATTGGCACCAACAATCTATAATGTCGGTATCATCATCGGTATTACTGTCTTTACGCACGGTATCAACTTGTTCGGTTGGCAGATATTCGACGGAGGTGTGATGGGCGTAGCACTCGGTGTTGTACTGGGATCTATCCTGCAGTTACTCGTGAGTGTTATTGGACTGACTGGTATGGGCTTTGATTATCGGTTCAAGATCTACTGGCGCAATAAAGGTTTCCGCAAGGTGCTATCATTATTGCCTGCGCGGTCACTCGACCAGGGAATCGATTACGTAAACAGTATTGTCGAGACGAACCTTGCATCGCGTATGGCAACAGGTACGGTCCGGGCCTATCAGCAGGCAACAACGTTACACATGGTACCGATTAACCTGATTGGCGTTGCCATCAGTACGGCTGCTTTTCCAAACATGACAGAACGTCTCAACCAGGGCCGCCCTGATTTGTTTAAGAAAGAGCTACAAACGGTACTGCGTGTGGTTATCTGGCTAGCGCTGCCTGTCGCAACTATTACGTTCTTTGCACGCGGATATTTGGCGAACTTCGTGAATAACGGTGGTGATCGCATGATATCTGATCTCTTGGGTGTATTGGCAGTCGCGATTCTCTTCCGTTCCGTGTATCACATTGCTTCACGCAGTTTTTATGCTCAGCAGGACACGAAGACTCCGCTGTACATTTCGTTGGTGTCAGTCGGGTTCAATGTGTTCTTGGCGATTGCACTGGCGTTCTGGTTAGACTGGGGGGTAACGGGAATCGCTGTTGCTGCAGCACTCGCAGCAATTGTCGAAGTGGTCATTCTCTTCAGTATCATGTCAATACGGCTGAAGGGACTGTTTGATATTATCTTTGCTCATGCGGTTGCCCGTATGATGAGCGCGACAGGCTTTATGGCAATTGTGACGTATGGCATGGTGCTGTGGTTGCCGCTTCAGGGTGGTGAGCAGAGCTTCTTCACGACCTTCCCGTCATTTGCCTTGATTGCATTCGTGAGCATGGCGGCCTATATCTTGCTTTGCATGATGCTGAAGCTTGAAGAGCCGGTGCCGGTTATCCGTCAAATCAAACGAATGATGTTCGGGAGAGTAGGGCGCTGATGGACCAGTCGCATATTCGTAATTTTTGTATTATTGCCCATATCGATCACGGTAAGTCAACGCTGGCTGACCGCATGATGGAAATGACTGGCACGGTTGAGAAACGTGACATGAAGTCACAACTTCTCGATAGCATGGATCTTGAACGAGAAAAGGGTATCACGATTAAGCTCGCACCTGTCCGCATGAAGTATCAGGATTACGACCTGAATTTGATTGATACGCCGGGACATGTCGACTTTAGCTACGAGGTGTCTCGGAGTTTGCAAGCTTGCGAAGGTGCTGTGTTGGTTGTGGATGCATCACAGGGTATCCAGGCGCAGACGCTTGCGAATGTCTACCTTGCGATTGAAGCAGGGTTAGAAATTATTCCAGTGCTTAATAAGGTTGATCTTCCTGCGGCCGACGTTCCTCGTATTAGCAAAGAGGTCATTAACCTGCTCGGTTGTCACGAAGATGAGATTATTAAGATTAGCGCGAAAACAGGCGAGAACGTCGATCAGGTGCTGGCGGCAGTGGTCGAGCGCATTCCGCACCCGAAAGGCAATGTAGCGGCTGCGACGCGTGCGCTGATTTTTGACAGCTACTATGATGATTACAGAGGGGTGATTCTGTACACGAGGGTTGTTGATGGTGCAATAAAAAAAGGCGATACAATTCAGATGCTCGCGACGGGTGCGAATGGCTTGGCACTTGAAGTGGGAGCGCTGAGTCCTGTCATGAAGCCCGAGGCAGACATCGCAACTGGTGAAATTGGTTATATTGTCACGAACCTCAAAACGACACACGACGCCAAAGTGGGTGATACCGTGACGGTCAAGCGAGCTCATGCCAGTGAAATGCTACCTGGGTATCGCAATGTTAAACCGTTTGTATATGCAGGGTTCTTTCCTGTCTCGAATGAGGACTACAATGATCTAAAGGACGCGATCGAGAAGCTGAGTCTGAGTGATAGTGCCTTGCAGTTCGAGCCCGAGAATTCGCCTGTCCTGGGGTTTGGTGTACGCATTGGATTCTTGGGGTTGTTACATATGGACATTATTCGCGAACGGCTGGAACGTGAATACAATCTTGATTTGGTGGTGACCAACCCTAGTACTGACTATCATATTACGATGACTGACGGTGAGGAGCTTGATATTAAGAGTGCTAGTGATATGCCGCCCGTCACAAAGATTATTGAAATTCGTGAGCCTTGGATTAAAGGCGAGATTGTGGTGCCGCAAGAGTATATTGGTGGTGTTATCCAGTTGATTGTTGCTAAGCGCGGAAGGCAAAAGAACCTTAGCTATATCGACGAGCGAGCGCTGATTAGCTTTGAGGCGCCACTGGCGAACCTGTTGACCGATTTTTACGATCAGTTGAAAAGTATTACCAGCGGGTATGGATCATTTAACTATGAACTGGATGATTATCGTGCAGAAGATCTGGTACGCGTTGATTTCTATGTGGCAGGCGAGATGGTAGACGCACTGAGTATTATGGCGCACCGCAGCGAAAGCATGAGTCTCGGTCGTGAGGTGGTAAAAAAACTAAAGGAAGTAGTTCCCCGCCAGAGTTTTCAGGTAAGTCTGCAGGCGGCAATCGGAGGCAAGTTCATCGCTCGCGAAGATATCTCGGCATATCGCAAGGATGTGACAGCAAAGCTATACGGTGGTGATGTATCTCGGCGCAAGAAGCTGCTTGCCAAACAGGCAAAAGGCAAGAAGCGCATGAAGAAATTCGGGAACGTCGAGATTCCATCCGAAGCCTTTACGGTGATGTTAAAGCGTGATTAATAAAAAGATACTCGGATGTATCGGGGGCTATAACGATGGGCATGACAATGGATGATCTTGGGAACTTGTTCGAAGTCATTGCTATGTTGCTTGCTGGCGTCGTATTAGCACCTATCGTGGTTGCCACCATGGCAGCAGTTGCACTATTGATTGGTCGTGTCGTCCGCCGTGTTCTGACGGGGAAAGTTCGTAGGGGATATCTTCGGCAGATTCGCACGATTGTCACTGAGTATGAGGCGCCATTTGACCTGCGCCCGGCGGAGATTGCCTACCTTTACGACACGACCGTTGGCAAGGAAGAGGTGCTTGCAACGGTGTTTGACCTGGAACGCCGGGGCTATGTGACAGTGACCGCTTTGGACACAAACGATGACTTTTTCATTCATCACACAGACAACCATGATTATACGAAGCTTCATGAAGTCGATAGTCATGTCTTGGCAATGATTGGCAGTAAGGGGTGTCGTTGGGGCGCGCTGCAAAAAGAGGCGACGAAACTTTTTGCAGAGGGTAGTTTTGGTCGAGTTATCGAACGCTCATTGATAGAGCTTGGATTCTTACGGTCACACACGACGAAACGTCAGCACAGCCATATCCTAGCTAGGACTGTCATAAGCGTCGCGGTTGCTATCGGTGCATGTATGCTCGTCTATAAAGGTGCGTCTATGGTGGTCGGTGCGCTGGTTGTGCAGCTTGCCTGGGTACCTTTTCTATACCAAGATCTAGTGGGTTATATGCATAAATCAGCACGTGTCAGCCGTGAAGCAACACCATTACTTGCTAAGGTATGGCCGCAAATTGAGGGGTTCTGCGAATTTGTCAAAGTCGTTGAACTTGACCGAATTGCGCATGCCAATAGAAATAAGCAACAAGAATATCGTCATGCGGTATTGCCCTATGCGATTGCTCTCAATCTCCCCGTTAACTGGAAAGATCGATTTAAGTAGACGGCTCGCTGTCTAGGTTCGTCGTGGTATAATAAAGCATGGATTTACAAAAGCTTATTGAGGCGTATACGCCACCAGCGCATGCAGTCGAAGTTATCAAACACTCAAAGATTGCACTACTTGTCGGAATCTCTGGCGCAGGCAAGGACACTATCAAGAAGGCGCTTCTCCGCGACCCAGAGTTTCATGATATTGTTTCACATACGACACGACCACCTCGTGAGAATGAAGGTGTGTCTGAAACAGATGGGGTTGACTATCACTTTATTGATAGTGACCGTGCCCGTGATATGGTGACAAAGGGTGAGTTTGTCGAAGTAAAATACGTTCACGGAACCGTGTACGGGACCTCAATTGCCGAGGTTGAACACGCTAGTCGAGACGGAATTGCTGTTACGGATATCGACGTGCAGGGTGTTGCCGAGTATAAAGAGGTTTCAAATGGCGTCGTCGCGATTTTTATCGTTCCACCTGATTATCAATCGTGGATCAAGCGATTAAAACGACGCTACACAACTAATGAAGACTTTTTAGCAGAATGGCCAAAGCGTCGAGATAGCGCGATTAAAGAACTTACCCGGGCATTGGAGGTTCCGTATTATCATTGTGTGATTAATGATGATATCGAACGTGCTGTTGAGGTGACGACTGAAATTGCACGGCGCCCTGATATGTTCACTCGCAAGGACGATGAGGCTCGTCTTGCTGCGCGTGATCTTTTGCAGCAGATCTCTATGTAACAATCTTTCTGGTTGTGATGCGGTCAGAACAGGGTATACTGAGTATACGAAGCAAACCGCTCGTGGTTTTACGATTATTGAGTTACTTATCGTGATTATTGTTATCGCGATTCTTGCGACGATTAGCATTATTGCGTATAACGGCATACGAGAGCAGGCATACAACGTAAAAATTATCGCGAATGTCAAGAATTACCGTCAGGCGATAGAGCTGTACAAGGTGCTTAACGGCAGCTATCCTCAGACAACTCCTGAAATCGGGGGATCTCATATATCAGTTGTGTGCTTGGGGACTGGTTATACTGATGGTGTATGTGGTCGTATTTCAGGAACTGACGTGTATGAAGATACGGCACTCAATGGTGCTCTGTCGGAGATTACAGGGAGCGGTGGAGATATGGTCAACGACAAAGATATGCCAAGCGGCCCCGAAGCCTTCGTGGGGGCGGTGTATGGCAATGATATCACTGATTCTTCTCGAACAGGCTATTCGTATGCGCGAACGATTCAATATGCACTGCACGGGGAAAATGCTGATTGTCAATTAACTTGGGCGTGGAGCTACCGACTGTCTGACTCGCCCGCGGTGACAGCATGTGAGATCGTTCTCGAGGGACTTGAACCGTAAGACGACATAAGTTGGCACTCGCATTGAATGAGTGCCAAGATTATGCTATCATGAGTACATGACAGAACGTCAAGCGCAGATACTAGCAGCAATTATCGAGCAATATGCGGAAATCGCAGCACCTGTTGGCAGTGTGACGCTTGCCAAGCTGTTTGGTGTATCAAGCGCAACTATCCGCAGCGAAATGGCAAAACTCGAAGAACTGGGACTTATTACGCAGCCACATACCAGCGCCGGCCGTGTGCCGACTGATCAGGGCTATCGTTTTTACGTGAACCAGCTCAATGAAGCGCAAGCGGATATACCATCTGGGCTCGATCGTAGTGCGAGAGCGATTGAGGCGCGTGTACAAACGCATAGCAATAGGGCTGACCGTGCAATTCGGAGCGCAGTAGACAGCCTGGTTGACCTTACCGGGAATCTTGGCCTTGCTACTATTGGTGACGAATTATATCTCAGTGGTATGGGTAACTTGTTCAGCCAGCCTGAATTTCTCCAGGGGAATCATGTTCAGGCGGTTGCAAGATTGCTTGATAATCTTGAGCCATGGTTGCGCGAGGCGGCACCTAACGAACCTTTGAACGTTTTTATCGGGAGCGAGAACCCAATTGGCAAGACAAGCGGCGCGACGTTGATCGTAAGTCGATTCCGATCACCGTATAGTGACCAAAGCTATATCGGTGTTCTTGGTCCAACCAGGCAAAGTTATGGACGGGTCATGCGCCTTGTCCGGCATGCCGGAGCGATGCTAGAAGAGGTGCTGTAATGAAGCGCCAGTATGCGTTCATTGCGATCTTGGTTGCCATTGGCGTGTGGGCGTTTGGTTTGACACAAAATATCCATTCGGTTGTGTTGTGGCTGGTTGGATTTGGTGTTCTTATTGCCGTAATTATCGCAATCTTATTAGTGATATACAGGATGAAAACCAGTCGGCAGAGTGACCAAGAAGCGTCGGCACTTAGGAAGGCAAAAGAATCATTAGAGAATAGGGAGAAGCAGGATGGCAAAAAGTAAGAAGCAAGAAGATTTAGAACAGCAGGTTGGTGAACTCACCCTCGATTTACAACGTACCCGCGCTGATTTTGAGAACTATCGTAAACGAGTCGATGCTGATCGTGCGGCAACCTATCAGCATGGGCAGTCGGCGGCGGTCGTAAAACTTCTTCCGATGATTGATAACATTGAACGTGCCATTGCTCATATGCCCCCCGAGCTTGCTGATAACAAGTGGGCGCAGGGCGTCGCAAGCTTAGTGAAAAATCTTGAGAAGTCGCTAGAGGCCATGAATGTCAAGCGTATTGCTGCTACCCCCGGAACAGTATTTAACCCTGAACTACACGAAGCCATCCAAGTTGATGAGGATACCGAGGGAGACAAAGAAATTGTTGCTGAAGAGTTGCAAGCTGGATATACCCACGCGGGCGTGCCAATCCGCCATGCCATGGTGAAGGTGACACGTATTTCTGAGCAGTAGCTCGTATGCTACAATAACCTCACGGATGATCGAGCTGAAAAGGGGGGACAGAAAGAATGGGGCAATCCAGGCCCTCCTGGATGCTTTTGATGATGACCCGGTCGCGGCCGTGCATGCCGTACGGGATTATGTAGCTGATCGACAAAGTCAGGCCCGCAGGGAGGTGGCGCCAAAGGGGCCAGTCCTATTGTCGGTCAAAGACATCACGAAGACGTACAAACTTGGCCGGCAGCGACTGGAGGTGCTCAAGGGTGTCACACTTGATATTTATGAGGGCGAGTTCGTGGCGATTACTGGTGCGAGTGGATCAGGCAAGAGCACGTTGCTGCAGCTCATGGGCGGACTCGACAAGCCAACAAAGGGTGATATTATTTTTGCTGGCAAAAGCTTGGCCAAGCTGTCTGATGGCAAGTTGTCGGCGTTTCGGCGCGATACTATCGGGTTTGTTTTTCAGTTTTTCTATCTACAGCCGTTCTTAAAATTACAACAAAACCTTGAAGTCCCCGGTATGTTTGCAAAATCTCCGCGCCGCGTACGTCACGAGACTGCGCGCAACTTGGCTGATAAGGTGGGGTTAGGCGACAGGTTGACGCACTACCCTAAGGAATTGTCGGGTGGGCAGATGCAGCGTGCGGCAATTGCGAGGGCGCTGTTGAATCATCCCAAAATTTTACTGGCGGACGAGCCTACGGGTAACCTGGATAGTGTTAACGGCCGGGCAATTATTGATTTGTTTGAGACTATTCGTGGCGAACTGGGCATGACGGTGGTGATTGTGACGCATGACCCAGCAATTGCGGCACGTGCCGACAGAGAGATTCATTTGAAGGATGGGGTGTTGGCATGATTCGTTTTATTGACACAGTTATTCTGGCGCACACTAAATTGCGCACACATAAGGTTCGTACTGGTTTGACGCTTGGTGTTGCTGGGATTCTCTTCGGTCTTATTTTGGGCGTTATCTTTGTCGCGCAGGGTGTTTTTGATAGCGTGGAGCGGTTTAGCGAAGAGGGCCTAGCGGACAGAGCAATCGTCGCAGTCAGTAAATGGAGCGATGCCTATTACAACCAATACGAACATGCCGAAGACGAAGACTTTATTGCTGAGGTTAAGGCAACCCACGAGGCGCTGGTGGTTAAAAAGACCGCTGCTGCCAAGAAGTACAACGTGTCATATGATGCCAAATCAGAGGATCCATCACCGATTATCATAGACAGAGAGACAAAAAAGGAACGCATTAGCGACGACTTTATGGAATCGTCGATTGTCATGCAGGTGGTCGAAAAGCGCAGTCAGGCAGCGCATAAGCCGCTTGATATTAAGGCATTTTTGGCACCGTATCCTTCCGCAAAAGTGCTGCCAGGTAACGCAGCGGTCAATACGGCGGACGGGTCAATTTATTTTATGCGCGAGGGTCGCGAGGAGGCGATGCGTCCCGAATCAGAGCGTAAAAAGTCAAACGGCGGTGAATACGGACAGTTCGAGACAAGCATCCAGGTGTTGAACGACACGATCACGCGGCCATTTGTGACGATTGATACGTTTGATTATGACAAGGGCGAGATACCTGGTGTTGTGTCATACAGCCATGCCGAAGAATTGCTAGGTCTAAAGAAGCTTTCGAAGGCGAGTACAAATCAAGAAAAGCTTGACCGTTTGGCTGAGGTTCGCCGGCGCCTACCAGAGGTAACGGCCTCATTTTGTTATCGCAACAGCACGTCACAGGCATTATTATCAACGGCGATGGCACAGCAGCAAGAAATTGAGCGCAACAAAAACAATAAAGATTACGTCATGCCATCGATTATCTATACCATACCGGATGACACATCGTGCGGCGCCGTCACGATCGAAAAAGACACGCGTACGTCAGCCGAAAAACACCAGGCCGATGCCCTTGTATCGTATCAAAAGGAGATTGGCGAATATCCTGGCGAACCAGAACAACAAAAGGTTATTATGCGTGCAATTGGGTTGTCGGGCGACGCGCCAACTGATCAGATAGCAGGTTCGGCTGGTGCAATGGTGATGGGGCTGCTGGGTTCGTGGCTGTCATACGGCAATAATTGGACAATACCAAACGGAATGCTAGCCAGGGTACCAGAGTCATTGCGGCCAACAACATTGTTTCCTGACCCGAATGACGAAAAGGGGCGCAACGAAGCGCTGGGCAAGATGATTCAGATTGAATCGTATCTGGTTGAGTTCAGCGACAAGCAAGAGGCGCGCACCGTCTTGCAGCGTGGCGGTGCATTCGGCGGTGTGATAGAGGATAATGCGTTATCGGTTTCGCCATTTGGCAGCGGCACACTGATGGTCAATGAAGTGAAGCATTGGTTTGAAATCGGGCTAATGTGGGCCTTAGCGATTGTTGGCGGCGTGGCGTTCATCATCCTTGCAGGGCTGATTGGCCGCATGGTGTCAGACGGTCGACGCGAGAGCGCAGTCTTTCGGGCGATTGGCGCGCGCCGTGCTGATATCGGACGCATTTATGGTATGTATACGTTGCTGTTGGCTGTTCGTGTAGTGATCTTTGCAGCAGTGCTTGGTCTTGTTCTGTCATTTGCGGTTGATGTGTGGCTGTCAAGTGATGCGACGGTGGGCGCACGGCTGGCCTACGCAGCGGTTGATACTTCAAAAGAGTTTCATTTTATTAGCCTGGCATCGTGGTATGTACCCGTTATTTTGGGAGCAATTGTCGTGGTGAGCCTGCTCGCGTCAATTATCCCGATTCTATTGGGTGCACGGCGTAATCCAATTACTGATATGCGTAATGATACGTAAGCGGTATGGTACGATAGATACATATGAGTGGGCAACTAGAAATCTTAGAACAAATACCAACGTTTAACGGTGATATTGCCACCGATGAGGCGGCGCGGAGAAAGGTCAGCCGTGATGCCAGCATCTTTGAGGTAATGCCTGCTGGCGTCATCTCACCTCGCGATACTGACGACATCAAGTCGGTCGTCGGATGGGCGGTGCGTATGCACGAAGCTGGTACGCCCGTACATTTTGCTCCGCGGGTTGGTGGCACCTGTATGTCGGGTGGTTCGCTCACACCGCATTACATTCTTGACCTCAAGTCGCACTATAACTATATTGGTGCCGTTGACACGACGGCACGTACGATTCGCGTTCAGACAGGCGCTATGCATATTGATGTAGAAACCAAGGTGAGTGAAGCAGGCCTGCTGTTTGCGCCCTATACATCGTCGCGCGAGATTTGCGGTATTGGCGGCATGATCGGTAACAACGCTAGTGGTGAAAAGTCAATCAAATATGGCGCCACCAGTGAGAACGTAAAATCTCTTAAGGTTGTGGTTGGTGATGGTAACGAATATGAATTTGGTCAATTGACTCGCACTGAGCTGATGGCAAAGAAAGCCTTGCCGACGTTTGAAGGTGAGATTTATCGCCGCATGACGAAGCTACTCGAAGAGAACAGAGACCTGATTGTCAGTCGTCGTACAAGAACGGTCAAGAATGCCGCAGGGTATGCGCTGTGGAATATTTGGGACTCGCACAAGCAGACGTTCAACTTGGCGCGCCTCTTTGTTGGTGCACAGGGTACCCTTGGAGTCGTCACTGAGGCCGAGCTGCGTCTTATCAAGCCAGGTAAGTACCAGCGTATGATTGTGACGCCAATCAGTGATCTTAATAATATTGCTGAAGTTGTTAATACGACACTGCGTCACGAGCCGGTGATTTGCGAGACATTTGATCACTATACGTATGAATTAGCCGAGCAATACTATCCAGAAGATGCCGAACGTGCTCATGTTGCACGCGGTAAGCACATTGTTATTCTGAGTGTATTCGAGACTGGCAGCCAGTACGAGACGGATATTATTGCCGGCAAGGCCAAAGAGCACCTAGAGCGCCTGGGACATGAGACCTATTGGATTGATGGCCAAGCGGTGATTGATAGCTTCCTGTTGATTCGTCGTGCCAGCTTTAAAATGTTGCTCGATCATCCGCTGCCCAACACTCGTGCTGAGGCCTTCCTGGAGGATACGATCGTTCCTCTTGAGAGATACGGTGAGTTTCTGCATCGCCTTGAGGCAATCCTTAAGGAGTACAGCCTTGTGTATACCTATGCGGGGCATATCGGGTCAGGCAGTATTCGACTCGTACCCCTGATTAACATGGAAGCCGACGGGTCGGCAGAGTTGGTCATGGAACTTGAGACTAAGGTGAATGATCTCGTCCTCGAGTTCGGCGGTTCCATTAGTGTTGATCATAACGACGGTATCATCCGTACGCCATATCTTGAAAAACAATTTGGTCCTGAAATGATTCAGCTCTTCCGTGAGGTCAAGCAAATCTTCGATCCATATGGTATCTTCAACCCAGGTAAGAAGCTTGATGGCACGTATGAATATGCCTTAGGGCATATTATCCGTGAAAACGCAGCGTAATCCTCAAACCAAAAACCACTAAATAGGATTCGTAATGATCTTTGGTTCGAGACAAGGAGAAATCCTTGCTCGAAGCACTCCCTTCTCCTGTGACACTACTTGTCGAGTGTGACGCGAATGATCGGTCGCCGCTCGTAGTTGTAGTCATCCCCCTGTTCGGGGTAGACATCGGCCATGATCCGCTCGACGCAGATCTGCGAATAGCAGAGCTGGGCGCTGGTGACGATGTTGTCGACCACCTCGAAGAGAACATCTTCGAGAGGGAAGGCCTCATCGAACAGCTCGGGTCGGAGCTGCGTGAAGGTGCACTGCTTGCGTCGCTGCTGGACTATGTTGAGGACGTAGCCCTCGGGCGGGATGTACATCTCGACATGGCGCTTGTTATGACCGAACAGGCCATGACGACAGCTGTCGATGTCACGCCGTAGCGACGACGCGATGTCGTGAGCCGCCGCCGCAACATCATCGTTGGTGATCATGAAGACCGGCATCGGTCGGGTTGTGGTGCTGAGCAATTTTGGTTTCTCCTTGTCAAAATATAAAGCCCCCTTGATTCGACTCAAGCGGACTCACTTCTTTCCGAATAACTGGCGCCATTCGTACAGGACAATAGAGATAATACCCCCGTTGCTTCACGGAATCAATAGAATGTCGTAGCGTTTATTACAACTTTTAGCACTCTTGACATGTGAGTGCTAATTTTATTACAATAGGGATATTGGCAATCTATATGGTAGAGTGCTAGAATATATCCAGACAGTTTACGAAATAACGAATAGAAAAGGAGAGTAGATGTATGGGAAAGATTATTGGAATTGACCTCGGCACGACAAACAGTGCGTTCGCGTACCTTGTGGCAGGCAAGCCAGAAGTCATCGCAAATGCAGAAGGTAATCGTACGACACCAAGTGTTGTCGCGATTAATAAAAAAGGCGAACGCCTCGTTGGACAAGTTGCACAGCGTCAGCGTGTAACTAATGCAAAAAACACGATTTATGGTGTCAAGCGCCTGATTGGCCGCAAATTTAGTGATAAAGAGGTTCAAAAAGACCTTGATATTATGCCGTACGAAATCGTCAAAAAGGGCGATGGCGTCGCAGTAACAATGGGCGACAAAGAGTACACCCCGGAAGAAGTGTCAGCAATGATTCTCGCAAAGATCAAAGCCGATGCCGAGGCCTTTCTTGGCGAAAAAGTCACCGAAGCCGTTATTACGGTTCCTGCGTACTTCGATGACAGTCAACGACAGGCGACAAAGGATGCCGGTAAGATTGCTGGCCTTGAAGTGCGACGTATTATTAACGAGCCAACTGCAGCAGCAATGGCATACGGCCTCGAAGGTAAGAAAGACGAGACAATTGCCGTCTTCGACCTTGGTGGTGGTACATTTGACGTTTCTATCCTCGAGCTTGGTGATGCTGATGGTCAAACGATGTTTGAAGTGCGCAGTACCAACGGTGACACACACCTTGGTGGTGAAGACTTTGACAACCGCATTGTCGATCACTTTATCGATTACTTCAAAAAGGAAGAAGGCGTCGACCTCAAGAAGGACAACGCTGCCCTACAGCGCCTAAAGGATGAAGCCGAAAAAGCAAAAAAAGAGCTTTCAAGCACAAGTTCGTATGAGGTTAACCTGCCGTTTATTACGGCTGATGCTGATGGTCCAAAGCACTTCGAGTACACGTTAACACGTGCCAAGTTGGAAGAGCTTGTAAAGGATTTGATTGATCGCCTTGCAGGTCCAGTGGAAAAAGCGCTCAAGGATGCCGGCCTCAAGGCGAGTGACATCGACGAAGTTGTCATGGTAGGTGGTATGACCCGTATGCCAGCCGTTGTTGAGAAGGTAAAGAGTATCTTTGGAAAAGATCCTCTCCAGGGCGTTAACCCTGACGAGGTGGTGGCTGTCGGTGCCGCTATCCAGGGCGGAGTATTGGCTGGTGATGTTAAGGACGTGCTACTCCTTGATGTAACACCGCTTTCACTTGGTATCGAAACAATGGGTGGTGTATCAACTAAGCTCATCGAGCGGAATAGTACAATCCCAACCAGTAAGTCTGAGACATTCAGCACGGCTGCTGACAACCAGCCGCAAGTTGAAATCCATGTTCTTCAGGGTGAGCGTGAGATGGCAAGCGACAACAAGTCGTTGGGTCGATTTATTCTTGATGGCATTGCACCAGCACCGCGTGGCGTACCGCAGATTGAAGTAACGTTCAGTCTTGATGCAAACGGCATCTTGAACGTCACTGCAAAGGACAAGGGAACGGGCAAGGAAAACTCAGTGACAATCCAAGACAGTGGCAATATGAGCAAAGAAGATATTGAAAAGGCGCAAAAAGAGGCTGAAGCCCATGCCGAAGAGGACAAGAAAAAGCGTGAAGCAGTCGATGCACGCAATAGCCTCGAAAACGGTATCTACCAGGCAGAAAAGATGCCGAAAGAATTTGCTGACAAGATCTCTGATGATGACAAGAAGGTTATTGAAGAGGCAGTTGAAGAGGCGAAGAAGCATCTTGAGTCAGACGACAAGGATGAACTTGAAAAAGCTGCTAGCGAACTTCTTGAGAAGATTCAGGGTATCGGCGCCAAGCTCTACGAGGCTGCTGCCAAAGAGGAGGCACCAGCTGAGGGTGACGAGGCTACGTCAGATGACAAGGGCGAGCCAGTTGAAGGTGAAGTTGTTGATGACAAAAAGGACAAGAAGGGCAAGAAGTAGCAACACCTCCCCTCGTAAAACACCCGCATTATGCGGGTGTTTTTTGGTTGAGTGTCTACCGAGACAGTTGTTTAATCATTGCTGCTCCGTCAACATAGTACAATGGACATATGAAGATTTGGGGTCGGGTAGCAAAAAGACAGGGGTACGGCTGGCTTTTCCTAGCTGTTTTTATTCTTGGATTGATCACCACTTTTTCTTTGTATCGTTATCAATCGGCATCACTGCTGACGGCGCCTGATTTGCAAGCACTGACGATTGAGACGAGCCCAGCACAACCGCTTGCTTGGCCAGCATATGGTCAGGCTGCGGTCGCGACGAAAGAGTACGGCGTGCTTGCTGCGTGGGGTGACGAAGGCCCGCAGCCAACGGCGAGCGCAGCCAAGTTGATAA
>DAICXK010000011.1 GCA_027312225.1 Candidatus Saccharimonadota bacterium
GTGATAGATGAAAAAGCGTTTCGCGACGATGAGTTTGAAAGGTATGACATACGCTGCGTTCTGGCTGAAAATGAGTCCCCAGTCACCAAGGCTCTGAAAGCGGAGGGCTGGAATCCTGTCGTTAATGATAATACATCAAGCTTGCTACTGATACCGAAAAGCTAGACGTTCGTCCCGCCAGCACCGCCACCGGTCAGCGATCCGATAACGAAGTTGACGATTGCATAGGCAAAGATTGCGATAATCAAGCCAACGATTGCGTAAAGAATCGTGTTCTTTGCAGTGGTGACGGCGGCCGCATTACCACCAGAAATAATGTATCGGAGGCCACCGAAGATGAGCATAATCACGCTGAGGAAGCCAATAATAAACAGCAAGGTGTTAACAATGGTTGTGAGTACCCCACCATCTCCTAGTAGTGTGCTTGGAACGTCAGTACCGCGTGCAGCGTTAACTCCTGACTGAACAGTGCCATTAAATGCCTCTACTGATACGGGGGCAATAAATAACACAGCGCCAACTGCGAGGGCTGAGACTGCAAGGACGAGAAGTGTTTTGGTGGTCATGAGAGGCGTGCTCCTGTGTTATTATGCAATATAAATATATTATAGCAAATTATAAGTAATTTGTCTACTCATAACTGTAATATTATGGTACTATATAGAACGTACTTTACCTAGAAGCGAGTACGGAGGAGTACCCAAGTGGCTGAAGGGGACGGTTTGCTAAATCGTTAGTCTGGGGAGACCTGGAGCGGGAGTTCGAATCTCCCCTCCTCCGCCAAATAAAATGCACGACCTTTGTGGTCGTGCATTTTATTTGGCGGAGGAGCCAGCTTGCTGGCGATATCTCCCCTATTTTTTATTCACACTCATCTTGCTTGTGATAAACTAAAAATGTATGAATCCAGATGAGAACCAGGAGAACTATTGGCAGGAGGATGGGCAGCAGCCGACCGGCACTGACTATCCACAAGAGACATATCAACCAACGGATGACGAGGTTGATGAATCAGCTACTACTTCAGAGGAAGTGTCGAGAGCCGACATCCCTGATGAAGCTCCTGTCTCGTGGATGGCACAAGAATATATTCATGAAGATAAGGGTGTTGGGTGGTATATCATATTCGTAATCGTCGTGATTGGGCTGATTGCTGCTGACATATTCCTCCTGCGATCGTGGCTCTATACCTTCTCGGTTCTGGTTGTTGTGATGGCAGTTGCATTGGTTGTATATGCACGGCGACCACCGCGTGACATACAGTACACACTGAGCGGCAAGCAAGGGTTATATATAGGCGAACGTCTCTATCATCTCTCTGATTTCAAGGCTTTCGGCTTGATTAAAGACGGCGAGCATCATTCTATTATGCTGATTCCTATCAAGCGATTCGCACCTGGTGTATCAGTGTATTTTCCTGAAGATGCTGGTGAACAAATTGTTGACATATTAGGCCAACGTCTTCCGATGGAGACACTAAAGCTTGATCCGATCGATATTCTTATTCGTAAACTGCGTCTATAGTTGCCTCTTAAAGAGGTAATGTGGTACAATAGCCGATGTTCGCCACTAATTTTGGTGGCAAGGTACCTTCTAGTTACACGAAAGTATCACTATGCACTCCCGTGTGTGGTGATACATACGCACCCGTAGCTCAGCTGGATAGAGCGTTTGCTTGCGGAGCAAGAGGTCGCACGTTCGAATCGTGCCGGGTGTACCAAAGTAAAGAGACTCGTGAAAGCGAGTCTTTTTACTTTGGTCAATCCAGTTCTAACGCGCGACTCGCCAGCTGCCTGGCGGCAGTCGCACGTTCGGCGTAGCGAATGCAGCAAAAGAAAGCACCGAAGGTATTTTCTTTTGCAAATAAGCGGAGGAGCGAAGCGATATCGCGCCGGCTTGTCCTCTAATCATGCTAAAATAAAACAAGTGTACGGACAGATGCAGGAGTGGTTGAACTGGCTTGTCTCGAAAACAAGTGTGCCTTCATTGGTACCGAGGGTTCGAATCCCTCTCTGTCCGCCATAAAAAGAGATGTCCACTTGGACATCTCTTTTTATGGTCGAGGTCTTGACTTGTAATTTCCTCTAGGGAGGGGGGAAGATAGGGCTAGAAATTATGCATATGAAGTTAGCAGACAAAAACACACTAAGTCATGGAGGTATATCATAATGCCGGTACGCCTCCCAATCCCCGGCCAAGACAGTAATACATGGGGAGATATTCTCAACAATTACCTATTAGTAGCGCATAGCGATACGGGAGAGCTACGTGTTAATTCGGTTGGCGCGTCACAGATCCAGAGCTCCTCCATCACCGAATCCAAACTCCACCCCGACGTAGTCACCCAACTCCAATCAGTTGGCATCACTCCCTCTGACCAAGCCAAGCTTGATGGCATTGCTCCCAACGCCACTGCCAACGCCTCTGACGCCCAGCTTCGTGACAGAACCACCCACACCGGTACCCAACCCATCACCACCATTCCCAACCAAGCTGCCTATGTTACCGCAATAAGGAAGGGTGCTGTTGGTGTCCAAGTGAGCGGTGTCGGTGTAGTTGCGCCAGTCTCTTGGTGGACGTAATAAATATCAATCATTAAAAGACTTGGCGATGGATGAGAAATTACGCGCCAAGTCTTTTGTGTTGAAGAGATCGCTGAGATACGAATCAGACCTTGGGGCGGCAATGCTACGAACGGTGCGAAAAAGAATGATGAATTTCGGGGTGCCCGATATCTCTTGCAGCAATTGCAGCTTGTCAACGAATTGTTGAACCTGTTTCTTTTGAGATTGAGATAACTGTGGGCGTACATAACGAATGAGCAAGAAAAATACCGTCAGAAGCACCGCGACAACCGACAGCCCGATAATGATGGGAAGTGTCAACAACCACCACCATGCGTTGATGGAAACAAGCCATATCAAGAGTGCCACCAAGGCAACGCCAACCGCGAGTGCAAAATAAAAAGACGGCCACCACAGGCGCATACCAAACTCTGCACCGACGGCACGTATCGCCTGAAATACTCCATTATTCATATCTATAGTGTAGCATTAATACATTCGATTTCCCTAGAATGATGGTATAATAGTCTTAGCTATTATGAGTACTCTCAATAAACAGGCAAAGAAGTTTGTCGCTGCCCTCTTGTCGGCGCAGCAGTATCGTGACTATACGAATGTTGCAGCGAGCAAGGCTGACACGTATCATGTGGTGGGTGCAGGCCGCACAATTTCAATGCTGTACGAGCAGGTCCGCAATGCTGCTGAATATTCTGAAGATCATTTGTTGCTGCAGCGTGCCATTCGTCGTTTTTATACTCGTCTTTTTATTACGGGCGATATCAAACAACTTGAAACGAGTGGCGAAGAACTGGTTACCGAGCTGACACTATCTGGCTATCTCGCCAATGACTCCGTGTCTCTTGGTAAGGTTGACCTGTTGACCCAAAAAGCGGCGGAATATTACGAGGCGTATAGCGCCATCAAACGGTCGCCACGCCTGACTCAGATGTGGGTTGTCGATGTCCTGGCAATAGAGGTTCATTCACACCTGACTGATTATCTGGTTCGAGAATCGTTCGAGCAGTTTGTATTCGAGCACTTTAAAGACTCTATCGACACAAAGTCTCTGTACGGAAAGAATGTACCGAAAGACTACGAACTATTACTATTTGTTGCAGTCCATCGTACGCTTCTTAAGTCAGATGACGCCACGATCCGATGGGCCCTGTTGCGACGCTTTGGCAGTACGCCGCGCCAGCAGGAAGAGTACGAACGTCGGAACGAAGCTATTGACGATCTGTTAACTTCGAAAAACAACAAGTATCTCCAGCGCATGGTCAACCGAGAAGGTGCTGTTTTCCGGATCTTATGGCAGACGATTGAACGCAATGAAGATGTTGTCAAAACACTTGAGAAACCTGGTTCGTTCTTGCAGCTATTTGAAGATACGGTGAATATGACCTATGAGGATATCGAGCACCGCATGAACCGTGGTGTTGTGCGCAGCATCATCTTCCTTATTATTACGAAGGCAATTATTGGTGTTGCGATTGAGGTGCCATATGACATCTGGATGCACGGCGAGATTGCGTGGTTGCCGCTGGCGGTAAACCTGGCGTTGCCACCACTGTATATGCTGTTGTTGAGGCTGACGTTGATGATGCCAGGTCCAGTAAATACTCGTGCGTTGGTGTCGCAGGCTGATGCATTGTTATATGGTAAAAAGCAATTGCAGTATGAAGCGCCGAAGACATCGAACCAATATGGTGCCATCTTTAACTTCGTGTATGCCGTACTTATTATTGGCATTTTTGGCCTGGCCTCCTGGTTGTTGGTTCAGATTGGCTTTACAATTGTTCATCTTGCTATCTTCTTTGTGTTCTTCTGTACGGCAAGCTACCTTGGGTTCCGTCTGAGCCGCAACATCCGCGAAGTTGAAACAGTTGAGAACGGTATCAACGGCGTGGCTATGATACGTGATTTTATCTATCTTCCCTTCGCAGTAGTTGGTCAAAAGCTTAGTCAGGGGTATGCAAAGTTCAATATTATCGCGATTATCCTTGATATGGTGATAGAGCTTCCGCTAAAAGCAGTCTTGAGTCTTATTCGTCGGTGGGGATCGTTTATCAGCTCGAAAAAGGATGAACTGTAGACCGTGATGCGGTGTATTGCCGTTGGCAAGCGACACGCGGCATGGATTGAGGCGGGCATTGAACGCTATGAGAAGCGCCTTAGACGGCCGTATGACGTCGAATGGGTATTCTTGCCTCATTCACAGTTCACGGCCGACAGGGCGCGCCAGGAGGAGTCAGAGCGCATACTCTCACGTCTTAAGGCTGAGGACTTTGTCATTCTGTTGGATGAACGCGGTAAAAACATCGACTCCCCCGCCCTTTCCCGTCTCATCGAGGCTGAAATATCGCACGGCAGGCAAATAGTGGTTATTATTGGCGGTGCCTATGGCGTTAATGATCGCGTTCTTGGACGTGCTAACTTTGTGTGGTCGCTATCACGCCTCGTCTTTCCTCATCAGCTCGTCCGCCTTATTCTTACCGAACAACTGTACCGTGCCCAAGAAATCGCACGGGGCGGCGGGTATCACCACGAATAAGTACATAATCTGACACACAGTTGACAAATAATAAAGCTTGTGCTATATTAAGTCATGTTAGTAAATAACAAAACAAAAATATGATTTACGCACAAACACTTACACACTTTTTTGCAATAGCTCTTAGCCTCTGTACGGCGAGTGGCGTACTGCTCCATGACACTAACGTTGATAAAGCGATGGTTAAAGCAGTGTCGCAACAGGCCGAAGCTGTTATGAGTCCCGGTAATATGCCCCACACTCATAGCGAACGTAGTTCGTTGCACCAGGCAATCCGCGACCTGAATGCGTCTCAACCCCGCACGCAGCCACGTGGCCAAGAGGATCGCAAGTATGTTCAGGCCAAGCCTTCAGCCCGTGGCCATCACCCATTTGATAATTACACGTTACCCCTGGTGAGATAGCAACGACGCACTAAAATAGCCCTTCATGGAGGGCTATTTTTATTGACGAGAGCCGACTAATCTTCGATAACTGATAATTCAGTTTCAAGGCGTTTGGCATAGGCCTCTTTTTGCTCGACTTCCTTGCGGGTTTCCTCCACGAGATGCGCGGGTGCTTTTTGGATGTAGCTTTCATTCGACAGCCGGCCGTTCAGGTTAGCAATTTGCTGACGAGTCTCGGCGAGGCGCTTTTCGAGATTGGACTGATGCTCATACAGCGTGTCTTTATCAACGTCAAGCCACGCCTCACGGTTAGATGAGGCGAGGCGGAGGCCAACTGGCTGATCGACCCGGCGGATCTCCTTGACGCGTGTCAGATGGGTCAGAACATCGATATTATCGGCAATCAGGCCATCGTTTTGGTACAGAATTGAATACTTCTTCCCTGCTGGTAGCTCGGCCAGCACATAACGGGCCTCAGACACAAATTCTTGCACGCGTTCAAAGGCAGCAGCGGCAATCTCGTCATAGGGATTATCACTCGGCCACTGCTTGGTCATGAGGAGGTTATGATGCCAGTCAAGCGTTTGCCAGATAGTCTCGGTGACGAATGGCGCGAACGGATGCGTGAGCTTCAGGGTGGTATCTAGCACCCAGGCCAGCATCTGGACATTATCTTGCTTTTTTGACACCTCGACATACCAGTCGGCTACGTCATTCCATACCGTGTGATAGACCGTCTCGGCAGCTTCGGCAAATCGATAATGGGTCAGGTGATCTTCGATGGCATCGGCAGCCTCGTTCAGTTGACGAATAATCCAGTGATCGGCGGTCGTAATCGGCCTCAGAACACCCTGTGGCTGGTAGTCATCACCGGTACGCGATTGGATATAGCGTGCGATATTCCATAGTTTGTTACAGAAGTTTCGCCCCGCAACAATCTTGCTAGTCGAGAAGGCCTGGTTCTGTCCGGCTGAACGGCTGGCGATGATACCCATACGCAATGCGTCCGATCCGTATTCGGCCACAATTTCCATCGGATTGATGACATTGCCCTTGCTCTTGCTCATCTTTTGGCCGTGTTCGTCGAGAATAAGGCCATGCAAGTAGACATGGCGAAATGGCACTGTGTCGGTGGCGTAAAGACCAAGCATCACCATACGGGCAATCCACGCGTAGAGGATATCTACACCGGTTTCAAGCACGCTGGTTGGGTAGAACCGGGCAAGATCACCACCATCGAGGTAATCGGTCGTGATAAATGGCCACTGACCACTAGAGAACCATGTGTCAAAGGTATCTTCTTCGCGTCGATACGTTGTGCCATTAACAACGATTTCCTTCTCGTCTACCCTTTCATCAAATACCCAGTCATCGGGATCGTTGACATTTTGGAACATTGGAATCGGAATGCCCCACGGAATCTGGCGGCTGAGGTTCCAATCCTTGAGATTGTCGTAATATTGCACTAGTGCACGCTTTTTACTGGCAGGACTAAAGGTAATCTCTCCCTCCTCGATAGCCGCTTTGGCACGCTCTGCAAGGGGTCGAACATTGAGGAACCACTGATCTTTAATGAGTGGTTGGATGGGCTCACCTGATTTGTAGTCATAGCCGACAGAATGCTCAATTGTCTCTTCGCCGCGTAGCAATTCGCCAGCCTGAAGAGCGGCGAGGACGCGTTTGCGCGCGGTTGGAACATCAAGGCCGAGGAACTGGGACGGAACGTTAATCATGGTGCCGTCAAAGTCAATCACCTGGATACGCTCGAGATCGTGACGCTGCCCCACCTCAAAGTCGTTCGGGTCATGTGCAGGAGTGATCTTTACTGCACCAGTACCAAAGGTGGGGTCGACGTATTCGTCAGCAATAATAGGAATCTCACGCTCGACAATTGGTAGCAACACACGTGTGCCAATCAGGTGTTTGTAGCGCTCGTCATCAGGGTGAACGGCGATGGCGGTGTCGCCTAACAGTGTTTCGGGACGAGTTGTCGCGATGATAATCTCACCAATGTGGTCAAGCGTTGGATAGGCAATCTTCCACAAGGTGCCCTTTTCTGTTTTATGGTCAACCTCAATATCGGCGTAACTTGTCTGATATTTAGTACTGTAGTTAACGATGCGCTCACCTCTGTAAATAAGGCCTTCGTCCCATAGTTTTTTGAAGGTTCCGTAGACAGTCTTAATCACCTTTTCGTCCAAGGTAAAGACAAGATGTTCCCAGCTGGCGCTTACCCCTAATGCGCGGAGTTGGAGTTCCATGTTACCGCGCTGCTGTTCGACGAAGTTCCAGACCTGGCTGTATAACTGTTCGCGACTGAAGTCGAAACGGTTTTTGCCTTGGCGGGACAGCTCTTTTTCGTACACAACCCACGTTTCAAAGCCAGCGTGATCAGCGCCAGGGATATAGACAACATCCCTTCCCTTCATGCGGTGAAAGCGTGCCAAAATGTCTTCGAGCTGGACAGTGAGGGCGTGTCCAGTATGGAGATTGCCATTGGCGTTTGGCGGCGGCATCACAATGCTATAAGGTTCGCCTTCCCCCTGTGGCGCGAATTGTCCACTGGTTTCCCACATGGCGTAAATGTTTGGTTCGTAGGCGTTTGGTTCGTACGTCTTAGCCAGCTTCATGAAAAATAGTTACCCTATCCGTGTTTTCACGTGAAAAAAGCACACAAAACCAACAGCTGTTTTCATGTGAAAACATTGTCGTTTGCTCCCTTTTTCACGTGTTTGTTTTCACCTCCCATTATAGCATCTTTTGAAGAAGGGAAGAATCATCTTTTTCAGGCAAGAAAAGCAAGAGGTCTATCGACAATTTCTTGCCATGGAAGAGCACTACCGTCGCAATCGACGATACAGGGTCTGGTACGTTCGGTATGCCCAATACCCAAGCTTGTTAAGCGGTAAGTCCCAGGCCCCGGGGTAGGTGATCTCAAGGCCGCCAAACGATTTCTTAAACTTTGTGAAGCCAGCCCATGGGTGGTGTGGATCGTGTGATGGTGCGATACCATAGAGGTCGAACGAAGTAAGGCCTTTGTCTTTGGCGTCAAGAATCATTTGACCAACGAGGGCAGTGCCGACACCTAGTTTGCGGTGAGTATCGTCGGCTGCGGCATGCGCGTAGGTGCGCGTGTCGTCGCTGTCATACACCAGCGCAGCGGCAATCGGTGTTTTGTCCAGTTCGGCAATATACAAAGTAGCTGCCTTAGTGGGGAAGAGGGCGTCCGCTTGGGCACGAAAGTATGTTTCGTCATGCGCCGTGATATGGTTCCGCGTGGCAACTCCGGCTAAGAGAGATGAGAGAATCGATATCTCCTCTGGACTGTGACTGGTGCGGATTGTTACGCCCTTTTTGTGATAATTCCTGGTGATATTGCGGCTGTTCTGGCTCATCTGCGCCAAGATATCGTCACTCGGTTGGGTAAGATCAATAATCTGTGTATGAGCAGGCTGAAGCTGTTGATAGGTGACAGGTCGAAATCCTCGCTGGCGTAACTGGTCTGGCGTGATGGAGTAGGTTGGCTCGACGCGAATAAAGGTGACATGTTCTTTCTTGGCCAGAAAGGTAAGAGAGGTGATGGCATCATCAAAGCTATTAAGGTCATGACATTCTGGGCCGTATGGTGTGTAAAGACGGGTGTTAAGCGTGCCGGCTTCTTTGGTGGCAAGATATGACCAGCCTTCACCTGTTTCGGTATAGGTGGTCCGCCCAAGTGATTCCTGAAAGCGCTGCCAATCTGAAGATTGTAAGAATGAGGACATAATTACGTTGTCTCCTTTACAACACTTTTCCATGCGGTTTTTGTCATGGAAAGGCTTGGGATAACTTCGAGGTCTTGAGGTGGGGTAGGGGCTGAATGTCGGGCGGCATAATATCCTAGTGCCCCTATCATTGCTGCGTTATCGGTGCAGAGCTGCATTGGTGCGTATTCTATAGTTATTGGCAAACGTTCAGAGAGCTGCCGGCGAAGTTCTTGGTTGGCGGCAACGCCGCCAGCGATAACAACTGAGTCAGGGTGAAAGTCCTGAAATGCTTTTTCGGCCTTATCAACTAACGTCTCAATTGCAATACGTTGAAAACTAGCCGCAAAGTCTACTCTCTGACGCTCTGAGACGAGCTCTGGCAGCTGGTGGGATGGATAGGTGAAATCTACCCCGACTTCGCGCTGTACCGCCCTTAGAACGGCTGTCTTGAGGCCAGAAAAGCTGAAGTCGTAGGAACCTTGGACACGCGCCTTGGGTAATTGGTATTTGTAGGCATCACCCTCAAGGGCGGCCTTGGCGATAGATGGGCCACCGGGGTAGGGGAGGCCAAGGATTTTAGCTACCTTGTCGAATGCCTCTCCGACGGCATCATCACCTGTTTGGCCCAGTAATTCGTAGTCACCATGATCACGAAAGAGAACCAGCTGGCTGTGGCCACCAGAGACGATCAGGGCGAGCATGGGGAAGGTGGGTTGCTTGGAAGGTAATGTCAGATCTAAAGGTGATTGCTGTTCGGTGATGAAATTGGCATATACATGTGCCTCGACGTGGTGAATAGGATAGAGTGGCTTTCCGTGTAGGACAGCCAAAGTTCGCGCTGCGAGTGTACCGACAAGAAGTGATCCGATGAGGCCTGGCGCGTACGTAACGGCAATAGCATCAATGTCGTCCCAGGTACAGCCGGCGTCGTCGAGCGCCTTATTGATGACAGGGTTAATCATTTCGATATGGCTACGTGCGGCAACTTCTGGCACGACACCGCCGTATTCGGCATGGATATCGATTTGCGAATGCACGACATTACTCAGTAGCCGCTTGCCATCTTCGACGACTGCGGCAGCTGTTTCATCGCAACTGCTTTCAATTCCCAAAACTTTCACTATCTAAGTTTAGCATTGAGAAGTGGTAAAATAGAAGCATATGGGTATAAAGCAGAAGTTGGCAAAAAGTGTGCGTGGGACGCTCCCTGACGGGGCGGTGCATAAAGTCGAAGAGGGGTATCGTCGCAGTCGAGTAAAACTTGTGTCGGCACGGTACGGTAATCCAGCGCGTGATCTGCGTGTCATTGCAGTCACTGGCACGAATGGCAAAACAACGACCGTTAATTACATCAACGAGATCCTAAAAGAGGCGGGCCTCACGACTGCCATGTTCAGCACGGCGCTGATTGAAGTTGCGGGCAAGCAGAAATTGAACGACCTCAATATGTCGGTTGGCAGTGTGGCGCAGATGCAACGATTCTTTCGTGACGCGAAGCGGGCGAAGGTTGATTATGTCGTCCTTGAGATTACGAGCCATGCCTTGCATCAACATAAACTCGCCACCGTGCCAATTGAAGTGGCCATCATGACGAACCTCACACAGGACCATCTGGATTATCACAAGACGATGGACGAGTATGCCAAGGCGAAATCAAAGCTGTTTGCAAACGAGCCCCGGTTTATCGTGTTGAACCGCGACGACGAGTGGTTTGAATACTTTGACAAGTTCCCTGCGGGCTCGCAAAAGATTACCTACGGCACGTTTGAGGAGGCCGAGGCTCGTATTGACCATGTCAAATTGTATCGCAAGGGTAGTGAAGCGCGAGTGGTGATTGATCATCAGACAAAGCTTGACCTTGCGACAGCCTTACCTGGAAAGTTCAATGTGTATAATATGACGGCTGCAGCGGCGACGGCGTATATTTTGGGTATCAAGCGCAGTGATATCGTTGAGGGCGTGGCAAACCTTGAAGGAGTCCCGGGACGATTCGAGCGCGTTGTTGAGGGAAAAGACTACGATGTTATCGTTGACTATGCACACACACCTGATGCCCTTGAAAAGTTGCTCGAGGCGGCGAAATCGACCACCAAGAATCGCGTGATCTTAGTATTTGGTGCCTGTGGTGATCGAGACAAGACAAAACGCCCGATTATGGGCGAGATTGCCGCCAACTTGGCGGACAGGATTATTCTGACTGACGAGGAAAGCTACAACGAGGACCCTGACATTATTCGGCGTATGGTCTACGAAGGTATCGAGCAAGGCAGTGGGACGGGCAAAACAACGGAGATTGCTGATCGCCGCGAGGCAATTGAGCGTGCGTTATCGATTGCGACCAAGGGCGATACGGTGCTGATTACGGGTATGGGCCACGAACAATTCCGTATTGTGAACGGCGAGCGCTTGCCGTGGAACGACGGTGACGTTGTACGCGAATTGCTTGGCTAGTGGCGTCGGGTTGCCACTTTTAGTGCAATGAGATCCTGACGTGCCTTTGAGTCGTTATGTTGCCTCCTCCTTAGTTCACGTTGTAGGAGGTGTGGCGCGGCGACCCGAAAAGCTGTGTCGGCGAGTGGTCGGTGGTGTTTCGTCGAAATAAGGATATCACTGAATGTTACGGTTATTCTAAAGCTTCACTGTTTTCTGTTAGTTCACCCAAAAGGATGTCTACCTCGTCACTGATAATCTCGCTGAGATCTTGTACATTTGTTTGTAGCCACTGCAGGACGGTTGCGTCGTCAGCGTGGTCGAGAGTAGCAAGTTCCTCGGCTTGTTCTGGCGTTAGTTCGAGGGCGATTTCGTTGACGACTCGTTCATTCAGCGTTGTCTCAAAGTGCTCTGCCAGCGATGCGTAATCACTATCACTGAGCTGGATACCGATGTTGTCGAGAATAGCTTTGGTAAGAATTGGCATTTATTTTTTCTCCTTTGTTGATAGTTTGGCAGTTGCGGCTTTATGAGCAGCCTCTTGCTGGGCTTGCTTGGCAGTATCGGCGGCTTGACGTCGTTTGGCGGTGTTTTGTTTGGCAACTGTATGTGCCTCTTCTTGGGCTTGCAGCTGCTCATCAAGACGTGTTTGCTCGGCAGAGAGACGCTCTACCTCGGCGGTGCGGTATTTTACAGTGTGCTCGAGCTCTTCGTGTTCTGCCTCAAGGGCTTCAAGATTGCGTTCAGCCTCCCGCAGTTCAATGCCCAGCACAAAGAATTTAGGGTCTTTTTCACCGAGTACTTCACGCTGGGCACGTAGCGAGTCGATTGTTTCGCTGGTTTTGGTGATTTGCTCGGACAACGAGTCCTTCTGATTGGTGGCGTTTTGCAGTTCGGCCGTGTACTCTTTGGCGCGCTGTGAGTTGGCTTTGCTTGCCTTAAGCGTTTCGCTATGGGATTTGCGGGCCCGTTCTTCGGTTCGTTCGGCTTGTTGTAGCTCGCGTCCTCGAAGCGCTACGATACTCGAAGTGTCTCCGATAGCTTCGAGAATGACGTTTGGATGGTTTTTGATTGCATCCTTCACGATCGTGCGACGCTCTAGGAACCCCGCGCCCTGATCCTTCAGCTCGTGACGCAATGCTTTGTGTGAACGGGCTAGTTCTGCGCGGTCTTTCAAGTTCTTTGTATATTCATTCTTTCGCTTTTCGAAATTATCTTTTACAGAAGTCCGGCGGTCCTTCATGCGTCCGGTAACGGTATCGTATTCGCTTTTGATACGATTACGTTTCGCTGTCACTTTCTCGAGCTTGCGCGTGCGGCGTTGGTGCAACCAACTGTTTTCGGGAACATTTTCAAGCCTCGCCTGGTGACGAGCCACACGGCTTTCGGCGAGTGACATACGCATGCCAAGGCGCATCTTTTTAGGGGTATCAAGCGTGTTTTTCCAGTTTGCTTGTGTCGACTCAATAAGGCGCATGCGTTGATTGCTGACCTGTCGCACGGCGCGCAGTACAGGGTAGCGTCGGCCAAGAAGCTCAGCATCAGAGTGCCGGACCTCGGCATCTGGTTCGGCGTCGATGGCTGCCGATGGGTCAGTCTCCTCGTCATCGGCGCTGGGCTCGGGTCGTCCTTCGATGCTTTCGCCAGTTACCATAGTCGCATCTTCAGGGGTGTGTAGGGTAGTGCCGTTGGTTGAACCAAGATCAATAAAAGAGAGGTTGCCTTCCGTATCGACATACAGTTGCAAGTGCTGACGCGAGATACCATCAAGATCAGGGGTGAGATCAGGGTCGGATGTACGTCCCATTTCAATTTGTTCGCCTTTACTAATGAACCGATAGGAAAAATTATCGGATGTTGTCCCATCGCCACGCCGCCGGGTCTCGCTGCCGTCGCTGGGCGAGCTAATGACTAAATAATCACCGCCGTTTGCGTCAAACAGCTGTCCGTCGTACGAATACTGATCACCGACACGTTCAAGTTTTGAGACATCCACAACCTGATAAAGTGCGCCCTTTTTGCTGCGGTCGTCGTATTTATCTTCGGCACCCAGATGAAAGGCAGCGATTTCTGGGGCGTCACTTGTGGTGTGTTCGGCTGATATCGTCACGGGGGTATCGGCAGGTAGCTCTGATGAGTTCCATGCATTAGGGAATTTCTCTTGGTCCTCTGAACCATTGTGTTCTGTCGAGTGTGGCGGCTGTTTTTCTGGCATATTTATTTTTTGTTACGTTATGTTTTATTATGCATAAAATTATCAAAAAGTCAATGCTTATCACTGTCGAAAACAGAGGGAGAGTGGTATACTAGAGTGAATGATTTCTACTGCGAGAATCAAGAAAAAGCTGTACCTTGTTGTGGTGCGGTATTTTCGTATATTCGCCAGTGCAAGTCTGCGTCGTTGGAAGCCGCGCGTGATTGCGGTGACAGGATCGGTCGGCAAGACAACACTGTTGAATCTTCTTGAGGTGCAGCTGGGTAATAGGGCGCATTACTCGCATAACGCCAACAGTGCCTATGGCATTGCCTTTGATATTCTGGGCATGGACGGCGTACGCGGGTCAAAATTGAAATGGTCGTATCTACTCGCCGCCGCGCCAATTCGTAGCTTGTGGTTCCGTCACCGGCAAGAATTCTATGTCGTTGAGATTGACGGCGAACGCCCAAAAGAGACAGAATTTCTAGCGAGCTGGCTGCGACCCGAGGTAACGTTATGGGTAAGTGTCGGTCGTACGCACGCGGTGTATTTTGACGGACAGGTGAGCCAAGGATTATTCGCGTCAGTTGACGAGGCAATCGTCCATGAATTCTCGTTCTTACCGAAATATACCTCAAAGCTTGTCGCCTATAACGCCGAAAGTGATTTGATTACCCGAACGATGGAGCAGATTGAAGGCGTCAGGAAGGTTGGTGTGGACGCGCAGGCACTGACTGCGTACAAGGTGTGGCCAGACAGGACTAAGCTGACAGTGGGCGGCATTCAGTATCAATTCAACGAGCCAATGCCAGGAGAGGTGTATACGCAACTAGCACTACTTACGGAGTTGGCGAAGTATCTTGGCGAGCCTGTCGTGACCGATCTATCCGGCTACGACCAACCGCCAGGGCGTAGCAACTTCTTTAGAGGTAAAAGAGGGCTCAAGCTCATCGATAGCACGTACAATGCGCATTTGATCAGTGTCCAGTCAATCGTTGATCTCTACAAAGATATGCAGACAGACCACAAGTGGATTGTCATCGGTGACATTGTCGAGCAGGGCAAGGCAGAGGCGGACGAGCATACCCGGTTGGGCGAGCTGCTCCGTGAGGCTGACTTTGATCGCTATGTACTTGTCGGCCGCCGTACTCAGAAGTACACCTATCCTGTGATGGACGTGGCGAAAACCGTGACATTCTTGCATCCAAAAGATGCGCTAGAGTATCTTGAGGCCGAGACGACGGGTGATGAAACGCTGCTATTCAAGGGGAGTCAATATCTTGAGGGCATTGTTGAGCATTTACTTGAAAATCCTGATGATATTGCAAAACTTCCACGTCAAGAGCCAGCGGCGAAGAAACGTCGCGCAAAGTGGGGATTATAACGATGAAAAAAGAACTCTATATTATTCACGGCTGGACCTACAGCATTGAACCATGGACGAGTGTGGTGTCAATTTTACGATTAAAAGGTGTGACAGTGCATCAGCTCCGCGTACCTGGACTAACGAATGAAAGCGACGCGGTATGGGATATCGGTTCGCAATGAATATTTAGAAGACCGTGAATTTAACTTAGAAGGCAAACGTCGTTTTTATACCATGCCTGAAGGGGTGATTGATCATAAAACTGGAGCGACTCGTTTTCAGGTCATTGAGCGAGAAAAAGGAGTGAGTAAATCTGTCCTTAACACTATGTTTAAACCAAAGCAAAAAGAAAACTTAGCACCGATTGCCTTAGCATCGACCTATTACCGAATGTCACAACAAGACACGATCGCTAGCTTAGGACAAACTTGTTTTAAGGATAAAAAGCTGAGAAAAGCAAAAAGCTTACAAGCCAATCACGATATTAATGTTTGGCCGAAAAAGCCGATCAAAGAAAATTTTGAATTTGAAATCATCAAAGTGGACAGCAATATTCAAAATATTCAATTAAATTCGTATGCATCTACACAAAATGATCCCACATTTTATTGGCCTTTTGCTGTGTTCTTAGACCAGAATGCTTGTGTGCTTGAAGGGGCAGGAGGGTTTAAAAATGATGAAAACTCACCCTCTATGTTATCGCATGAAATGATCGCAGGTATTTTACATGTACCTGCGCAAAGTCATTATTTATTGTTAACACCACTCTCTTCTGCTGTAGATGTCGAACATAAAGTTCTAACCAATCACGGTCAGTTAAAATTAATCGCAATTCGCTAAAAATAAATAGAGTATGAAAATGAAAAAACAAATTTTATGGCCATTTACCTTGTCGACATTGGTTGTTGCCTTAGCTGGTTGTGGTGGCGAAAGTGCCAATGTGAATCCAGAGCCGAATCAAGTGAATTCTGTCAACGGAAGCTGTTTACTGAAAGATAAAAACTGTGTTGAGTTTGCCTTGGATTATCCAGTTGATGGGATTAACTTTGTCTGTAGTAGCGACCCCGATAATACGTATATGACTTTGATGGAGCCGAAAACCAATGCGGCAACAGGTCGGTGCTCTGAAGGGGACAAAATTCACTTCTTGTTGACTGGAAGTTCTGATAAACAAGTCGAACTCGGTACAGTTCCTTTGTCTGAAATTGGCAATGTGAGTACGGTTTCAGCCTCACTGCCACGCCTTAGTATTTTAGATATGGCAAAAGGGTTAAATGGTGGAACGGCTGCAACCAGTTTGAGTCCAAACGATAAGACCGTAAAAATTGCGATGGCTTTGGCGAAAATTTTTCAAGCTTTAGGTCTAGAGCGTGGTGCTGGTGTGGTTGGAGATGTACAACCCTTTGGTATTTTAGCCTCTAAAAAAGCAGACTTATCACTCCTCTTGGCATCAATTAGTCCTGAAGATTATGCATCAGGAGCATACGTAGATAAAATCCGGCCATGGATTGATGTCAGTCAAGTCAGCAATGAGGATGCTTTTAAAGTGGTCCAAACATTGGTGCTCATGAATAACTCTGCCACCTATCAAGCGGACTTCCCGATTTTTGCAAATGCCCTATCGGACAAGACAGGGATTGGTTTACCACAAGGCTTATATGGTTGTAATGCTACAGACTGTAAGACCAGTCCTGCTAATCTTCGTCATTTAATTGGAAGCTTTATTATTCTAACGGATCGACAAGGTTATACCTTTGGTTCAGGTGTACAGTGGCGTGGGCCATTAAAAGAACAATTAGGCAGTGATTTGGCAACCAGTGTGACGGTCGATTTACTGAAAAATATTGAACCTGCCAAAATGAATGCTTTAGCGCAAACGTCTTGGATTAATCCCTTGACCAAAAGTATTCAGCAACCGTTTAAGTTTAATCTGACAGATCCAAATTCGGATGATTTCACCATTACCCAAGGCAAACTGTTTAATGATTATTTGATTGCAGGGACGGAAAAATTTTATAAACAATTAACCAAGGATCCGAATGCTAGCCCATCATCCTATGGTTTATGGCAGCAAAACTATGGCACAGATACCTTCAAAGGTTCATTTGATGCCTTTAAAATTTTTCCAATTGGCTATTTAGATAATGATGTATTTAAGTCGAAGAGCAATGTAGCGGCTGGGCAGAAGTATATTTTTCCACTGTATGCCAACTTAATTTTTAAGGCAAAAAACTCTAGTGATAGCGTAGCCTTAGGTATTGCAATTGATGAGTCGGGAGATATTCGTACTGATATGCAGTCCGCTAGTAATAAAACGACGGCGTGTACACCGCTACTA
>DAICXK010000012.1 GCA_027312225.1 Candidatus Saccharimonadota bacterium
CAATTTATCTGAGGGCGACACAATTACATACCTCGACAGAGCCGTTAGTATCAGCACCAAGGTTGGACAAACAGTACTTCGCTACTCGTTTCTAAGCGCAGTCAGTACTTCCGAATAACACTCCTGCACGGCGTCCAACCGCAACTCGATTCGATTTTTTGGACAATAAATTTGAGAGTGTATTTCGCGAGTGCAGTGCAAGGCGTCAGCGAGAAGCGCAGCGAGCTGTATTTGACATACAGCGAGCGAGCACCGCAACTAGACAACGCCGCAATGTGCCACGAAATACGTTTTCAACCAAAAAACCCGCCAGTAACGGCAGGGTTTCTTAGACATATAAGGCTCTCAACTCTTATGAAGTTGCTCGCATAGAGCTTTCTCGCAGTTCATGTTTTGAACTGTTTGTATTATATATCGAGGTCGTCGAGTTCCGCAAGCTCTTTTCGAGCTTTTTTAGCATAATCTGATTCCTCTGGTTCGTCGTTTTCCACAACTTCCTCTGATGAGTTTTTCACAGGCTCGTCGGCAGGCTCATCAGATGAGATAGTATAGTTTTCACGCTCGTCATCATTGTTAACAATCTTGAGGTTATACCTGGCATCATTCTTCGTACCAAGCGCGCGCAGCAGTGTACGCAGGCTTTGTGCCGTTACACCTCGTTTACCAATGACACGTCCCAGATCCTCTGGATTGACAGTTAGCGTCAGTAATACGCCTTTTTCGTCAATGATGCGCTCGACGACAACATCATCCGGATATCCTACGAGTGATTTTACGATATATTCTATAAATTGCTGGTCTATTGTCGACATATTGCCCTCCATGTCTTTTCGGTCGCCCTGTTAATATATCTTCGATATGTTACGTCTTATCGAAATAACACGAGTAAGATTCGGCTCTTCGATTAAACACTCCCAATATCGTACGGTCTATTGTATCACGCCCATATAAAAAACATAGCCCGCTATCAAGCAGACTATGTTTTGAAGTGTGGGGAGATTTATTCCGCAGCGTCAGTTGCTTCTTCGGTAGCAGTCTCTTCAACAACCTCTTCGGTTACCTCTTCCTTGGGCTGGTTCTTGCGCAGCTTTTCAGCGTTACGAATAGCTTTTTGCTTGTCCGTTGCAGGAGCTTTTACCCACTTAGGAAGCTTTACGCCCGCTTCGGCAAGCAGCTTAACAACGCGAGGCGTTGGCTGGGCACCATTATCAAGGTACTTCTGAGCCGTCTCTACCTGGACGTTCACTTCTTTGGTATGAGGGTTATAGCTGCCAACATAGGCAACCACACGGCCACTTGATGGGTGGCGCTGAGACTCTTGTACGGCGAGACGGTACACTGGGTACCCCTTACGGCCGATACGTTGCAAACGGATTGCGAGCATAAAAAATCTATTTCCTTTGTCTTCTTATACGGTTTGTTACTTACTTTGCCCAATTTTACACTATATGACCCCAAGAGTCAACCGGTTATACCGTGTATTCTCCCTGGCATAGAAAGACTTACGGTGCAGATCGCCATCAGGCGCCGCCCCGTCATAACAAGCCGGACCTACCGGTTTCGATACGCTTTCAATGCATCGCGGGCGGCTTGCTGTTGAGCAGTTTGCTTGCTTGGGCCCGTACCCTCGCCTATCTGTGTATCACCCGAAAATACTCCGAGAGTAAATACTTTGTCATGATCTGGGCCGACCTCATTCAGAACTCGGTATTGCGGTGTCGTATTGTCATGACGCTGCACAAGCTCTTGGAGATGCGACTTTGGATCGCGCCAGCTTCCTTCGGTCAGAATAGCATCAAGCTTGCTCGTAATATGTTTATGAATGAATTCGGCCGCATCATCATAGCCCCGCTCTAGATAAACTGCCCCGATTACCGCTTCGAAAGCATTTGCAAGGATCTGCGCACGCGCACGATCGCTACCGCCCTTTTCACCCTTGCTCATACGTAGCAGTGGTTCGTAGCCCAGTTTGTTGCCAGCATCACTGATGCTTTCCGTACGCACCAACGCAGCACGCCAGCTCGTCAGGATGCCTTCCGGCTCAGTATAGTTTGCAAAAAGAAAATCAGTCACAACCAATTCCAAAACAGCATCACCCAAAAATTCGAGACGTTCGTTATGCTCGGAGACGCTCTTTTTGTGTTCATTAACATAGCTACGGTGCGTCAAGGCAGTAACGAGAAGTTGAATATTCTCAAATTCAAATCCTAGTTTCTCTCTTGCAAACTCCTGATATGGTGCAATTTGCATACCACTCATCTATAACTTCTCCTGTCGAATTTTTTTCATGGCTAGTAGCATCAGCTTACCAATATCCTCGTACTCAATCGCGTCCAGCGCGTCATGGAACGCGAACCACTTGATACCATTCATCCATTCTTCTTTCTGAATAGCATTTGTGTCACCCTTCGCCCGTACAAGATAAATCTGCGTCGTCATCAGCACCAGCTTATCGATACGACGGTAGCGAAAATGGATTTTACCGAGCCAATCCAGCACATCGACATCATGAAGCCCCGCCTCTTCACCGATTTCACGTGCTGCCGTCTGCTTGGCAGTTTCACCCTCTTCAATGTGGCCCTTTGGAATCGTCCACCGGTCCTTTGCATCTTGAATTAAAAGGATTTCAATTTTATCATCATGAGTTCTACGAAAGACGATACCGCCTGCGGTCGGTTCGCGAACAATTTCTTGAATAGATGGTTTCTTGCGAGAAAAGTATTTCTTGAACTTATCAAACTGCTGCGCTGCCATGCTCGTTTTGTCCTTCCACAAGTGTTCGATAGGCGGTGCCGAGCACCCCGTTGACGAACTTACTTGAGTTATCGGAACCAAACGCTTTGGCAAGCTCAACGGCTTCGTTGATCGCCACTTTTGGTGGCACGATAGCTGCTCGATGCAATAGCTCATACAGACCCATACGTAAAATCGTACGGTCAACCCGGGCAATCTGCTCGATTGGCCATTCGGGTGCTATTGGCTGGATCTTTCCATCAAGGTCGGTCTGCTGGGCAATCACGCCGTCCACTAATTCGCGTACAAAATCTTTGTCTTGTATTGCCGACTCGTACCGCTCGAGATTTCGATCGAGAATTTCACTCGCAGACGCCAATGTATCTCCTGACTGTGTACGAAATTCAAATTCGTACAGTGTCTGCAGCGCGACAATTCGCCCAAGATGTCGGTTCGATGCCATATCCGTTATAGTTCCTTTTTGTTAATTTGAGGTGTCAATAATCTACCAATCCGTAGATTACGCAGCTTTTTTGCCAGTTTCGTTCTTGGTAGTTTTTACCTTCACTGGTGAGGTGCGGTTAACAGCGCGAGCTAGCTTCAGGCGCAGATGACTGCGACGAAGGCCAGTCTTGCGTGGACTGCTCTGCTTCTTAGGTTGTGCCATGGTAAAGTTCTCCTTTTCAGGCTTAATTATAGAATCTTAAGCCTGATTATACCCTATAAACCTCTAATCCTCAAGGGGGAATATCTATAGGTATTGACAAAAATAAGCATTAGTGGTATTATGAAGACATGAAACCACAGGAATTACGCCACTCAACCCAGGACAAGCAGCCAACTAAGCGACCAAACTACGCGCTTCGCCGCTTTGGCGCAGGTGCGCTTGTCACTTTAGCTGGGCTGGGTGTATGGAAAGGTGTGGAGTTGGCCTCGGATGCTGCCAGTGCTCTATCGGATAAGGAAACCGGCTGTGTTACTACGCAGGTATATGCAGGAGATAACAATAGTGACCCTATTGCGCGTGCTATTGATGAATTGCAAGAAACAAACCCCGACTTTGCGCCACGTACATCAAGGGAGCTCAATCGAGTTGCCGAGCGTCTTGGTACCATTCACCCTGGAGAACAGATTGAGGTTTGTGGCATCGAAGACCCCATCTTGGGTGACACCGTCTTCGTAGAACGGGTGACATCAGAAAAAGAGTAATCCTACTTTACGACAATATTCACCAGCCGGCCAGGAATATAAATCACCTTGGCTGGCTGTTTATTCTCTAAGAACTTGACAACATTACCTTCGGCCAACGCCGCTGTCTTGATATCATCCTCACGAGCATCTGTCGCGACCTCTAGTTTGGCGCGTAGCTTTCCATTTACCTGCACAATAATCGTCATGGTGTCGGCAACCAGCAGCGCGTCGTCCCAAACAGGCCATGCGGCTGTGTCCAGTGAAGTATCGTTTCCTAGCTGCTGCCATAACTCGGCACCAATATGTGGTGCAATTGGCGCAAGCAGCTGCACTAACACTTCAAGGCTTTGCTGCCACTGTGACGAAAATCCATCGACCTTCAGTTTGTACAGCTCATTGACGTATTCCATTAGCGAGGCAATAGCCGTATTAAAGCTTAGGCGGCGATAATCATTTGTCACCTTTTTAATAGTGCGGTGTGTCAGGGCGCGCAGCTCTGCACTTTCAGTATCTGTTTTTTCAGCTTCAGCATACTCCTGCGTCAGCGTCCAGACACGATTTAAAAACCGATAGACACCGGCGATACCGCGAGAGCTCCAGTTAGAGTTTTCGTTAATCGGCCCTAAAAACAGCTCAAACGTACGCAGCGCATCAGCACCATACCCTTGATCAATCACCTCCAGCGGGTCAACGACATTCCCCAAGCTCTTACTCATCTTACGACCATCCTCGGCACCAATGAGACCATGATAGACCAGACGCCCAACAGGTTCCTTGGTAGGTACCAGCCCCATGTCGTAGAAAACATGGTTCCAAAAACGAACGTACAACAGGTGCGCCACCGCATGATCACCGCCGACATACATGTCGAGCGGCATCCAGTACGTGGCTTTCTCTGGCGACCATGCCTGCTGGTCATTATGTGGGTCAGCGTAGCGCAGCAGATACCAGCTACTACACGCGTAGCCATCCATAGTATCCGTCTCACGGTGGGCCTCATGCCAGTCATCGCCATCCGGTTTGCCCGCACTAAACGACACTGACGCGCCAGTCGTCATGTTATACCAAATATGCGCCCAGTCTTCCTCTGCGCCCAGTACCGACTTTCCGTCACCCTTTGGCGCGTAATCTTCTACTTCGGGCAATAGCACTGGCAGTTGGTGTGCCGGGATCACCACAGGACCATGGTCCTTCACGTGCACGATAGGAATTGGCGCGCCCCAGTAGCGCTGGCGGCTAATCAACCAGTCACGCATTTTGTAGGTTACTTTGCCTTCACCCAGTCCCTGTTGTTCCAACCAGGCCACGATTTTTTCGCGGGCGCTGCTGCTGGCCATACCATCAAACTGGCCAGAGTTTACCAAGGGACCTTCACCGTGATACACGCCAGTTCCAGCCTCATTTTCAGGAGTCTCAATAACTCGTACAATTGGCAGCTCATATTTTTCAGCAAATGCAAAATCACGCTCGTCATGTGCTGGCACAGCCATGATAGCACCAGTACCATAGCCACCCAGCACATAATCGGCAATCCAGATTGGTACTTTCTCACCATTCACTGGATTAATTGCGTAGCTGCCAGTGAAGACACCCGTCTTCTCCTTATCGCCCGCCTGGCGCTCAATCTCTGACTTTTTGACCGCCTCGTCAATATAGGTATCGACAGCCACCTGAGTCTTTGCCTGGGCAAGACTGCGTGCCAACGGGTGCTCTGGCGCAAGCACCAAGAACGTGGCACCAAATAGCGTATCAGGACGAGTTGAAAACACTGTAATCATGTCGTCACTACCTTCAACAGTAAACTGAATCTCGGCACCTTCACTACGGCCGATCCAGTTGGTTTGCGCGGTCTTGATCTTCTCGGGCCAATTAAGATCGGGGATCTCCTCTAACAGTGCGTCGGCATACTCGGTAATCTTAAAAAACCACTGTTTCATCGGCTTTTTTATCACTAGCGGATCATCGGGTCCATCATGCCGCCAGCTTTTACCGTTAATCACTTGTTCATTAGCAAGCACTGTTTTGTCGATCGTGCACCACCACTGCAAACTTTCTTTTTGATACACCAGGCCGCGTTTGTAGAACTCTGTAAATATCCACTGTGTCCACTTGTAGTATTCAGGGTCGCTCGTATTAACTTCGCGCGACCAGTCAATGCTGGCACCCATACGCCGCAGCTGGTTAGTAAAGTTGGCTATGTTTGTTGCCGTGGTTTCTTGTGGCGACTTACCCGTTTTGATTGCATAGTTTTCAGCCGGTAGTCCAAATGAATCCCAACCCATCGGGTTCATAACATTTTTACCGTGTGCACGCTGAAACCGTGCAACCGCATCAACGATCGAATGCTCCATGACATGCCCGACGTGCATACCAGCACCACTGGGGTATGGAAACATACATGAAATATAGAATTTTTGCTGGTCACTAAAGTCACTTGCCTGGTAGCGGTTGTCTTTAGCCCAGATTTCCTGCCATTTCGGCTCGATCTCAGATGGATTATAGCGTCTCATGCATCTCAGTATAGCAGACACCACCCCTTATATCGAGGTGGTGTCTTGCATTTTTGGTGCTAGTCGTTATTAGTTTAAATTATACGGCGCCAGATCGTCGTCGTAATCATAGTCATAGTCGTCGTACATGCTGTCGTCAAAGAGATCGGCGTAGTACTCTTCCATGGCTTTTTCAATGTCTTCCTGGAGTTGCTTGATAGTGATAGTATCAGACGGGGCCTCAATATTCACCTCTTCATTGAACTTCGGATTAAAGACGAATGAACCAGACGCTTCATCATCTTTAACTGTCATGTTCACCTCGGTGATTTGATGACCGAACCGGCTGACCCATAGCTCGAACTTCGTGTCGACATCAGCATCATTTTCTTTGTCAGCCTCTTCGATAGCATCAGCTGCCTCAGCAAAATCAACACTGTCATCACACTTCTTCAATTCTTTGCCAAACTCCGTATCGGTGAGCCCCTTGATGAATCCCTTGGTCGCTTCGGTATCAGCTGAGATCTTATACCCTAGGCTCCCTACGCCGTCAACCCTCTTTGCTGGCAGCTGTTCGTCAATAACCAGGATTCGATTCTCTTTGTAGAGACCGACGAGTTCTTTCTTCATATCATCATTTTTTGAAAGGCCTTCGAACAGATCAGTCACGCATTGTTGCTGTTTCGACACTTCTTTGCTGACGTCTTCATAGTCGCTTGCCTTAACGCTCACCCACTGGCCGTCGACTTTTTTGATAATCGGATCAAAATACTCTGGCACTCCACCATTTGATTCCGCCAAGGCGTCAACCGTCTTCTGAAGGTTGTCGAGCTTAAAGTAGAATGTATCTCCCTTGACAAGCAGCGACGCCGTAATATCGATCGTTATCGTCTCATCTGCTGATTTGCCATCGATCTTCACCTTCGTATCGACACGACCGTCACTACCCTTGCCTGCTGCGTCAAACGTAATTTTCATATTGACGTCATCTGTTTTAAGGGTAATTTGGCCTGTACCCGTCGCAGACTCTGCCTTGAACGCATGGGTAAGCGCGTCAAATAGCACCTTTTCTGGATTCTGATACCAAAGATTGTAGGCGAGGGCCCCACCGCCACCTAACACGATCAATGCGCCAGCAACGATGCTACCGATGATAATGCCTTTTTTGGGTTTCTTTTTAGGCTGAGGTGATACCGCTGGGGCTTCTGGTTGTGGGCCAACTGGTGCGGGCGTAGCGGGCTGTTGCGGCTCAGTGGGGAGATCTGGTTGATTATTGTCCATTCATAATTCCTTACATTAAGCTTAATTATTTACCATAGTACATGACTATCCAGGAAATCGCGAGAACGCCTCGGCTTTTTTCTCTGTCCATTCTGGCGACTGGCGCACAAGCTTCTCTTCGTCCGACGCACTATGAAGCACAATCTTGACCGCCTCTTCAAGATAAATACCACCGTCTTCTGGGCCGTCAAACAGAACAACGCTATCTCTCTCGATCACACTATGCACGAATGCACCCGCCTCCAGCGCATTCTTACATTCTTTGACCTGACAGCCTCTCCCGCGTGCTGCTGGCGCAAGATAGCGATTCGCTTCGTCACCGACTGTCACCACCCAGGCAAGTTGCGCAGGATCACAGAGACCGCCGAGTTCCTGATGGGCAGTAACTGATAACTGCGCCAAGTGTTGCATCGTGCCAAATACTACAACACGTTGTGGTGCCGATATCTGATAGAGCGACTGTAGCGCCGTACGGCTACCCAGCGGGCTATTATTCGCCGTATTATCAAGCAACAAACTTCCCTCAACTCCGGCAAGCGGGTTCATACGGCCGTGCAGTGGTCGAATTGACGAGGCCCCCGTAGCAATCTCTTGTGGCGAAAGACCCATCTTAACACCTACCGCGCATGCTGCGACAATCTGCCTGAGAGAAAACTCGTCATAGGTATGAAGTGTGACAGGGATCGGCTCTTCCCACTCTGGAATAATAATATTCCCCGTATATCCCTTGTCCTCAGAGAAGTCACCCTCAGAAAAACGATATTCCGCAGCCCCGCCCGTACCAAAAGTATTCATGACTGGATTCGTGAGATATACCGCGAACCGACTATCGATATCATCGCGGTTAATCAGCAAGCTACGGCTGATTACACCGATTGAAAGCTGTTCTTGGGCGACGTTATCAATCGTTTGAAACGCCTTCAGGTTGCTCTCGGATATTGCAGTTACGACTGAGATATCAGGGATGATGTAGTCGGCGTATGCCAGCAGTGATCCTGGCGCGACAGAATTTAACTCTACCACGATAACGTCCACGTCGGCTGGCTGCTTGACGCGTTGCTTGGCTGCTTTTAAAATCGCTCGCCACGCCTTGAAACCTTTGATATCTCCCGGATAATCGATTCCTAAAATTGCCATTGGTGTCGTAAAATTCGTCCCCCTGTTTCCATGGAACAACCGTACACGGTACCGCTGGTTGAGGATGGTCGCGATGGCAATCTTTGTATATGTCTTACCAATACTCCCGGTTACTGCCACCAGACGAACCTCTGGATGCCGTTTGAAGTATTTTTTCACATACTTTTCAAGTTTTCGTTGCCTACCCATTGTCATAGATGTCCTTATAGTATCAAAAAGCTTGCGTTTAGGCGAATAACAATACATAATGGTGCATAGCTGGTGCGCTAGGGGTAACCTTGGCGCTAGCAAAAACAAACATATTGCAAACTAAGCACTGCCCCGGGTGGGCGCGCAACAGCTGCAAAAACACTTCTCATTCGAGAAGTGTTTTGTTACAATATATGAGCATCCGGGGTATTAGCTCATCCGGTAGAGCGCTTCCATGGCATGGAAGAGGCGAGCAGTTCAAGTCTGCTATACTCCACCAAGGAAAGTGCATCGATCAAGGTGTACTTTTTTTGTTTGCTACATCACCTGAATCCATTTGCCGGTCGCCAGAGTGCTTCAATCTTGCCTATAGTTGTTGGCTTGCATGTGTGGTGTTAATAACCTCACCCCTGAAATACCATTTTCCATCTCTGTATTGCTCGTACGCGCCGTCATGCCAGAATTGCAAATCTATGCAGGTCTTTTGTGCCTCACGAGCAATAGGTATCAGCTCGTCAAGCATCATCTGGTGGATTCATGCTGCCACTATACCATAACCAACACCCTTGCTTGCATCCAAATGTATGGACACTCTGGTATTTATCTTGTATATATGCTTAACTGTAGATGTTCAGAAGCACATGCACGTGAAGCAATGAAGTTTCGATCTCGATACTTTTCTTGGTACGTTCGCCTGGCGGTCGATCTGACGAATTAGAAGTAACAAGAAGAGGTACCATATAATGGCACAAAATCTATTTATCGGAAGTCTAGCTTACGCAACGACCGATGACTCACTGAAGGCTTTTTTCGAGCAAGTCGGTGAGGTTTCAAGCGCACGCGTTATCACTGACCGTGACAGCGGACGCTCAAAAGGTTTTGGCTTTGTTGAATTTACTGACGAAGCTAACAACCAAAAAGCTGTTGATGAACTCGACGGCAAAGAACTTGATGGTCGCACCATCAATGTGAGCCTAGCTCGCCCAAAGGAAGATCGCCCAAAGCGTGATTTCGGCGGCAACGACCGTGGCGGTAACGGTGGCGGTTCATTCCGTCAGCGCAGTTGGTAATCAACTAGCCGCTTTCATTAAAATAACGCCCAATCTGGGCGTTATTTTAATGTATGTTGGATGAGTGTATATAGTACACTAGGTATATGAACACCGGCCCCAATGTCATTGCTAAAGCCACCCCTTTTCATTACATTGAAGGCCAGCTCCTTGTCGCGCTTACTTCATCGGTAGGGGTAGGATCACCCACATGGAGCCTGCCAGAAACTCCCGTGTATTATCAACACACTAGCCTGCAATCGCTTGAGCAGATGTTGCGTACACAATGCGGCCTTACACCGCGAAACGTCCGCTACCGCGAACAACTCTATGCATTTGAGCTCCCAGCAGCCGACTCTTCAAGTAGAAGCGATATCTGCCTTACGTATCTCTATGTGTCTCCCGAGTTACTGTGGCACAAGGGGACAAAACATATCGGGCTTTTCCCTATTGAGCGCTTGCCACAGCTTTCAACCAGTGACCACCAAATAATGACATATGCACTTGAGCGCCTCCGATCAAAAGCACTGTATACGACACTGCCTGCCTTTCTCTTGCCTAAGGAGTTTAGCCTTAGCGCATACCAACAGGTATTCGAGACACTCACTGGACGTACCGTCGATAAACGTAATTTCCGCAAGAAGCTTCTTGCCCTTGATGTCCTTAGCCCCGTTACAACGGGAAGAGCCATCAAGCGTGGTGATACACAGCTGTATCAACTGCAGCATCAAGACCTAATTGTTCTCCCAAAGCCGTTTTAGCTACTATATTTGAACTGCCCCTATGCTTGTAGGAGTTCAATGAGACGGCCCTCATCAATAATCTGAACGCCATATTGTTCAGCTTTTTTGAGTTTACTCGCGCCGACCTTACCGCCAGCCACGAGATACGTCGTGTCCTTTGCTACAGCAGACTGAAAGACTCCGCCCATTGCGCGTATACGCTCCGCAGCTTCATCTCGCCCCATACTCTCTAGTGTTCCCGTAATAACAATACTAACCCCGACTAATTTGCCCGATCGCCTGGTGTATACTGGGCGTACGCCCAGCGAAGTAAACTTTTCCAAAAGACGTATATTATCTTCATCGGCAAACCATGCAACAATACTCTCTGCTACCACCTTGCCAACACCTTCTACCTGCGTCAATTGGTCAAGCGTAGCATGCTGTAGCCGATCCATACTTTCGAACGCATCCGCAAGATCGATCGCCGTTTGCGCCCCAACGTGACGGATACCAAGTGCCAGAATAAACTTCTCAAGTTTCGGTGCCTTGCTTGCCTGGATTGCGTTGATGAGCTTTTCGGAAGACAGATTGCCAAACCGCTCGAGCTCAATTAGATCGTCAATCGTCAGTGTGTAAATATCTGCAATATCATTTACAAGCCCAGCGTCAACGAGCGCAACGACATTCTTTTCCCCTAGCGTGTCAATATCTAGCGCGCCACGCGACGCATAGTACTGGAGAGCTCGTTTCAAAAGTAATTCACTGTTTGTATTTTTTACACGATAGACAACATCCGCTCCTTGACGTTCGAATTCAAGCTCCGGATATTGCTCTTTGAGCGCTTGCTCATAATGAAATACTTGCGTATTTTTTGGACGTAACTCCGTTACCACGCTCTCAACCTGAGGAATAATATCACCCGCCTTGAAAATGATAACCGTGTCACCTATTCGGATATCTTTTCGGGCTATCTCATCTGCGTTATGAAGACTGGCATGCTGGACGGTTGTTCCGGCAATTGACACAGGGTCAAATACCGCGACAGGAGTAGCCGCGCCTGTGCGGCCAATACTAATCACGATGTCTTTCACGATTGTCGTTGCTTGCTCTGCCGCATACTTGTACGCCACCGCTGCTCGCGGCTGCTTGCCAACGATACCGAGAGATTCAAACTGTGCACGGTTATTTACCTTTACAACCAATCCATCCGTGTTGAACGGTAGGTCGTGCCGCCTGTCACCCCACATGTCAACAAATGTCATCACGGAAGCAATCGATGTATGGACACTCGCCTGCTGGTTACGTCGTATGCCGATTGCCGACAACGCCTCATACGCGAACATATTAGTTGGAATTTCATTTGGGTCCTCACGGATAAGATCATACGCGATGAAGGTAAGGGGCCGATCAGCCACCAGTTTTGGGTCAAGTTGGCGAATCGTACCTGCCGCAAGGTTTCGAGGATTTTTAAACACCGGTTTACCAGCCGCCTGCTGCCTTTGGTTCAGTTTCTCAAAATCTTTTTTCAGCATAACAATCTCACCGCGAACTTCCGTCCTTCCGGTCAAAAGACGTTCAAACCCAGATGTCTCCCGCAGCCTGAGCGGTACATTGGGGATAGTTCGGACATTATTCGTCACATCCTCACCAACAAAGCTATCGCCCCTGGTGACTGCCTGTGCTAAAAGGCCATCGTAATACACCAGCGAACATGCGAGCCCATCCATTTTTATATCGGCAAAGTACTCGTGGGGGACTCCTTGCAATTGCTTGTCCATACGCTGCGCCCATGCCTCAACTTCGGCACGACCAAACACATCGTTAAGACTAAGCATGCGGGATGTATGGGCTACCTTCTGAAAACCGCCCTTTAGCTCATTCCCTACTCGCTGCGTGGGACTATCGATAGTGACGAGTTCAGGGTGCGCCGCTTCTATCTGTTTGAGTTCACCAAAAAGACTGTCATACACAGCATCATCGACACTTGGCGCATCGTTCACATGATACTCATAACTATAGCGATTGATGAGGTCACGCAGTTCTCGCGCTCGCTCGTTAGGCAGGATCTGCGTCATCATCCACTATCCTTCTATACAGAATGTACACGTAGCTTGATATCCAAATAACTGAGACGGTTGTTAATCCTGCTATAATCAGCGGAACAACAGGCAGCCACTGCAAACCAGGAACAAGGTTTTTTACTCCAATATCAATCAGGATAACTGGTATGAGGATGATGATCCAGAATAATGCGAGTAAAAATAGCATCCATAGTATTCGAAAAAGAATCCTGAGTCGTCGTCCAACAACCATATCTCCTGCAATTCTCAGGGCTCGCATTGGATACATGCCAGGCAACGTGACAACTACCATAGCAAGCACACTCGTTGTAATCCAGTAGAGAGAAAGTGTCGCCAGACCGCCCGCGACTATCCAAAACAGCATCGCCTCAACCCCTCCGGCCAACAACCCCGTATTCTGTGCGGCCACATAGCCAATCGCCGCAACCAAAATAGGCAACAACTGCAGAACCATAATGATTGTTATCATAAATGTTGCCACGATAGGCGAACCGGCATTGTACAGACCATCCCTTAGACGTACTGCATGGCCAGCCATGCGTTGTCGCAGAATCCATACTGTCGTCAGCCACACCAGTAATCCCAATAACACCGCGTAAATCTGCTGAGCCTCAGACACATTCGGTGAGACCCTTCCTGCCAGAGTGGAGACAGTAAGCATTGCTGCCGTCCCCAGGGCGCTCCAATTTCCTTCATATATTTCACGCCCTGCCTCAGCAATACCCTCCTGTAGCGTGACGAAGCTCTCCTGGGATGCAATTCCTACCACCAGCATGCTAATAATCGCATAGATAAGTGCAAGGGGGATAAATATTTTTTTATCCTGGCGTAATGCACGTACAACAGAGGCAGATAATGACCAAAAACCCGGTAAGGCAAGTGACCGTCTATAATCTCGGCGACGCGTCAGGCGAAAGCTCCTGTGTGGTCTTCGACCCAAAAAGCCGTCTACTCTCTTACGAAATTTCGCAACCAGACTCTGCTTCTTTGCGGGCTGTTTCTTAGCCTTCACGGCACGCTTTTTAGAACTAGCCGGGCGTTTTGTCGCCGAAGTTTTCTTGATTTGGTTTGCCATTCTAGCTAAAACGTTCCACTATTCTTTGTTAGTCTTTTGATACGATCCTCAAGCGGAGGGTGGCTGCTAAATAACTTTGTAAAGAAGCCGGGTTGGAGAGGGTTTGACAAGAACAGGTTCGCAGTAGAGGTGCTCTCGCGCTTCATTGGACGACCGTATTGTCCAAGCTTCGCAAGCGCGCTCGCAAGGCCCTCCGAGTCACGCGTTGTTAGAGCACCTGTTGCATCAGCAAGGTACTCCCTCTGGCGGCTCACGGCCATTTGAACAATTGCTGCAATAATAGGGGCGAGAATGATCACGACAACACCAATAATCAATACAACCGGGTGGACATTATTATTGCTGTTCCTGTTACCGCCCGAAAAGAAAAACATTCTCAGTACGATATCGCTTAAAAGACCTATCGCACTCACTAACCCAAAGGCAATGGTGCTCACACGAATATCATAATTCTGCACATGCCCTAGCTCGTGGGCCATCACTGCAGTGAGCTCGCGATCATCCATAATCTCGAGCAACCCCGTCGTTGCACCGACAACCGCATGCTGTGGGTCACGGCCCGTTGCAAATGCATTAGGTGCCGGATCATCGATAATATAAACCTTCGGCATTGGCATGCCTGTTGTAATAGCAAGGTTCTCGACTGTTCGATACAGGCGTGGGTTGTCAGCTTTTTGGATCTCATGAGCGCCAGTCATCGCAACCGCCAGCTTGCCAGCAGCAAAATACTGAATCAATGCATAGACAGCAGCAACAATCACCACAACAACCGCGATTGAGCTATTTCCCATAAAATAGCTAACAGCCCACCCCATCGCCCCTATGAGGCCGACAAAAAAGGCCATAATCAATATCGTGTTTCGTTTGTTCTTAGCAATAGCAGAATACATACATCTATTTTATCATTAAAAACACCCCTCGATAAGGGGTGTTTTTATCTTTGTCAGTTCTTGATTGATGATACTAGAATTGTACATCAACAGGCTTTTCAGCCACTGCTTGCTCGGCACTATCAAGTTCAAAGAATTCGCGGCTCTTGAACCCAAGCATGCCTGCAAAAAGATTGTTAGGGAACAGCGTAATCTTCGTATTAAGATCACGTACGCCACCGTTATAGAAACGACGAGCGGCCTGAATCTTATCCTCGGTATCAACAAGCTCTTGCTGTAGTTGTGCGAAGTTTTGATCTGCCTTCAAGTCTGGATAGGCTTCAGCAACAGCAAACAGGCTTTTCAAGGCACCTTCGAGCATGTTTTCACCAGCAGCTGACTCTTTAACGCCCTTTGCGTTCTGAATTGCCGAACGAGCTTCGGTAACCTTCTCAAAAACGCCTGACTCATGTGCAGCGTAACCCTTAACAGTATTAACAAGGTTTGGAATTAGATCAACGCGTCGCTTTAATTGAACGGTGATATCGCTCCATGCCTCATCAACGCGAATCTTTAATGTTACAAGGCCGTTGTACGTTGACCATACGAACACTGCCAACATAACGACAACGCCGAGAATGATCCATAGCCACAGAAATTCCATAATCTATTATTCCCCTTTATATTACTTTGTACTTACTAGTATACCAGCTTACGTTTTATTTAAACAATTTTTGGTGCGCAGAGCGGGACTTGAACCCGCACGACCGTAATGGTCAAGAGATTTTAAGTCTCTCGTGTCTACCAATTCCACCATCCGCGCCTAACCTCCAGTATACTAGAAATGTGAAACAAATACTGATAATTCATGGTGGCGATAGTTATGCAACCTACGACCGATATCTTACCGACCTGAAGGCGAAAGAGATTGATTACGAGCGCCTCAAGCCTGGCAGGCGTTGGAAGGATACCGTTGTCGAGGCATTTCCTGCCGCGGATGTCCTGACTCCTTCTATGCCAAACAGTGCAAATGCTCAATTTGAAGAGTGGCGGATTTTGTTCGAGAAAATCATTCCTTTCCTTAAAGATGACACCCGGCTGATTGGCCACAGTCTGGGCGCAATGTTCCTCACGAAGTACCTTCACCAGTATCCTCTCCGTCAGCCAGTGAGACAGCTCATCTTGTTGGCCGGGGGTTACAACGACGAAGCACATGAATATGGCAGCTTCACTATTAACTCGGCAACTGGCTTAGAAAAAAGTGCTGACGAGATTCACCTCTTCCACAGTGAAGATGACTTTATCGTCCCTTTTAGCGAGCTAGTAAAGCTGCAAGCAGACCTGCCGACCGCAGTCATCCATAGCTTTACCGATCGCAATCACTTCCTCGATGCAGAGTTTCCCGAATTAATTGAATTGCTACAACAAAAATAACCTCGAACACTCGAGATTATTCTGTGGAGGCACGTACGGGAGTCGAACCCGTCTAAAAGGTTTTGCAGACCTCTGCGTAACCGCTCCGCCAACGCGCCACTACCCGTATTAGTATATCAGAGTGGCGCGCATACCGTAGCATTTTAGTATCGAGGTGGCAGCTCTTTCTCTGTTTTTACTTGATACACCAACCCCGGACTCATATGCTCCCGTGCCCATAGGTAGGCATCGGGGCGCAGGCTGATGATCTCAGCCGGAGTACCGGAATCGGCAGCCGGGCCAGATCCAGCCGTGCGGCGCAGGTAGAGCTTGTTGGCAATGACTGGGCCATTGATGCGCAGCTGGCTGGTACAGTGGCTAATAGTGAGGCGGCTGTTGTTGGACGCGGTGTAGTTAGTGCCGCTGCCGTTTGGCGTGGCGAGCCACTGGGCCATGCCGTTGCTACCACTACTGCCGGACTGTTGGTCGCAGGTAGCAATGGCGCCGTAGGCACCGCGGCTCACACCAGCTGCCGTGGTGTCGTTCTT
>DAICXK010000013.1 GCA_027312225.1 Candidatus Saccharimonadota bacterium
TACGGCTCACTTGGAGCGTCAGGACAATGAGGAGAAGGTCAAACATGATGTTACAGTATCTGTTGATGGCCCTCGAATAGAGATCATTCCTACCGAGGAGGAGCTACCTCGTGCTGCAGTATATACCCTCGTACTCGATGAGGTCGAGGCGAAGGACGGTAGCGGTCTTGCGGGCCCACATCAGATATCATTCACCTTGTCGGGCGGTCCAAAGGTTGCCTCTATGAACGTAGGGGCAACAAGCATTGATCCAGGTGCGCGTATTGTCCTTGCGCTGGATCAGACACGCAAAGAAGACCAAGCGATCACTGATATCGTCAAAGTCCAGGGTGCACCGGCTACAGTAACAGCCACGAACAATTCAATCATCGTGTCACTTGCTGGCGCCGGTCGTTGTACAGATTTTACCATCACTCTATCAAAAGAAATTATCAGCGAGCACGGCATCAAGGCTACCGAGGATTGGACGTTCAAGGGACGGACTCGCTGTTACGTTGTCGAAACAGTAGGATATTCTGTAGGAGGGCGCCCCATTAACGCCTACATCTACGGTAATGGGGCCACAACCTATCTCTATACCGCTGGTATTCATGGTAATGAGCTTAGCAGCGTATACACCATACAAAGCTGGATGAACGATCTCGAGGCTAACCCTGGTAAGATTCCGGCAGCCGCACGAGTCGTCGTTATACCTAGCGTCAATCCTGACGGAGTCGCCAAAGCAAGCCGCGTCAACAATAACGGCGTCAATCTTAACCGCAACTTCCCGACTCATAACTGGACGGGCGATATTATCACTAGTCAGGGTGAGCAAGCGGGGGCTGGCGGGTCATCGGCCGGCTCTGAGCGCGAAACAAAGGCATTGATAAACGCTACGTATCGTTATGCGCCGCGCTTTGTGATTACTTATCATAGTTCGGGGTCGCTGGTGAATTCCAACGACGTCGGCGTTTCGATTGCTGGTGGACAAGCATATTCACGCTTGGCGCGTTATGCGTTCGTGCCAAATAGTGCCACGACTGGTACATTTGGCTTTGAAATGACGGGGACATACGAGGACTGGCTGCTCGAACGGGGTATTGCAGCTATTCTGATCGAACTGAATACTGATAGGGGCAACCACTTCACCCAGAACCGCAATGCCATGTGGGCAATGCTCGGGTACTGACAGCCGGACAGACGGCTATACGCTATATAGAGATATAAAAATCGACCCTCTCGCAGATGGGTCGATTATATTTTGAATCTAATTTGGATTCAAACAGGTGCCGTCATTTCTGACATTTACTAGTGTACACGCCTATGTTTTTTTGTGCAAGACTTTTTCACAATAAAAAAGTGGTTACGTAAATATTGACAAAAAGGCTAAGCTATGCTATACTGAAAGTATACACATATCGATAAGATATCATGTGTGAGGTAATAGTGAGGGTTTCCGGGCCAATTGGCATGTGGAAACCTTTTTAAATGAGGAGGAAAAGTCTCATGGCAGGAACAAAAGCAGGTGGTTTGAAGGCAAAAGCTAAAAACCTCGCAAAAGATCCAAACTTCTACGCCAAGATCGGATCAAAGGGTGGTAAGGCATCAAACACTGGTGGATTTGCCGCTAACCCAGAACTAGCACGTATTGCTGGTGCAAAGGGTGGCCGAATTAGCCGACGCGGTAAAAAGACGACCGTCTAAGACAGCGTAAACTTGACCGCTCCATCGATAAAACCCCTCACTTTGGAGGGGTTTTATTTGTGGTTTCCCTGAGTGTGGCGCCTGAGATTGCAACCCCTTGCTTCGTTGACAGACCAGGTGGCAGAGCACGAGACGCATCGGTACAGACGAGGCCCTGACTGTATTCCATTGAGGTGGCATACAGGGCAGGTACTGCGTGCATGCATCCACTCGCGGTAGGTATCAAGTGATTCCTCAATCAGTTCAGAGGGTATATCAACATTGTACTTGTCTGCAAGGTGACTTGTTGCGTAGGTCCATGCAGCCCGCTCGATAGAGAGTAGTTCAATGTCATGGGAGTATGAGTCGTGATGGAGTAAGGCATGCCCCAGCTCATGTAAAAGATACGCTGTGTCGCCCGAGGGGTCATACTCAACCGTGTTCTCTTGAGGTATCCAAAGGAAGCTCTTTGCGCTACGAAGCGTAATTGACGGATAATCCGTCTTAATCGTTTTGACGAGTCCAGTCACTGCCATAAAAATAGCATCCGAAGATTACCGCTTTTTCTGCGTCTTTAGCTTTGGCGAATTTTGGTACCGGAATATGCGGTGGTAATTTTTCTTTAAGAATGCCAAGAAGGGCCGTATCGTAGCGGTCAAAATAAGTACCCATGCTACCACCAATAATGATGACATCTGGCTGAACGAGCGGGATGATGGCCAAGAAGCCGCGGCTGAATCGATCGGCGATCTGTTTCCAGGTTCGTGGACTATGAATATCACGAGCAAACTTGCCATAGGCAGCGTAGACGCTGCTACCGGCGCCAAACATCTCCCATTCTTGGACAACGCCATTATACTCGACAAGCGAGCGGCCACCTTCGCTAAGGCGTAACCCCTGATCGATGACACCATCAGAGATAAAACCAGTGCCAATACCAGTACTGATCGTAACATAGAGTGCTGAAGACGGGATTGTCTTCATGCGGCGGACTTCACCGAGTCCACCAAGATTAGCGTCATTTTCGACGAGCACAAGTACGTCAGGGAATTGGGCCTCGATCTCAGCCTGAACGTTATAATTTGCCCATAAGAGGTGATTGCACCAGATTGCAACGCCATTCTTTACAATACCTGGGACGGCAACGACGATCGCATCGATATGTGCTTCGTGTGCAACATCCTCAATTGCCTGTCGTAGCTGCACGATCCACTCTTTTTTGTCCTTTGGTGTCGGAAACTTGATTTCATCCTTGATGGCCCCCTCATCTGAGAACGCTGCCACTAGTGTCTTCGTGCCCCCTGTATCGACTGCTATAATCATGAACTTAGTGTAGCATACGAAACACAAGTCTTGCCGGGGTACTGAATTTGATGGTACAATATAGGAAATCATAACTGAGGTGAAATATGGCAGGACATACAGCACGCTATCAGGGTGGATCGATAGTATCATTTATTATTATCGCCGTTATTGTAACGGCCGCACTAGGTATCGGGCTTCATGTCCTGCGTCAGCGATCAGAGCAATCACGAATTAGCTCTACAGCAAGTCAAGACGTACCGCCAGAGCTACCGGGTGCGCCAAGTGAAGAGAATCAGGATGCGGCCAAGAACGACACGGATACCGAAACATTCCCAAGCTCCTCTAAGGAAGAGGCGGGCCAAGACGACAAGAGTGGTACTACAGGTACGACAAGTACGGGCAATGGTAGCCGCCCAAGTGAGTCAACCACATCTGAGTCAACCACATCATCTCCAACCGTTGCTGCCTTGCCCGAGACAGGCCCTGAACAGCTTTTGATTGCTCCAGTTCTGGCTGCGGTGGTGTACGTGGCAGTGGCCTATGCGGGCTCGTCGCGTACGTTGGCGCGCCTTCGCTAGACACCTTTGACTTACCGTCTCATCTGAGGTACAATAGACCTAATCTAGGGGGCGTGTCTTTTGATATGCTTCTCGGGAATAATAATTAAGGAAGGAGTCTTAAGTAAGACTTATGGCAAATAACGCCACTATAACAATGGACGATCTGCTCGCTGGCGACGGTGTCAAGCAGCTCACAACGGGTGAAGTAATAACAGGAACGATCCTATCGGTCCGCAAGCATGAGGTTTTGGTCGATCTTGGCGCGCAAGGCGTCGGTGTCGTACCTCGCCGGGAAGTCGGCTATTCACGCAACTTGGCAGTTGGTGATGAAGTCACTGCCAGTATTGTTGACCCAGAGCTGGAAGGCGGCATGTCACTGCTTTCACTACGCAAGGCAGCAAAAGACCGTGGATGGGATGAAGTCACTGCCAAGCTTGACGATGCAGAGATTATTGAGGTTACTCCATATGACGCCAATCGCGGTGGACTGTTGATCGAATACGAAGGAGTCCGCGGATTCCTGCCAGTATCACAGCTTTCAGCTGAACACTACCCACGTGTTGGTAGCAGTGATAAGGATGAAATCCTTCAGCGCCTGAACGTGCTCATCAACAAACCTCTGAAGGTTCGTATCCTTGACGTTGATCGCAAGGCGAACAAACTAATCTTCAGTGAGAAGGAAGCCATCAAGGATGGTTTGGCAGCACGATTTGAAAGCTTGAAAGTTGGTGATACGGTGACTGGTGTTGCAACTGGTGTTGTTGACTTCGGTGTCTTTGTTAATGTCGACGGTATTGAAGGTTTGGTGCACATCTCAGAAATCAGCTGGGAGCGTGTCAACAATCCTAATGATTACGTCAAAGTTGGCCAGTCAATCGAGGCTAAGATTATTGCTATCGACAAGGACCGTCTTTCGCTAAGCATGAAGCAGCTGTCTGAGGATCCTTGGATGACCGAAGTTGATCAGTTCAAGGCCGGCGATACAGTTGAAGGTACCGTAACTCGCATCACGCCATTTGGTGCATTTGTTCAGATTAGCCCAGCAGTTGAAGCACTGGTACACGTATCAGAGCTTGGCGGTGATGGTGCCGACCCAGAGAAGGTATTTACGCTGAACGAGCGCAAGGAGTTCATTGTCCTTGATATCGAGAAGGAGAGTCGTAAGATCTCACTAAGCCTTCCAAAAGGCAAAAAATAACACATAAATCCGTGTCAAAGCGGGCAGAAAGGAGTTGAACGTACATGGCTGAAAAAGTTATTGTTGTAGCTGATTCAATTACTGTAGGTGAGCTAGCGGAGACGCTTAATCTGCCCGTGACAACATTGATTGGTGAGTTGTTCAAAAACGGTATAGTCGCGACAATTAATCAGAAGATTGATTTCGAGACGGCGACCATCATTGTTGAGGAGTTGGAACTCGATGTCCAGCTTGAGCGCAAGGAAGCTTCAACGCTTGCCGAACGCAAAAAGCATGAAATCAGTGAAAATGCCGCACCTCGTCCACCGATCGTAGCGGTGATGGGCCACGTTGATCATGGCAAGACAAGCTTGCTTGACGCTATTCTTGGCCAAAAGGTTGTTGAGGGCGAAGCAGGTGGTATTACACAGCATATTAGCGCGTACCAAACGATTCGCAATAACCGGGCAATTACCTTGCTTGATACTCCTGGCCACGAGGCGTTTGCCGCCTTGCGTCAGCACGGTGCAGTGCTGACCGACGTTGTTATTATCGTGGTTGCGGCCGATGACGGCGTAAAACCACAGACTATCGAGGCTATTCGTTTTGCCAAGAATGCAAACGCCAAGATTGTTGTTGCGATCAACAAGGTTGATAAAGAAACAGCTAACCCAGATATGGTAAAGGCGCAGCTTGCGAGCGAGCACGGCCTTAACCCTGAAGAATGGGGTGGTGATACCATTATGGTCGAGGTCAGTGCCAAAACTAAGCAAGGCATCGACAAGTTGCTTGATATGGTACTGCTTGTCGCTGATCTCGAAGAGCTTCGTGCTGATGTTGATACGCCTGCAGAAGGGCTTGTCATTGAGGCCCATATGGAGACGGGCCGCGGTTCTGTTGTAGGCCTCTTGGTTGAGCACGGTATGCTACGACCAGGACACTTCTTGGTGGCGGGCACAGCGTATGGAAAAGTACGCACACTGTTGGACTATAAGGGCGATACATTGAAAGAAGCCGGTCCATCAACGCCGGTGACTGTCACTGGGTTTAAGGAGCTGCCACAATTTGGTGACACCTTTGGTATTGTAAAAAGTGAAAAAGAAGCTCGCAATCAAGTTGCGCTAGCGCGAATCGAGCAAGAAAAGAATGCTGCCAGTACCAATGTGACAGGGGCGGACCTTCTCAAGATGATGAGTCAAAAGCAAGAAGCAGAAGATTTTAACGTTGTTATCAAGGCTGATGTTCAGGGATCATTGACGTCTGTGATTGACAGTCTCAAGCTTATCAATACCGATGGACAGGTGATGTTGCACGTTGTTGGCAGCGGCGTCGGCGCAATCACAGAAAATGATATTCGTCTTGCGACCAACGACCGAACGGTTATCTATGGCTTTAACGTTGAGCTTCCGCCTGCAGTCAAGCGTCTTGCAATGCGCGATAAGGTACAAGTTCGTATTTTCAAAGTTATTTATGAGTTGCTTGATGACGCACGAACCTCAATGGAGAACCTTCTTGCGCCAGAGGTAGTCGAGACTGAGATAGGTGCCCTGACGATCAAGGGCGTCTTCCGCACGCTAAAGGACGAGGTGATTGCCGGTGGTGAGGTGACAAGCGGCAAGGCGGTCCCTAGCGTGTTGGCCCGTGTTCTGCGTGACGGAGAGCAAATTGCAGAGGTAGAGGTAGAGAAGGTGCAGCGCCAGCAGCAAGAGGCCAAGGAAGTATTTGAGGGCGAAATGTGTGGGCTTAGCCTCAAGACGACGAAGAAGCTGCTCCTCGAAGAGGGTGACAAGCTTGAATTCTTTACTCGCGAACTGATGAAACGAACACTTTCATAGTTTGTTCATTCGTTGCACCATAAGCATGATAATGATACAATCAATGCAAAAGTAAGAGAGGGGACGGCATGTTTCAATTAGACGATAAGTTTTTACAGGACCTCGGTCTTGATCAGCTGCCAGAAGCACAGCGGCAAGCATTTTTGCAACATATTTATGACGAGCTTGAGCTTCGCGTAGGAACACAACTGAGCGAGGGGATGAGTGACGAGCAACTCGAACAGTTTGAAGCGATAATCGACAAGAATCAAGGTGTTATTGAGGGTTGGATCGCTCAATATGCACCTGATTACCACAATGATCCAGCTTTCGCCCGCCTTCAGCAGGCTACTGGCCTTGATATCAACGATCAGAATCTCCGTGACGAATTTGTGGCAACAAAATGGCTTGAGGTTAACCGTCCAGACTATCGGCAGGTTGTTGCAAACGTTCTTGAAGCTCTCAAGCAAGAAATCAAGGCAAACCGCGAAGCAATTCTTGGCGCCCTGTAACCTATAACCTATCTTTGTATCCAGCGAGAAATGCCTGTATGGGCATTTCTTTTTTGCCAACAGGTTTGATTGATTCGATAGCAAGGCACCGCCGGTCGCCACATGGAATACTAAGGTGGTCAGGTGCCGAGCCGTTTGAGAGTCCGGCGCATTCAACAACATGGGCGCCAGTGATAATGACGTCGACGTCGCCAAGCATGGTCCGGCTGCCTGGCCAACCCTTGTAGGCGCGAACTTCGCGCTCAATCCGTGCGGCTGGTTTTGTCCAATCAATAGTGCCATCTCGCTTTTGAATCAACTGACAATACGTCGCTATCGATTCATCTTGTGGGGTGGGTAGCAGCTCGCCTGCGATAATCTTTGGTAAAACACTCACAAGCTCCTCTGCACCGACCTTGCTGAGCGTCTCATACAGTTCTGGTTGTGTTTCTGTACCGGTGAGGCGGTGTGAAATGAACGAATAGACCGGCCCTGCGTCCATTGCAGCCGTTAGTTGCATGATCGAGACACCTGTTTCTTCGTCACCATGTAAAATGGCCGATTCGATAGGCGATGGCCCGCGATATTTTGGGAGGGGCGAAGGATGGACATTGACGATACCGGGCGTAAACAAATCAATAGTTGACTGGGGAATGATTTTTCCAAAACTCACCAAGACGCCAGTGACAGGCTGCAATCGTTTGATATCTTCGGTAATGTCACGCAGCTTTGTTGGCTGCCAAACAGGGATCCCATGTTCTTCGGCAATGGTTTTGACGGTTGATGGCATAAGTTTGTGTCCACGACCTTTTTTACTGTCGGGCTTGGTAACAACTGCAGCGATGGTAAATCCCGCTGTAATAAGTGCTTGCAGGGATGCCGCGCTAAATTCTTCCGTGCCAAAAAATATAATGTGACGAGGCGTCTTAGTCTTGCCAGAGGTCATGATTGCCCTCGATATGTTCCTCGTAGTCCAGAGACTGCAGTTCGCCTTGCTCGTCAAGTGTATAGAACGCTTTGTGATCGTCACGAATGTGATCGATAAACACGGTGCCATTGGTATGGTCAATCTCGTGCTGAAGGACGCGTGCCAAAAACCCATCGGCCTTAAGGCGAATTTCGTTACCGTCGATATCAAGTGCCTTGACGCGGACGCGAGAGTAACGGGGGACTTTGCCGTATATACCTGATACGCTTAGGCAGCCTTCGTAGTCATCAATTAATGACCCCTCATATTTGACGACCTCTGGATTAATCAGTGCAGTAAATTCACGGATCGATTTGTTATCAAAATCGCTGCGGACAATAACGACCCGGGTGAGGCGATCAACCTGTATGGCGGCCAAGGCGGCGCTGATTTCATGGGGGCGACTATCTTCCCAGTCAAGCGCAGCTGCGGTCATCTCATCGATAAGTGCAAGCGTCTCCTCAGTAATAACGTGGACACGTGCTGACTTTTCACGGAGGTGTGGGTTTGGCAGGGTAATGATATCGTCTTTAGTCATTAGGACAAGTATACCAGAGGTAGACAGTGAAGCATAGCACAAGCGACGTGGAATATCATAAGAGGCTTGTCGGGTCTAATTCATACTGCCAGTGTGCCGGCGGGAGGTGTGAAAGGGCATCGGTAAGATCCTGGCGTCTGGGGCTTTTTAGGACAAGCTGCCATCGGTAGGTGTCGCCAGCACGTTCATAAAACGCCGGGGTGGGACCTAGAACCTCGACTCGCGAAGGGGTGTTCGAGCGGAGCGTCGTAGCAAGGTTTTTGGCATTACGGATGGCAGCAGCTTCTGTTTTGTATACGCAGACAAGCTTGAGAAGAAATGTATAGGGGGGAAAGTTAGCACGCTGCCGCTCGCGAAGCGCGTGGTGATAGTAATTGGTGTAGTCCTGTGCCAGGCCGTAGGTGACAGCGGGGTGAGTTGGCTGATAGCTTTGTACGACGATGGTCGTTGCGTGTTGATTGCGCCCCACGCGTCCAACTGCCTGGGCCAGCAATTGGAACGTACGTTCACTGGCGCTGTAATCAGGGAGGCTGAGGCCAGCATCTGCCTGCACAATACCGACGGTCCGAAGATGAGGCAGGTCAAGGCCTTTGGCAACGACTTGGGTGCCAATAATAATATCAATCGCACCGCCGTAGAGGTCCTTATACTTGGCCTCGATTGATTCGCCCTCTGCATTATCGCCGTCAAACCGCGCAATGGTTTTATCGGGAAAGAGGCGGCGTAGCTCTGATTCGATGAGCTTTGTGCCAATACCTTTATGAATAATGTCGACTTCGTGGCAGGTGGGGCAGCTGGTTGGGATTCGATCATAGAGGCCACAGATATGACATCGCATTTGATGTGTATCGGTATGGAGTGTTAATGGTATAAAGCAGCGCGGACAGCCTGCTTGCCAACCGCAGTTGTCACATAGCGTCACACTGGCACTGCCGCGGCGGTTATGGAATATCAGGACCTGATGATTCTCAGAGAGCGTTTTTTCAAGGCTCGTCAGGAGTGGCTCAGAGAAAAAGCGATGACGGCGAAACGAGTGGCGTTTTGTCATATCAACAAGTGTGACTTGGGGCGGTGCAATGGCCATGGCGGGCCGGGGCATGGTGATAATGGGGCGCTCCGCCGCGAGGGCAGTATAGTAATCGGTGACTAGTGGTGTTGCGCTACCAAGGACCAGTTTTGGCTCTCCATGCTTTGCCAGCATGCTAGCGGCGCGGAGGGCGGAATAGCGAGGAGATTGCTCTTGTTTGTAGCTTGGCTCGTGCGCCTCATCGATAATAATCAAACCAACTTTTTTCAGCGGCAAGAACAGGGCAGAACGCGGTCCAATGGCAATATGGGGCGTTGTTGCTTCAAGTGCGGTTTGCCACGTAAGGTGTCGTTCGGCTTCTGTCTGGCGCGAGTGGGTGACAAGAATATCATCAAAATGTTCGGCGAAATCATCAACAAGTTGTGGTGTGAGCCCGATTTCTGGAGTTAGTACAATGACAGATTCGCCGCGCTCGAGCGATTGTTTTGCTGCTTCAATGTAGACGGCAGTTTTACCTGATCCTGTCACCCCATGAAGGATGGCAGACCCGGGGGACATGTCAGCGATTTGTTGCAGGGCCAATTGTTGATCTTTATTGAGTACAAAGTTTGTTCGCTCTCGCAATTTCTCTTGAGGGCGCACCGACCGAGGGCGGCGCTTCTTAGTAATACCTCGAGGTAACAGAGTGGGCCATACGGTACCGAGGTGTGTGCTGTAGTACTCACTTATCCATAGGGCGAGTGATACGAGTGCAGAAGGGAGAGGTTGTATGGTAATCAGGCGGGTAATGGACTTTGTGCTGTAAGAAGGTTTTGTAGTCGGGCTGATGACAACACCGATCATGTGCTTTTTACCGACCTCAATCTCAACAATCGCACCTACTGATAGGGGCTGTTCGGATGCATACGTAAACGATGCACTATCTTGGCGTATAATGCCCACCGGACTTACCTCATAGTAGTTCATTACTTCTAGTGTACATCATTCGCATTTACCGTGACCGGCTGATACAATGAAGTGGTTATGTATTTTGAAGACAGGGCACAGGCAGGCAGTCTATTAGCTGCGCAGCTGGTAGACAAGTATCGGTACGAGAACTGTGCAGTTGTCGCCCTGTCTGATGGTGGCGTGTTGGTGGGCGAGCGAATTGCCGCAGAGCTTCACTGTATGTTGATGATGATTCTGAGCGAAGACATTGAGATTCCTGGAGAGGGTATGAGCTTTGGTGGCGTCTCGCAAAACGGCAACTTTACCTATAACAGCGAACTTTCAAGTGGCGAGATTACCGAATATACGAGCGAGTTTCATGGCTATCTAAGCGAGCAAAAGCGTGAAGCATTCCAACGCATCAACAGGTTGCTTGGTGATGGTGGAATCATTGACCTTGACTTGCTACGCGATAGAGTCATTATTCTCGTGAGCGATGGGTTTGGTGATGATGCATCGATTGGGGTGGCGCTTGATTTTCTCAAGCCCGTGCGAATCCAGCGGCTGGTCGTAGCAGCGCCAGTCGCGACAATTGATGCAGTTGACCGGCTTCATGTGGCGGCGGATGAACTGCATGTTCTTGATGTGAAAACGAACTACCTCGGTGTTAACCACTACTACGACAATAACGAGCTGCCGACCCACGAAGAGACAATTGCCTACATCAACGAAATAATCCTGAAATGGCGTTAAAGCTGTCTTGCGAAATGTTGTAGATTTGTGTAAGATGAAAAGAGCTAAGGGAAAAATAAGGGAATTTTAGTGTTAGACGTTTTTATTACATCTCGAGTTCGTAGGAAGATTGTGGTCGTCTATGCTAAGTACCCCGATTTTCGGACGCACGTCCGTGGCCTTGCCAAGCTTATTAAAGAAGATCCAGGCAATATCCAGCGAGAGCTAAAAAAGCTCGAGAAGGTCGGCTTTTTGACCAGTGAAAAGCAAGGTAACACCAAGATCTACTCAACAAACAAGCAATTTTCTATTTTCAAAGAGCTTCAGAGTATCGTGATCAAGTCGCAGCAGCAGTCTGCTCGGCCAAAGCGTCCATCCGCAGATGTCTAAAATTTTTGATGAAATACTGAAAGCTCGTGGCCTCACCGGTAAAAAACGCGACGCTTTTTTGAATCCAAGCTATGACGCGCATCACAATCCATTTCTGTTGCCAGATATGGATAAAGCAGTTGAGCGACTGGTGACGGCACGCGAAAAACAAGAAAAAATCACGATTTACGGTGACTATGACATCGATGGGCTGACCGCCAGTACGGTATTGATCGACGCGTTTGAATCGTTTGGATTTGCACACGTCGATATTTTTATCCCAAACCGGTTTGTAGAGGGGTATGGGCTGACGGTCGAGGCGGTAGAGAAGATTGCAGCGAAGGGGGCGAGCCTGATCGTGACAGTAGACTGCGGCAGCCTCAGTGAGAAGGAGATTGTTCGCGCGGGTGAACTAGGTGTCGATATTATCGTCACAGATCACCATAATGTGGCACCAGTGCAACCGCCGGCCGTGGCTGTCATTAATCCAAAGCGACTGTTGCAGGACTACCCCAACGATTACGAGAACTTTTTGCTAAAACCAGACTCATCAAGACAAGACGCAGTCTACCCGTTTCTTGACCTTGCGGGCGTTGGTGTTGCCTTCAAGCTGGTCCAGGCGTTGCAGGCGCGACTCGAAGGTCTGCCGGACGGACAGGAAAAGTGGTTGCTTGACCTTGTGGCGCTGGGTACGGTGTGTGATGTAGTGACGTTGGTCGACGAAAACCGAGCCAATGTCTATTGGGGGCTCAAGGTGATGGCGCGTGCTCATCGGCCTGGCCTCAAGGCACTTATGGCGGTGTCTGGCGTCGAACCTTCACAGGTCAATGCGCGCAGCCTTGGCTTTGGTCTAGGGCCTCGCATGAACGCTGCTGGACGATTGGAGACGGCGCAGTATGCACTGGATATGCTTCGTGCCTCGGACAACGACACGGCACTTGAAAAAGCCCAGCTACTCGATGATATGAATAAAGCGCGCAGGGCAGAGCAAGACAAGATTTTTAAAGAGGCAATTGTCGAAGCCGAGCAGCGTGCGTCTGATCCTGTGCTGGTTGTCAGTGGTGAGGGCTGGAACCATGGCATTATTGGTATTGTTGCCGCCAAACTACTTGAAAAATACAAAAAACCGACCTATGTGCTGGAAGAAATGGGTGACGAGTCAAAAGGCAGCGCGCGTAGCTATGGTGATTTTTCGGCGGCTGATGCTATCCGAGCAGCAGATGACCTTATCACCAAGGGTGGCGGGCATAAATTAGCCGCCGGCGTGACATTACCGACCAAAAATATTCAGGCCTTCAGAGAGCGCGTAAATAAATTTTACCGCGATCAGAAATTATTTAACCAACAATCCCTGTTACTACCAAAGGCTGATACGGTGGCTGATCTTAGTGATGTCACTGAGGAATTAGTCGAAAGAATCACTTGGCTCGAGCCGTTCGGTAATGGCAACCCGCAGCCTGTCCTCGTCAGTGAGAAAGTGCTCGTTGTGAATATTCGGCGTATGGGTGCTGATGCGCAGCATGTAAAACTTGAAGTGCAAGATGGCGGCAAGGTGACGCTACAGCTCCTGGCGTTTAATGCCCCTGAAAACTTCTTTGTCGAGCCAGGTGAATACGTCACCGTCTGGTACCAGCCGGATATCAACGAATGGAACGGCCGCCGAACGGTTGAGGGACGACTGTTACACCTTGAATTATAAAAACGGCGCCCTTCAAAGGGCACCGTCTCCACTTGGTAATGTTACTTCTTCAAAAGCTTCGACAGTTTGATGGTGCTGCCAAACTCAAGTGCACCTAATCGGAACGCTTTGACGGCGATCCAAACGCTGACAAACATGAAGAAAATCATAACGATAAGCGCCAGCCATGATTCTAACAGGCTCATATTACCAACGGTGTTGCGAATGAGCGCTACGACGGGTGAAGTCAGCGGGAAGAAGGTGAGAAACTTCACAATGCCGTTTTCCGGATTCGTAACAAGCATCATGATGAAGTAGAACGGAATGAACGCCCCAATAAAGAAGACACTCGAAAAATTGTTCGCCTCCTTACTGCTGGGTGCCGCCGCCGCGGTCGCGGTCATGTACCCAGCGAACATCAGGAAGCCAACAACCAAGAAGGCAAAGCCAAAGAAGATTGGCCAAAAGTCGAAGACGATACGGCCTGGATCAATTCCCATGGGTAGAGCAACGCCACCGCCCGCCGAGGTCTGTTGGAGAATAACATAACCAATCACTGCAAGAATGGCAAAGAATGCGATTTGCGTCAGCGTCACCAGGCTGACGCCAAGCAGCTTGCCAACGATAAGCGTACGTGGCTTGACGTAGGTGAGCACCATCTCCATGCTACGGTTTTCCTTTTCTTCACTCACGCTTGTGAGCATGTAACTCACCGAAAAGGCGAAGATAATATAGAACAGAATAACGAAAACTGCTGGTGCGACGTACTCATTGAATCCAGCAGTTTGCTGCCCGTCTTTATAGGAAATGACTTCACTGTTCGCGCCATCTTGAGCAAGCGCAATGACGCTTGGCGATCCAAGAGGTAGGAACAGACTGGTCTTTAGAATACTGGTTGATAGCGATTGGACACCTCCCATTTTTGTGAGATCATTACCGCTCATATAGATTTGGTACTGGCGTTCTTCTTCGAGGCTTGCAGGAAAGACAATGAGTGCCTCGCGCTTGCCTGTGCGAACTTCTTCTCGCAGCGAGTTGGTCTTGTTGGCTGGATGCATGGTGAGGCCTGCACCTTCAACAACTTCACGGTTGATAAGTCCGCTCTCATCGACAACGACGACATTTTGCAAATCTTTTGCCAATTCTTCAATACGATCTGCACTTGCCTTGTTGCCAATGATACTGAGGGCGATAACGACGCCAAACAGTACGGGGATGGCAATCATTGCAATCCAGAAACTCGGCTGCTTGACGATGGTGAGATATTCGTGACGGACCACGCTTGATAACTTAGCCACGAGACACCTCCGTGCTTTTTTCTTTATAAATTGAAACAAAAATATCTTCAATCGACTTTGATTTGAACTCTTTCTTTACGGCTGCAACTGTACCGTAGGCACGTGCTTTGCCATCTTTCAGGATAAGTAGGCGGTCAGCCAGGCGTTCGACCTCTTCCATAAGGTGGGTAATGTAAATAACGGCCACGCCTTTTTGCTGCAGTTCGTCGACAATATCGAGCAGCAGCTTGCGGTTAACTGGGTCGAGACCCTTAGTTGGCTCATCCAGAATAAGGAGCTTGGGGTTACCCATGACGGCAACGCCCAGTTGTACTTTTTGCTGTTGGCCGCCGGATAGCTTTTTGATCTTTACATTTGCCTTGTCGGCTAGGTCAACGCGCTGGAGAAACGCTAATGCCTCTTCGCGCGCATCATCGCGGTCCATACCCTTCAACTCGCCAAAATACATCATGGCATCCAGCACCTTAGCGCGAGTATAGAGGCCGCGTTCCTCGGGAAGATAGCCAACGATTTCGGCGCTTTCTGGAGTTAATTTTTTACCGTTCACCAATAGCTTGCCGCTTGACGCCTGGTAGATACCAAGGAGGCTCCGAATGGTACTGGTTTTGCCCGACCCGTTTGATCCTAAGAAGGCAAACACCTCTCCTGGAAACACCTCAAAGTCGAGTTGCTCAACAATCTGCTTGTCGCCGATAGTGAGACTAAAATCTTTTACACTCACAATAGGTTTTGTCATATGTCTCTAGTTTACCACAAGGCTTGGGGATACTAGTAAATTGACAAAACACTAGTAATATGCTATTGTGATAGAGATGTCCAACTGAG
>DAICXK010000014.1:0-10585 GCA_027312225.1 Candidatus Saccharimonadota bacterium
ATCAATCAATAAATACTTCATACCTCTATCCCCTCAATAACGACACGTCGGGCAGTCTCGCTGGTCGGTATAATTATCATACGAACATGGCCGTCTGGCAGTACATCATTGACGATCTCTGCCCATTCAACCACTGTTACGACACCCTTGTCGTTAACTACCTCATCAAGCTCGCTCGCCATAATACCTGGATCGTGAAGACGATAAAAGTCATAGTGCGCCAGTAATAAATCTAGTCGGGCCGTTTGATATGTCCGACTAATCGTAAAGCTTGGGCTCTGAACATCCTCATCAACACCAAGACCGATAGCAATCCCCTTTGTCAGTGTCGTCTTACCTGCGCCAACATCGCCAATTAGCTCGATGACCTCGCCGCCCCTTAACTGCTTGCCGATTGCCTGGCCCAATGCGCGCATTGCAGATTCCGATGTGACCTCTTTCTCCATTTCCTGCCTATTGTACCACTTACAGATAAAGGTGAAAACGAACTACTAGTTTTTAGGCATTTAAGCTACAATGGAACGTAAGCATTATGCGGATTTCAGATACTATCGTTGAAAAGCTCCTGACAAAGGGTAATATCGCAACGCCCGAGGCGATTGCGTCGTTTAAGGACGAGGCAAAACGGTCAAAGCATTCTCTCCATCAAGTCGTTATCGAACACGAGGTGATCAGCGATAAGGATCTTATCAAGGCGTTCTCTGACTATGCGCATATCCCGTACATAGAACTCGATGCCCGAGATATAACCTCTGATGTCCTCAATAAGATCCCCGAGCGCGTTGCAAGGCAATACAATGCTGTTCTCTTTAAGATTGACGAGGACGGCACCCATCACCTAGCGATGGAAGATCCAGATGACGTTTTGGCAGTTAACTTCCTCGAGAAAGAAATTGGCCAAAACACAAAGATTTATGTTGCTCCCCGTAGCAATATTATTGATGTTCTCGAGAATTACCGTGGCGATGTCAATGCCGAACTAAAAGAAGTTATCGATATCCAGCGTGAAGACAACACCGAAAACCAAGACGTCTCTGATGCTGAAATCGCTGAAGATTCTCCCATTGCACAGACCGTTAATCTCCTTCTTGAATATGCCATCAAAAGTAGTGCCAGCGATATCCATATCGAACCCCGTGAAGAGTTCGTTCAGATTCGATATCGCATTGATGGTGTCCTCAAGGAAGTCAACCGTTTGCCAAAAAACGTTCTTGGCGCCCTTATTAGCCGCGTTAAAATTCTCTCGAACCTAAAGATTGACGAGCGACGTGTCCCTCAGGACGGCCGCTTTAAGATTCGCGTCGGCGGCAAGCAATACGCGCTCCGCGTAAGCACCCTTCCGATTGCAGATGGTGAAAAGGTTGTAATGCGTATCTTAGACGAAAGCAATCGCACGGTTACCTTGAGTGAGCTTGGATATTGGGGCCACTCTATTACGACGATGAACGATGCAATTATCCAGCCAAACGGCATGATTCTTGTGACCGGACCGACCGGTAGCGGTAAGTCGACCAGCCTTTTCAGCGTACTATCAATGCTCAATACCCCAGACGTCAACATCTCAACCATTGAGGATCCTGTCGAGTACAAGATCCCTGGGGTCAACCAAACACAGACAAACAATAAGGCGGGTATGACGTTTGCTAACGGTCTCCGAGCCCTGCTTCGCCAGGATCCAAACATCATCATGGTCGGTGAGATTCGAGACAGTGAAACAGCAAACCTGGGCGTACAGGCCGCCCTCACTGGACACTTGGTGTTCTCGACACTCCACACCAACAACGCTGCGACCGCTCTCCCTCGTCTCTTGGATATGGAGATTGAGCCATTTCTCATCGCCAGTACCGTCAAAGCAATTGTTGGACAGCGACTTGTACGTCGCCTTTCTCGTCAAAGTCGTACCAGCTATACGCCGTCTACAGAAGAAAAAGCTGCGGTGCTTGCCCTATTTGGTCTCAAAGAAGGTCAGTCGTTCGCACATATTCACGAGCTTGAAAAGCAAGCTGCCGCTGCAGGTGTTGGCGGCGATGCGCCACTTAGTACTGATGAAGACGGTATCAAGACTCTATGGAAGGCCAATGCCGAAGACAACGACGATGGTACTCATAATGGCTACAAGGGGCGTATCGGTATTTATGAAGTGCTTGGCAACACCCTTGCTATACAAAAACTCATCATGGCAGGTGCGACAAGCAACGAAATACAGTCTCAGGCTGTTACAGAAGGTATGATGACTATGCAGCTTGACGGTATTATCAAAGCCCTACGCGGTGAGACCACCGTCGAGGAAGTACTTCGCGTCACGAGGGAACAATAGCACATGACCAAATTCTCTTACGTTGCAACTGATTCTCACAATAACATCGTTAATGGTTCGGTTGACATGGCCGATCGAGCAGCAGTTATTGGTGCCCTGAGAAAACAAGGCTTACGCCCACTATCGGTACGCGACGGCATCAAGAAAAGCGTATTATCAACATCTCTATTCGGCGCAGGCAAAGTCAAGTCTGACGCGCTCGTTATGTTCACAAGGCAACTCAGCGCCATGGTTGGTGCTGGCGTCCCCTTGTTACGTGCATTAGGATCATTAGAGGCACACTCGGAGAGTCCTGCGCTTAAAAGAATCCTCGGCGTTATCATCAAGGATGTCGAAGGCGGTGCACCACTTGCAGATGCGCTGTCAAAACACAAAGAGACATTTAGCGACGTTTACGTCAACATGGTTCGGGCCGGCGAGGCAGCTGGTATCCTTGATGACATCCTCAAGCGCCTTGCAATGCAGCAAGAGAAAAGCGCATCCATGCGCAAGAAGATTAAGGGCGCCATGACGTATCCTATGGTCCTTATGTTCATTACGGTTGGTGCGTTCTTTGGCCTGATGATTTTCGTTATTCCTCAGATTGGAAGCATCATCAAAGATATGGGCGGCGAAGATGCCGAGCTACCGCTACTCACAACCATCATGCTTGAGATTAGCTCGGCCATCATCAACTATTGGTTTATTGTCTTCCCTATTATCGGAGCTCTCGTCTATGCCCTTTTGCGCTATATCAAAACACCAAAGGGAAAACGCCTCTTTCATCAATTTGCCCTGAAGTTTCCAGGTGTTGGTGGCATCGTTCGAAAAGTAGCCATTGCGCGGTTTACCCGTACCTTCTCTGCCCTGATGGGTGCAGGTGTTGCTGTTCTTGAGGCGCTCGCGGTAACATCCCGTGCTGTTGGTAACATTGTCTACGAGGAGGCGATCATGCAAGCGTCCGAAGAAGTAAAAAATGGAAAACCTCTTTCTGAAGTCATCGAAGAAAATCCGCTGTTCCCGGCCATTGTCGCCCAGATGCTTTCAGTGGGTGAAGAGACGGGACAGACTGATACCGTCCTTGTAAAGGTGGCTGACTTCTACGAAGAAGAAGTTGATGTTGCAATCGATGGCATTAGTTCAATCATCGAACCAGTGATGATTGTCTTCATGGGTAGCATGGTGGGTGTCATCGCAGCAAGCGTCATGATGCCTATTGCCGGTCTATCACAGAATATTAAGGCGTGATTTATGCTCGTATGAAGATACGCTTATGGTATAATTATGTAGACAACAGAGTGGGCACATGGCAAAATTATTCTTTCAAGACAGACCAATCATAGGCATCGATATCAGCAACACCGGAATTAAGGTGATGGCTGTTGATGCCAAGCGATGGCTTGTCCTGGGCTATGGGTCCATCGATCTTAATCCCACCAAGGTCAAAGAGTCACTTGATGGTGACGGTGCATATTTAATTGAGAATCTTGCGACACTTCTAAAAGAGAAGATCATCGGCACCCTTCCAAGTAACCACGCTATTATTGCTATCCCTACCTCGCGAACCTACTCGCGAACATTCACGGCTCCCGCCAGTGTCGAGAAGATCCTTGAAGACGCCGTCTTAACTGAGGCAGATCAATATATCCCAATCCCCTCAAGCGCGCTATACATTGACCACGAGGTAGTCGAGCGCAGCAAGGATAGCCTTACCGTCCTCATGAGCGCCGTAAGCCAACCAGTCGTAGACAGCATTCTCAACGTTGTCACAGAGGCAGGTCTCCGGCCAGTTCTTATCGAGCCCAGTATCAGTGCTGTCGCGCGTCTCCTGACCGCAACCGAAGATGGGCATCTTCCGACTGTCATCGTCGACGTTGGCCCCGCGGGCACTGACATTGCCATTCTTGATGGTGGTATTATCCGTGTTACAGGTAGCGTGGCTGTCGGCGGGAATACTCTGACACTCGCTATTGCGAAGAAACTCAATATCTCATTAGAGAATGCGCACCAGCTGAAGGTGCTGAATGGGCTAAGCGCAGGTCCTCGCCAGCAGAAAATAGTCAGCGCACTTGAACCAAGCCTCGAGCGAATCACTACCGAAGTTGAGAAAATCATGCGTTACTATAACGAGCGCATCAATGAAGAACACAAACTTGAACAGCTCTTAGTCGTTGGAAGCGGTAGTAACGTGCCTGGTATTGGTGAGTACTTCACCAATCGACTTATGATGCCGGCACGTGTCGCAAGCCCGTGGCAACGACTTGACTTCGGCAAATTACCCGAACCTGCCCGACAATTCCGTCCACGCTACATTACAGTCGCCGGTCTTGCCATTGTTAATCCCGAGGAGGCGAGAAAATAATGATTAATCTTCTTCCACGGGAACAGCAACGAGAGATTCGTGCAGCAAGAACCAATACACTACTCTTACGATATCTGATCTTGTTAATTGGAGCTATGCTATTCCTACTAGGAGCATTGGGTGTTACGTACTTCTCGCTCGCCTCGTCCGCACGCCAAGCCGACAGCGTCAGAGAGCAAAACGAGCGTGCAGCTGTTGGATACCAAGAAACTCAGATAGCGGCGACCGCTCTCAGATCCGAACTATCAAGCGCAAAATCACTCTTCGAAAGTGAGATCCGCTATTCAAAGGTACTTCTTCGTTTGTCAGCCCTCTTGCCTGTTGGTACCTCAATCGAAAGTTTCTCAATTGACAACACCTCCTTTTCGCAACCAGTCACTTTGTCGGTATACGTGAATGGCGAGCAGCAAGCACGGCAACTCGAACAAAACTTCCAAAACTCACCATATACTACTGGCGTATCCATGACTGGCATTAGCGTCAATAGTGACGGGCAGGGGTATACCGTCGGACTCGTCTTTACCTTTGACAGGAGTATCACACAATGAAAACGACAAACCTCACATCAATCACCGCTGTAAAGTTCCGCCTGATTCTCGGTGTTCTTATGTCAGTTGTCATTATTCTTATGTTGGGCCTCTTTTTCTTCGGTTATCGACATATGCAGTCGGTCGGCGAAGAAACTGCGAAGCGTCAGGCTGATGCGACCGCAAGTGAAGATAGTATCGGCACGCTCCAACGGCTACAAATCCAACTAGCAACACTTGACGGACTCAATGAAAAACTCCGTAATCTCCGTTCATCAAATACCTTGCCTCAGTTTGATACCGAGCGGAGCCTCCGTACCATCACAACACAGCTTGGTCTCGGCGTTCGTGACGTGGCCTTTATCGACGGAGAAAGCGGCGCCTCTTCGGGCACGGGCAGTACTACCCCTGGATCGACCACTCCTGCTGCGTCCACTCGTAGTTCAAAAATTTCGTTCCAGTTCAGCCGCCCTCTGTCATACGCCGAATTAATTCGTTTTCTCGACGCCGTCGAAACAAGCACGCCAAAACTCACGCTCGAAGGTATTTCACTTCCGACCGGATCAACTCGTGACTCAATCGAACCAGGCACACTAACACTTGAATTGGCGACAAATTAGGAGATGATGATGGCCAAGAAGAAGCAGCCCCAAAGCAAGAAGAAAGAATCGATGTCAGTTGGTGCACTCTTTAGCCGATTTCATGCAGTGATATTTTTCGTTGTCGTTTGTAGTGCCCTCACTGCTGCAGTGTATATGCTCAGCACAATCGTCACCAATTCTTCAACTCCGGCCAACTACACTCCACCATCGACAAATGCTACCTTTGACACCGATACGATCAACCGCGTCAACGAACTTCGCAGCCTCGATACCCCTCCGGCACCTCTTGAGTTACCGACCGGTGTACGGACTGATCCCTTTGCTGGCTCGTAGATTACTTTGACGAGCTGACGAAAACTGCTTATACTAAAGCTATGTTATTACTTGGTGAGCGACTACTTGGTACTCCTGTGATGAGTCTGCAGGTTGGTGTTAAAGTAGCCGAAACTGTCGAACCTGTTATCGATCCGCGTAACCTCGTTGTTGTCGCGTACGAGGTCGATGGACCGCTTCTTGAGTCACATCCAAAATTCATCCGTATCGCAGATATTCGCGAGCTCAGCGACATCGGCATGATTATCGACAGCAGCGACGAACTGGTTGATCTTGAAGACGTTATCAAAATCAAAGAAATCCGCGGCCTCAACTTCAAGCTTGTTGGGATGAAGGTTATTGATGAGCGAGGGCGGCGACTCGGAAAAGTTGAAGACTACACTATTGATACTGATAGCTTTGTTGTTCAGCAATTATCTGTACGTGGTGGGCTCCTCAACAATCTCTCTAGCACAGGGCACATGATTCACCGTTCACAAATCACCGAAATCAGCGACACCGTTATTACAGTAAAAAGCACCGACAAGAAACTCACCTCCCTCGAAACACAAGGTGACATTCATCGTACCTACACCAATCCGTTCCGCAAGCCAGCCGAGCCTCAGCCGGAAACCGTCACTACTGACTAACCTCCTCAAGCGCTGTCTTGATATCATCATACCGAAAGCCTTGGCGGGCCAAGTACTGCATGAACTTTTGTTGGTCAGGATATTTTGATTGTTTTTTTGCGATCACTTTTACAAGCTCTTCCTCGTCATTGCGTTCACTGAGCGATAACGCACTGTCGATAATACGGTTCTCGACGCCTTTAGCGCTCAACTCCGCATGAAGCTTGCGTCGACTCGTCCCCTTCGTTTGGTTCCTGTGCTCTATCCAGTACGCAGCAAACTTCTCATCGTCGATATAACCCTTTTCAACAAGCCGGCCAAACACACGATCAGCAACCGATTGGCTGGCACCCTGCCGCTCCTTTATCTCTCCCGTCTGTTTCTGTCGATACTTTGTCGTCTTTGTTTTCCGATAAAGATAATCTCTTACCTCACGTGCGCTGTGTGGCCTCATCAAGCAATATTCTAGCGTACGCTGATACAGCTTTCCAAAGCTTGACTCTTGCTCAAGCTTCTCGAGCAGCCCGTCGCTCACCTCAACTCCTACCTTAATACCAAGATCAACAACTTGCATAACCGTCAGGCTAAGACGGTACACGCCGTCAATCGAGATATTGACTCTGTCAGGATTACGTACCTGCGCCGATACGCTAGTTATCTTCATATGGTTAGTATACACTAGAGATATGGCAGAAATTGCACCCGTAACACCATTTGAACAGTTCAAAAAGAGGTTCGTTCCTCTCTACCGAGTGCTCCTTATTCTTGGCGTCCTCGCCATCCTCATGTCACTTACTGCACTCAGCAGCCTACGGTCTGTTTTTGGACACTTCTCGACCGACCCAGCCTACGCCACGAGCTCTCTTATATCCACTCTTGCTGTCCCAGCACTGATGATATCTTCTCTCATCCTATTGTGGCACAAGCATCCTGTGGGAATTCGTTTGCGCCTTGTAGGTTATGGTGTGTCAATCGGTGCCTCTATCATCGGTCTTTTCACATCATCGGCAACGATTGAGCGTATCACAAAGGAGGTGATCGACGCCGCCATACGCGATGGCAACGGTGCTATTACGAGTGAATTTGCGAGCAGTATCACTGAGATGTCATTTTACGGCACCCTCTACGTATCGATTGGCGCCAGTCTGCTCTTTGCATGGCTATGGTGGAAGGCGTGGAAGAAACAAATCAAAGCAGACACCAAAAAATCAGTCATCAAACACCAGAAAGCATAATCGACGATTACTCCTATCAGTGCTCGATATTGTAGTATCGCTGGGCAACCTGATGTAGTCCGTCGGTAATGCGGCCCTCTGCGATGATGCCCGAGAGCTCGTCAGGCGTTACCCACACCAACTCGGCTACCTCGTCTGACTGAGGAGTTACTGTGATACCCCTTGGAACAATTGTTTGATACACTTTCGTAAAGCGATTCATCTTATTGTCAGCAGGGTCAACTACCTCACTATAGAAATATGCCACCTCCTGAAGATCAACATCCCTAATGCCGACCTCTTCGGAGAGTTCTCTTGCGGCAGCGTCGTCATACGACTCACCGTAAGAGATATTGCCACCAGCTGACGTATCCCAGCACCCAGGATACGTCTTTTTCGTGTCAACTCGTTTCTGTAGCAACACGTTGCCATTAATGTCCTCTACCGAGACTCGTACGATTCGATACCGCGCACCCGTCCTGCGTGAGTCATCACGACCAATCGGACCTATGGGATTATCATGTTCATCGACATGCCATATCTGCTCTTGGTCGGGCACGTTAGGCCTCTTGTTCTGCTACTTTTGCGCGAACTTTCTTGTCAATCTCTTCTAAGACCTTCGGGTTTTCCTTGAGGTACTTTTTCGTTGCCTCACGGCCCTGTCCAATCTTGGCATCAGCATAGTCGAACCAGGCACCAGACTTACCGACCACACCGTGTTGCACAGCGAGGTCCAAAACATCACCCGTCTTTGAAATTCCTTCGTTATACATGATGTCAAACTCAGCAACGCGGAATGGTGGTGCGATCTTGTTCTTAACGATTTTAACCTTGGTTCGGTTACCGATAATATCTTCGCCTTCTTTTATCTGGCCAGTGCGACGAATGTCCATACGGACCGATGCATAGAACTTCAGCGCATTACCACCTGTTGTTGTCTCGGGATTACCAAACATCACGCCGATCTTCATACGAATCTGGTTAATAAAGATAACGGTCGTCTTTGACTTATTAATGATACCCGTCAGCTTGCGAAGCGCCTGGCTCATCAAGCGAGCCTGAAGTCCCATATGACTGTCGCCCATGTCGCCGTCGATCTCAGCCTGTGGTACCAACGCTGCAACCGAGTCAACTACCACCAAATCAACTGCGTTGCTGCGCACCAGTGTCTCGGCAATTTCAAGTGCTTGCTCACCGTTATCAGGCTGCGATACCAGCAGATTGTCAGTATCGACACCTAGTTTGCGCGCGTAAGCAGGGTCAAGCGCATGCTCGGCATCAATGAAGGCTGCCGTACCCCCTTGTTTCTGAACCTCGGCAATTGCGTGCAAGGTCAGCGTCGTTTTACCAGAACTTTCCGGTCCATAAATCTCAATAATTCGGCCTTTTGGATATCCACCACCAAGTGTTAAATCGAGACTGAGCGCACCTGATGAAAACAGCTCCACATCAACCGTGGTCGTGTCGCCAAGACGACGGATTGCCCCATCACCAAATTGCTTGTTAATCTGCTCTTGCGCCAATCCTAGCGCCTTCAACTTTGCATCACTTGCTACTGGCTTCTCACCAATCGGGTCTTTTTCTGCCTTTTTAGCCATATTCCCTCTCTTTCCTATGCCCTATTATACGTTTACTGGTCTGAATTTGCTATAATATATCCATATGAGACATCAAACTGGCTTTACTGTTATCGAACTATTATTTGTCGTGCTACTCCTCGCAGCAGCCAGTGTCATCTTCTTTGTACAAAAGAATAATATCGAAGTAACCGCGCGTGACACCCAGCGTAAAACCGCCATCAATGCCATGCACCTGAGCCTTGAAGAAGTCTATTTCAAAAATCACGGCAGCTATCCAAGGACTCTTGACGAGACAACACTGCCATCAGTTGATGAGCCATTATTCACGGATCCGAATGGCATCAAATTAGGACAAACGACTGTGACAGTTAACGACACCAAGTATCCTGTTGAATCTGACTACCGCTACGAAGCAACCGATTGTGCAGGGGACGCGTGTAAAAGTTACACGCTACGAACGACCCTCGAGAATGAAGACGATTTCATAAAGAAGAATCGCGACTAGCGAATCTTATTTATTAAGAAAATCTACTCCGACAGGCCTGCCGTTTTTGAAGCTTTCGACAGCATTATTAACAATCGCGATTTGTTCTTTCGGATTCTCAACATAATTAAAGCGGTACGTCGTCTCTTCACCTTCAGTACTCAGCCTCATTAGCCCATACCCAAATATATGCGGAAGAATGCCGTACTGTTTGAAGCTGGCATCCTCGATACTGCCAAGGCTCACCGTTTGCTCGTGCCGAGAAAAAAGTCCGTGCTGGATTTCTTGGATCACGCTCTCATTCGTCAGAAAGAACTGATTCTGCAGGTACACCCAAATAGCAATACCACCAAGAATACCGGCAAAGAGCATCAACAAAAGAATGCCACCTATAACCGTCGTGATTGGCGGCATATCAATAAACGTAGTGGTGGTCTGAGACGAGTAAAAATCAGGTGCCAAGACGAGTCCAACGGATAGAAGTACCAGTACTAACGCAGTGATCGACGTAGGAATAAAGAGCCCAATGGGGTGACGTCGTATTCTCATCAGTACAAACTCGCCCTCACTAAGATTCAA
>DAICXK010000014.1:10855-14935 GCA_027312225.1 Candidatus Saccharimonadota bacterium
TGATGGCTGCTGGTCTTTCATATTCGTATTTTATCACCCTTCAGCACTACGCCCAAGATGCCGATATGCCTTTGGTGTCACACGACGGCCGCGCGGCGTACGTTCAATGAATCCAAGCTGTAACAGATACGGCTCATAAAAGTCTTCGATGGTCGTTGCCTCGTCACCAGTCAAAGCGGCAATCGTCGTCAACCCCACAGGATTACTACCATAATTATCAATAATACTAGCCAGCAAGTTGCGATCTGCAGGATCAAGACCCAGCTCATCAATCTCGAGCATCTCAAGCGCCTTCGTCGTCGTCGTACCGTCAATAATGCCGTCACCATTCACGTCCGCGTAATCACGAACTCGTTTTAGCAAACGATTGGCAATTCGTGGAGTAAGTCGAGCGCGTGTCGACAAATCCTTGGCCGCATCTGGCTCTATCGTGCTTTCTAGAATCGTTGCTGCGCGCAGAATAATCTTCTGGATTTCTTCAGGGGTATAAAATTCAAGGCGGTGAATATGCCCAAAGCGATCACGCAGTGGCGCTGCCAAACTACCTGTCCGTGTCGTCGCACCAATGACGGTAAACTGTGGCAAATCTAATCGGACGCTGCGTGCTGCCGGACCTTTGCCGATCACAATGTCCAGCTTATAATCTTCCATTGCGCTGTAAAGAACTTCTTCAACCGCACGTGACAGGCGGTGAATCTCATCAATAAATAACACGTCACCGTCACTAAGGTTTGTGAGAATGCTCGCTAGATCTCCTGCTCGTTCAATTGCCGGACCCGCCGTGACACGGATATTCTTACCCATCTCATTAGCGATAACCGTCGCCATAGTGGTCTTGCCGAGGCCTGGAGGGCCATACAGTAGCACGTGGTCAATTGGCTCACCGCGTTTTTTCGCAGCCTCAATCGCTAACCTAAGATTCTTTTTTAGCCGGTCTTGCCCAACATACTCATCGAATGTCTGAGGACGCAGAGTAACCTCAATCACCTGCTCGTCACTATCTTCGTCGTGGATAACAGTATCTATAATTCTCTCAATCGCCATACTACCCCTTCAATGCTTCCGTTACACGTTGAGCAGTGGATAGCTCGGTCGAAATACCCTCAAGGGCCTTCGACGCATCTGCTAAATTGTAACCCAGCGCCATCAGTGCCTCCAACGCCTCATCGGTATGTGAAATTGATTGCGACACACCAGTCACATCGTTATCGTAGCGCAGTGGCATGCCTACTTTGTCAGCCAAATCAACAATCACACGCTCGGCGGTTTTCTTGCCTACGCCACTGGCTTTTGCAATATACCCAGCGTCCTCGTTCGCGATCGCATTCCGGACTACCTCGCTGTCGCCAAGACTTAGGATAGCCAGTGCCGCCTTAGGCCCAACACCCTGGACGCTAATCAGCAGCTCAAAGAGTTTTTTAGCGGCTAGCGAGGAGAACCCAAATAAATCCTGCGACTGTTCACGAATGTGATGATAGGTATAAAACTTTACCGACTCGTGCAGTAACGCCTGCTTGTAGTCTCCCAGGGCTACCTGGACTTCGTAGCCAACGCCATGAACATCAACTATGACTGAATTATTGAACTTTTCTGCAACTTCACCGGAAACATGTGCAATCATATGTCCATTGTACCACTACTAAGGAGTAACTGGGGTGGTGGGAGTAGGCACAACAGGGACCGTTGGCATATCAGGCTCTTCAGGCTCTTCAGACTCTTCAGGCTCTTCTTCATCTTCACCTGTCACCGGTTCTTCCACCGGCTCTTCTTCGGGCTGTTTTTCTTCTTCTTTTTGTTCTGAGGTTGCCGAACATGAAGTGGTCGGAAGGGCCGAGACAAGGAAGACCTCACTGAAGGTATTCGTACCTTGCATAGCAGCCAAGCCGCTCGTTCCATAACACACCCATCGCTCGACAATACCGTCCGGTCGCGAGAAAGCTGGGGCGGCATTGCCAACTGCTGCCTGCATTGTCGCACGCCAAATGGGTCCCGCCATATCCGCACCGCCGCTGACCATTTCTTTATTATCGTTATTGCCTACCCACACACCAATCGCAATATCAGGCGTATATCCGATTGCCCACGCATCACGATTATCATCGGTCGTGCCCGTCTTGACCGCCACCGTCTTGCCAGGGACGTTCAGCGCTGAACCAAACATAAACGAACGTGCATTCGTGTCAGAAAGGATGTGCGAGATAAGATATGCTCCTTGTGAGCTGACTGCTTGCTTTGATGAGGACTCATGCGTATAGATGACTTTATTAAATTTGTCGTTAATCGCATGAACTGTCGTGTTTTTACGTAGCTGCCCGCCATCAGCAAATGCAGCATATGCATTCGTCATTTGATCAAGGGGGACTTCAGCCGAACCAATCGCAAGTGACAAACCATAATCCTGAGAGCTGCCTTCCAATGTTGTAATACCCAGCTCTTTTGCTGCGTTAATCGAGTTAGCAATACCGTATTGTTGCATAATTTTTACAGCCGGGATATTAAGCGAGCGGGCCAACGCCTGTCTGACCGTGACATTACCATAAAATTGCCGTGTGGCGTTGTTTGGTGCATAGCCATTGATGTTGATTGGCTCGTCACGAATGATTGTCGCTGGAGTAATCTTGCCATCAGCCAGGGCGGCCGCGTAATAAAGGGGTTTAAAGGTACTGCCTGGCTGGCGTTTTGTTGTGGCCATATTTACCTTGCCCCAATCCTCGTTTTGATAATCCACCGACCCGACAAGTGCGCGTATTTCACCCGTTTTCGGATCAATCGCAATCAGTCCGGCGTTAGATCCACCCATACTGTTGATATATCCAACCCGAGACTGCACATTCTGCAAGGCTTGGCGCTGCAGTGCTAGATCAAGGGTTGTCGTCACCTGGTAGCCAGAACGCTCAACTGTCTCCTCGCCATACTTGTCGTACAGTTCGGATAGCACCATTTCAGTAAAATGCGGCGCATCGTTCTTGATGACTGCTGGCGACTGGTAGGTGAGCTCCTCTGCAAGCGCAGCAGTGCGCTGATCCTCCGTTATCATACCCTCACGCGCCATACGCTTGAGCACCTCAGACTGTCGTGCGACCCCCTTGGCTGCATCACCCGTAATTGGTGAATACGCACTTGGTGCAGGCAAAAGCCCCACCAACATCGCACTTTCGGCAATCGTCAAATCAATCGGCTCTTTATTAAAGTAATTGCGTGCCGCCTGTTCAATACCGAATGAATTATTGCCAAAGAAGACAGCATTCAAATACATTTCTAGGATCTCGTCCTTTGTATAGCGCTGTTCGATAGCAACTGCCACCGAGAAGGCTTGATACTGCCTCAGGAATCCTCGTTCACGGTTAAGCAGTGTCATCTTTGCCAATTGCTGCGTCAGTGTTGAACCGCCAAACTCGCCACCCCCACTAAACACATAGCCGTACACCGCCCGGAAGGTGCTGAGAATCGATACCCCACCGTGATCATAAAAGTTTTTATCCTCGCTCGCGATAACCGCCTTTTGCATATGAGGCGAAATCTTGGAAAGCGGCACCAGTTCTCGGTGTTCTGCCGTACCAATACTATAAAAGGTCTCACCATGGATATCCTTCAGAACAACACCTGTATTGTTGCGGTTCATCAGCTGTTCCATGTCACCCATCGTTAACGCAAAATAGGCAAACGTGAGCAAAGGAATAATAAGAGCAACAAGAGTAATTGGACCGCCTATAAGCAACGTCTTCTGCCACCACGCTAACTTACGGAACCAGCGCCATCTGTCGCGAAGCCACCATTTGACGCGCCTAAATATAGGGTGGCGCTGGCGCTTGAATAGCCGTTTCTTCTTCTGTGCCATCTGACCTATTATACCATTTAACGGCTAAATAAAGCGTGAGTGATGGCTGCCGCCAGCGCGTCAGCTGCATCGTCAGGCTTGGGAATAGACTGGAGATTCAGTTGTAGGCGCACCATTTCCTGCACCTGTTTTTTGTCGGCCTTACCATACCCTGTGAGGCTTTGTTTGATCTGGAGTGGCGTATATTCGGCAATCGATAGTTTCGCCTTCCGGCCCGTTAGCATGGCGACACCGCGCGCATG
>DAICXK010000015.1 GCA_027312225.1 Candidatus Saccharimonadota bacterium
GGTTGCAAACTTTTTCTCGTGGAGTTTCTTCAATTGTTCAGGAGTTTCGTAATCGCCCAGCACCTTCTTGTAGATTGTCTTCAGTAGGAGGCGTGCGGCAATCTTGTCAAAATCTGGATCATCCTTGACGTTCTGCAAGGCCGTGTTAATGACCGCCTCGTCCAACTGCTCTGACGTAATGCCGTCAAATAATGTTAGTTGTAGCTGACTTGCCACCTCAACTACTTTACTGATTTGATCAGGCAATCCCTCACTTGCCTTTACCAACGCCAAGTTGATTTTATTGGCGTCAAATGGTTCGCGGGTGCCATCTCGCTTGACCACTGTAATAGAACTCATACCCTATTCCCTTATTTGTTAGTTAATTACCCTCACACATAAGCCTCTATAAGAGGTGCAAGAAGATTGCCATCCAGTCTCTCCTCTGGTGGCCCGATATCCCTCCTTGCGCATATGTCTGTTTTATTGAACTACTACACATGTAGTGTCTGCCAATAACTATAGACCCTACATATATGGTTTTCAAGCGTTTTGATAAGGTTTTTTTCACCACAAGCAAATTAACACCTTATAGCGTAGTGTTTATTATTTACAACGCTATATATAGTGTCTATGTTTAGTATCTATTGACCATTCTTTGACTATTTATCCATTTTATGTTAAAATTAAGGAGTGAGCTTCTCACATATTCGTACCTACACACAGAGAGGGGCCGCCCATGGCCATCATCCCTTCAAACGTCCCGCGCAAGTGGGCCCAACATCCGTTCACGTGGCTGCCTGGTGGCGTGTTCGCCATCATCGGCGGCATCATCAGCCTGGTCTACGTCTTCAAGGTCCTGGGAGGCATCCTGTTCCTGCTGGGGTTCTTCCGCGGCGACAACGCGGTGGAGTACCTGGCACCCCTGTGGGTGCTCATTGACGGCATCATCCTGCTGATCGTCGCCTCGATCGCAAGGGGCGGTGTCAGTCGGTTCATCGGCGGACTGCGCAGAACGTGGACGCTGAACGACTACAAGATCGTCGAGCAGTATGACGGCATCGCCCGCAGCAATGATGAGCTGCACTACCACCGCATCTCCGAAGTGGCGATCTACCAAGGGATGTGGGGACGCATCTTCGGGTACGGCACCCTGACGCTCACCCTCCAGGGGCGAGACGGCAGGTGGTACATCCCGAACGCCCCTCGTCCGTACGCGCTGCGCGACTACTTCTCGGTCATCGCCGAGCAGAACAACCAGCGACAATCCCAGCCCTAACGGGCATCACACCCCTCCCGGGGTGCCCTCCTTTTCTCCGGAAGAGTTGAAGGCACCCCCAGGAGGGGTGTCTTTAATTGACTTTTTTTCAATTATTTGGTATAATATGCGTAGGTTATTCTCGTCTTACCAGCGAGCGCCCTTTCCCATCTGCTACACATAAGGAGCACCCATGTCTCGCGAAAAGCCCGAAACCCTCGAACTGTCCCCGTTGGCAGTCCTCCTGGGTTATGTTCTCGGCCTCGTGATCTGGCTCGTGGCCTTCGGGCTGCTGAACCTCTTCTGGGGAAACCGGGTGCTCATCTCGTTCGGCGAGATCTGGCACCACAACCCCGACGTCCTCGGTGGTCTCATGTCTGTCTGGTTCATCTTCCTCTGGGGAGGTGGCATGACACTGATCATGGGACTCATCTTGATCAACGCGCCCCGCAACTACTTCCCTGGGGAGGTGGTGGCGCACGGCATGTGGATCAGTCTCAACGCTGGAATCTTCGAAGAGATCATCTTCAGGTGGCTACGGTTCGCGATCGCAATGATCATGCTGCCGTTCCTGAATTTCATCACCTTCGGATTTTTCCAGTGGCTGTACGGATCCATACTGATCCCCGTCGCCGACTGGGCAACGTTCGGAGCCTTGCACGAGTGGCTCTACCACCCCTTGAAGGGCGCCGCTTCCTCCGGAATTGAAGGCACCCCGAAAGGGGTGTTTTCAATATGAGATAAAATCCTATTTTTTTGCGAAAAGAATATATCATATGACCAAAGGGCCATAGGATATATTTTCCTGGCGGAGAGAACAGGATTCGAACCTGCGATACGGTTGCCCGCATACACGCTTTCCAAGCGTGCGCCTTCAACCACTCGGCCACCTCTCCATACGTCGTCTATGATAGCAAACTATCTCCAAGCGTGCGCCTATCGCTCCGTTTCACTCCGCTCCTCCGCCTCCTCATTGCCCCGAAAGTAAACTTTCAGTCAATTTCGTTCGTCTCCACCAACCACTCGGCCACCTCTCCACGGAACAACTATTCCATTTTAGCAGAGTCTACTGCGTGCTATCCCGTACGTTCAGCTGTACCTGAATCTGACGTAGCGTTTCACGCGCCTCAGCCTGGGTAGGCCGACGGCTTGGCCGAGTATAGAACTGGCCTAGTTGACGGAATCCCGCCTCGATCAATCGCATTTGCTCTTCGGTTGCTGGCTTGTTGTCACCATGCAATCCATCACCGTCCAGATCCTCATGCCGTTTACTCCGAGATACGGCCACCAACGTACTCAGACCGATGACAAATGGAATCAAGCCCATAACAGTAAAGATACCGCCAAAGATAATAAAACTAATATCGCCCGAATCACGGTAGGTATTATTAGTTGGATTATCAGCCTTGTAAGAAACGCTCACTGTAGACCCTTCGCGAATTCCACAATAGGTATTGCTGCTCACACCCGATCTACCCGAATACTGCTTGCCATCAAGGCTAAACTCATACAGCACCTGGCACACCTGCGACCTGTCACCGTCAGAATCTGTCATATAGTCTCGTTCGATACCCGTCACTGTTCCTTCGGTTGTTGCATCACCAACACTACTTAGCGCACCTATGATTGAAAAAACGCCAACCGCAACAAAGGGCAAACTAAAGAGAATCATCATAATACCGACCACTCTGCCAATTCCCCTGCCAAATCGCCGGACTGTCTGTGGGCTGATAGTGTTTACTACTTGGCCGTTGCCGTCGTAAACGGGAATCGATTGATTATGAGAGTCATTTTGTTGGTGTTGTTGGTTATCCATACGTTCATTCTACCGCACCTCGGCATATTATGTGGCATTGTCGATTTCACGTCATGCTTGTGGTTGCCGCTCGACCTTTTTATTCGCATAATAGAAGTAGTGTCGAAAAATAAGAAAAAATCACCGGTTGTCATCAAACTTAAAGGCGTCAAAAAACGCTATGGTGTTGGTGATGCCGAGCATAATGCCCTCAATGGTGTTAATCTGACGATCCGCAAGGGAGAATTCGTGGCGGTTATGGGCCCCTCGGGCTGCGGTAAAACAACGCTACTAAATATTCTTGGTCTTCTCGACCACGCAACCGAAGGTGACTATATACTGGATGGCACCCCTGTCGCCACTATTTCAGCGAGTAAGCAGGCTCGTATTCGAAGCCGGACCATTGGCTTCGTGTTCCAAAATTTTAACCTCATCCCCCGCCTCACCGTGCTTGAGAATGTCGCGCTGCCCCTCACCTATAAAGGCATGCGCCGATCCAAACGGCTTTCGCTGGCCAGCACCATCCTCAAAACCTTTCACTTGAACGAGCGTGAGTACTACATGCCGTGGCAGCTTAGTGGCGGCCAGACCCAGCGCGTTGCCATTGCTCGTGCCCTGGTCAATGATCCGTCGATTATTCTGGCAGACGAGCCGACTGGCAACCTCGACAGTCGTGCCAGCCATATCATCATGGAAGAGCTATCCGATATCCACAAACGCGGCAACACAATCATTATGGTGACGCACAATCCTCGCCTGACAACGTATGCAAGCCGCGTGATTACCATGCTGGACGGCACCATTGATACCGACACGAATGATACGCCACTCGAGGATAAACAGGGCACGCTTGCCAAACGATCACTAGGTAAAGTCACAAAAGAAGCAGAGGCGGCAATATGAAACTTCTCTTCCTGAATCACCTCGAGAACGCCCGCGACTCACTGCGTGCTAACCGCATGCGGACGTTCTTGACCATTACTGGTGTCGCTATCGGCATTGCCAGTATTATCGCCATCCTTTCTCTTGCAACTGGCGCGAGTCAGATTGTTGCTAACCAAGTTGACGAAACTGGTGGCACTATCGCCGTTATCCGTCCCGGAGTACAAACTGCAAACTCAATTAGCACTATCGTCAACCAGCAGGCGCATGGATCCATTACGACAAGCTCGTTGACCCTATCAGATGTAGCCCATATCAAGACGCTTCCCGCAGTCACATCAGTCGCTCCTATCATCGTATTGCACGCCAATATTGCCAGCGCCGAGCATACCCTCAAACAAGGTACTGTTGTCGGTTCATCGGATTCCTTGCTTACCATGAGTAACGTCCGAGTCGCATCAGGCAGTTTTGACACCAGCAATGAGAACATTGTGACCATCGGCGCACAGCTGTCAGTCAACCTCTTTGGCACCGAGAACTCCCTCGGCAAGACGCTGACAATCCGTGGCAAAGAATTCCGAGTTGGCGGTGTCCTTGAACGACAGCATAACCCTATGAATTTCAACGGTTTTGACTTTAATACGATGACACTACTCAACCAAGAACAGCTTCTTGCCATCAGCCCTACTGCCCAAGTCCAGCAAATCAATGTTCAGGTCGACTCGATCGCCAATCTTGAACCAACGGTTGTCAGACTTAACAAAGATCTCCTCTCCCGCCATAACAACGAACAGGATTTTTCGGTACTTGTTGGTGACGCTATTGCCGAACCAACTAGTCAGCTTTTCTTCGTTATCGCCGGTGTCACCGCGACAATCGCGGGCATCTCTCTATTTGTTGGTGGTATCGGCATCATGAACATCATGCTCGTCAATGTGGCCGAGCGAACTCGAGAAATCGGTATCCGAAAAGCCCTAGGGGCAACACATAGCGACATTATTTGGCAGTTCCTTATCGAATCGCTTTTGATGAGCCTCATTGGGGGTATCGTCGGTGGGTTTGGTGGTATGGCACTTGCCTTTATTATCAGCCTCTTCCTCACATTTGACCCCGTCATCACCTGGCATGCTGCAGCTATCGCTGTTGGTACTGCTGCCGTGATTGGTGTTATCTTCGGACTATACCCAGCACTGCGCGCCTCACGAAAAGACCCAATTGAGTCACTCAAGCAACAGAACTAAAGCTCTTGTTTAAGCTTCTCAATCAGTGCCACTGGCGTTGGATCAACACCATTCAGAATGGCGAGATAAATGCTAACGAAGTCCGCCAAGATACATCCCCATAGCAGCTGCGCCAGTACCGAGTCGCCCACCAACTCAACACGAGTTGCCTTTGGCCGCATACCACTCAGTAATCGATCGCTAATTTCAAATCGTCGCTGCACCTGCGAGTGTTCAAACCGGCTGAATAAATCGAAGATGACGTACGGCTTCTCAACCGGGTGTGATGTCCAGCCTAAGAATTCGTTGTGATTAAACTCGGGATATTCGTTCCAGAACGCAACGTTTTTACTGTTCTCATTCCAGCTAATCTTCCATTTATACGCCAGAGGTGCTGTTATTTCACCTCCGTAAATCACTGCCGTCTTGCCGACCGCAAGCAGCGCCAGCTGTTTGGCAAGGTTTTTATCTGTCGTGACGTTCGGTGTCCAATCTTCAGACGCAGTCGCGAGCATGCTCACCTGCTGCGCGATCTCCTGGTAATAGCTAGGGGGGATAATAGTAAAGTGCGCCAAAAGTTGCGCCAACGCGCGAGTCTGTGCAATGGTCGTCATGCGAGGTTCAATCTCGGCGCGATCGGGTAATACCACGTGGGCAATAGAGAGTTCACGGGCACGCTCGAGCAGCCTACCGCCAGACGTCATAATCGTTACCTGGGCTCCGCGCGCACGGGCTTGTTCGAGGCATCCCAGCGTCTCTTCCGTATTGCCCGAACAGCTGCTGACGATAACTAATGTATTTGGCCCGACGTATTGCGGCAAACTATAGCCGCGCACAACCTCAAACGGCTCGGTCAAAACATCACGGAGCCATACTTTGACAACCAAGGCAGCAAGCGCTGAACCTCCCATGCCCGCGACAACAATATTTCGAATAGGCCGATGATCGTGCTCACCATTCCAAATAGTCGCCTCAAACTCTGCCTGCTTATATTCACCTGCTGCGATAGCTAACGCACCGCTTGGGTCCCGCTGTTGTAATACATTATTATCGTCTAACATTCCACCCTCTTGCTCTGTTTACACTCTCTGTGTTACAGTATACACTAAAGAAGCATAAGTACTAACTGACTATAATCAGACAAGGGTGGGACCATGGTAGACATTCAGCCAACAACAACACAACCAATCAGCGATGATCAGGAACTAGCAAAAGTGCTTGCTGGAGTAAATCAGCAAGCAGACGATGCGCTGCAATTCGAAGAAACACCGGCTCCGGCGGCAGCGCCTGCACCAGAGCCAGGTACAGAAGACCCAGCTGCAGCGGTTGCCGTTCCGCCTGTTGATACATCTTTCACTGCGCCTGTTGTGGCCGACGATCTGACGCCGATTAAGAACGAAGCCATTAACGAGCTCCGTCCGCTGGTCGACAAGCTTAACCTCCAGCCAGAGGAAAAGTTCGACACCTACCTGTTGCTCCTTCGCAGTACTGATGATCGTACGCTCATTGCTCCGGCTCATACCGCAGCACAGAGCATCACCGACGAGGCACGCAAAGCTCAGGCACTGCTTGATATCATCAAAGAAATCGACTTCCTTAGCAACCCTCAACAATAATCACCCCTACCCTTTGTACTTTTTCACCGCACGGGATGTGCGGTGATTCTTTGTCGTACTGTCTATGATTATTGACATTCTAACATATTTATGCTAAAATTTCTTTAACTGTCACCAACCGGTCGGCAGAGAGACCCCTCCTAAGGAGAATCATGTTTAACATCAAGCGCGCGCTCGTCGCCGCAGCGGCCATCACGGCCGTCTCGGCCATCTTCATCTCCGCTTGTGGAGGAAGTGAAACGCCCGCCCCGTCCACCCCGCCCTCGTCTTCGCAGACGCAGGAACCGGTGGAGCAACTGGCCGATCTCAGCAATCTCAACGGAGAGCTGAACATCGTCAACCAGGAGCGCACTACGGACGAGGAGACGGGTGACGAACTGATCCGTGTACGGATCGTGGTCACCCTCCCCGTCACCGGAGAACAAGAGTTCACGATCTTCCAGTACAGCAGTACCGGCGAGTGGACCGAGGACTCCGTGGTCCTCATGCGCGAGATCATCCTGCGGCTGCACGGCTACAACGCCAAGCTGCCTGGAAGCTCGGCAACGCTCATCGCAGCCGACGGGCTTACCACCTGTGAAGGTGGTCCCTGGTTCGGAGGTGGAGCTGACTGCTACTGGTCGACTTCGTTCGACCCGAACAACAGTGACTGGGCCAAGTCGGACGAGTCGCTCCGCTGCATGGTGTCGTTCAAGTTCGAGGGTCACTTCGGACCAGACGAAGAATTCTGGGTCGTCAGTGGCGAGCTAGCACCAGCCAATGGCCCAGACGATGAGTGGATCATGACCGACCACCGCGACACGTACGGATCGAACCCCACGCGGGACGAGCTGCACGCCTTCGGGCAGGGCGGCCTACCCTGTGCGGTCGCTCCATGATCAACCACGAGAGGGTCTCTATAGCCTCTCGCCGGGGGAAACAAGTCCCTCTGGCGAGGGGCTTGTTTTCTTTTTTGGGTCTTGGTGTTGTCTATAAGAAATTGATTTTGTTGCCAGCTCTGAATCAACTCGCAAACGAGCCTTACATGAAGTCACGGAACAATTTGAATCGTACCGTCGTAATCCTGGGCTGCTCGAGCTTGTTATGCGTCTCGCTGACGAACGTGGTATTGCTTGACCCGACCCCACTGACACGCCTAGAATACGCGATGGAGCTGCAAGCAGAAGACAAACTCCGAGCGCCACTTATTGTCATGACCGGCGGAGAACGTCCTGTCGACGAAGCAGAGATTGCCCGTACAAAAGCAAACGAACTCGCCCGAACTGGCAAT
>DAICXK010000016.1 GCA_027312225.1 Candidatus Saccharimonadota bacterium
AGAATCTGACGACCAGCGTTAATACTGTCAGCGCCGTCAGCGGTAATCTTGGCGGCCAGATTGACCAATGTCACACCGCCACCAGCGACGATACCTTCCGCCAACGCTGCCTTGGTTGCCGCCACGGCGTCGTCAACACGGAACTTCTTTTCGTCAATCTCGGTTTCGGTCGCGCCACCAACCTTGATTACCGCAACCTTACCGCTCAACGCTGCAACGCGCTTGTCGAACTGCTCTTTATCATAGCTACTACTTGCGTTATCGGCCTGTGCGGCAATTTGCTTCGTACGCGCCTCGATATCAGCGGCCGAACCGGCACCTTCAATAATCGTCGTCTCATCTTTACCGACGATCACCTTGCGCGCAGAACCAACAACCTCAAGACCAACGTTTTCAAACGTCAAGCCACGGTCTTCGGCGATAACGGTTGCACCCGTTAAGGTCGCAATGTCCTCAAGAATATCCTTACGACGGTCACCAAAGCTTGGCGCCTTAACCGCAACCGTATTCAGCACGCCTTTTAGTTTATTCAGGATGAGCACACTCAATGCCTCACCCTCAACCTCATCGGCAATCAGGACGATATCTTTCTTACCAGCCTGTACCATCTTCTCGACCAGTGGCAAGAATTCTTGTGCACTGGATACTTTCTTGTCAGTAATGACCACTGCTGGCTTTTCGTAAATTGCCTCTTGGCGGCCAGCATCAGTCACAAAGAACGGACTACTCCAGCCACGGTCCAACGAAAAGCCTTCGACAACCTCTGCTTCAAGATCAAGCCCCTGGCCCGCCTCTACCGTCACAACACCGTCTTTGCCTACCTTAGCGATTACATCAGCAATCAGCTTTCCAATTTCGCTGTCGCCTGCAGAAATAGTTGCGACTTCAGCCACACGGTCGTTCTTACCTTCAATGCTCTCACTGAGGCCATCAAGCGCCTTTACTACTTCAGCTCCAGCCGCTTCGATTCCTTTGCGAAGTTCTTGTGGGTTGTGGCCAGCCGCAATCAGGCGATTGGCCTCCTTTAGGATATTGTACGTCAATACTGTCACCGTTGTGGTGCCGTCACCTGCTACCTTATTCAGCTTACTCGCCGCCTGCTTGATAAGTTCCGCGCCGACTTTATAGCCCAAGGTCTCATCGTCATTCTCAGGCAAATCAACGCTTTCGGCCACAGTGACACCATCATGAGTAACCGTTGGTCCGCCGTACCCTTTGGCAATAACAACGTTACGGCCCTTTGGTCCATACGTGACCTTGACCGCATCATAAAGTGCCTTCGCACCACCCAATACACGATTGCGTGCATCTTCATCATAAAAAATCTTCTTTGCCACGATATCAATCCTCCTAGTTCACTGTCGCGAGGACATCGTCCTCTTTTACAATTAGATATTCAACGCCGTCTACTTTTAGCTCGGTTGTTGAGTACTCTTTATATACAATTCTATCGCCCACCTTTAGGCTTTTTACTTCAGGTCCAATCGCCTTCACCTCGGCAAGTACTGGCTTTTCTTTTGCCGTATCTGGCAGATACAGACCACTCGCCGTCTGTGTTTTCGCCTCTTCGCGTACGGCAACCACACGATCAGCCAGGGGAGTAATTGGTGTACTCATAGTGTTTCCTCCATTTCTTGTTCGTATCTCCAGTATATATGATATTTTTGGCACTCGTCAACCCAGAGTGCCAAAAATATTTATAGTAAGAGCATTGACATTTTGTAAAGCTTATGCTATTATTAAATAGTTATCAGCATAAAAACAAAAAGGAACTAGTACACATGTCATTTGAATCAGGTAAAACAGCAACTGCTGACAAAGACGAAACATTTTACGACGACCGAGCTGCTCTTCGCGAGCTAGAAGGCCGAACCGTTAGCCCTGAAGAAGAGACAATTCTTGAGGGATTCCGTCAGGAATTAGGTGGTCGTGCGCTTGCCAAAGACACTAACCACAAGAAACTCCTTGAGAAGATCCAACAAGAAGAGCAAGCTAGGCTTGCCGGTAATGACTGGCGCCTTCCAGAGCGATAACCACCACTATCGTACCCTGTTATATACACATGCTTACTTGACTTTTATGTAAGCATGTGCTATTATTTACAGGTTAGTGGTTCCTCGAGAGAAAGGAGGACGCCATGTCATTCTTCAGTCGAGACTCTGCAAAAGAGCTCGGCGACAAGATACATGCCGCCCGAACCAACAACACCGAGTTCGAACTCGCCATGGTGCTCATCGAGCACGGAGTGGAGGAAGATGCGGGTACCATCATTGTTCGCGAGGTTCGCCCCGCCAGTAGGCTGTCCAATGGATGGGAACTCGTCCACTGCGCTACCGTCGCAGCAGGACGGCACCTCGAAATCCTCTTCCCCTCCCCTGACGACCATTCGATCGAAGTCGCCGAGATCGTCTTTTCAGGCGGCGACTGACACCCCTCGGGTTTTTCGTTCCCGTATCATCCAGATACGGTCGACGCGGAAAACCTTGAGGGGTTTTCCATTTCTAGACTTTGCGGACTTTTCGCCTGACCGTCTCGATGAGCCAATTGACCTGATATTTGGCTGGCATTAAAACCAAGTCATGCGCTGGCACATACTTCAGCTCATCAACGCCAAAACCACGCTTAAAGACACTCACCCCGTAAAACCGGTGGTTTGTATCATCTTCGTCCACGATCCCCCAAAAGCTATAGCGTCCAATGCCGCGCTCACGAGCATCACGCATGGCTTGCATATGAAGAAGTGGTGCACCAGATAACTTCGTCCCAAGCTCGGTGCTCACACCATAGTGGTACGACGCTTCGTTGCCATAAAAAATCATGAAGTTCTGCGCCAATATCTCACCCTCGTGTTTGGCTGTATAGAGAACAGCTGAGTTGTCATCTGCAAATGCCTTAAATTGCTTTTTCAAAAAATCCTCGCTAAAATGCGTAAAGTCATGACGGCGTGCCGTCTCCAACTGAATACGGTAGAATTCGGCAATATCATCTGGGTCCGTACTTGTCTCGACCGTGATGTTATTTTTTTCGGCCTTGCGCAACGCCCGGCGGAGGCGCTGACGCATACCCTTTAATAATTCCTCTTCGCTTTTGTGAAGATCAAGAATTCCTGCGTGCTCAACACTGAGATAATAAGGTGCCGGACGAAACCCGAGACGCTCGAACAGCGCCAATGACTCGTCTGACTTCTCCAACTGCGGACGAACACGAACAAAAGCGCAGTGGTTCGCGAGTGCCCGTTGCTTCATATCATCACGTAGTAATTGCACAACATCAGTATTCTCCCAATCAACGATAGGGCCGCCGGCAATTGCCAGATGTGTTCCACGGCGTGCCGTCTCAACCACACCCTCATACACACCCTCGAGCTTCTCGCCGACATAGACACCGCGGCGAATCACCGTTTTTCCACGCGACATATGGAACTCTCCCCACTGCCATGAATGAAGAAAATTTGCCTCACGGTGCGCCGTTACAAAGGCGTCCCATTCATTTTTATTTGTTACATCACGTACATCTACTGCCATTATAATTTCCTTCGTTTTTTTCGTATTGTCTCAATCAGCCATGTCTTCAGGTACGTATGCTTCAGCACAATGTCATGTGCTGGCACATAGGTCACATCGTCACCACCAAAACCACGCTTGAATGTCGTTACCCCAGCATACCGATGGTTAGGATCGTCTGAATAGGCAATCCCCCAAAAGTTATAGCGCGTTTTGCCCATCGCCTTGGCATCACGAATTGCCTGCCACTGGATCGCATAAGCACCTGGGTACTGGCGACTCTCGGGGGTGCTGGCCGCCTCAAAGTAGTCAGCTTCCTCACCCGAAAAGAGTACGAGCGCGAGATTAAGCAACACACCGTCTTTTTCTGCACGGTAAATACGAGCATCGCCGTCAAATGCCATCACTTGCGCCGCCAAAAACTCGCGTGATGGCGGGATAAACCCATGGCGCTTGGCTGTATCAGCCTGCACGTCGAAGAATTCTCGGGCAGCCGCCTCGTCTGAATGCCAACTGACCGACACGCCTTTTTTCTCGCCCGCCCGCACCTCGTACCTGGTTTGACGGCGCATCCCAGCCAACAGTTCTTCCTCGGATTTGGTCAGGTTAAGAATGTTGGTGTGTTCGGCATGCAGGTGGAACGGTGCCACATGGAAACGCAGCGATGCAAGCAAACAGTCCATGTCGCCAGAGCCATCGTCAATCACCTGCGGACGAATGCGCACAAAGACGCACTTGTGCTGCCTGCCCGCCACCCTTAACTGCGCACCGACCTCAAGGGCAAGCACTTCGTCGCTCCAGTCCATCAGTGGTCCACCCGGCACCTCAAGATAACGCCCACGGCGTGCGTCTTTGATGATTCCCTGCCAGCCAGCAACAATCTCACCATCCCGACGAATAACCTCCCGCACGATTTCATGCCCGATCAGTTCGTTCGCCCTGGCCCACTCTCCACTCTGCAAAAAGTTCGCCTCTGGTCGAGTCGCCACAAAATCCTGCCACTCTTTCGCAGTTACGTTCGTCATACTCTCGCCACCTCTCGCACCAATTTCGAGATGTACTCGATGTCTGCATTGCTGATACGTCCATGCGTTGGCAGATTGACAAGTTTGGCGGCAATTCGCACAGCATTCGGGCACTCACCAACAGGGTAGTGCACTCTATCATAAAACCGCTGTGGCGACACGGGCACGTCGTACCAAATATCATTCACTTGGACGCCACGCGTCCCAAGATGTGATACAACTTCGTCTCGGTTGTCCACGACAAGCGGTACGCGCACAGGTGCTTCACCTACCTGCCCCATGCCATTTGGTAGCAAGTACTTCAAAAGCGCCTGGTATTCTTGGGCCTTTTGACGACGCCTGACGGCAGCTGTTGTGAGTGACGTCACTTGTTCGTGTGCCAGTTTTGCCTGCCAATGCGGTAGGCACAGTGTTTCATCGACTTCCCCATCGGCAGATCGCACGACAAGGCCAGCCTTGATACTTGCACCCATCACATAACGCCCAAGTTTTACAGGGTACAATACGCGCGTCAACCATGCAATCAACGGATAGATATGGTCACGGAATTGCCATGAGCTTGAAGGCATAATCACAGGAAACGCCAGAGGGTTTTTATGATTTCTCACCACTAATGCCCCGCCGTTCACACTATCAATCGCTTTGTCGCGCCCAAATGACAGCATCGTAATGTCACCGACCGTGCCGACTTCACGGCCATCCGCATACTGCGCCCCAGCTGAATGAGCCAAATCTTCGATGATGACTATTCCTGTTTTGTCGGCAAGCTTCTGGATAGCTGCGATGTCAGCTGGAATGCCAAGCATATTTTGTACGACGACTGCTTTTATGTCGGCATGTTTCTTGATTGCAGCCTCTAGTTCTTTGGCACCAAACTGTAAATCGGATTCTCGAATATCGACGAATACCGGCGTACAATCCGCCGCCTCAACCGCTTGCACCACGCTATAGCATGTCAGTCCGCTGATTGCGACCTTTCCTCCTTGGCCGTTTGTGGCCAAACGGACTGCTGCAGCCAGCGCTGCACGGCCCTTCTGGTACAGTACCGCCTCGCCACCATATCGTTTGACCAGCGCTTGGCGCAACTTTTCGCTATCGGCTTCTGTCCCGCGAGCAAATGCGTGTTTTACGGCCGCGCCAAATCCGTATCGTGCACCTAGTGCTTGAAAAATCATGGCCCAAGCTCCTTCATGATCGCCTCGGCAAGCTCAACCGGATGCGTGATATACGGGGCATGCGCCCAGCCGTCAAATTCGCGGATTGTGGCGTTTGGTAAATCATGTGCCATTTTTACCCCGAGGGCAAGCGGTGTAGTCGAATCGTTTTTACCCCATAACACCGCAGTTGGCGTCTCGATATCCTCAAGTGTCAAATGTTTGTCGCTTTCCAGCATGTTATGGAGCGTCTTCTTCATATTCGCTGGGGCTTGGTCATAATCGCTGCCACCAATGATGCGGTAGACAACTTTACGCACTAGCGGAATATATTTTAACGGCTTGAGAATTTTTGCCGCAATCCGAAACACTCGACGCTTCAACGAAATCTTTTGATTATTGACGTTAATGCCGGCGGCGTTCAGCAGAATGAGCTTTTCAAAACTGCCTGGATACTTCTTCAGATAATGTAACGAGATACGACCACCATTTGAATGACCCAGCACGATCGGCTGCCCAGCAACCTGTAGCTCATCATGGAGCCACCGTACGTACCCTTCGATATCCCACACCTCGTCGCTTTCGCTCGTCAGTCCAGGC
>DAICXK010000017.1:0-5107 GCA_027312225.1 Candidatus Saccharimonadota bacterium
AATCGCTCCAGATTATCAGTTGATCATCAAGTCATGGAAGGAGGTTCTCATTGGGGTGACGGTCGTACTGGTCCTTATTCAAGCCGGTCGCCGCCATATGTGGAATGAACTATCTCGTGATTGGGTGGTTCGCCTGTCGATCATCTTTGTTGCACTCCATCTCGTACTATTGCCGTTCATGTGGCAGGGTGTTTTGCCGACAATAGCCGGCCTGATGATTAATCTTCGTTTTGTCGTTTTCTTTATGGTAGCGTATGTTGCTCTCAAGATATACCCAGAGTGGCGACGACTATTTATCTGGGGAGGTATAGTGGCCGCAGCCATATCATTACTGTTCACGGTATTGCAGGTGACAGTCTTGCCGCACGACATTCTAAAATACATAGGATACAGCAAAGATACGATTGCTCCGTACCTCACGGTTGACCAAAACTATGACTTTATTCGAGTTAACGGCACACTGAGGGGGCCGAATCCTCTTGGTATTTACGGAGCGATAGTGATAGCTGCAGTGGTAGCGGGACTGGCAATGACCTGGAAGCGGCTAGCAGCCATGCGGAAGTTCTTGCCATGGGTTGTCGCAGCGGTAGGGGTAGCAGCGGTGATTGCCTTGTGGTTTTCGTATTCACGTAGTGCCAAAATCGCAGCAGTAGTTGCGGTGATGGTCGCGGCAATTGTACTGTACGGTAAATTTATTAATCGATCTTTGTGGGTAGCCTTGGCGCTGGTAGCTACAGTATTGATTGGCGGAGTGTATCTTGCACGCGATACACCATTCGTCTCGGTCGTTATCTTGCATGAAGACCCTAATGAGGGGAATGATGTTAACTCGAACGAAGGGCACTGGGAGTCGTTGATTGACGGTACTGACCGAATGATACGCCAGCCTTTTGGCGCCGGTGTGGGGAGTACAGGCTCTCCGTCTCTAATGGGGAATCAACCGCTAATCATTGAGAATTATTACCTATATGTCGCACATGAAGTAGGCTGGGTAGGATTAGGTGTGTTTGTAGCGTTGTTTGTGGCGGTATTGAAGAGACTATGGCAGCGACGTCGTGACTGGTTGGCGTTAGCAGTACTGGCGAGCGGTATTGGTATCGCAGTTGCGAGCCTCTTTTTGCCGGTGTGGGCTGATGACACGGTATCGATTGTCTGGTGGGGGTTGGCTGCGGTTGCCCTAGCTACACCGATGATAAAGAAGAAGGGAGTGAAGAATGGCTGATCGTTCCAGTAAAAAACAACGAGAGCTGTTGTTATTCATTGATGGGTTTATCAAAGGAAACGGATATGGTCCAAGCTATCGTGAAGTCATGCGAGCACTAGGCTATAAGTCGGTTTCGACTGTTGCGATACATGTTAATGGGCTTATTGAGAAGGGCTATCTGCGCAAAAAAGACCATTCAGCACGGTCGATTGAGGTGGTGACATTGCAGGATGAGGTGGCACCGAACACGGAACCAAAGGCTTCATCGGCTGTAACACAGCTTGAAGAGGAGATTCAACGACGATTGTCGGCGTCAGGGCGCAACGAAAAGGAGATCAGCATCCTGATCGAAGCGGCCACCATTCTTGGTTCGAAGAAGGTAGAGGACTTCCGTAGGGATCTGGCGTCATAGCAAGGTGTTTACTCGAGAGGGGTAACCGTGTATAATATCACCTAGTTTTGCTGATACGGCAAACGCACCTTCCAACTTTATTCCGGCATAGCTCAGTGGTAGAGCGGATCGCTGTTAACGATTAGGTCGCTGGTTCGAGCCCAGCTGCCGGAGCCAGAGCAAGCAGAGAAAAACGCAAACCTAGTTCCTAGACCTGCAATAACTTCTCTCCTTGCTCAGTCGAGAAGACAAAGTGCCGACAACAAGGTGCAGATGTTGGAACCGTCCGAAAGGGCGGTTCTTTCATTTGACCCCTGTTACTTGGTTCTAGCCCAGCCCGTCCCGTCTTGAGGGAGCAAGCAGCCAAAAAGCTGACCCGTTCCCTAGACCTGTCCCTGTCTTAAAGCTTCATAAACAGCTTCATAAAATAACAACATGATGCTAGAAAACACTAAATCTGATATCATATATGCATGACTGCGCATATACGCAAAGAACCGTCGAAAGAGCACATCGGAATTGCTACCGATATATTCAAGCTGGTAAGCGACCCGACAAGACTTAAAATACTGTGGTCATTACTGCACGGCGAACATTCAGTTGGAGAGCTTGCGGATGAAGTGGGTATGCAACCATCTGTTGTTTCGCAGCATCTCGCCAAACTACGGATATCGCATATGGTAAGCATGCGGCGCGAGGGTACAAAAATATTCTATAAGGCAGAAAACGAACATGTATTACACCTGATCGAACATGCTTTTACCCAAGCAGATCACATCAGGAGCGGTGAACATGAATAAATATAGAAAGGGACAATAATGGGCCACGGATACAAGCTAGACAGATTTAGGGGTATAAATAAAAAGAAGCTAGCAGTTGCCGCTCTATTCGTTGGTATTATGCTAGTGATAATACTGATCATTATAGGTGCAATTGCCATAGCTATCGTTAGCACATTGCTTGGCCAAGCCGATACTAACATCGGGCAAAGTATTAGCAATATCATCACAACGCTATGGAATTATGCTGTCGATTTTGTTACTGCGTTATGGAAGCAGGTTATTGCTAACCCACTACAATTCCTAACAGGTGGAAATAGTTAGATGAGTGCTGATCATCAAGAGCCCAAGCATGGACGCATGAATAAAGTTTTAACTGTGGTGGCTGCTATCAGTTTTATCGGAGGATTGGCTTTTAGCCTATTCAAACTACCCGGAGCCGAAGCACTATATCTCGTCTCATTGGCAGCAGGTGGAATACCAGTTGCAATCTCAGCCATACGAAAAATCTTAAAGCGGAAGATATCCATTAGCCTACTGGTCACCATTGCTGCCCTTGGGGCATTATATCTTGGCCAGTTCGCCGAGGCTGCAGCTGTCATGTTCTTTTTCGCGCTGGCCGAGGCCTTCGAGGAGTTCGGCGAAGCTCGCTCGCAAAAAGCGGTCGCCGCCTTACTTGAGAAGTCTCCAAAGATCGCTCGCATGAAAGATGGACGTGAGGTTCCTGTTGAAGAAGTAAAAGAGGGCGAAATATTCAAAGTCAGACCTGGCGATATGGTACCACTTGACGGCATGGTTGTAGATGGAGAGTCCTCGATTGACGAAGCCACTATTACGGGTGAAAGTGTACCCAAAGAAAAGTACAAAGGGCAGGCAGTTTACGCGGGTACCTTAAACCAAAGTGGCTATTTGGAAGTCAAAGTTACTAAAATAGCCGCCAATAGTACCTTGCAGAAAATCGTTACATTAATCGAACAGGCGCAGAAGTCACGCCCGGAAATGCAGGAATTCCTGGATAAGTTTGCTAGTTACTATATTCCTATTGCCATAGGGTTGGCAGTGTTAGTTGCCGTTGTACCGCCCGTATTTTTCGGCGAGCCATTTAGTGATTGGTTCACTAGAGCACTCATTTTATTGGTATTAGCGTGTCCAGACGCACTGGTCGTCTCGGCGCCAGTTGCGGTAGCAGCAGCTATCGGAGGCGCTTCAAAGCGGGGCGTACTCATTAAAGGCGGCCGCTTCCTGGAAGTTTTAAGCAAAACCAGAGCGATTGCTTTCGATAAAACCAAGACCCTAACCGTCGGAACGCCAGTGGTCGCGGAGGTAGTACTTCTGCACGGCGCCACAGAAGAAGATGTTATAGGTGATGCCGCCGGTATTGAAAAGTTCTCGTCGCATCCACTAGCCAAGGCTATTGAGGATTATGCAAAACAGAAGGGCATCAAGCCGCACAAGATGGATAAATTCAAAAACGTCGCTGGCCGTGGCGGCAATGCTAACTGCTTGGTGTGCGATTCAAAAGAACATGCAATAGGCAACTTGCAACATATTGGTGCCAGCGCTGAAACCTGCGATCATGTGTTACCGGAAGTTGAACGTCTTGAGGGCATGGGCATGACCGCTGTGCTGGTTAGTGAGGGCAAGAAAGTCATTGGCATCATCGGCATCACCGACGAACTGCGCAGCGATTCAAAGAGTGTCATTGATGCCCTAAAGAGGCTCAGGGTCACTCCTGTAATGCTAACCGGTGATAATCAGCGGGCGGCAGACTACATTGCCCAAAAGGTCGGCATTAAAGAAGCCTACGGGGCGCTCTTGCCCGAGCAAAAATCAGAACTTATCGAGAAGTTACAAGCTCGCTATCAGCGAGTGGCTATGGTTGGTGATGGCGTCAATGACGCACCCTCACTCGCACGAGCTGATGTCGGCATCGCCATGGGCGGAGGAGGCTCTGACGTAGCAATTGAAACAGCAGATGTGACACTAATGAATGACGCCATAGGCACCATCCCCTATCTCCTGGGAGTTGGTCAGCAGACCTTCAGGGTGGTACGGCAGAATGTGTACGGCTCACTCATCGTTAAAGGTGTTATCCTGGTGCTCGGTATCGCAGGAGTTATCGGACTCAGCGTAGCCGTGGCAGCTGACGCTATAATGGCTGTGCTAGTAGTCCTGAATGGCTTACGCCTATTCAATGCTGGCGGTAGCCAAGTTGCTATAATTAAAAAGTAAGGGAGAAAATACATGCAATGTCCAATAGATAAAACAGATTTAGTAATGACCGACCGTCAAGGTGTCGAGATTGATTATTGTCCGAAGTGCCGGGGGGTGTGGCTGGACCGAGGTGAACTGGACAAAATCATTGAACGTGGGTCCGTCCAGACTCCACCAGCCCCTACACCACAAGCCTATCAAGAGCCGAATTATCCTCCACAGCAGTACGACAAGCACGGTAATCAAGGCAGGAACAGTCAAGGTTATCCACGCAAAAAGCGCAAAGAATCATTCTTAGGTGATCTGTTCGATTTTTAATCAGGCGGAAGCTTTCAAGATATTACAATCTAAGCTAAAGTAAAGCGAGCCTAAAATTAGGCGATAGAAACACGTGGTTCGAATCCAGCCGCCGGAGCCAAAAGAATACACCCTCCTCGCCGAGGGTGTATTCTTTTGTTTCGGAGCGGTTCGTATCAGCGACAGCACAGCACAGCATAGCCGTGCGTAGTCGCTGGTTCG
>DAICXK010000017.1:5117-5397 GCA_027312225.1 Candidatus Saccharimonadota bacterium
AAAGTACAAAATGTTGGAACCGTCCGAAAGGGCGGTTCTTTCATATACACCTCTGTAATTTAGTTCGAACACAGCCCTTCGTGCCCCGAGGGATCAAGCAGGCAAAAGGCAGACCCGTTCCCTAGACCTATCGATGTTTTAAGCCAAAATAAGGAATTCTATTGACCATGGAATTCAAGTTCCCCATATCGGATTTGAAGGATCGTTTCCATGCCAGCTGCTAGTCCTGTTTTTTCACTTTCAGTGCCATTCATTAGGACATATCTTGCATATTCAATGA
>DAICXK010000018.1 GCA_027312225.1 Candidatus Saccharimonadota bacterium
ACCATGACCCGTCTGGATTGACGAGCTCTGGGTAGTTACCGTGGCGTTCAATAAGACTGGCAAATTTTTCATATTCCACCTTATACTCAGGACGTTTATATTGTTTGAGAAGGTGCAGGTAGAATGTTGCATGCCACGTCCAAATCGTGTCGCCAGTGTAGTTTGGCATGGCGATTGGCCCCATCATGAACCGATAGCGGAACTTGAGCTTTCCGTTGCTGTATTTGAGGGGGTAAGGAGTTTCAAGCTTTGATTCCAAGATGTAATCAAATGTTGCGTTGGCCATTTCTTTATTGTTGATGACACCAAGGAAGAACGGCATCAAGGCGCATTCGGCACTAAAATCATCAGTCTCGGCATCAGTGCGGAAATACTGCCCCGTCCAATAGTGACTCACCAATTCTTCGGCATAACGGTTTGGTGGATACGGGAAGGCAAGACCCAATTCACGCGCGGCGATACTCAGTCGTCCGGTGAGGGCCAAGGCATACGCACTACGGTCGTAGTGAACGGCATCACGCAGTTCATTGAAGAGCCGCCGTTTTTTGAGATGGCCCGAGTAGACCTGAAGATACTTTTTGCAGTACACCTTGATGCGTCGGTTCAAGAACGCTTTGTCGGTTTTCGTGAGGGGGTATTTGCTAACAGCGAGTGAATGGGTCAACCAGGGTAAGGCATCGATACTTTGTCGGCCAGGTGCGTTAAACGCGCGGCCATTTGGATCGATACATATCGTCACATGGTCTGCCTTGCGGTACTGTTTGAGCGCCCACCGTAATGTTTGATGCACCTTATCACGCTGGCCAATAGCCGTTAACGAGCCTGCGACCGTCCCAAAGTCTCTCATCCAAAAATAGTCGTAGTGGCCAAGGCTGGTAGTAAAAAACGTACCGTTCCAAGTACCGGCAACGACTTGTTCACAGACCTCCCTTGCATTACCGTTAAAGCGATCCAGATCATCAAAATAGCGTGCATGCACCTGTCGCACCGCCACGCGGGCAAGGCGAAAGGGGGTCGAGAGCCGTGAAGACAAATTACTCATACTTACAGTGTAGCGTATTTATACGGGGAACGCGACATGTTAGCACTCTTGCATTTTGAGTGCTAATTTTCTATACTAGTAACAGATGAGTAAACGAGATTATTACGAAGTATTAGGTGTTGATAAAGGCGCCAGTGATGACGAGCTGAAGAAGGCGTTTCGCAAGGCTGCCGTTAAATACCATCCCGACAAAGAGGGCGGAGACGAGGCAAAATTCAAGGAAGTCAACGAAGCCTACGAGGTCCTTAAAGACAAACAAAAGCGTCAGCGCTATGACCAGTTTGGACACGCAGGTGTTGGTGGTGCGAGCAGTGGCGGAGGCGCTGGCTACAGCGGTAACCCGTTCGAGGGTTTTGGTGGTTTTGGCGGTCAAAATGTTCACTTTGACTTTGGCGATGGTGGGCTGGGCGATATTTTTGGCCAATTTTTTGGCGGTGCTGGGCAGCAACAACACGGTCCGCGCCGCGGGCGTGATGTTGAGGTCAGCCTGCGTCTTACGTTTGAAGAGGCGGTGTTTGGCCTTGAATACCCTCTAGAACTCGAAATGGAAGACGAGTGTACCCACTGTAAGGGCACGACTGTCGAGCCTGGTTCAAATCTGAAGACCTGCCCTGACTGTAAGGGCGCTGGTCAGCAGACACGCGTTATGAACACAATGTTCGGCCCGATCCAGCAGAGTGTTACCTGCGAAACGTGCCGTGGTAAGGCTAAAGTACCCGAGAAAGTATGTACGGTCTGTCGTGGGTCTGGTACCGAGCGTCGCAAGACGACAATGACGATTAAGATCCCAGCGGGTATTGATGACGGCGCAACAATTCGTCTGCGCGAGCGCGGTGAGGCGGCCGATGGCGGCGGCGTGAAAGGTGATATGTATGTTCATATTAGCGTCAAGCCACACAAGCGCTTTACGCGTGAGGGTGATCTTATCCTCAGCGAAGAGCACGTTGCCATGGTCGATGCTGCTCTTGGTACCGAAATTGACGTCGAAACCGTCGATGGTACGGTCACGATGAAAGTCCCCGCTGGCACGCAATCTGGTACGGATTTCAAGCTGTCAGGTCACGGTGTCCCACACCTGCGTAGTGACCGACGCGGCGCGCATATTGTGAGCATTGTCGTTGATATTCCAACTAAGCTAACGAAAAAGCAAAAAGAGTTACTGGAACAGTTTAAAAAGGCTGGCAAGAAGAGCCTGTTTTAACGCAGAGCTATCGAATAAAGCCAGTCGAAAACGCGGGCTCTGAGACACTCATAATAAATAGCACATTGCGATGTTCTGACATAAGGAACGATTGTTTGACAGGGTTAATCGCTCGGTTTGCTGTGTCGACGATAAAGCCTTGGTCATTGATTGATATGCTCGCTTCATCATAGATTCTGCTCGCGAGATGGGACGCGTAGCCGCAGAGCCGCGCACATACCAAAAACTCAAACTTATTATCAAGCGTGATTGTGTCATACTGTGCGTCAATCAGTTCCTCTATCTCTTGGAGCATGGCGTGGTAAGTCTGAATATCACGAGTAACTGGTTGATAATAGAACAGCGACGCGCCAATAATGCAATGCGTGTAAAGATAAATCAACAGTTGTATGTCGGCTTTGGTGGTGCAATCATAGGCTGCGGCAACTGCCATGGCACGTTCGGGCTGAAAGTGTATTGGTGTTTCAAACAATGTCTCGTAGAGATACAGGGTGTTAATCGCATAGGTAGAGAGTACTCGCAGGGCGTCTTCGTCATCCATAAGTGACACTAGCATGGTCTCGATGTCTTCTTTTGGTACAAGCGTAAACAGGCTCTCGCGTTCATCAATACCATAGACGCACCACCAGTGACGAATACGAAACAAGGCATTATGCACCAGAAGTAACTTGGGGTATGCGGCAAAAAATGGTTTTCGTCGTGCGTAGTTGTTGACGTCACGTTCGTAGTCTTTGATGGCAAGCTCGTGTTCGATAGCATGTAGGGCCTGGACACGACCGTCGTGAGTCATCGGCACCATATGTTCTTTGAGCTGCTCGAGTCGTCGCCGAGCGTCGGTATCACCTGTCCATGCGTACATGCGAGAGGCAAAATGGAATTGATATTCAAGCTCGAGCTCGTCAAAACGACGAAGATAGGTCTGCTTTACTATGTCGGTCAGTTGGTCCATACTATCAATAGTATATGACAGACATCGCTATTCGCTATGATAAAAGCGCACGTATTGGTGCGGTGGGTCCCTCGGTATGGGCCAAGTTGGGGCCCGAGGACTGGTTTACTGACTATAAGATCGTGGTCGCGAATGCTCGGGAATACGACCGTCAATTTGTTGTTGATCTTGGGCTGGGCGTTGACGACTTCGAGCGGGCAACAACAGAAGAAATCGTTGCAACACCTCAATTCATCACCATTGCGAATGAGGGGCTGCCTGAATATCGGTTCATCGCATATAAGGCGATTGAGGTTCCTGGTGGTATGGAGCGCGAGCGGTTTGTTACGAATGACAGTCAATTCACGCGTTTTGAGGATAAAAAGTTTTTTCGTCAGACGTTCACC
>DAICXK010000019.1 GCA_027312225.1 Candidatus Saccharimonadota bacterium
GATCGAGCTTCGAGGTAGTGTCCTAGCGTGAATAGTACAGCTACGATGGCGGCCTCCCAGTACTCTCCAATAAACACCGCCCCAATCACAGCGATTGTTACCAATAAGTCGATACCGATCACTTTGTAGCGCAAAGCGCTAAGAGCATTATGTGCTATAGGTAAACCGGTGATGATAGTAGCCAGCAAAAGCAAAAATGTGCTGACAAATTGCGATGGATAGGTGAAGTTGAGTAGCAAGCCAGATATAGTCAGACCGACTGCAACTGCGAGCCTAGTGCCTAGGCTAGACAGAAGTTTATTTTTCACTTAGCACCTCGTAGCCGAGCTGCTCGATAGTGTTTTTAATATCCTCATATGAATGCAGCTCGGGCAGGTGAGGGTTTGTAGTTGAAGGGTTTTGCTTGTCATAGTTACTCCTTTTGTTTGATAGTACCTATGACTATAGGGCTGTTTACTCAGGAGTTCCTTGACCAAAGTCAATTATGGCTCGATATCAAGAATAGTGTCCGCAAAGTCCATGACCAGTAAGCTGAGCCAGACTTAACAGGTAAATACCCAGACCGGGTTCCCTGACCAATCTTATAGATTATTCAGAGAAGGAGCTATATATTTAGCCTTGACATGGTCTTTGTTGATGCCGTTCACGAGATTTGTAAAGCCATATTGCTGCAAGATGCGGATAGAGGCGCCAGAGCGAGCGCCGCTTAGGCAGTACAATACAATTTCGGTATCTTTAGGTAGGTCGGCGAGCTCGTCGGGGAGGCCTTGCATGAGTTTAGCGGGCGGCAAATTGATAGCGCCTTTGACGTGGCCTATTTTGTATTCAAATTTTTCGCGGACATCGATGATGATTCGATCCATATTTTGTTCCCCTTATTTACATAAACCAATGCTATTTAATGTAAACCATTTACATTAACAAGTAAAGGCTTTATACTAAAACGTATGAATAAGACAAAAGATATTCACGACCTCGTCGTTATCGGGGCGGGGCCAGCAGCGCTCACGGCGGCTATCTATACCACGCGCGAAGAAATCGACACCACCCTATATGAAAAAGGTCTTGTGGGAGGGCTCGCAGCCACCACTGACTGGATCGATAACTATCCGGGATACATGAAGGGTATTGAAGGTCTGCGCTTGGCTGATGAACTACGCGGACAGGCCGAGCGATTTGGTACCAAGATAGAATTCGGTGAGGTGAAAAGCCTTAAACGAGATGGCGAAGCAATAATTTTGACGGTTGATGATAGCGAAGTCCGATCACGCACCGCGCTGATCGCAACCGGCAGCAACTACCGCAAACTTGGTGTGCCGGGCGAGGAAGAATACTACGCGCGCGGGGTGCATTACTGTGCGACCTGCGACGGGGCATTTTACGCCGGCAAGCGACTGATTGTGGTAGGCGGCGGCAATAGCGGCGTGCAGGAAGCGATGTTTTTGACGCGCTTTGCGACCCATATCGACCTGCTAGTACGCAGTGAACTGAAAGCCAGCGAGGTGTTGCAGCGCAAACTCGAAACGATGAGTGACACAATTACCGTGCATACTAACGTGACAGTTGAAGAAATTGTTGCCGAGCATGAAAAAGTGGTAGGCGTGAGAGTGAAGCAGAAGCAAACAGGTGGAGAACGAATGATTGAAGCCGACGGTGTATTTGTCTTTATCGGGTTGCTACCAAATACTGCGTTTTTAACAGGCAGCGGTGTCGAGCTCGATGAAGTTGGCTTAGTAAAGTCAGATGAAAATCTCCAAACCTCAGTAGCTGGTGTCTTTGTCGCCGGTGACGTACGTAGTCATGCAACCATGCAAATCGCCAGCGCGGTGGGTGATGGTGCCAGGGCGGCACTCAAGATCCGTGAATACTTAGAAAGCGCCACTTAAGACATGCAAACCCCGCTTGACCGCACCACCAAATATATCAGCGCCGTTCGCGAGTTTATGACGGTGCAGGGGCATGCGACCAACGCGATGGTACTAGGGCACTTGCAGGCTACCTACCCTGATATCAGCGCGACCACTGTGCATCGTATAACCGCGAGATTATACGAACGCGGCGAGCTACAGCTAGCACCGAGTGGTGCCGCAAATGTGTTACGGTATGATGCCAATCTCGCGACGCATGACCACTTTATGTGTGATGTCTGCGGCATGCTGCGCGACGCACAGCTTGGTGATCTCGTGCGACCGGCGATCGAGAATGCAATTGGACGGGATTGTTCGATATCGGGCAGCCTAACAGTATCTGGAATATGCAAACAATGTCATAAGGAGGGTGCATGAAAAAAGTAGTAATTTGGGTAGGGATTATCGTGGCAATGTTTGGTGGGTTGATATGGTTCAGTCAGTCGAATACGAAGGATGCTGCACCAAGTACGACATTTGCCACCGTCACTCAAGACGTAATAAATGGAGCTAAATTATACGATGTCCGTAACGCTGACGAATACAAGGCCGGGCATTTCGCCGGAGCAACCAATTGGAGCCTGCAAGATATGCAAGCCAGTAAACTGCCAGATGTAGCAATAGACACAAAAATATACGTGTACTGTCACAGCGGTAATCGTTCTGGTCAAGCCACGACTATTCTCAAAAACGCTGGCTACACGAATGTTATCGACCTACACGGACTGGCAGATGTTCAAACAATTGGCGGAAAGATCATCACCGAATAATGAGTCTCACATGAAAGTCATGATGTTTTAATTTTGCTATAATTGGAACAATGAGTTTAATTGCTATTTTTCTGATAGTCTTCTTGTCTGGACTTGTTATATTTCAGACATCACTAGCTTTTGGAGCACCATTCGGCAAGGCAGCATGGGGTGGTCAGCATGATGCAGTATTGCCACAAAAGCTGAGGATTTCAAGTGCTATTTCCGCAGTATTCCTGCTATTTATTATTTCGGTCATTTTGTCGTTTACAGGTAGCATAAGTCTATATACAAGCTCTTTTGAGATGGTTTTTCTATGGTTTACGGCAATCTATTTTGGTATCGGTATCATTATGAATGCGATTTCACGGAGTAAAATCGAGCGGATCTGGTCGCCATATTCGGCTGTTCTGTGCGTATTGTTAATTATTTTATTAACGCAGGGAGTCTAGTCTACTGTCATTTCGTGCTTAACTATCGTTATAACTTGCTCTATCGTTGTGAGCCAAGAGTAT
>DAICXK010000001.1:0-44436 GCA_027312225.1 Candidatus Saccharimonadota bacterium
AGAAAGGCCACCTATACGGAGCTTGTCAGCGGGATCTGCAAGAATGTAGAAATAACAAATACCTTCGTGAAGAATTAGCGCACGATACCCTTACCGAGAAACTAGACGAGTTAATTTGTCCTTCACCGGAGATCGTAGAATGGCTCGTCAATCAGCTAGAGGATGAATACAAACACTCAAATGATGCCGCGGAAGAATATCGCAAATCCCTTGAGATTAAGCTCGAGAGACTGTCTAGGATGGATGAGATGCTGTACGACGACAAGCTGGCTGGCGACATAACCAAGGAGCGCTATGAGGCCAAGCACAAGAGCATCCTAGAGCAGATCCAGACAGTCAAGGATGACCTGTCTATAGCTGATTCTACGAGCGCTCAGCGACACGAGGAAGCTATAGACCTAATCAAGCTAACTCAAACCGCAAAAGACGAGTATTTGGACTCGGATATCACTAGCGAGGCAAAACGCTCAATTTTAACCGAACTGTTTGAATCTGTGACCTTAAAAGACAATTCTGTATCTGTTAAATACACTTTCTTTGCTGAATCAGTTGCCAAAAGAAGCCGCAAAACTAAGGAAATTATGGAGGGGCAAAATATGCTTAACCGAACCGACAAAAATAACGAAAATAACAGAGGTGAAATAAACAAAAAAGACCTCAAAAATGAGATCTATCCTGTTTGGCAGGGGCACTAGGAATCGAACCTAGGTCGCTGGTTTTGGAGACCAGAATACTAACCGCTGTACTATGCCCCTTCAATTCGTACTGTAACAGTGTAGCAAATTTTCTCTCAATTGACGAGGGTTAACTATCTTTTTAGAGACGCACTGCGCGCTTGAACTTCTTCTCAGCAACTGGATCGGCGTTGCGTACAATTGGGTCGTATACAAAAATACGATCGCTCTTTTTACGCTTGCCCTCGTCTACCTCTTTGATAGCCCCTGCAAGATAATTCTCAATCAACCATTCGCGGCCAGGCACTGTCTGGGCCACGACCGTCAGGCGCGACATATCGCTACCCCATTGCTCGACCTTGGTAATCTTTGGCGCTTTGCTGAGCAGGGACGCGCTCGACGGCAATGTCGAAAGAATCTCCTGCAAGACAACTTTCGCCTTTTCTTCATCACGAGTAAACACCTCAATCGCCAATGTACGCACACCTCGCGGTGTGACGTGAACTGCCTGGATTTGCTGGTTATGTACCCATACAACTTCACCGCTGAGACTACGTAGCTTGGTTGATCGCAGCGTGAATCGCTCGACGACACCCGTAACGTCCAAGAACGGTTCGATTTTAATATAGTCACCGACGTGAAACCACTGCTCGGTAATCATGATAACACCAGCTGTAATATCACGAAGAATCATACCCAGCGTTTGACCAGCAAACACGATAAAGAAAGCGCTGGCACCAATTGCTGCCGCACCACTACTTGCCTGCGGGCTGATGAGACGCCATACGATATACGCAACGACCGCAACAACTGCCGCACGTACAATTGCGACAGTAATGCTGAGGTAGGTCTCAACCTGGCGTAGCTTGATTGCCTTGGTCTCGTCAGAGACGGAATCGCTGCGCAGCGCCACCCACTGGGCAAGCAATATAATTCCACGGGCCAAAAACCGACTGACAATATATGCAACCAGGATAGCAGCAATTAAAATCAGTACCGAACGATACGCATTCGGCTGTGAGAAAAAATAGATAATGTCTTCAGTTGCTTCGTCGATAACTGTATTCATGGCCTCGAGTAGTATAACGACAACAGAGGTATTTTGCAACACGCGGATAGGATGATATTATTAACCATAAAGGGGATATAATTAATGCACACAGTAATTGTTGGTGGTGGTTTTGCGGGTGTAAAAGCGGCACTTGAAATCAGTAAGCGAAGTCTAGGAAAAGTAACACTCATCTCTGATGAAGATCATTTTCTTCATCATGCAACACTCTATGCAACAGCAACAGGCCGTAACATGGCAGAATCCGTCGTTCCACTGAACGAAATGTTTGCGGGCAATAAAAATGTGACTGTTGTTCAAGACCGCATAAAATCGCTCGATATCGATCGCAAGATCATTGTCGGCAATAACAAGTCATATGAATATGACAAATTAATTCTTGCGATAGGATCAGTCACAACATTCTTTGGCATTAGCGGCGTGGCAAAGCACGCGTTTGGCATCAAGACACTCGATGAAGTCAAAGATTTCAATGGCCACATCAAAAGCGAAATCATCAAGAATCGTCGCCTTGATAAGAACTATGTTATTATCGGTGCCGGCGCAACTGGTATCGAGCTAGCAGGTGCCTTACACGAATACCTTGAACACCTTAGTACCGTTCATCAAGTCCACCGTCCAAACGTCAAAATAACGATTGTCGAAGCCGCGCCTCGTATCCTTCCTCGTCTTTCAAAGACGGCAAGCAAGGTGGTTAGTAAACGGCTAAAGGAAATGGGCATCAAAGTACTCGTCAATCACAAAGTCGAAGCATTGGGCCGAGATTACATTACTATCGAGGGCAAGAGAGTCCCAACCGAAACGGCAATTTGGACATCCGGCGTCGCAAATAACCCATTCTTTGCCGAACATGCAGACATGTTCCACCTCGCGCCAAATGGCCGCGTTGAAGTTAACCAATATCTTGAGGCAAACCGTGATATCTTTGTCCTCGGCGACAATAACACCGTACGGTACAGTGGTATGGCATGGCCGGCCCTCGACCAGGCAACCTTTGTTGCAAAACATCTCGCACGACTCAAGGCCAAGCAGCCAACTCTTGCGTTCAAACCAGCTCAACCACCCAGCGGAATCCCCGTTGGATCAAACTGGGCATATGTCGAATGGCATGGTATATACGCCGCGGGTCTCACGGGGCATTTGATACGTCGTAAGATGGAATTACGTGGCTACAAGCAGCTATTGCCTAAAGACGCTGCGGTTGCTGCATGGCGCGCACATGATATTCCTGAAATTGAGGCATAATACGCTTGTAAAAGCTAATGCTTAGGCATATAATCGTAAGTAATATTGCGGCTTGAAAGAGGAAAGGGTGAAGTCGGCTGACTCTACAGGGTCATTCGTTAAAAGGGTATGAAGATTTTAATGCTAGGGTGGGAGTTACCTCCGCATAATAGTGGAGGACTCGGCGTTGCGTGCTATTACATGGCAAAGGCTCTCGCCGCCAAAGGCACCGAAATCGACTTTATTGTACCCTACGAAGCAGAACACCCTACTGTTGACTTCATGAACGTCAGGTCTGCCTCTCGCCTCTCGCCTCTTGAGCGCTATGGGCTTAATGCCTATGACGGCAGCACTGTCTACAAACGCCTTTCCGAGGCGGACGCGGGAGATCTGCGTGATATGCGAGGTGTCCAAAGAAAATATGTGCAATTTGTCGAACATATTCTTGAAACAGAGAAATATGACGCGATTCACGCACACGACTGGCTCACCATGGAAGCAGGTATACGCGCCAAAGAGGTTTGCGATCTGCCGCTTATTGTCCATGTTCACGCTACCGAATTTGACCGTTCGGGATCTGACAGTGGTAATCCGTTGATTCATGAGATCGAATATCAGGGGTTAATGATGGCCGACCGTATCATCGCCGTCAGTAACATCACCAAAAGCATCATTGTGCACAAATACAATATCCCCGCCGATAAAATAGAAGTCGTTCACAACGCCATCGACGCCTCTAGTTTTGATGATGGGTACGACTACGACGACAGTACCTACACCTATCTCGAAAGCCTTAAGTCTGAAGGGTACACTATTGTCTCGACCGTTACTCGCTTTACCGTCCAAAAGGGACTCACCCACCTTGTGCACGCCGCCGCGCGTGCTGTCGAACGCTATGACCGCCTTGCGTTCCTCTTCGCTGGTGACGGCGAGCAACGAGATGAGCTCATCCACCTTGCCGCAGAGCTAGGTATCGCTGACAAAGTATTCTTCACCGGCTTTGTCCGAGGCAAGCAGTGGAGAGATGCCTATAGTGTTGGCGATATCTTCGTGATGAGCAGCGTCAGCGAGCCCTTTGGCTTGACCGCGCTCGAGGCAGCACATCATGATAATGCTCTCATTATCACCAACCAATCAGGCGTCGCCGAAGTACTCGACAATATCTATCGGTATGATTTTTGGGACGTTGACGCCCTAGCCGATCGAATTGTCGCCATCGCCACCTCTCCTGCCCTAAAGAAGGAAATGAAACAAAATGCCAAGCAAGAATACGCCCGGATATCATGGGATGACGTGGCCAAGCGTTGCGTAGAAATATACCAGACCACGCACTCACGAGGAGCACTCGTATGAGCCAGCGCGGTATCGTCTTATACCTACAGATTCATCAGCCGTATCGCGTACGCCCATACAGCGTTTTCGACACAGGTACAAGGCATGATTATTTTGCCGGACACGGTGATGCTGACTGGGATAACCAGCGCATCTTCATGAAAGTTGCTGACAAGTCATACCGTCCAATGAGTCGTCTTCTTACCCAACTCCTCAATACATATCCAGAATTTCGTGTTTCACTCGGTATCTCTGGCGTGTTTATCGAGCAAGCCCGCCAGTGGGCGCCGGATTTGCTCGATAGTTTTAAGGCACTGGTTGATACGGGCCGCGTCGAGATACTCGCCGAGACGTACCATCACAGTCTGTCGTTCTTTTACAGTCAGGATGAATTTGAACGGCAAGTAGAACTTCACCAGTCACTGGTGTTTGAGACATTCGGCGTCCTACCGCGCGTGTTCCGCAATACCGAACTTGCCTACAATGACGAACTTGCCGCATGGGCAGAGCAAAAAGGCTATGTCGGTATTCTCGCAGAAGGCTGGGACCCAGTACTTGAATGGCGGAGCCCTAACTACGTCTACCGTCCGCATGATACGTCCTCTCTGTCGCTACTACTGAAGAATTATCGCCTTAGTGATGATATCGCCTTCCGTTTTAGCAACAAAGCATGGGCCGAGTGGCCGCTCACGCCGCAGAAGTTTCACGATTGGACCCAGACAACGCTTGATGGCGACCAGCAAGTGCTCAATCTTTTTATGGATTTTGAGACCTTCGGTGAACACCAGTGGGAAGATACCGGTATCTTTGACTTTTTCGAGCAGTTTGTCGGCGCGTGGATCCGCGAACCGGGCAACACGTTCTATACAACCAGTGAGGCTATTGCAGCTCATCAACCGACGGGCAGCATTAGTATGCCACATACCGTCACCTGGGCCGACAGCGGCCGTGACCTCTCTGCCTGGACGGGCAACAAGCTACAACGCGAATCATTGCGTTATCTTTACAATCTCGAGCAAGATATCCTGCGGACTGACGACCAACAGCTCATCGACGACTGGCGACACTTACAAACTTCAGATCATTTCTACTATATGTGCACCAAGGGCTTTAACGACGGTGACGTCCATGCCTATTTTAGTCCGTATGATTCACCGTATGTTGCATTTCTTTATTACCTTAATGCTATTCGTGACCTCAGATGGAGGCTTCATGTGCACCATCAGACAGGAGGCTTAGGTGGCTAGACCAATCGTATTATCAAACGGAGAACTTCATGTCGGCCTTAACAAGTGGGGCCTTGTCCATGATTTCTATTTCCCCTATGTTGGCCTCGAAAATCACTCGGCTGGCCAATCACTTCGCCACAAGGTGGGCGTATGGGTTGACGGGACGTTGTCATGGCTCGACAACGGCGACTGGGAGATTACTTCACGCTACCCGCACAGTGCCCTCGTTGGTCATACCATCGCAAAAAATGAGAAAATAGGGCTCGTCCTCGAATTCAACGACTTTGTCGATTCAGCGATGAGCGCCCTGATTCGCAACATTCATATCATCAATATTCAGGGTACTGCACGTGAGGTTCGACTCTTTATGCACCAAGCATTCGCAATCGGTGATAGCCGCAGTAACACCGACACAGCACAGTATCTGCCAAGTAGCGATGCATTGCTGCACTACCGCGGGCGCCGTGCCTTCGTTATATCAGGCGAGTACCACGGAGCACCGTTCGACCAGCATACTGTCGGCTTATTCGGTATCGAAGGTCGCGAAGGGACCTTCCGTGACGCAGAGGACGGTGAACTGTCATTCGGTAATATCGAGCATGGGCGCGTTGACTCTGTCATTCGCTTTACCGTAAACCTTGATGCCCACAGCTCTGATCGCGTTCATTACTGGATCGCCGCCGGCACCTCAACCCGTGAGGCATTGTATGTCCATAAAGAGTTGCAACAGCAAGGTGTTCAGCATCGCCTTGATGAAACGGCCAACTGGTGGCACAAGTGGCTTGAGCCAGCCTACAGTATCGTTGACAGGTTGCCGGCACACCACCGCTCAAGTTTCATTCGCAGCATGATGCTCGTCAAATCTCAAATTGACAAACGAGGTGCCATTATCGCCAGCACCGACACGACGATGTTGAACTATTCCCGCGATGCGTACGGATACTGCTGGCCACGCGACGGGTCACTCGTTATCTGGCCACTCATCCGACTTGGATACGTTGACGAGCCGCGCCGGTACTTTGATTTCTGTAAGCGCGTGCTCACCCCTGAGGGTTATCTCATGCACAAATATCGCGCCGATGGCGCACTCGGAAGCAGCTGGCATCCCTATGTCCATAGTAACGGTATCGTTGGGCCTCCTATCCAAGAAGATGAAACAGCATTAACTCTCTTCTCATTTGCGCAGTTTTACCACAAACAAAAAGATGCACGCCTTCTGAGGGACTTTTACTCATCAATGATTGTTCCAATGGCCAACTTCCTGACGGACTATATTGACCGTGGTACTGGCCTGCCTAAGCCAAGTTACGACCTCTGGGAAGAGGTGTACCTCACGACTACCTTTTCGGTTGGCGCGACTTACGGCGCCTTGATTGCCGCGTCCGAACTTGCCACAGAATCTGACGACAACGAGAATGCCGTGAAATGGCGCGCCGCTGCCGAAGATATTCAGGCGGCTGCGCACAAACATCTCTTTAACGAATCACGGCAAGCATTCTACAAGGGGGTTCTTCCGCATAATGGCGAAATCCTCGAGCGTAACGGTACCATCGATATGTCAAGTATCTTTGGTGCATTCATGTTCGGCCTCTTTTCGGTCGATGGTGAGCACGTTAAAAGTGCCGTGACGACCGCCAAGAACACCTTTAATTTTAATATCGAACGCCCTGGACTACCACGGTACGAGAACGATTACTATCACCGGGTCTCTGATTCAGTGACGGGTAACTGGTGGTTCATCACCTCACTCTGGCTTGCTCAGTACGAGTTAGAGACAGGTAATCCAGAGGCCACCCTGCGTATCCTTGATTGGGCAAAGGATCTCATGCTGCCAAGCGGCGTGCTGTCCGAGCAGATCAGCCCTCTTACTGATGAGACAATTTCCCCGTCACCTCTCACGTGGAGCCATGCCGAATACATTGCAACCCTGCTCGATATGATTACCGAAGCCGACCAGACAGACGATTAGTTGACATTTTATACTATATTTGTTATAATATAAGTATGAAATCAATTCGCGCATTCCTTGCCAACTGGAATACAACCTATAGTGACCGCACCAAGCTGCAGCATGGCTATGCTGTCCTTGCTATCATCTCATTGATTGTCGCCGGACTCGTCAGCCTGATTAACTATAGCCTTGGGCAGAGTCTTCTCTTTATCGCTATTATTACGGTTCTCGTGTTTATAGGTAACGGTATCGTGTGGGCCCTGATTAATACCTTCGTTATTCCCTCTTCATCTCACCGCCCGCGCCAGAACAAAAAGTAGCTGCTTTTTGCATCAGTTACCTCTTTTTGGTACAATTATCAGGTGTAAATGACATGCCGCGATAGCTCAGTTGGTAGAGCACTTCCATGGTAAGGAAGGGGTCTCGGGTTCAAATCCCGATCGTGGCTCCATAGAAAACTACCTTTATTGATACCGAGAAATCTCCCTCATACAAGGGAGATTTTTTGGATTACACAGTAGGCTTGCGAATACAATAGTATGGACAAGATCTTCCCTACGCGTGGCATCTCAGTAAGGTTACCGACCTCGCGACGCGACTAGGTTACTCTGAATCAGTACAAGCCGCGGGATGGCTGCATGATACCGTTGAGGATACAGATACGTCGCTGGATGAAATCTGCCGCCCTTGAGGGCGCACCCCAAAAGATGGGACAGTGGGCGGCGGCAGTTGATCGATATGGCAGCTTTATCGCCCGCCTCCAACCCGATGTGCCAACTCCAGAGCAAGTTGATGCATGGCTAGCAACTATCAAAGATTAGCCGCCATTTCGTAGTACAATATAATACATATGCTTACCGCACATCCTTACCGCTATCTTCTCGTTGCCATTCTGTCACTTGTCGTTGCCGTTACCTGGACATATGTCACAAAGCATATGTACGACTACAACCTACCTTTTGCTAGTATGTTCGGCGTCAGTGTCTTCCCTGCTGTTGCTTGGACGCTCGCACTTGTTGCTGGCTATTTTATTGTCGAGAGCATCGTAAAGCATGTCGGCGCAAAACATCCGCTGGTGCAGTTCATCGTTGTCGTTGGTGCATATGCCGTCGCTGTTATTATCGCTGAGACGGTTGGCTACCATCTGCTGGGGATCCACAACATCGGCACCAGCCAGTACGTCGGACTGCCACTATGTGACTGCCTTCATGCGCCGATCTGGATGCAAATCGGGTATTTCTCTCTTGGCCCCTTGCACTGGCTTTTGGTGAAAATGATAATTGTCACCTCAAACCTCTGGTATTTTTCCATCAGATCTGATAAAATAGTTTAGATTGTAAATAACAACTGTTAAGTGAGAAGATATGGCAAAGAAGAATACAAAGCGTAAGTTAGTAGGTTTGGTGAGCGACGATTCTGGCGCTCGTGTCTACTACACTACCAAAAATACGCAGAACACCCCAGACAAGCTAACGTTAAAGAAGTATGACCCAAAGCTACGCAAGCACGTGACGTTTACGGAGACTAAGAAGAATCTTGGCCGTAACGAAGTCAAGGCACGCAAGAGCTAGTCTGCAACTGCACCAACCAAAAGACCTCCCCATCTGGGAGGTCTTTTTTATGCCTCTATCCCCTTATTGCAATGGAATGTTAAACACCGCGCCACCGCCCATGTAGGTAGGCAGCTTACCGTCCCACTTCTCAATAGCCTGCTTTTGCAAATATTCACTGGTCAGCGTTTCGCTTTGTGCGCGCTGCGCCTCTGCATCAGTCTTTGCCGCCTCAAGGTTAAACTTGGCCCGCTCTGCATTCTGCTGGGCAACCTGCTTTTCTTCGATTGCCTTACTGAAATTGTCGCTAAACTGGAAATCGACAATGCTTAGCTCTGACACTTTGATTCCGTATCGTGCGAGACGCTCGGTCAGCGCAACTTGTGCCTTTGTTTTAAGCTCGCTACGTTCGGTAATCAACTGCGAAGCAGTATATTCAGCTGATGCGGCCTTGAAAATTTCATTGATAGCTGGCGTCACGATCCGGTCGACGTACTGAACACCAATTTTCTGATGTATATCGCTAACGCTTCCGCGCTCGAGATTGTAATTGAGCACAATTTCACTCGTTACATCCTGAAGGTCTTTGCTAGCAGCAGTACTTCGTACTGATTCTTTCTGTACTTTGATGTCATAGATTGCAACACGCTCAACGCCCCATGGCGCAACAAGAGAAAGCCCCTCGTCGAGCTCGCGACCCGTCACTTTACCATACATTGTTACAACTCCGACCTGACCCGTCCCCACCATCTTGACACTGGTAAGTAGTGTAATAAATAGAAACAGCAACACTGCGCCAATAATTATCATGCGTCGCCTATTCTTTGCTTTTGAAATTAATTCAGCCATACCTCTCCTTATCTTATGTCTCCATAGTACTACACATGAGACAGGGGTTGCAATCTGTTAGTTCACCATGTATCATATACGAGTACCTTAACGACTGTACGCACCTTTCATACCACATTATGCCGCTTTAGCTCAGTTGGTTAGAGCAACTGTTTTGTAAACAGTAGGTCCACGGTTCGAATCCGTGAAGCGGCTCCATGATACGTTAATGAACCATTCGTTATCGTATCTAGGCCATGCCGGAGTCGTCTAGTGGCAATGACAGGAGACTGTAAATCTCCCGGTGTAAACCTTCGTAAGTTCGAGTCTTACCTCCGGCACCAAATAAAAAATCCACCTTATGGGGGATTTTTTATTTACGTCGATAAAATGGAGGCCTAGCTACATGACTACGCGACGGGGTTGCCTAATACGCTTTACTTGCCCCTCAGGAATAATCAATTTGGCAGCTTTTTTGCGCAGTTCTAACGCGAGATCTGCCTGGTCAGTTCGCTCGTAGGCATCTGCCAAGATATTTAATGTTTGAGGGATTGGATCAAGTTCAACCGCACGCTCTAGGGCATCAATCATCTTCTTTTTATTACCGAGCTTTTCCTGGACTTTGGCATAGGCAATATGACGTGAGGCAAGTTCGCTGTCGATTTCGAGTGCTTGTTCGAAGGCCAGTGCCGCTTTCTCGAAGTCACCTGTCTCGAAATAAATCAAACCGACATTGTGAAGGCTTGACGCACTTGGCTCGAGGCTCTGGGCAATCTCAAAACATTCAATCGCATCTTTGTACTGCTGCTGCTTAACGTACAGTATCCCTAGGCGGTTATAGGCGCTGGCGTTACGTTCATCAACGCGTAAAATCGTCAGCAAGGCCTTCTCAGCACGCAGGAACCTGTTATCTTGCAGCGATTCCTGAGCAATAGACCATAGTTGGTCGAGCTTTTCAGATATCTTAGACGGGAGGTCGGTTGCCACTTCGGCAATCGTCTGCTTTTGGTAGAGCACCCATGCACCGAGTAGCGCAATTAATAGTAATGCTATCATTTCGTTCCTTATTGTATCATATTTATAGCATTGCCGCAGCAAGCGTCAGCCGTACGTTTCCGTTTGCCTCAAGACGTACCTGCGCTGCCTCAAGCTGTTCGAGTAGGCGTACGGTCTCGGCAGTTGCCGTTCTTTTGCTTGAGACTTCTCGCCGTAGCAACACAATCATGTATGAGACGACTTCAAGTGCGGCCCCCCTGTCGTCCTTTAGTCCTTGAATAATGGCCAGTCGCTCGTATGCCGAGCCTTGCACCATGGCCCGTGCTTGACGAAGTTTGGCCGCTTCCTTCTCTAGTAGTTCAGGCGAAGACGCCAACGCCGTCATACGTCCAGGTAGCCCCTCAGCAATGAAAAGAATTTGGGAACGGGTTGCCGCATCCTTGATGGTCAATGAATCAAGTAGCGCCTCGGACTGATGCCGGTCAATGCGTCGAATCTGTAGTTGTTGCACTCTTGAAAGTACCGTTGGCAGCAATCGCTGCGGATCATGACAAAGCAAGATAAATGTCGTGTTGCCAGTTGGCTCTTCCAAGAGTTTCAGAAAAGCATGCTGGGCCTCTGTCGTTATTGTATCTGCCGCTGTAATGATAATACATCGCGGCCGATCACTTTTGGTGCGAACGAGTTCGTACAGGCGTCGCACGACCCCGATCGTAATACGGCCTTTCTCGGTGTCCACCTTCTCATTATATTCAGGCAGAATGCGAATGGTTGATGCATGTGCATAATGGGCTAATTGTTGGGCTGCGGTCTCTAGCCCTACGCCCGCCTTGCCGTACAAAAGGATACCGTGCGGCAACTGTCGTCCGTACGCTTCAAGCTCTGCCGCCGTTGCCGGATGAAACAGCGGTCGCTTGGTCATGATTCGTGCGCCTTTTCGGTAAATAACCGCGGTACCGGTGACTCGAATACCTTGCGCTCACCACCAGGGATGGTCACCTCCAATGACGCAGCGTGCAGATACAGCCTATCGGCCGCAGCTCCACCGTAAACCCTGTCGCCTACGATAGGTGTCCCAAGATATTGCATATGAACGCGCAGCTGGTGCGTGCGCCCCGTTCGCGGTCGCAGCCGCAATAGCGAATAGCTGGGGCCTGACACCTCAACTTTATATGTTGTCTGCGCCTCTTTGCCACCGGTATCAACTCGGAAAGTGCTCGGGGCAGTGGGGTTACGCCCAATTGGCAAATCGATCAAGGCTTCATCTTGTTTAGGGTGCCCCGTCACAACTGCTGCATATTCCTTTTTTGTCTTGCGATCGGCAAATTGCTTTTGCAACGCTGTCGCTGCTTCCTCATTGCGCGCACCAATCATGACACCGCTGGTATCACGGTCTAATCGATGGACGATGCCAGGACGGTTTGTATCCAATCCTACAGTTGTATAGCGCCTAAAGAACTCCGCAACTGTAAACTCATCGTTCAACGCGCCCTTACTATGCGTTAAAACACCAATAGGCTTGTCGACGACAATCACGTTATCATCAATGTAAATAATCGGCAGCTCGCGGTCCGAGAAATCAGTCTGACGTGGTACGTCAACAGCAATAACGTCGTTCTCGGTGACTTCGAACTTTGGTGATTCCTGCAGAGCACCGTTTACCTTTACATGGCCGGCACGTACATGCTTTTGCCAAGTACTACGCGAAGTTTCCGGGTAGCGCTCGGCCAGCTCAATGTCGAGACGCTTCTTGTCTGATAGCGCCACGAATAGATACGTGTCCTTCCCTTTAAACGGCAGTCCGTAGGTCATCAAATGGTCATTAGGATTTTGCACAACCTCACCCGTTTCGTCTTGCTTGACTGTTCGTACCTGGTCGATAATCACCTGGGTATTATCCTCGGCAGTGTCATCAAATAGAATATAATATTTTCGCTTCATGAACCGAAACGATACCATCGTACTGGTCGGGATGGGGTGATAAAACGCCAATTGTTCAATGTGGCGCGGTACGTGCTCGTCCCCCGCTATGTCAAAGCGGCGGAGGATTGCCAGCGCATCACTCGAAGTTACTTTCACACTTAACCTCGCAGACCTACTGCGCGTTGGACACGAAGCAATGTTGCATTAGCCACCTCTCGTGCCGCATGTTCGCTGTTTTCGAGTTTCGCCAGGATGGCCGCGTCGTCTACCCCTGCCAAACGCGTCTGAAAATCAGTCAAAAATGCTGCCATCTCGTCAGCCACGATTTTCTTGAAATCACCATAGCGCGTCTCATTACTAAACTCATCAGCGACATTCTGCACCATATCACCGCGTAGTAGCGCCAATAACTGAATCAAGTTACTGATGCCTGGCTGCGCTGCCGGTAAGTATGCCACCCTGGCCTGGTCGTCTGTAGTGGCGCTCATAATTTTCTTGTGAGCAACAGCCGGGTCATCGTTGAGGAATATTACTCCACGGCCACTTTCGTCACTTTTACTCATCTTCTTAGTCGGATCTATGAGATCTTTGATGCGCAAACCTTGCTCTTTACCAAAGAACTCATGCTGCTTGGCAACTGACTCGGGTACTGTAAATAGCTCGCCGAACTTACCATTCATGCGTTCGGCGATATCACGCGTAATCTCAAGGTGTTGTGTCTGATCGTCTCCGACGGGCACATACGCTGCATTATAGAGCAGAATATCTGCCGCCATCAGTACGGGATAGTCAAATAACCCGACGCTAATCTGGCTGTCACCTAGCTTGGCCGACTTGTCCTTAAACTGTGTCATGCGGCTCATTTCGCCAAATCCAGTAAAATTGTTCAGCAAGATAGTTAGCTCGCTATGTGCTGGGACATAGCTCTGCCGATACAGTAAAATATTATCATTATCCAGTGGCAGTCCAGCGGCCGTATAGACGCGCGCGTTGTTCATGATGCTGTCATGCAGCTGGCTATGGTCAATCGGGGTTGTAAAGCTGTGGAGGTCAGGAATAAACAGATTAACGGTATACTCATCCGAGTGATGACGCGCCATGTCAATTAGCGGCAACATCGCACCAAAATAATTGCCAATATGAAGGTCATTGTTGGCGCGGATGCCTGTCAGAATAGTTGGTTTACTCATACTACCTATAATTATACCTTAATCAGGTCATAAAGTGTCGTCTGGTGTCCATAAAACGCCGCCCAGTACGTCTCGCCGTACTGATAATGCCACCATTCGTGAGGGTTTGGCGCAAAACCGGCTGCGAGCATTGCCCGTAGTAACATCATCCTGTTCTGGTGTTGCTCGGGCGTTACCAGATCACTATGCAGGTACGATATCTCGCTGTCAGTGTTTGGCGGACATCCCATATCGATATATTCTCCTGTCCTTTTGTCCTTCACGTCTATATCAACAGCACCGCCCGTGACATGCGGGGGACAGACAATCCTGGGATCAGCCACAAATGTTCGTGCCTGCATAAGGTGCCGTGCATCACTCCAGTCAGGATGACGCATATGGCTTGCATGTATAAAAGCATCCAATACTGCTATTTGGACTTCATATGGACGAAATCCCGCCTTCAGTACAATTTGCCAATTACGAGGTAATTGTCGGCTTGCATCTTTTAGGCGGCTGAATACCCCCTCCCGTACTGATAATTCAAATCCTGGGTGCTCGGCAACATATGACGCATAACATACGCCCTCCGTATCACCTGGCGTTTCCCAGAACGGTGCAACCAAAAAGCCTGCATCTAACAGGGCCTCGGTACCAACGAGGGATTCATCGTTATCTTGCCCCGTGACAATACCCGCCATATCTTGAAAACTGAACTTTGACCGCCGGACGGGGTCGAGCTGTAAATCATCAGGGGTGGCGTCGCGAATCGTCATACTTATATCATCATACCATCATACAAAATACCCCGCGAGTAGCGGGGTATTTTGTTGTTTTCTCGTTCGTCATTAACGCTTCGAGAATTGTTCGCGCTTACGAGCAGAACGAAGACCGTATTTCTTGCGTTCTTTTTCGCGTGGGTCGCGAGAAAGCAAGTCAGCTTTCTTCAGTGTTGGGCGTAGGTCTGGCGCGTCAACCGTAATTGCCTTGGCAATTGCGAGCTTGATTGCGTCAACCTGACCTGATGTGCCACCGCCTTTTACAAGGATAGTAACATCAAAGTCCTTCTGCTTCTGAACCGCTGCGAGCGGATCAGTAATCTCTGCAAGGTAGGTTGTGTTCCCGTCAAGGTATTCCTTTGCAGTCTTACCGTTGATAGTGATATTACCCTTACCCTTGTAAAGACGTGCAGTAGCCGTCGCGCTCTTGCGTCGTCCGAGGCCGTAAAAATACTTACCTTCAGCCATACTACTTTACCTCTACTTTCTCTGGTGTCTGTGCAGTGTGAGCGTGCTCGGCGCCAGCGAAAACACGAAGTCGTGCCATACGCTCTGCCTGCAGCTTATTCTTTGGAAGCATACCGCGAACTGCAGCTTCGATGATTCGTTCTGGGAACTTCTCACGAACCTCGGCAACACTTGCATCCTTGATACCACCAGGGAAACCAGTGTGTCGGTAATACTTCTTATCGGTCTCTTTGTCACCTGTGAATACTGCATCCTTGGCATTGATAACCACAACATAGTCGCCGGCATCAATGTGCGGAGTGTAGGTTGGCTTGTACTTGCCAGTTAGGTAGGTTGCAATTTGCGTTGCAATACGACCAACCGGTGCCTCTGAGGCATCAACAAGTAGCCAACGGCGGGTGATTTCAGATGGTTTCTGTGAATAGGTCTTAGCCATAATTATGCCTTAGCCTCCTCTTTTGGTGCAGCCGTTAGCTCATCGACAAACTCGATTGTGGCAAGTTGCGCACCGTCGCCCACGCGAATACGTGTACGAGTGACGCGAACGTGACCGCTGTTACGAGCTGTCAGCTGCGGAGCAATCTCATCAACCAACTTGTTTGCCACATCCAGCGTACTAAGCGCTGCGATAACGCGGCGTCGGTTTGCGAGGTCACCCTTCTTTGCCTTTGTAATTACCTTTTCAATATAACGCGAGGTCTCTTTCGCTTTTTCAAGCGTCGTCTCGATCTTGCCATGCTCGACAAGACTCGAGGCGAGTCCCTTTAGCAACGCGCGGCGCTGATCGCGTTCGCGACCAAACTTGCGCCCTTTGTATCCGTGTCTATGCATGATTAAAGTTCCAATTCCGCCAATTTATCTTTAACTTCATCGAGTGCCTTTGAGCCAAAACCCTTTAGCTCACGAAGATCTTGCTCACTGAGCGTGACAAGGTCATGAACCGTGCGAATGTCGTTGTTAATCAACGCATTTGCTGTTCGGGCAGTCAGGTTTAACTCTTCGATCGATGTATTAAGTTCGCTTACCTCATCCTCAGTGTCTTGGCCAAGCGCAGGTGCTGCCTCAACAGTGGTGCTACCAGCAAGTGCAGTATATTGGTTCACCAAGATAGCTGCAGCTTCCTCAAATGCCTCACGTGGAGTGATAGAACCGTCAGTTTCGACGATAAGAACAAGCTTGTCAAGGTTCGTCTCTTGACCGACACGCGTACCGTCAACCTTGTAGCGTACACGAAGTACAGGGCTGAAAACAGCGTCAAGCGCGATGTGATCACTGTGAAGACGTGACTCAGATGACTCTTCGATCGTGCGGTAGCCGCGGCCTGCCTCAACAACGAGGTCAATCGTTACTGAGCCCTTTGGATCATCGATTGTTGCAATGACCTGATCAGGGTTAACGACTTCAACGTCAGCTGTTGTCTTAATGTCAGCAGCAGTAACGACACCGGCGCCCTTCTTTTCGAGGCGTAGTTCAACTGGCTCGTCCGTGTGGGCAATCAAGCGAACGTTCTTAAGGTTCAACATGATATCAACGACATCTTCTTTAACACCCTTTACTGTCGTGAACTCGTGCGTTGCGCCCTCGATCTTGAATGATACGATGGCAGCACCACGAATGCTCGAGAGCAGGACGCGACGAAGACTGTTACCGAGTGTATTACCATATCCAGCCTGCAACGGCTCGACAACAAACTCTGATACGTTGGTACTCTGGTCGTTGACGCTCGCGAGTGCAGGGTTGTGAATAACTTTCGACATATATCTATGCTCCTTCTTAGCGTGAGTAGTACTCAACGATTAGTTGTTCGTTAATATCAGCCTCAGCCTCTTCACGCTTTGGCAAACCAGTAATCTCAATCTTCAACTTCTTCTCGTCAACCTTCAACCATGAAAGTGGACCAGCGTTAGCATTTGCGATCACATCGGCAATATTCGTAAAGTAACCAGACTTTACACTCTTTGGACGAACAGTGATTACATCACCTGCCTTTACGCGGATTGATGGAATGTCAACACGACGGCCGTTCAGTTCAAAGTGTCCATGACCAACGAGCTGGCGTGCAGCACGGCGGCTGGTTGCAAGACCTGATCGGTATACGACGTTATCAAGACGGCGCTCAAGGAGCTGGAGCAGGTTCTCACCCGCCAAGCCCTGTCCGCGGCTTGCTTCGTTCATCAGGCGTGCGAATTGCTTTTCAAGAAGACCGTATGCGCGGCGAACCTTTTGCTTTTCACGCAGTTGCGTGAGGTAAAGGCTTGGCTTGCCAACGCGACCATGCGCGTGCTGACCAGGAATGCCACTCTTACGAGCCATGATTTTGTGTGCTTTTGGATGAAGCGCGTACCCTTCGCGGCGACTTTGCTTCACAATTGGAGAAGTATCTCGTGCCATATCCTAGCCCCTCCTCTGTCTCTTAGGACGAACACCACCGTGTGGTACGCCTGTTACATCTTTAATACTGTCAACAGCAATATCAAAGGTACTTAGTGCGCGAATTGCCGCGTCACGGCCGAGTCCGACGCCCTTTACATATACATCGACTGACGAGAGACCATAAAGGCTCTTTGCTGCTTCGGCTGCTTTTTCAGCTGCAACCTGTGATGCGTATGCTGTACCCTTCTTACTACCACGGAAACCAACAGCACCAGCGCTACTTGCAGCAAGCGCGTTGCCCTTCTTGTCCGTGAAGGTAATAATAGTGTTATTGAATGTTGCTTGAACGTGCACCTGACCAGAAGGAACTGATCGACGCTGCTTTTTACGAGTTGTCTTTGCATCTGCCATATCTCAAATCCCTTTCTACGTCTTAGACGCCGCTTTCTTTTGTGTACCACCAACAGCAACAGCTTTACCCTTGCGAGTTCGTGCATTCGTACGAGTACGCTGACCGTTTACTGGTAGACCCGCCTTGTGACGCAGACCGCGATAGGCGTTGACGTCCTTGAGGCGCTTAATATTGTTGGTTACGAGACGTTGGAGATCGCCTTCGGTCGTATAATCTGCATCGATTATCTCGCGAAGTCGCTGTTCTTCAGCCTCGGTGAGATCCTTCACCCGAGTGGTCGGCTCTACTTTTGCCGCCGCAAGGATGTCCCTGGCAAATTTTGGACCGATGCCGTAGATATACGTCAAAGCGATCTGAACTTGCTTCTCATTTGGGATAACTACCCCAGAGATTCGAGCCATGCTTAACCCTGCCTTTGCTTATTCTTAGGTTTTTTCTTGTTGATAACACGAAGGCGGCCTTTACGACGCACCAACTGGTCATCAGGACTGATTTTCTTTACGCTCGCACGAACTTTCATGAGCTGCTAGAAACCCTTTCCGTTAAAATTAATCTCGTAGGCGGAAGCTGATTCGTCCCTTTGTAAGATCGTAAGGGGTTAGCTCAACTTCAACCTTATCGCCCGGCACCAAACGGATATAATGCTTGCGCATCTTACCGCTGATATGAGCAATAATCGTATGACCGTTCTCCAGTTCGACCTTAAATTGCGTATTAGGCAGTGCTTCCACTACCTTACCTTGCAATTTGATCACTTCCTTTTGACTAGCCATAGATATCAACTGCTGATTATACAGCAAAAATCACTGCAGCACAAGATAAATATCAGAGTAATTTTCACGTCCATGACAACCGTGAAACAAACTTATTACCACCATTGTACCAACCACATGCTGTACGTCAAGAATAATAGTGCTATTCCTCGACCAACACCGCCCGTAACATAATACGGTGATCAAACCGCCCCAGGCGTGGCACCCATTTTCCATCACAAGTAATCAAGTTCAGCGCCTCTTTGCCCGCTCCAGCAGATTGCAGCATGATTTTCATTCCCTCGGTATTAACATCGTCAAGGTGCATGCTTTTGTTCTCACGGACTGCGTAACGAAATACCTCACCATCACCACGTTCGCGTCTTGCTAACCCCCAGTGTGGGGATTGAGACATAGCGTGGCTGTAGGGGTGGTACCGTGTGGCTATCAATCAATGTGGCCGTCACCTCAGACTCGTCAACACTGGGATCTGCCATCACAAAGGCCGGGAACTCGACAGGCAGGTCGTCACCATACATGTACCACCGATAGGTATACCAGCAGCTGGCAATCAACGACAGCGCCAAGATGGCACCAACCAGCCACTGCCATAGGGCGGCACTACTATGCCTGCCGTGTTGAACTGCTAACGCCGCCCTAATCGTCCGCCTTACTTGTAGTCGTCGTACGTTACCATCAACGCGCGTGAGTTTATCTGACGCAAAGCCTCAATACCAACTGACACAACAATCAGGAGCCCTGTACCACCGATAGCAAGATTGCTGTTCTGAACACCGGCGAAGTTATACAGCAAATACTCTCCAGCGAACGGCATCACTGCGATAAGACCAAGGACGGTCGCACCAAACAAGTTAAGACGATTGACCGTGCGCGACAGATATTGCTCGGTCTGGCTTCCGGGGCGAACACCCTCGATGAATCCACCTTGTTTTTGTAGGTTTTCTGAGATTTCAGTGCTATTGAATACAATACCCGTATAGAAATAGGTAAACAAGATTACCAGTGCGAAATACACAACTGGATAGATAAACGCCTCGGCAGTCGTACCCGTAAACTCACCCGGATTTGGCGCCTGGAACCAGGTAATCAAATTATTTGCGAGCACAATCAGTGCTTCATTGCCCGTTGCAAGCATCACCTGGCCGATAAACGCAGGGAGTGACAAGAACGATACGGCAAAGATGACCGGAATCACACCCGCAGCAATCAGCTTGATCGGCAAAATACTTTTAACACCACCATAACTGCTGTTACCCTGCACGCGCTTGGCGTAGTTAATCGTCACTACACGTTGCGCCTCATTAATCTTGACGAGTATATACAACACCGCTAACGACACGGCCGCCATAAACAGCGTCACCCAGAATGCCAGCGGGTTGACTGGTAGTGTAAACCAACCGAAGATACTCATACCACCCTGGCTGGTATCAACCAGTGAGGTGCCTAGCGTCGAAAGTGTTTGCGGCAACTGGCTAATAATACCTGCGAAAATAAGGAGGCTGATACCATTACCCACACCCTGTTCGGTGATTAATTCACCCAACCACATCAAGATAATCGAACCGGCTGTCATTGCCGTTACCGCAACCGTCCATTCTGACAGTGTCGGATCAGTAAGTACTGTCGTGTTACCGGCAAGAACGGACTCGCGCAGGATGTAGATAAAAGCAATCGACTGGATAATTGCAAGCGGCAGGCTGATGATACGCGTCCACTGATTAATCTTGCGACGTCCTGACTCGCCGTCCTTATGAAGTTCTTCAAGCTTTGGAATCGCCTTGGTAAGTAGCTGCGAGATGATACTTGCGGTAATAAACGGGCTAAGACCAACCAAAACGATAGAAAAGCTCGCCAACGCACCACCAGAAAGGAGGTTCAAGAATCCACCAAAATCAGTGGCACTAATGACACTGTTGATAACTTCCTTGAGTTGCGTTGGTTCCGCCAGCGGCACAGGGATGTGCGCCAGCAGACGATACACGATAATAATGCCAAGAACGATCAAAAGCCGCTTTTGCATGTCTTTGTTTTTAAACGATTTGAATATTGTTTTCCAGTTCATAACCTTCCCTATGTCAGTCTGTCAGTAGTAGATAATTCTTGTATAGTATAGCACATCTTGGCAGATTAAAATACGAAAACACCCCGCCATCCCCACGCGGGAGACGGGGGGTGTCTCGACCGCGCCAGGAACAAGCGGGGTTAGGTGGTCACAGGGACCGGGGAGAGCACGTGGAAGGTCCGGTCGCCGATGCGAACCTCGACCGGGATGTTGCCCTGCAGACTGACCTGACGAGGTACGCCCAAGCCAGTACTCTCCAGCGCGCCGAGCGAGTACGGCTTGATGCCGTATTCGGTCCAGTTGAGTCCCAGACGGATCTCGATGCGCTCACCGTCATCACTGACTCGCGTCATCAGCATCTCTTGGCGCGTCTTCAGCTTTACTGCCATCTCTCCTCCTACGAAGAGCTATCGCATACGTCCGGTTGACATGTGCTCTATCTCTTTATTATATCATACTTTTGTAATATAAGCAAATACCCCGGCTTTTCGTCCGGGGTATTATACTGCAGAGAAGCCACGTGGCTTACTTTTTGTCAGCCTTTTCAGCCTCTTTGCTGCTTTGCTTGATAGGTGTTGCGATCTTTTCAAATGTTCCGCCAGCCTTCTTGATAGCTGCTTGGACACTAGCAGATGCTGCCTGCACCTTCAAGTCAACCTTTTCAGTCAGCTCACCACGAGCGATAACTTTTACCGTGTGGAACGGCGTTGCAATCAGACCAGCCTCAAACAACGTAAAGTTGTCAGCCAGCTTGCCCTTAAATGCATTGAGATGATCGGCGTAGACAACCTGCGCAGGAGTCTTGAGTGACTTGAACCCGCGGTTCTTTGGAATCGCCTGTGCCAATGGTCGTTGACCACCCTGGAACATCGCGCGAAGCTTCTTGCCAGTACGGGCATTTTGTCCTTTGGTACCACGGCCGGCCGTCTTACCGCCACCAGCGGCAATACCACGACCAACACGCTTGCGATCTTTGTTAGCTGCGATTTGGAGTTCGTTGTACTTCATTACTTAGCCTCCTTCTTTGCAGCGGCTTTCTTCGGAGCCTTCTTTTCAGTGTTGAGCCACTGATCACGCGGGACAAGGCTACGAAGCGCTTCGATGGTTGCATAAGCAATGTTCACCTTGTTGGTTGAACCAAGGCTCTTTGACAACATGTTGCGGATACCGGTGACACCAATCACTTGGCGAACAACACCGCCGGCGATAATACCAGTACCAGGCGCAGCAGGCTTGATAAGCACGCGAGCACCGGTGAACTTCACCTCGGCATCATGCGGGATTGTATCACCTTGAAGTGGAATCGTAATAAGATGCTTCTTGGCAACATCAGTAGCCTTGGCGACTGCTGTCTGCACGTCGGCACCCTTAGCAACACCAACACCGACCTTGTCCTTCTTGTTACCAACCACAACCAGTGCTTTAAAGCGGAAACGACGTCCACCCTTTACCACACGGGCAACACGGTCGATATTAATAACGATTTCCTCAAACTCCTTTGGCTCGGCGGGCGCCTGATCACGACGATTGTCGCGGCGCGGGCCACGTGGAGCGCGAGGGTTCTGGGTAGCTGTAGCGTTTTGTTCAGCCATGATTAAAACTCCAATCCTTCCTTACGAGCAGCGTCAGCAAGTGCGCTCAGGCGGCCAGCGTACTGGCGTCCGTTGCGGTCAAATACGACGGTCGTAATCTTTGCCTTCTTAGCTTTCTTTGCGATGTCACTACCGACAAATGCGGCAAGTTCGGTAACAGTACCAGTTTGCTTGGCACCAACAGTTGTACTAGCAACAAGTGTATGTTGTCGGGTATCATCGATAATCTGGGCACTGACATGCTTGTTACTGATGGTAACCGTCAGGCGTGGTCGCTCGGCAGTACCAGTTACCTTCGCTCGAACTCGGTTCTTGCGCAAGCGCGCGTTGAGATTCTTTTTTGCAAGATCACTCATAATTACTTACCAGCCTTTCCTGCCTTGCGAAGCAGTACTTCGTCAGCATACTTAATACCCTTGCCCTTATATGGTTCAGGTTTCTTTAGTGAGCGGATCTCCGCAGCAACCTGGCCAACAGCTTGCTTGTCGATACCATTGACGATAATCGTCATCTTGTCATTACTGACATTCACACCTTCTGGTGCTTTGTACTTCACCTCGTGGCTAAAGCCGAGGCTCATTGTTAGCTCGTTATTGCTACTGGCAACACGAAAACCAACACCGTTTACTTCAAGCTTCTTCTCAAAGCCCTTTGTCACGCCTTCAACAGCATTCGCCAGTAATGCGCGCTGCAAGCCGTGCTGTGCCTTTGCAATGCGCTCGTCATCCTTGCGTGTCACAATAGCCTGTGTACCTTCAAGGGTAACGGTCACGTCGCTGAGATGAGGTACGGTCAGTTCGCCTTTAGCGCCCTTGACGGTAATTTCATCATTGCCGACCGTGATTGTCACACCTGCAGGTACGTCAATTGGTAGTTTTCCGATTCGACTCATGTCTTACCTTTCGTTATAGCAAGTGAGTCATGGTCGCCTCGGGCTGAGCATCCTGAGGGGACGCAGCGCAAAATCTCCGTGATTTCACTCGCAATTTATATATCCGTATTATCGTACCACAGATGGATGCTTTATTCAAGCTATTCGGAGCGTCCTCGCCTACTTTTTAAATTTATAAACGATTGCCAAGGTCACCGCACTCGCAACGGCAACCCGGGCTGTCTCAGCCAGCACGCGCGATGCAATTCGTTTAACCCGACGGTGAGGTGATTCATATTCAGCATTTGCCAGCCTTGCAACGAGATCGTCGTCCTCAGACAATATCTCATTAAAGTGTGCGAGTACGTGCGCCACAAACGCCTCATGATCGGCATCATCTCCCGCGTCATGCCCTCCCATCTCAAGACAACCGACCAATCGGTCGCGCATATCCCGGTAGGTCTTCGGATCCACCGCCAAGTCATCATCATATTCGGCAAACAGTGCGCCGTGCTTTTCTGTCGTGTCAATCAGTAGTGTACTGGCAATTTCAATGTCAGCTGCCCGCTGGTCATCATCAGGAGCAGTGCCACCGTCACCTTCAAGACTTACTAATACTGTTTCGAGATCGGTGATTAAGGTGTCGCGTGCCTTGCTAAGCTCTCGATACCGAGCATCTGTCGAGTTTTCGATGTATCGATCATAGGCCATCACCAATCGGCTGTCACTCGCATCAAACTCTCGGATTACATCGCCAAGACTGCGCGGCGCGTCATCAAATGCGTCAAATTGTTCGGGGTTTACAGATGTCATTTCAGTGTATTATTTGGTAGTTACGTGCAATACGCAAGCATAAGCATGGAAAAGGACGCCTGTGAGGGCGTCCTCGTCCTATTCAGTTGTGCCCCTCGGCAGGCCACGTTGTCACGCAATGGCGACACCGCGACCCGGCAGGAGGTCGGGGAGGCTAAACCTTGACGACAGCGGCTTCCGCTGGCGCTTGCGCCTTCGACCACTGGCCGAACGATGAAGGTTCATGACCATCACCGTGCAGTATTCCTGGCAGGCGCCGACATCAGCGTGCAGGCAGCGTACGTTCGGATCGTACTGTAGCTGCCACCAGCGCTTGATCTGTCCATACTGCAACAGACCGATTGCGTAGGGCTGTTCCCGCAGGACTGTCGTCATGTCGCACAGCGTCATGCCGTCGCCCCAATCATGGATCGGGCGTCCGTCCACCCGCTGGGGCCATCCGGCCTCTAGGGCGGCGAACATGTCTCCGTCGTCATTCGCCCACACACGCTCCTTGTCCAGCCTGAACATCTGCTCAAATGCCAGTGACTGTTCGCCACCAGTGCTAAGCTTCACCTCCAGAACGCCGGGCGTCACAGCGGCATACGCCTCGTACGGGGCAGGCTTGACCGTCATCGAGCGGATGATGCTGCGTACCGCCCCTCGAACTAACCAACCTATCAGCAGGGACATTTCGTCTCCACCTCTCTCTCAACCAACAGGACTTGTGTATTATATACATTCAGATAGGAAGCCGCAAATGAGCACTTTACGTCATGCTACACTAAGGAAAAGGAGATACCTATGCCAACATTTCGCTACGCAAAATTAGTACGTGATAACATACCAAGTTTTCACATTGAATCTGGCCACACGTTCACAGGGCGCACGCTGAAAGGTAAGGAGCTAGTGGATGCGCTTGTGACTAAGCTTCATGAAGAAGCTGACGAAGTCGACGGTGCACTAAACCCCGATGAATTGATCGAGGAGCTGGCGGACGTGCAACAGATTATTGATGATCTTTGCACCGTCAGTGGTATCAGAAAAGAAGATATGACTACCGTCATGGCCAAAAAAGCCGCGCGAAAAGGTGGGTTCTTGCAAGGCAAATATATCGAGACGGTCACGATGCCAACCGAGGACGATAAATGGGTCGCCTACTGTCGAAACACGCCTGACAAATATCCGGAAATCAAGGAAGTCGTATGAAGCCTGTTTTTATAACCGGTAATGCCGACAAGGCTACGTACCTGGCCCAGCATCTTGGCGTTCACCTGGAACACCAAAAGGTTGATCTCGACGAAATCCAGTCAACCAGCCTGGAAGAAATTGTCGAACATAAGGTACGTCAGGCGTATGACCTCATCGGAAAACCCGTGCTGGTCGAGGATGTGGCCCTGGGATTTGACGCGCTGAATGGCCTGCCTGGACCATTTATTAAGTTCTTTGTAGATGCGCCTGACGGACTGGAAAAGCTATGCCGTACACTAGATACGCTCAAAAACCGAAGGGCCAGTGCCGCTTGCGTCTACGGGTACTACGATGGTACGCGCCTTGAGTTGTTTCGTGGCGGCCTCGATGGCGAGATTGCCGATTCACCACGCGGCGATGGTGGCTTTGGCTGGGACAAGATATTTTGTCCTGATGGATATAATGGCCGGACTCGGGCTGAACTTCACCCAGATGAAGACCGGGCAACATACGCCACTATCAAGCCATACGCTGCCTTGAGAGAATTCCTCTCGACGCTATAAATAAAATACGGCCGCGATACAATCACGGCCGTATTTTTGATAGGCGTAATCCAGCCTAGTCTTTTTTACCCGTTACCAAACGGATGATCCAGATTAAGATGACGGCGCCAACGACAGCGACAAGCAAGCTCCATACCCAGCTGGCATCACCAAAGCCGTCTGCCCCAAACGTTTCAAACAGCCACCCACCGAGGAGCGCGCCGAGGATACCAACAATAATATTCTTTATCAATCCGCCCTCCTCTTTCATGATTGCCTTGGCAATCAGGCCGGCGAGACCTCCGATTACGATCCATCCCAACCAAGTCACAATGCACCTCCTTTATTATTTGACAGGTCTATTATAGCACAAGTATTGTTTTCAATTTTAAGGTTATGTTGTAGACTAAAAGCATATGCATATTAGAATAGCTAATAGAAGTACGCATGGCTTTACTATCGTGGAGCTCCTTGTTGTTATCATAGTCATTGGAATCTTGGCTGCGATTACGATTGTCAGCTACAACGGTATCCAGCAACGAGCATACAACACAAAAACCATTGCACTCGTAAACCAATGGACAAAGACAATACGCTTATACCAGGTAAGCTCAGGAAGCTTGCCAGAAGATTGGACGTGTCTCGGAGTGTCTGCTAGCGAATTTGAAGCAATACCCAGTGAGCAAATTGGTGTTGGACAATGCGAGCGTAACATTATCGTCATCAATCCTTCCCCAGACTGGACATCAGAGCTAAAGACAGTTCCAACCGTAGGATCGGAACAGCCAACGAGTATGCTTCTTGCTCAGGAGGCCACCCCATCGCCCGGCCTACTACCTATGCAGCGTGCTGGCACAAATGGCTATATCAGGGGCATCGTATATGCCGTAATTTTTGACCCTGCCCAAGCGCCAAATTCTCAACCAGGAGCCTACATTTTTTATGCTCTCAAGAATCAAGACTGTCCACCCACCAAAGATTATCGAATTATCGATAATCTTTCGGTATGCGCCGAGAAACTAACGACAGATAACTACGCCCAAGAGATATTTCAACCGTAATTAGTTATCTCACAGTTTACGACGCAAGTTCGAGCTCTCGCTCGGCAAGTTGCTTGAGGTGGTATGATAGTTCTATGAGAACTATTCATAGGGATATTGTGGGCGGTTTTATCTTCTCAAAAGACGGCAAGCTGCTACTCGGTAAAAATCGCGAGGGCGGCGTTTACGAAGGTTCCTACGTTGTGCCAGGCGGTGGTGTTGATGACGGCGAGACAAGAGAGGCCGCCCTCCGTCGTGAGATGCAAGAGGAAACAGGCATTGATATCGACCAGGCGGTTGTTACCGCGTTTAATCAGTCTTCGGGGGAACATGAAAAAACGCTCCGCGATACTGGCGAGCGTGTGTTCGTAAAAATGAATTTCTATGATTACCGCATTGATATCAATCAGGATGCTGCCGACATCCAGTTATCTACCGAGGACGACTGGCACCAGCCCCGCTGGTTCAGTATTGACGAACTAAAGGATGCGAACCTGAGTACCGCAACGCGTAATACCCTCGTCATGACACAGATCCTAAATTAAAAAATCCCCTTTCTGGGGTAGGGCACCCTCGGAACAGATAGTCCTGTCCGGGAGCGGCGGGGTGAACTCAGGCAGACGTACCCGAGGCGACAGCGCACTCCGGACGCCACAATCGACGAGGTCAGGGCCTCTATCGATCAGGTGCGCCCGGAGTGCACCGTAGTAAACCATCTTCATGCAAAAATGCCTCCCCATTTCTGGAGAGGCATTTTATTTATGCGTATAGTGCCGTAGCTCTAGTACACCTTTAGCAGCACTTCACCACCAAGACGAGCCTTCACAGCCTCTTGGCCAGTAATCACACCCTTCGATGTCGAGATAAGCACGAGACCGCGCCCGCTCTTCACGCGTGGGATGTCGTTTGCACCAACGTAGACACGGCGGCCAGGCTTTGACACGCGAGTGATCTCATTGATAGCACTGTTCTCGCCTGGTTTGTTGATCGTGACGACCAACGTATCACGCGGAGAACCTGCCTCTACCTTGACATCTGCAAGATAGTTGTTTTTCTTTAGTTGTTCTGCAACAACCTTCTTCAGCTTGCTACTTGGGACACGAACTTCGTGTTTGCCAACCGCTGCCGCGTTACGAATACGGGTCAGAAGGTCGGCGATTGGGTCAGTTGATTGTAGTGACATATATCTTTCCTTTCCTTCTTACCAACTACTCTTTGTAACGCCAGGGATTTCACCTTTTGATGCTTTTTCACGGAAGTTAATGCGGTTAAGACCGAACTTGCGCATGTAGCCACGTGGACGACCGGATAGCACATCGCGGTTCTTCCAGCGGGTTGGTGACGAGTTGCGCGGAAGCTTCTGCAGGCCGTCCTGATCACCAAGCTCTTTTAGCTCAGCACGCTTGGCTGCATATTTCTGGATCATTTTCTTACGCTTTTCGTCGCGTGCGATCATAGATTTCTTCGCCATATTATCGGCCTCCCTTCTTTTCAAACGGAACACCAAACTTCTCTAGCAATGCGCGAGAGTTCGCCTCTGACCCGTTCTTAACTGCGATCGTGACTTGTAGCCCATGAACCACCTGAGTTTCCTCAAATGTTAGCTCTGGGAAGATTGACTGATCAGTAATACCAAGGTTGTAATTACCGCCCTTGTCAAACTTCACACCGACACCGTGAAAGTCACGGACACGTGGAAGACTCACATTTACCAGGCGATCCAAGAACTCGTACATACGAGCACCACGCAGTGTTACCATAACACCAACTGGGGCACCCATGCCTGCGCGAATCTTAAATCCAGCGATTGATTTCTTTGCAAGCTTTTCGACTGGCGCCTGACCAGTGATCTTGATAAGCGTGTTCTTCACAACTTCAAGATGACGCTTGTCTTCTTTGCTCTTACCTGTTCCTACGCTTACTACAATTTTCTCGAGTTTTGGTACTTGATTGATATTCTCAAGCCCTAGTTCGGCTTGCAGTTCCTTGGCATACGTATCACCGTACAAGGCTTTCAAGCGAGGAGCAGTATTGACAGCTTTTGCCATATTACTTGATCTCCTTATTCTTTAATGCGCGGGCTACGCGCGTTTTAACACCGTCTGCGTTTGGTACAAGACCAACACGGCTTGTCTGGCCAGTCTTCTCGTCAACCACAAGGGCAACCTTGCTAATGTCAATCGCGACGTGGATGTCTTTTTTACCGCCACGTGGGTTGAGCTGGCTCGGCTTGACGTGTCGGTGACCAACACCAACACCCTCGACAAGTACTGTACCCTCCTTGGCGTTAACTTTTACAACCTTACCGGTCGTGCCCTTCTTGGCACCGGCAATAATCTTTACCAAATCATCTTTGCGAATACGTGGCATATTAGAGTACCTCCGGAGCTAGGCTGATAATCTTGGCATACCCAAGGTCGCGCAGTTCGCGGGGAACTGGACCGAACACACGGGTTGCCTTTGGTGTCTTGTCATCATTGATGATAACGCAAGCGTTGTCATCGAAGGCAATCGTGCTGCCGTCTTTTCGCTTGATCTGATCACGCGTACGGACAACCACCGCCTTCTGAACTGACTTCTTCTTTACGTTTCCTGTTGGGGACGCTTGCTTCACCGAAACGACAACAATGTCGCCAACACGCGCATAACGACGTCCTGTACCACCGAGTACTCGGATGATCAGGGCTTCTTTTGCGCCGCTGTTGTCGGTTACTTTCATGCGAGATTCTTGCTGTAACATATTACACCTCTACCTCGTCTTGCTTTAGCTCAACTGAACCACGCGCCTTCTCAACAACCGAAGTTAGCGTGAAGCTCTTCGTCTTTGAGATAGGACGTGTTTCAGTAATCACCACTTTGTCGCCTTCACCTGCCTCGTTGTTCGCATCATGAGCCTGGTACTTACGGTTCACAGTATACTGTTTGCCATAAATAGGGTGAGTCTCACGACTAGTAACAGTGACGGTGATGGTTTTATCGCGCTTCGAAGAAGTCACGATACCGGTCAATGTCTTGGCCATATTATTTACTCTCCTTTTCTTGTGCCAGCTCGGCTGCGCGAATTGCAGTCGAAATACGGGCGATTTCTTTACGAGTCTTGGTGATAACCCGTGGGTTCACCAACTCACCCGCTGCGTTTGAACGTTTTGCTTCCAAAAGGTCAGTTTGCTTTTCAGCAAGCGTGGCACGGAGTTCATCAAGAGTTGGTGCTGGGGCAGCTTTCTTTACAGTCTTATCAGCCATAATTATGCATCCTCTCTAACAATGAACTTTGTCTTTACCGGCAGCTTGTGAGCCGCAAGACGCATCGCCTCGCGCGCTACTTCCTCTGGTACACCCTTCATCTCAAACAAGACAGTCCCAGCCTTTACTTTTGCAGCAAAGAACTCTGGCTGACCCTTGCCGCCGCCCATCTTGAGACCAAGTGGCTTGCGGGTTCGAGGAGTCTGAGGAAAGATGCGGATCCAAATCTTACCACCACGCTTGATATAGCGAGTCATTGCTTGACGAGCTGACTCGATCTGGCGTGAGGTAATGTCGTTGTTTTCTTGTGATTGCAGAGCGAAATCTCCAAAGGCAATGTAATTACCGCGCGTTGCCACGCCGTCGTTCTTGCCTTTACGAACCTTTCGATACTTAGTTTTCTTTGGTAACAACATATCGATTAGCTCCTTTCACCCTTATAGATCCATACTTTTACACCGATGATACCGACACCAGGTGCGTTTGCGCGTGCAGCGTGAAAATCAATATCAGCGCGAAGTGTATGAAGCGGCACAGAACCTTCAATAAGCTTTTCGCGGCGAGCCATCTCGGCGTTGTTGAGACGGCCGGCGACCTGAATACGGATACCCTTGGCACCAGCATTCATGGTATTTTGTGCTGCCATCTTCATAGCGCGGCGGAAGTTGCCACGGCGCTCGAGCTGGCGAGCGATGTTTTCGGCAACCAGCTTGGCGCTCAGTTCTGGACGCTTGATTTCTTCAATATTAATGCGAACTGGAAGTGTTGCAATCTTTTCGATCTGACCCTTCAGTTCAGTCACGCCTGCTCCGCCACGACCAATCACCACACCAGCCTTAGCCGTATGAATGGTAACAGTGACAAGATTTGCAGAACGCTCGATCTCGATAAGACCGATAGTTGGGCGAGCCTCGAATCGCTTTTCGATCAGCTCGCGGATCTTGATATCCTCGGCAAGCCACGTGGCAAAGTCCTTCTTGCCAGCAAACCAGCGTGAATTCCAGTTTTTGTGAACTTGCAGACGGAAGCTAATTGGGTTTACTTTCTGGCCCATTTATTTGCTCTCCTTCTTTTCAGCCTTCTCAGCTGGTTTTGCTGCTGGCTTTTTCTTAGGTTTCTCGGTACCTGTCACTTCCACTAAGATGTTTGACGTCTTCTTCTGGAATGGCAGTGCCATACCGCGCATGTGCGGCTTGAAACGCTTTAGGCGGTTGCCGACTGTCACTGACATGGTTGAGATCACCAGTGTCTTGCCATCAAGGCCGTGATTGTTAGTGGCGTTCGCCTTTGCGCTTTCGATAGCTTTCTTGATAGGTTGCGCGCTACGGCGTGGAACGTGCTCGAGAATGACAAGTGCATCAGCAACGGTACGATTGCGTACGAGGCTTGCAACGATACTTACCTTACGTGGAGCAAGATCTACACCTTTAATGTATGCGCGAACTTTCTGTGGAGTAGCTGCCATTACTTCTTACCTCCGTGCTTGCGGAACTTACGGGTTGGGCTAAACTCACCGAGCTTATGTCCAACCATGTTTTCCGAAATCAACACTGGTACGTGCACACGACCGTTGTGAACAGCGATCGTTCGGCCTACCATCTCTGGGGTGATCGTGCTAGCACGGGCCCAGGTCTTGATGATTGTGCGGTCTTCGAGACCAAGCGCCGCCACTTTCTTAGCGAGCTTAGCGTCGATGAATGGGCCTTTTTTGAGTGATCGACTCATAGATTACCTCTTCCTCTTCGCATCATGGCGACTCTTTACAATTAGCTTGCCGGTGTCTTTACGGCGACGTGTACGATAGCCGAGTGTCAATTGACCCCATGGCGTACGTGGCGGTTTACCACTACCGTGACGACCGCCGTCACCACCACCGTGCGGGTGATCCGCGGCGTTCATAACAACACCACGAACAGTCGGGCGAATACCCTTGCGTCGGTTGCGACCAGCTGAACCAATCTTGACGTTCTGATGCTGGATGTTGCTTACCACACCAAGTGCAGCTGTTGCTTCGAGGCGGAATTTGCGGACTTCACCAGATGGCAAGCGCACCTGTGCATAGTCGCCTTCTTTTGCCATTAGCTGAGCCTTAGCACCAGCTGAACGAACCATTTGTGCGCCGCGGCCCGGATTGATCTCGATCGCATAGATCTGAGAACCAACAGGGATATTCGCAAGTGGCATGCGGTTAGACGTTTCGATCGGCGCATCAGGACCACTGGTAATTACCTTACCCTTGGTCATGCTGGTGTCAGCGAGGATGTAGTGGTACAGACCGTGCTGATCCTTGACTCGGGCGATACGTGCCGAACGGTTTGGATCGTACTCGATCTCTTCAACCGTCACGGTCAGGCCTGCTGCCAATTTATGGTTCATCAGACGGTAATGTCGCTTGACACCACCGCCACGGTGACGAACCGTGATGCGACCTGTGTTATTACGACCAGCATTTTGCTTTTTACTCTTTGTCAGGCTCTTGAGAGGCTTCTTAGTAGTAATCTGGCTGTAATCTTCGGTCGTCATACCACGACGAGCAGGAGTAGTTGGGTTATATGCTTTTACTGGCATTACTTCTTCTCCTCTTCAGCTGGCACATCGAAGACCTGAATGCTGTCACCCTCGGCCAATGTTACGTACGCCTTCTTTGAATCTTTACGTGTCGTCGTACCTGGGTAGCGGTTCTTGCCGCGGCTGTAGCGAACTGCTTTACCGCTTTGTACCAATGTCTTAATATTTGTTACCTTGACATCAAACTGCGACTCAACTGCGTCAACAATCTGTTGCTTGTTTGCATCAAGAGGCACGCTGAATACATAGGTATTCGTCGCTAAGCTTTGTGCGTAGGCTTTTTCAGTTGCGCGGGGGATGATTAATAGTTGTGACATATTACGCCTCCTCCTTTGCAATTAGCCAGTCAGTGATCACTGGAATAGCGCTCGGCGCGATCACAATGTGATCAGCGTTCAGGATGTGATACACGTTAAGGTACGTGGCGCTCACAAGAAGAACTTGCTGAATATTGTTAGTTGCGCGGATGATCTCTGGCGTCTTCTCGCTCACAACGACCAGCACCTTGCGATCAAGCTTGTTATCAGCAAGGAACTTGACGACTTCTGATGTCTTACCGGTTGTCTTGACATCCTTGACAAGGATGTTCTTTGCTTCGTTGGCTAGTGAGAGAGCTTGGCGAACTGCCACGCGCTTGCTGGTTTTAGTCAGCTTCTTCGTGTAGTTTTCGTTGCCTCGTGGGCCGAAGACGACACCACCACCACGCCAAATTGGGTTACGAGTCGAGCCAAATCGTGCACGACCAGTACCTTTTTGCTTCCATGGCTTTTTACCACCACCACGAACCTCACCACGTTGCAGTGTGGTTGCGCTTGCCTGGCGGCTGTTTGCGAGGAAAGAATCATACGCAAGCTTTAGCAGCTCGTGATTCTTTACTTCTACGTTAAATACTTCCTTCGGAAGGGTTGTCTTGGTTGTCTCAGCCATTATGCCTTTCCTCCGATCACGACCAAGCCCTTACGAGGACCAGGTACGGCGCCCTTAAGACCAATCAGGTTGTTGACCGTATCAACATACGCAACCTCAAGGTTCTTTACTGTCACGCGGTCATGGCCCATGCGGCCTGGCATCTTCTTGCCCTTAAAGACCTTTTGTGGGTACATCGAACCAATTGATCCGACGCGGCGTACCACGCCGTTACCACCGTGTGACTTTGCGCTGGTGTTAAAGTTGTGTCGCTTTACCGTACCGGCAAAACCCTTACCTTTGCTGGTGCCTGTCGCATCAACGACATCGCCCAGTGCAAACGCACTTACGTCGATTTGATCACCAACCTTAAGGTCGGCGAGGTCATCGACACGAAATTCCCGAATAAACTTCGGAGATACTTTGGCTGTTTTTGTATGACCAGCCACGGCCTTGCTCAGGTTCTTACCCTCACCATATGCTACCTGCACTGCGTTGTAACCGTCGGTTTCGACAGTCTTTACCTGAGTCACAGTCACAGGGCCAGCTTGAATCAAGGTCACCGGAACGGTGCGCCCATCTTCGCTGATGATTTGGGTCATACCAATTTTGGTACCGAGAAGTGCTTTCATTGCCTTCAAACTCCCATTTAAAATCTCCGGTGACGAGTGGTATCCGTCGGGTTCTACCCCTGCTGGACCTGCTCATTCACGCGGAAACAAGTTGTTATTACGTAATAAGTTACCCAGCTATCCTAGCACAAATAACCCCCGTAAGTCAAGAGTTTGAGAGCGTTAAGAGTCAGGCTGTCGAGAGCGTTGCTGAGCAGTCAAAGATCGTCGGCGAAATCAAAGGCAATGCTGACAGCATAAAGGACACTATCACTTCTGAGGTTTCAGGTGTCGTCACTGAAGCCAAAGAAGCATTCAAGGGCTCTACCCAAAACTAAGCATATTTAGTATACTGACGAATATACTATTATTCACCAAAGGGAGCATACGTCATGGTGGCAAAAAAGGAAGCTGCAAAGACAACTAAAAAAGCAACGACAAAATCGACAGCATCAAAATCAAAGTCCGTAACTACTAAGAAGCCCGTGTCACGGCCTGCCGCAAAGTCTAAGAAGGCTGCACCGGTCCAATCATTCCGCCTCAGCCGAGAAACCGAGAAGTTTATCTCTTCACGCATCACCAGGCAAACTGTTTACTGGCTTATCCTTGCGCTCGCGATACTCGCCATGGGGCTCCTCGTGCTCAAGGCACAGCTTGATATCCTCCAGACATTAAACGAGATCTCAGAAGGCCTTTACTAAAGATTATTTGCTAATTTAAAATACCTCCCGCACTGGGAGGTATTTTAATATACCGCAATACAATTACATTCGGATTTCTGCATCCACGCCAGCTGGAAGGCTGAGGTTCTGCAGGCTGTCGATCGTCTTCGGCGTTGCACCCGTGATATCAATCAAACGCTTGTGAATACGCATCTCAAATGCTTCACCCCCTGTCTTATAGACGTGCGGGCTCTTCACGACAGTATATGTGCTCTTACGAGTTGGTAGTGGCACAGGACCCGCGACAACAGCACCGGTACGAATAGCCGTGTCGATAATTTGCTTTGCTGACTGGTCGATGACCTTGTGATCATATGCCTTAAGACGAATACGGATCTTTAGTCCTTCTTCTTTTGCCATTTCTGACTCCTTTTATGTACTATTCCGTAACCTCTGCTCGCATTGTATCTTGTCACAGCTGGCCGAGTTCTCGGAATCATTAATATTACTGAGTGATTGTATCAGATTTTGACGCTGTTGTAAATCGGCTCTGGCGCCGAGTCACACCCCAAAATACTAGCCCCACACCAATCGCCGCACCTACCGTATCAATCAATACATCCCGCACCTCGCCGCTACGACCAGGAATGAACGTTTGATGAATCTCATCAGAAACCGCATAGATACACGCGATAGTAATACCGATGACAGCTACTCGCCAGGTTATTCTCCGATGTGCTGCCAACGCCCACATGATCAGCGCGCCCAGCACCGCATAGGCCATTGCATGTGCTGACTTGCGGACAATTGTTGATAACAATTCTGATGAACCATCCAGACCGATTGCCTGGAGTATCGCCACCAATGTGTCGCTGCGTCCTTGTGACCCATCGGCAGATTCATTCGATAACAGAAAAATGAGTATCATCCATATCAAAACGATAGACCACCTCACTATTGCTTTGGTCCTGTATTTTATTTTAAAATGCATATTTTTATCATAGCAAAGTGCGAAAACAATTAAGTGACAAGATGATGCTATAATATCTCATATGAATATTCTTGTTACTGGTGGGGCTGGCTATATTGGATCGCATACGATTATTGAATTACAAAATGCTGGTCACGTCGTTACCACTGTCGACAACTTATCCAACAGCAACCAAGAAGCTCTGCGACGTGTCGAGAAAATTACAGGCAAGCCCATCGAATTTCATCAGTTCGCCGTCCAAAATCGGGCAAAACTAGAAGATCTATTTTCGTCCCATGCATTTAATGCCGTCATTCACTTCGCAGGGCTGAAATCCGTCGGCGAGTCTGTCGCAGAACCTCTTCAGTATTACCAAAATAATATCGACTCAACCCTGTCTCTACTTGATGCCATGAATCGCCACGGCGTTAAAAAATTCCTCTTCAGCTCCAGTGCCACTGTGTATGGTACCCCCGAGGAACTGCCCCTAAAGGAAACGAGCCGCGTTGGAATTGGCATCACCAACCCGTACGGGCAGACAAAATATATGATCGAGCAAATTCTTAAAGACACCTGTGTAGCCGATGAGTCATTCGAGTGTACGTTACTACGCTACTTCAACCCAGTCGGCGCAGATCCAAGCGGAACAATTGGTGAAGACCCAAGTGATACGCCAAATAACCTTTTGCCCTATGCTGCACAAGTGGCGGTCGGAAAACTCAAGGAAGTAAAGGTATTTGGCAACGACTACGACACGGTCGACGGAACGGGCGTCCGTGACTATATCCACGTTGTCGATCTCGCAAAGGGGCACGTTGCTGCGCTTAACCACACGTCACAGGGCGCAAATGCCTATAATCTATGCACCGGCAAAGGGACCTCCGTTCTTGAACTCATCAACGCCTTCAGTAAAGCTGCGGACAGGGAAATTCCCTATGTTATCACCGACCGACGGCCAGGCGATGTCGCCAGTTGCTACGCCAGCCCGGCAAAGGCTAATCGCGAGCTTGGCTGGTACGCCGAGCGGACCATTGAACAGGCATGCGCTGACTCATGGCGATGGCAGAAAGGCAATCCAAATGGGTATAATTAAGTTCAATAAAATCACTACTAGCAAGTAGGGAGCCCTACTTACGGGCCTTATACTCGCGGTAATCCTCATCAAAACTTTTCTACTTTTTCACCCCGATTACTATACGTCGGTGTAGTTTGTATTTTTACGAATCGTTATTGTATCGGCAATCACCTACCTATGTATATTCTGGCGGAACGACCATTCTACTTTTATCAAAAATTTTATCACCCTACTCGTACCAGTATCGGCGTTGGCAATTTTCGCAGGCCTTCTTCTGGCGCCACAATATTTCGATTTTTTAGCCAGCGAAGATCGACTATTCGAAGACCTATCCGCTTATTTCCTGCTGGCTTCAAGTCTTTTGCTTTTTATTGCCGCCTGGAGGCGAATACGGATCTTAAGTCCTTCTTCTTTTTGAGCCATAGCTCCTCCTCTTATGTGCTATACCATAACCTCCACCACGATCTTGTCGTGACAGAGTTATCAGTATGATGAAATATTACCATAGGTTTATAACACAATTAATAGTCTAGTTAAAGGTTATTGTAGACGATTCGTACGGCGATACGCAGGCTGAGAGCGCTTCTTTTCTTCACTATCAGTCTTTGCATATTTATATCCAACTCTACGTATCACAGGTTCTTCCTCTTTCTTGGGCACCTCATCCTCGAAGAAGCGGGGATCAAGCTCATCATCATCGAGCAAACTCTTCTCACTTCGTGCAACTTTTTTCTGTTTCATATTCTCTTTTTCAACCTTTTTGGGGTCGTAAAATATAAAGGCAGCCGCAGCAGCCACAATAACCCCCGCAAACGCCCCCATGAGTGCTGCTTTCCCGGCAGAGATACCGGAGACAGACGATCCCTGAGAAGCTTCATCTACAACCTTTATATTATTCTTACCATAAAGACGCTCCACTTGTTTGCCCAGCTCTTCTGAAACAGCAACGACAATACGACGACTCTTTTCACCGGTACTGGTTGTGGCGCTCAGTGTAATAATATTCGTACCGGTCGTATTTGTGGCCGTCACCATCGCCAACAAGCTACTGTACGACTCATTTATGCTATCACGCCGCCCCACAGCTTCTAGCACACTTCGTGACTTTGCAATCTCGGCAAAATCCTTTGGCTGATTTACTGCTTCTGGCGTCAAAACTGCAAGCGTACCATTGCTTGTGTACTCAATAGTTTGAAAATAAGCAGCATAAACATAGCCAGCCACTCCGCCCAAAAGCCCAAGAATGATTCCTGTGATAATATATTTCTTCATAGTCAGGTTGAATTATAACTAAAAATAGCACTTTAGTCTATAATTGACCAGTATGGATATCCTGTTACAGGCGAAGCTGGACATATCAGGCTCCGACACACTCGTAGAACTCATAAAAGGCGGCCACACCCCCCATTGTCATAGACATCTCAGCAATAGTAGTGAAAAAATCGCTTCGACGTGTAGAGAAAATTACTGGCCAACCCATCACCTTCTACGAAGCAAATGTGCGTGATGAAGACGCCCTTCGCAACATATCCGAGATTCATTCCTTCGATACCATTATCCACTTAGCAGGAATAAAAGCGGTCGGCGAATCCGTACAGAAACCACTTCTCTACTACAGAAATAACCTAGACTCGACTCTTGTACTGGTTGACATGGCAAGCAAATTTGGTTAAAACAAGATCATCTTTAGCTCTTACGCCACAATATATGGCGAACCAAGCAAACTACCGCTCAAGGAGACGAGTCATATCGGCACCGGAACTACCCCCACTGCTGGACAAAGTATATGCTAGAGCACAAATACTGGATGACGCAGCAAAGACAGACAACGAGTTTGTGATAACGCTACTGCACTAGTTCAATCCAGTTGGTGTACACAAAAGTTGATTGATAGGCGAAAACCCAAACGACATTCCGAATAACCTCTTACCCTATGTCTCGCGGGTTGCCGCAGGAAAGCTTGCGAGGATTAGTGTATTCGGCGATGATTACGATACGGCTGGCAAAACAGGCGTTCGTGACTATATTCACGTGGTCGATCTTGCAAGAGTTCATATTGCAGCACTCAGCCATTCAAAAGCTGGTGTAAATGTTTTCAGTCTATGCACAGGAAAAGGTACGTCCGCACTCGAACTTATGGCTACATTCAGCAAAGCCTGCGGAAAAGACATTTCGCATATTATTGTCGGTCGTCGCTCAGGAGATATCGCAGCCTGCTTTGCAAGCCCTAAAAAAGCGAACGAAGAATTGTCATGGTTTGCAGAAAAAGCCATTGAAGATGCATGTGCTGATGCTTGGAGATGGCAAAGCACCAATCCTAATAGATAGGATACGAAAAGCTGATCCTCATTGAATGCGCTATGTTACTCATAGCTTACTCGACGAGTATTGTCGCCCGCCTACAAGGTGCATACGACTCAAACCTGGTTGCTTGGTGCCTTAGGATTTTTACGCAATAGCCTTATCACCAAAGATACATAATTCCGATTTATGAGATAAGCTCCCGTAATCGCCACTACAACCGACGTAGCCCTCGACCAATTTTCGTCTACATAGTAAAGTGCGGTCAAAAATGCAAAAAATAACCCCAAAAAAAAGAAAATGTTTTTATCGTAAGTTATATTAACATACTTCTTCATGTCATAGTGTCTATATATAGCCATTGCTCCGTAGGCCGCGGCCGTAGATATAGCAGCCGCCCAGATACCAATGATACCGATAAAGATGATGTTAACTGATATATTTATAGTAGCCGCCAGAATGGACGTATTAGCGACCTGTCTGGTTAGATCCTTTGCGATATATATCGCTGAATAAAAACTAACTACGGTATTTAATACCACTCCCAACATCAATGGCGGCAAATATAATAACGCATCATCAAACCTATTATCCACCAATAAAGGAAATATGTATGGAGTTACGCACATTACAATGACACCGATTGAGCCGAATACCCTTATCATGGCGTTGGCAACTTCAGAGTAAAACTTATCACGATCAGGGTCCTTTGCAAATAATATAGCGAACTCGCTCCATGCAGTATAAAAGAAAGAGCTGAAGCTGTTCGCTATACCCGAAAACCTATTAGTTATCGCATATATCCCATTTGCAGCGACGCCCAATACAGCAGATATTATTGCTCTGTCCGATGCGTTGAATACCCACCAAGATATTGTATTAGGTAATAAAGGTAGAGAGAATGCAAGCAACTGCCGTTTTACAATAAGACTGCGCGAGCTCAAGCTTATGAGGCTATATATCCTAAGATACTGAGCGAGCACGAGGGCGGGCACGAACAAACCAAGAGACATACCCAGCAGCATACCAGTGGGACCCATTTTAAAATAAACAATGAAGATAATATTCAAAACAATAGTAAGAAGGGCCTGCACAATACCTGTAATCGCAAAGCCCTTTATAGATCCCAACCCTCTACTCGTCTGCATAACTAAATCACTGAAAATAAAAGAAATAAAATAAAAGGCCAATATATAGACCAGTGGTAGGGTGAAAAAATAACCTACAGCTACGAATAGAACTAGCGCAAGCATGGACAGTATGGCCACGATCTCGAATGCATTGGTCACTATCTCTTTTTTGGCACCGATGTCATTACGTGCGTCAATGATATACCTGAATACTGACTGCTGAACGTTAAGCATGACGAGTGGGGCTACCAATGCACCCCAAGCGATAGAAAGATCGACCAAGCCAAAATCTTCTGGTGATAGAGCTGCCGTATATACTGGAAGCATCAGAAAAACCGCAACTTGAGTAGACATTTTGCTAATAGTCACAAGTAGAGTATGCTTTGCTAAATCTATTTTTCTGCTCATATACTAACCTAGTGCAGTCAACAAAAATTTGAGCGACTCTTCTCGCTCAGCCTTAAGCTTTTCTCCAAATTCTTCATAATCAACAGCCTCTCCCATCCTTGTTGCGAAAGTAGACTCATCGACAATCCTACTGGAGAGGCCCACCCTTCCCAGAAAACCTGTCATCCTATCATCATCCCCAGCCCTCATACCATCATTCTCAAGTACGACAAAGTTTTTGTGGTATATTGTTGAGAATACAACTCCGTGAAACGAGGAAGTGCATACAAATTTTGCATTTTTCATTAAATCTAAATACTTCCCCGGGGTTTGGTCGGCGGGGCATTTGACGCCCCTAAAATATCCCAGTTTCTTAACCCATACATCACTATGCCACAGCACAATCTTTAGACCGTTATGTCTTGCGAAGCTACTAATAATTTTCATATACTCACGAGATAGCGGTTTTGAGTAGACAAATATATAATTATCAGGTTCTATGCCCTTCAACCCATGAGCCTCTTCGATCGCCGCATAGTCATTGCTTTGCAGTAATAGAGTTGGATCTAGCACTAAAGCATGTTTCTGGCCAGTTAGCGCCTCCAGCCACTTCTGTCCGTTGCCCTCTCTTGTCGAGATAAAATCAATATCGCTAATATACGATTTAACGTTTTCAACATCTTTAGAATACTTAGATATATCTCTAGCGCCCTGAGACACTCCATAAGCTATTTTGGGATGCTTCTTAACAAAGTTAAGGAAATAAGCCTCATCATAATCAGCAATTGTTACATTCCACACCTGATCTGACCCAGTAAGATATTTATCGTAGCTCATATCATCTTCGATAAGCTCCGCGTTGGCATTGTATGACTTAGCCGATAATTGTAAATTATTCAATATATATTTGTCATACGATCTCCAATTCCTTATAGTCCGTCTGATAATTAATATCCTTAAGCAGTTCCTGTATATACTCTTAACAAAGCTGCTCAATGTATCGAACTTTAAGCGCTCAAGCGTTGAATAAAGGTCTTTCTGGCCAGCAGTGGAGAAATCTATAAATTCAGGCTCATAATCATGCCGTCTTAGGATACTCTGCGTCGCATAGGCTTGCAGGATAGACCCACAATTATGAGATCTGTGAAAAGTAACTATACCAATTTTATATTTTTTTACCATCTGATAAGTCTCCTGGTTATTAATAGTCCATTCTTAACACCGAACAATACCATTAGCAATGCTTTAACCCTGGTATTCCTTTTTGCCCTCGGATCAAAGAGCGTACTTTTTCTATACTTCCTTATAAGTCGCAATATATGGTCATACTCACCCGCCCACTTGCGCCGCACGCTCACAGCCTTTGCACCATAATACACGGCATCAGAAAATACCATAGAATCTATAGCTTTACACAAGCCGGGTATCTGATCCTGTACGCTACGTCCTACCTTCTCTACGTTCGCTATAGCCTCAAAGTGATTCTTATTGAATCTCTGCAGCATTGCACTCGATGGGTTAAATCTATAGAAATACATCTCTCTTTTATCAACGACAACCCCACTAGAGCAAAGTATAGCTCTAGCAAAAAAATCAAAATCTTCGCCTACTGCCATAGCTTCATCGTATCGTACGCCATTATCATTAAGCAGCGAAAGACTGAATATCTGCATCCCGTTTCTCGTCCCCTCTAGTGTTCCCCTGTACAAATCAAGAATGGCCTCATTACGGCTCAACGCCACCGTACTCGCCTTACGGCTTGGTAGCGCAGCACTAGGCACCTCTGTTATAAAATTAATAGTACCGGTCGTAGCAATTTGCATATTATAGCTCAGTACGTCATCGAGCAGGTTTTGTATGTAGTCCTGATGAATGATATCATCAGAGTCAACGAAAGCTACATACTGACCCAGCGCATTATCTATGCCAACATTACGAGCGACAGAGACCCCTCTATTCTCCTGATGGTAAACTCTGATACGGCCATCTTGCCTACAATAAGAATTACAGATTTCTCCAGAGCCATCGGTAGAGCCATCGTTAACCAATATAACCTCGATATCCTCATATCGTTGATCAAGTATACTATCCAGGCACTTAGGCAAAAATTCTTCAGAGTCGTACACAGGTACCACTACAGATACCGTAATTTTATTGGGCATATATCTCCTCCAATCTATTGACAATTTCCTCTATCGAATAGTCTTTCACCAATTTAATATCGACAGGATTCCTTCTGTGATCAACACTTTTAATTTTGTTCACCCAATCTTCCGGGTGGCTGTCGATAGAACAATAATCGATGAGACCATAGTTTACGGTGGCATCTATAGAATCACTTACTACACACCTCAAGCCATTAGCCTGAGCCTCGACGAGAGAAACAGGCAAACCTTCGTATAGTGAAGGCATGACAAACACATCGGCGGCCGAGTAGTAATCCTCCGTATTAGAAACCTTACCCACCATGTGCACCGCATCCTCGATACCGTGATTTTTAATCTTTTCCACAAGACCAGACCTAAGCCGACCATCTCCAATTAGGATCAACTTGGATGATGGATCATTCTTCAAATACTTCCTAAAAACATCGATTAAAAAACCATGGTTTTTTTGCTTTTCAAACCTGCCTACGTGAAGCAATACCCTATCTTCTAGACCTATGCCAAGCCCCCTGCGCATAAACGCGCGACGATTTACTCTATACTCAAATCTTTTAATATCTATACCATTCCTAATAACCTCAAAATCACTCCCGCCAAACATATACAAGCCAGCATCTACGCCACAGGAGATAAGTTTATTTGCGTAACGATTCATTAATAGTTTCAAAATTCTTAGCCAAACTATTCTTAACAAGTTAAATGTGACAGAACTCGAGGTATTATGTGCATGCACAATACGAAGCTTGATTCCAGCTAGCTTAGCCGCTAACATCGCATACCCTGAAGAAAAGTCAACATGGCTGTGTACGACATCAATAGACTCATCTTCTATGACTTTCTTTATATTGCGAATAAATAATAGGGGGTTGCCCACCCTCGTGTCGGGTATTCTGACGACAGTAGCGCCAAGGCTACTTATTTCTGTCGAATAATCATACTCTCCGTCAATATAACACAAAAAAATAAACCTATAGTCTGTGCGATTTATGTTACGTAAAACATTCATCAAGAATGTTTCCACGCCTCCCATATTCATACCGCCAACAACCTGTAGTACTGTAATTGTTTTTTTATATTTATTACTCATAATCACCTTTAGCTCTGTATTGTGTTGCCAATTTAGACCCAATCATTACCACAGGCACAATACTAAGCGGCAGCGTAAACAGTATGGACTCCGACATGAAATACATAGATAACACAAAAATTCCAGCTAGAATTGCCCTATTTCGCACTAAATCAGTCCTTAGGAATAACATATAGAGAAATACTAGGAACGCCACCCATCCATACCTAGCCAATATCAACAAGTATTGGTTATCTAACGTATATCCAATCTCATTATTAATTGTTACGTCATACTTGTCAACGTTGCCAATAATATTTGAATAAGCACCGTTGGACACTCTTAAGTTCCATAGGTAGGGGCGTTTAGACATGGATTCGTTAATAAAATTGCCATCATTGTTCCTTGTCATAGAGTAATTGGAAGTGACCGTTCCTTAACAGGATATTCGGGCGGCATGTGGCGAAAAAAATGGCTATTACAACATGAATTTAAAATTGCCAATGGCGTAC
>DAICXK010000001.1:44446-143247 GCA_027312225.1 Candidatus Saccharimonadota bacterium
CAGTCACGACCATATAAACACCCAGGAATACAATAACACATATGTAGCCAGTAAGAGACAGCGTTAAGCTGAATAATACAGTCGCAATAGCTAGCATAATCACCCCAAATAACTTTCTTTGGCGTGGTGTTGTAAAGAGAAACGCCCCATTCATGGCGATCGCAGTAAAATATAGTAATGGCTGATTCGAATTAGGAAAACCGAGACTACGGGCACTATTACCAAAAATAGATATTATAGAATACGACTTATCAACCGTATCGCGCCCTAGATCCGGAAAAGCAAGACCCAAAACCAATGTAACCACAAACATAATACCTGAAGAAGTAAATAAATACATTGCCAGCTTACGGTAATCATCCACAAACATTAAGGCAAATAACATGGGTACCAAAAGCGATACCTCCCGTGTTATGAAAGTAAAGAGTAGCACGAGTGCAATTATTAACAGCAGTTTGGGTCGCAGATAGAGGCGCTCAACCATGCTCTCTGAACGATTAAAAAACAGATACACGATTGAAAGCAAGAGTGAAATCAACAAAAGAACCTTAGTGGGCGCTATCGCATTCACCCCAAGAAGACTTAGGTAATAGTATGCGCACATAAGGACAACAGACGCCATTCGGATGCGTCGAAAATCTATATGTTTTTTAAACCAGCAATACACATTATCCTCTAGCTAATCTCTTAAATAAAAACGCAGCAACACTGACTGGAATAACAAATAATATAAGTTGCGTAAATATACCGTACAATAAATCAGGAAGCGATATGTATCTTTTCGAATAAAAGCCAAAACGAGCCTTTATGTGATTACGTAATGACTTGATCGTTTTTCTTCTCTTTATAGCATCGTTGCTCGTTCTGTAGTAAAGGAGAGTTTGTTCTAGATTTCTACAGTTTACATTGCCCGCTAACGCCCTGAGCCATAGATCATAATCTTCAAGTCTCACAACGGAAGAGTCGTACCCACCAAGCCTCTCAATACTAGATTTTTTATACATAACCGTTGGGTGATTAAAAGGAGACCTCCGCTTTGAGAATCTTTTTATCTCCTCCAGAGATAATGGTACTATCCTCCTTGACGTAGCATTGTGCACTTCTCCAACAAACTCGCTTATCTGTCCTCCGAGTATCTCCAGATCCTTGTCATTCTTAAATGCATTCAATTGAATTTCAAAACGATTTACGACAGAAATATCATCAGAGTCCATCCGTGCGATTAATTCGTTGCTGGAGTTCTGTATCCCGACATTAAGCGCATATCCAAGTCCAAAATTTTTCTCAAGACGGATAACAGAAACTAACGCCAGTGAGCCATAATGACTGATTACCCGCTCCAATCCACTACCTATAGGGCCGTCGATAACAATTATCACTTCGTTGGGTGCTGTAGTATTTTCAAGGACACTCTTAATAGCTTCTCTTAACCACTCTGGGTTATCGGCTAGGTACACCGCCATCACTACAGTAAATTCATAAGACTCAAGAAGCCCTATTTTTTCCTTTGGCTTTTTGCATGCCACAAGCTACCGTACCTTTCCGCCTACAATTGGTATCAGATTTTTCAAGAACCATTCAAGAGTAGATAAAGCCGCTGCGATCTTAGCCACATTAACCATCCTCCACACCTTCTTTGTATCCGTCAAGCGTACTGACAACATGTAGCGTCTTTAGCACACACAGCAAATCAAGTTTCAGCGACAGATTCTCTACATAAATCCCATCGTGTTTCGACTTCTCCATAACATTGTGAGCTAATTCATCACGACCATTCACCTGGGCCCATCCAGTGATACCGGGCCTAACAGAAAACACATTAAGCTTACGACGAGCCACTCGTAGCTCTTCTTCATTTTTTGCAGCCCCTGGACGTGGGCCAACAAAACTCATGGAGCCGTTAAAAATATTAATAAGCTGCGGTAATTCATCAATAGATGACTTTCGCAAGAATTTGCCACTTTTCGTGATATAGTTCATTACACCATTAAATTTATTGGGCGGAAGCTGTGGGGCGTCCACCTTCATCGTTCGAAACTTGTACATATAAAAATTCTTCTCATCTTTTCCTATTCTTAACTGCCTAAAAAATACAGGACCACGAGATTCAAGCTTTATAATGATCGCAAGTGCTAGAAAAAGCGGTGACAAGAGGATAAGCCCAACGAAAGCTAAGATTGTGTCAAAAAATCGTTTTACGTGTTTATACATGCTGTGTTGGTAGCTTAAGTTATTCTTAAATTATATTTACATCATACCATGCAAACGAGGTAAAGGCTAGTCCGTTCCACCCTCAAGAGTAGCGTTGATCTTTTGCTTTGCAGACACCACGGACGATTCATCCAATACATACATATAGAGTTGCGAACTTGGCATTGCGTACGATTTTAGCCCTCCGGTCTGGCCCTTTCCGGCAAGAGAATACGACTCCGTAATCCACGAAGCCGGGCTCGCCAACTGCTGATTGATGAGGCTTCGTATTGTGCTTTGAGACATGTTTGTATCAATGCTTGTGCCTATGAGACTCAAAACCGCCTCAAAACCGCTAATTGATCGGATACTCGTCATTTTATCGACAATACCCTGAATCACGCGTTGCTGGTTTTTACCGCGATCAACGTCACCAGCCGATAGGCTTTTACGCTCACGAGAGTAGCTCAGCGCATCCTCACCGTTAAGATACAGTGTTCCTGCATTAAAGGTCTTGTTGTCATACGAGACAAACGTCTCGGGGTTATTAATAGTGATGCCACCAAGCGTGTCTATACTGGTAATGAACGAGGTGAAGTTGATGCGCACGTACGCATCAATATCCGTGTCGAGCAGATCAGCAACAGCACCCATTGATGCCTCAGGCCCGTAGTTACCCGCGTGAGTAAGCTTGTCCATCCCGTTATTGCCACCGAGCGGAATAGAAACATACGAGTCGCGAGGTACGGTTGTCAGAAGAATCTTGTGCGTTGACGGATTAATGGTCGCGACGATATTGACATCCGATCGTGACGTCGAAGATATGTCACCCTCGGTATCGATACCGCTGATGAAAATGTTGAACGATTCTCCCGTATTAACCGTGACCGCGTTCTCACTAGTGGATAACCCGTCTAGCGTAGAGAGGCTTCGCTTTAAAACATATAGTCCAAATGCAGACGTCGATACTAACACAACCAGCAAGAGTATCGCGATGGTTCTTGCAATAATCCGTCGTGGACGAGAGGCAAAACGACGCAGCAGCAAATACAGTACCAAGGCCACCCATAGTACAAACCCAATCACACCTCCGAGCACATACTTAGACGGAAGTATACCCGAAACCGATGCTTCAAATAAGGCATAGCCCGAAAAACCAATAACAACAAATAGGACAATAAAATATAAAATTCGCCACTTTGACGACTTCGCTTCTCTAATCTTCATACTCATATATTGTAACACGAAAATACCTCCGATTTCTCGGAGGTATTACGCTGTTAACTCAACTAAAGAGCTAAACTACTTGGTGATGCTTGTGACAACACCGGCACCAACGGTACGGCCACCTTCGCGGATAGCGAAGTTAAGACCTTGCTCCATGGCGATAGGTGCAAGAAGCTTTACCTTGAAGGTTAGGGTGTCACCAGGCATAACCATTTCCTTGTCAGCCGGGAGCTCTACCTCACCAGTCACGTCCGTTGTACGGAAGTAGAACTGTGGCTTGTAGCCCTTACTGAATGGAGTGTGGCGACCGCCCTCTTCCTTCTTAAGGATGTAGACCTCTGCCTCAAACTCGGTGTGAGGAGTGATTGAACCTGGCTTTGCAAGCACCTGACCGCGCTCGATTTGCTCGCGCTCGATACCACGAAGCAGAAGACCAGCGTTGTCACCGGCTTGACCTTGGTCAAGGTTCTTCTTGAAGGCTTCGATACCAGTCACAACTGACTTTTGCGTCGCCTTGATACCAACGATTTCAACTTCGTCGTTCAGCTTGACAATACCCTGCTCGATACGACCAGTAGCAACCGTACCACGACCCTTGATTGAAAAAACGTCCTCAATCGGCATAAGGAATGGCTTGTCAAGTTCGCGTGGTGGTTCTGGTACGTAGCTGTCAAGTGCAGCAACCAGTTCCATAACAGCATCTTCGTACTCTGTCTTACCGTCAAGCGCACCTGTTGCAGAACCCTTAATGATAGGAGCGTCTTCGTCGAAGCCGTTCTTAGCGAGAAGCTCGCGAATATCCATCTCAACAAGCTCAACAAGCTCAGGATCAGCGATGTCCATCTTGTTAAGGAAAACAAGAATCTTAGGCACACCAACCTGCTTTGCAAGCAGAACGTGCTCGCGGGTCTGAGGCAATGGGCCGTCAGTTGCGGCAACAACAAGGATTGCACCGTCGATCTGTGCAGCACCGGTGATCATGTTCTTGACATAGTCAGCGTGTCCTGGCATGTCAACGTGAGCGTAGTGACGAGTCTCTGACTCGTATTCCTGGTGTGAAGAAGCGATGGTGATACCACGCTGCTTTTCTTCAGGTGCGTTGTCGATATCTTCGTAGTTACGTGGCTTGTTTACATCACTTGGAAGGCGCTTTGAAAGCACGTGAGTGATTGCTGCGGTAAGACTGGTCTTACCATGGTCGACGTGGCCCATAGTACCAACGTTGACGTGAGGCTTAGTTCGATCGAAATCTGCCATTTTGGATTATTTCTCCTTATTAGTAATAATTTTCGCGTGTACGTCTAGAAAAGACTCCACGACGTATGAAAACCATTATACATATTTTTGTGCCGTTAGTAAACAGTGTTATGTGGGTATCTGCGTGGTACAATACTACGTACATATGATTTGTCAGGAAGGGCACTATGGGAGCTAATATCAGACGAAACGCGGTGGGCGCTAATTTTATCAGTAGCATTCAACACGGCCATGATGATGCCATATTCAACCCCACTAACGACCCGACAGCACATGAGCGTCTTGTGGAGGTACGCCAGAGCTGGGATGGAGAGCAAAGTGTCACCACCCTCACTTCTGGAGTGTATGATGGCCTTCATCCCGACCATGCCGGTTATTTACTGCACGTCAAGGCCGCTGGCGCCGAGCTACACTACAATGCAAATTATTCCAACGATTGGCACGATTTAAAAGAGGGTGAGCGCGAAGAATATGTCCGCTATGCCCTATCACAAACAGCTCTGCTGCGTCTGATCCTCAGTATCGATGGCGACACGAGCGTATCAGTTCGTAAAAATGGCAAAGGCGGTAGCGTACGACCAGTCTACGGCTGGAACACTCGCGCTACCATGGCAGCAGGTCTATCCTATCGCAGCCCCGACAACCCACTACAGCGATTACCAGTCGTTGATGCCGTCACTATTCATGGACCAGATGACTTCCCCGAGGGTCACCCACACCACACCCTCTACAGTCTTGTGCCGAGACTGCGTCCAGACGTATGGGGTGTCTATGACGAGTCGACCGATATCCTCGAGGCTATAGATATTGACCCAGAGCTTGCGCGTATTCCTGTACGTACAATCAGTGATGATCCTGGCCAGCGCTATTGGGTAGATGACATCATGGGCAAGATTAGTACAACGGCAATCGTCAAGCGCATCCGCGGAGAACAATCGGCATGACCGCCACCCGATCACGTCGTGAAGAGAAGCACTACAAGGGAAGCCTTCATAGGTCGCGTAATGATGGATGCCCATTTTGCGCCATTACAGCCGGTAGTAATCAGCTGGTTGAAGACGGCACCGCTCACAAGGTAATTCGTAATATATTTCCCTATTCGCTGTGGGACGGACAGCGTGTTATCGATCATCTCATGGTCGTCCCGAAGAAACACACTGATTCCCTGAGTTCACTCAAATCCCGAGAGAAAACAGAATACGTTGATATCCTCAGTAAATACGAGTCACGTGGATACAATGTCTACGCCCGTGCACCGCAATCAACCTCAAAGTCAGTCCTGCACCAGCACACCCATCTCATAAAGCTAAGTGGAAAAACTCCCCGATTCGTATTACTGTTACGTAGGCCATATATCCGTATATTATCTCGCTGAATGGGGTCATCTCTATGCCTCTTTAGTTAATAAGAGGTGTTAGGTGGTCGCGCTACAACACAGAACTAGATAGCGCGTGAGCACTGAACTGCGTCTCCGGATACAGTCGCCGTATCACTTGACCGAAGACAAGTATCGCCCTTGAGCCAGTACACAATATATACGTATCGTCGGCGAGTCGGTGCCCTCCCCCAATACGGCCCGAGCGCGGCGATCCTTCGTCGTTGTTGGCGCTCCGCTATCAGTCGGTGCCACCATCGGTTGCCCAAATGATCCGAGAGCAGAACGTTACTTGACCGTTGAATCTGTCTACGTACTTATTTGGACACTCATGCTGTCCCTTTATTACATACTCGACGTACGCCCAGTCGGCGACGCTGCTACCGGACGCGTTGTTCTGATGCTCATAGTAGATTCCGCGATAGCGCGAATATCCTCCGCTGCTGTAGTCTTCCCGAACCTCAGGGACCTTTGGATCGGGGAGTCCGCCAACGAACGCCGAGAGCTCGTCGTCGAATTCATCTGAGGCATAGTCATGACTAATCTGGCCGCCGGGTGATCTATAGATCGTGCACGCACCTTCGGGCCAGTCACCAGTCGCCGGGTAGTCTGACGTGCGTCCGAGGCAGGAACCCCAGGTCGTTCCGTAGTTCGGAAAACTTCCATTCTGGATGTGGTACATTTGGATGGACTTGGAGTACGCATCGACCGCCGCGACAATCTTGGTATTGTAGGCCTTATCCTGAATCCCGGCGTAGACAACGGCAGTAATACTCGCGAGGATCGCGATGACCACGATGACAATCAATAACTCGATAATCGTGAAGCCTGCACCGGTTCTGGTCGTATGGCCTCGAAGCATGGAGGACTCCCGACCTCGCAAGAGAACGCAGTATTGTTCGGAGCCGGTGCGGGATTCACGCAAGTCCATGTGACGCCGATTATAAAGCATTACTGTATTGCCGTGAAGGCTACGGACTGTAGTAGAAATCACAGCAGTCGAATCCGCTATGGCCGGAGGTCTCGACGAATTGGTCGCCAACCATCGCTGGTATGCAGGCTTCCTCATTCTGTTGTTCTACGGCGTCCGTGAAGGCGAAGTACTCGGGCTGCGCTGGTGCGATATCGACCAATGACGGCAACGGTTGCCGTCAAGGGCTCACGTCGGGACACCGACGAGCATCCGCGATACCCCCGCAGACCCTGCCACAACAGAGGTCGAGAACGTGACCTGGTCGCGCATGACTGCGCTTGAAAATCCCGACAATCATAGTGCCATAAGCTTTTTGACCCATGTTTATGGCTTACTCTCTCCATGACTTTGGCAATCAAAAATCGCCTCGATGAAGAGGCGATTTTGGCATACAGATACCTTACTTGCTACGCTTTTCAATGATCTCTTGTGCTACGTTTGGTGGTACTTCTTCGTACTGCGCAAGCTCCATGGTTGATGCTGCACGACCCTGAGACATCGAACGCAGATCGTTTGTATATCCAAACATGCTGGCAAGTGGTACGAAGCCACGAACGAGCTTGGCGCCGCCCGGAATATCTTCCATAGCATCAATACGGCCACGGCGGGCGTTCAGGTCACCGATCACATCACCCATGAACTCTTCAGGAGTTGAAACTTCAACCTTCATGACAGGCTCGAGAAGAACAGGCTTTGCCTTAGGAATACCTTCCTTTACGGCAAGGACACCGGCAAGGTTAAAGGCAAGCTCAGATGAGTCGACATCGTGATAGCTACCGTCATATAGTGTCGCCTTGACGTTGATCATCGGATACCCAGCAATCACGCCGCCGGTCAATGTATCACGGATACCCTTCTGCACGGCAGGACGGTACTCTTGAGGAACGACACCACCCTTGATCTCATCCACAAACTCAAAGCTCTCTTCGCTGTCTTCTGGAAGCGGCTCAAAGCGAATCCAAACATCACCATACTGACCACGACCACCAGACTGCTTGGCGTGCTTACCCTGAGCTTCGGCAACGCCACGAATGGTCTCGCGGAAGGCAACTTGTGGCTCACCAACGTTGGCTTCAACGTTAAATTCGCGCTTCATGCGATCGATCAAGATATCGAGGTGAAGCTCGCCCATACCTGACATAATTGTCTGTCCGGTCTCTTCATCGGTGTGGACACGGAAGGTTGGATCTTCTTCAGCAAGACGCTGCAACGCAATACCCATCTTTTCTTGATCAGCCTTCGTTTTTGGCTCGACAGCAATCGACACAGGTGGATCCTGGAATTCAATACCTTCAAGCTGGATTGGGTGTGCAGGATCGGCCAAGGTTGCACCGGTAAAGGTGTCCTTAAGACCTACCACAGCAGCGATGTCGCCCGCCTTCACCTCGTCAATGTCTTCACGCTTGTCGGCGTGCATACGGACGATACGGCCGACGCGCTCTTTGTTACCAGTTGTTGTGTTCAGGACATAGCTACCAGCCTTCAAGACGCCACTATAGACACGGATAAAGATCAACTTACCAACAAATGGGTCAGTCGCAATCTTGAATGCCAATGCTGCCAGCGGCTCGCTGTCGCTTGGCTTGCGCTCGACCTCGTCGCCAGTCTTTGGGTTTTTGCCCCAGATAGCGTCGACATCAAGTGGTGATGGCAAATAGTCAGCAACAAGATCCAATACCTTCTCAACAATCACACCACGACCGTCACCGCCAGTTACCAAGAAGAAGTCGCCTGCAAGAACTCGCTTGCGCAACGCTGCCTTTAGCTCTTCAGTTGTAATTGCGTCTTCGCCTTCGTCAAGGAACTTCATCATCAGCTCGTCATCGGCCTCAACGGCGTTCTCAACGAGGAGTGAACGAGCGTTCTGTGCCTTTTCAACCATATCAGCTGGAATCTCACCAGGGATAAGCTCTTTATCGGCATAATCACTGTACGTATACGCCTTCATGTCAATCAGGTCAATAACGCCGTTGATATCCTTTTCAAAGCCGATTGGGATATGAATTGGAAAGGCATTGCGCGAAAGACGATTATGGATGCTCTCAAGGCTCTTCCAGAAATCACCACCAATTTGGTTAATCTTGTTAATAAAGCAAATACGAGGCACGCCGTATTTATTAGCCTGGCGCCAAACTGTCTCAGTCTGGGCCTCAACGCCCATCTTGCCGTCAAAGACGGTGACCGCACCGTCAAGGACACGCAGTGAACGCTCAACCTCAGCCGTAAAGTCAATGTGGCCCGGGGTGTCGATAATGTTAATCTTATGGCCCTTCCAGAAACATGTCACCGCAGCAGAGGTAATCGTGATACCACGCTCTTTTTCCTGTGCCATCCAGTCAGTGGTCGCACCAGCTGGATCATCGCCCTTTACAAGACCGATCTTGTGGTTAATACCCGTTCGGTACAAGATACCTTCAGTTGTTGTTGTCTTACCGGCGTCGATGTGCGCGATAATACCAATATTGCGATAGTCCTTTAGTGGGACGTCTTTTGCTGCCATTGCTGTATTGCTTCCTTCTTTGATTAATAACTCAGGCTATTTCAAGACCATATGAAAAATAGCGCTTTGGTGCTAGTATACCACATATCCTTGCCCTGTACTAGTACATCACACGCTGGGCAATACTATCCCTGCATATCCCTTTTGTAAGTAATACGATGCGCCCTGGACGTGTTCGTATCATCAATCCGAACTAGCACGATGTCCGCCTGCAGCGGCATGAGCTCGTCATTATTATCATTTGATACAAGTGCCGGATCGCTGACAATTGCCGCCAGCGCAAAGTCTTCCACCTGATCATTATCGGGCGAAGCGAACCATGCACCGCAAAAATCAACGATGGTGCCACGCAACGATTTGTTGTCAGCCTTCTCGAAGAAAACTGTACTTGTTGTCAAATCAGGTCGATCTTGGCCGGAAAAGGCAATCGTGAACTCATCTGCGAACACGCACTGGTCGCCTACCGCAACATCGTTTAATCTCTCGACTCGCTTTGTAAGTGTTGGAAAGTACTGTGTATTTTCGCGCGTCACCCCCGCCTCTTGGCCCACCATGGCTGTAAATGCATCGAGGTGATCGTTGAATTCTTCTTGTAAGTCGCTCAGGTCTTGCTTGATGGAGGTTTCGTATCGATCCCTATACTCTCTGATGCCAAACTCATTAGCATCGACACTATCGACAATACCCGCAAACTGTTCAATTTCAGGTATAACGGCCCGCTTGTCACGCGCTCGGTACCACTGCGCTGCTTCCTCGTCAGAATCAAACTGCCACATCGCTGCCTTACCAAATCGTTGACGCACTGGTCGTGCGCTGCGTATTTTCACCCCTGGCGTCGCAGGCATTTTATACAAATGTATGCCATCATCCTGATGCGCGCCAAGTTCAGTCATAACGAACGATATTTTATGTGATTCAGGTGCGATGTCGATTGCAATGACATTACCGCGCACCTTGCGCTTTTTACCCCTCAGCGGAATCCACTCGCCGTCATCGTTCAACCCTTCAAGCGACTGGTAGTCTTTAAAAATATGCCCCGCATCCTCATCCAATGCCAGACGGCCAAGGAGAAACACACCAAGACTCTCACGAAAATCCGCCGTCATACTCAACGATGAAGGAATTTCCAGCTGCGCCAGTCGTTTCAAGGCCTCGGCATCCGCCACTGGTTCGGCGTCGTTGTCATCATACCAGCCGTCGCCCGGCAACAGCTCAAGAATCCGTGCATACAAATCAGAATAGTTGGTCATCAGCAGCTGTTCAACATACCTCTCCGATAGGACGCTCGGCCGCATATACTCAATATCCTCTGGGTAGATTATGAGACCGCCCCGATACTCTGGGTCACCGTGCTCTTCTTCGATTTCACGTGCTTGCTGTTCGGTACGCAAGGTAATGGTATACGAAATCGGCCGCAAAACCTCATCTTCCGACTCATCCGTATCGATAGGGCCGATCCGTAGATGGTGATCAGCCAGCTGCCAATATGGTCCGTGTTCATCTATCCCCTCATGCAACCCATTCTCACGGAAGAATGGGTCATCCAGCAGCTCCCTCTTGTCCTCTTCCCGAAGCCACGGTGCCAAGCGGACTTTACCGTAAAGAGCCACGGAGTCGTTGAAAAGCCCCAATTCCATAAGATAACCGTTTAACTTACCACAGCCCCTGCGACTGGACACCTCTTCTTCATCACGATCTGGCGTGCCTTGGTGTAATTCGGCTTGTGCCTGCCGTATCGCCGCCAAAATACCTCTTACTTTCGGATCCATCTCAAACAGCTCTAATTCGGTGAATGGGTCGTGGTCGCCCGAGGCGTGTGGTGGCTCAAGATTACTCATTGTGTCATTTATCGTACCCCTGGTCAGTATCTTACTGCAAGCATAGTCAGTTTATACGGCACCATCAAGACCACGCAGCGCAGCGTCCCAGTCAATTACACCTGCGTCAGTTTGCTTGACCTGTTGTTCAAGCTTTGGCTGCTCTTGTGTGTCAAACAACTGTTTATGTACACGACACGCTAAAAAGGCGGCCATGCCAACCCCCCGTCGAAACATTACTTGTTTTTCCTCACCGGAGACACAGCGCCGCTCCCAACGCCTCACGATATCACCTGTTCGGCTGCCCATTGCCATCACGCCAAGATCCGATATCTCCACGAGTTCCCTCGCCACCTGGCGTACATGCTGGCCATAATTATCGGCTACGGGTGCAAATTGTAAATTATCAAATGCGCTCACCATATTTGTTCCGGTCGCTATCCCATCATGAGCACGCGCAGTCAGCGCCAGTCCTGTGGCCGAACCAAAGATAAACGCCTCCGTCGTCGTTATTCGCCCGTCAGCATCAGATGGTTGCTCGCCAGCCTCAATAGCCATGCCCCACGAACGAGAATGCGACATATACTGACGAGCCTGGTGAATAGGCAGGCGTGCAACTTCACGAGCGACCGCTAATAGTATCGATCTGTCCCGGCGAAACTGAGTATCTAGATCTTTGGCAGCCCGCAGAAATTCGTCAGATGTTGGCGGCGGGGGAATATCTGGATGCGTAGCCATGGCGGTATAAAAAAATTCTAGCGATAGTTTATGTAGTTAAGCGCAAAATCGAAATCCTGGGCGTCAAGTAGGCGCATCGCCGCTTGCAGCTCATCTTTGCTGCCACTCGTAGCACGCACAAGATCACCTTGAATTTGTGTTTTAATCTTTGGTAGTTCTTCGCGTAGCAGTTTGGTGATTTTCTTGGCGCTGTCTTGACTGAGGCCCTGCTTGAAGGGAATTTCCTGAGTCGCCTTAAGGTTAGCCTCAACTACCTCTTTAGTTAGATCAAGACTCTTCGAGCTTTCGCCGCGAGCAATCAATTTCTTACGGATAATATCAATGATAGTATCAACCTGCCATGGACCGGCCCCCGTCACCTTAAACCCTGCCTTGTCACCTAGCCATTCGATGGCGGCTGGCGTACCCTTAAAGTCATATCTGCTCGCCAGTTCTTTTTCGACCGCCGCAAACACATTGTTCATCTCGGCCTTGTTATATTCGGAAACGATATCAAATGAAAATGTAGCCATACAATAAGTATACCTCACCCGTAGTATTATGCCGCTAACAACTGTCGGCCCCTGCCCGTCAATTCCGCGTGATGTGCTGCTACGGCGGTAGTCAAAAAATCAAGGAACTTCTTTTCATCAGGCTGAAGACTACTGCCTGATGTTTCGACAATAATCAGCGTGATCAGGCGATTGACCTTATCAGCCAGCGACAAGCCTTCTCCCCCTCCTGTCACTTTTAGTGCTTTGTTTATGATTGGATCAAGAGTCAGTACCGTAATACACTCATCATATACTTTTTGGGTAGGCAGAAGTTTCTGCTGTATGGGCAGTTTGTCATTACCAGTATAAAAATAACTGTCGTGATTGAGCTGTTGATTAGCCGATTGCTCTTCGCGTGGTGACGCAGGGAATAACAGTAAGTCTGGCCTGTGCATGCGTGCCGACAGTGACAGTACTGCTGCTTCAGCCATGCGCCACTGTGGTGGTTCATTAATATGCAGTGGCCGCAAATACTGTAATGCCGCGCCGAGACTGTGATATACCTCGTCGCAATCACTCGGGTCAACAGTTCTATCATGTGCTCTTTTGGCGAACAGCGGCATATAGCTTGACAATACGAGTGCGCCCAAGTGGACATCCTGATGGACGTCCGATCGTTGCATAATATCCCCCAGCAGGGCGCTAGCGCTGTCAAGATAATAATCACTTATGTCATCGCCATACTCATTGTTCATGCCATATTCGACATGGTTCCACGCCGAACGAAAAAGGCCCGCCGGTTTTCGGCGGGCCTCATGGTGTTTCATGGCAGCTACGACCATATCTGGTGCGACAGCTTCAGCAATTGGCCTGGCAATCGTTACAATTTCTCTCGGTGTTTGTGTTCTCCCTCTCATTTGGTTTTAGTTAACCATAACCTTTTGCGCTTTGCAAACATTATTTTCGGGTTGCAAAAAAATGGTACAATAAGGGGAAATCTATGAATAAACAACGCAGTAGTACCAGTCTTTATTGCTTTTCACCTCCAGTCATGCTGGCAACCTTTTTAATTGAGATATCATTTGCGGTATACATAGCCTGGCGACATAAAATGACAACCATCACTCGTCTGATTGTCGCGATCCTGTTGTTCCTGGCTCTCTTTCAGGGGGCGGAATACCTAATTTGTGGTGGCCTGGGTGTCCAAGGCGGCACCTGGTCGCGCCTGGCGTACGCCTCCATTACCATGCTGCCTCCTCTGGGGCTGCACCTTATGCACCAGCTGGCCGGGAAGAAAGCATCGCGACTCGTGACAGCTGCTTACGCAACGGCTGCTGCATTTATTTTGTACTTTGTGTTTGCCACCCAAGCCATTAGCGGTGCTACCTGTTACGCCAATTACGCCGTTTTTGACACAGCTGGTGGCGGAGCCTCATTGCTGTACGGCCTTTACTATTATGGTTGGATGTTAGTTGCGATTGGCCTTGGTATAGCATGGTCACGCGACAAAAAGCTCCCTCACCGATCTGCCATGATGGCATTGATTGCTGGCTACCTGCTGTTTATCGTCCCGACGACGACCGTCAATATCATCGACCCGGCCACGATTGCTGGCATTCCATCGATTATGTGTGGGTTTGCTGTCATGTTAGCCTTTGTCCTGGCCCTAAAGGTTGCGCCCGAATCAATTGCCAAGCGTGATGACCGACACTCATTGTCATTCTTCCGAAGTTTCAGCCGATAGCACCACCAAATAAAACACACCTCCTGGCAGCAGGAGGTGTGTTTGTTGTTTTCTACCCGTGGGTTAGCCCCTGGCAAAGTGTGCGAAGGCACGGTTGGCCTCGGCCATTTTGTGTGTGTCTTCCTTCTTCTTGAAGGCAGCACCAGCTTCGTTGTAGGCATCCACAATCTCGAGTGCCAAACGCTGTGCATATGGCATGCCACTGCGAGCGCGAGCAGACTGTACCAGCCATGAGAATGCATAGTGCAATTGGCGGTGGCCAGATACTGGGAATGGAATCTGGTAGTTTGCACCACCAACACGGCGGCTCTTCACCTCAAAGTTCGGGCTGACGTTTTTCAAGGCCTTCTCGAATACTGCAAGCGGATCTTCGCTGTCAAGCTTCTTTGCGGCCTGCTCTAAGGCAGTGTACACAGCGCGCTCGGCAGTCAATTTTTTGCCATCAAGCATCGACTTGTTAATAAGGCGTTGCACCAAGATACTCTGGTACTTGCGATCAGGCTTTGGGGTACGAACGAGTGATTTAGTAACTTTTCGTGGCATGACTACTTACCTTCCTTCTTGGCACCGTATTTAGAACGGCCCTGTTGACGCTTAGCAACACCCTGGAGGTCCAAGGCACCGCGGACGATGTGGTAGCGAACACCTGGAAGGTCTGGCACGCGACCACCACGAACCAACACGACGGCGTGCTCTTGGAGGTTGTGACCTTCGCCACCGATGTATGCCCAGACTTCGTGACCATTGGTCAAACGAACACGAGCAACCTTGCGGAGGGCTGAGTTAGGCTTTTTTGGCGTCTTGGTTGTTACCTTGATACATACGCCACGCTTGAGCGGGGCATCCTGATCGTAGTAACGAGTCTTGAGTGCGTTGTGAATACGGCCTAACGCTGGAGACTTTGACTTTTTATTCGCAGTCTGGCGTGGCTTTCGCACCAATTGGTTAATTGTCGGCATATAAAATATGACTCCCTTATTTTACTGATTATTTGGCCGTCGCGGCAGCAAACCACTAGACCGGATGCATAGTCGTTCGGGACGTCTTGTACACTCTTTCGTCTCGATACTATACGGAAACTCATCTGCCATTGTAGCAGTTCCAGCACGGTTTTTCAAGTGGCGCTTTCACGTAGTGGGTAATGATAGGCATCCATAATCAACTCTGCAAGCTGTTCAAGCTCGCCCTCATCTGGCGGCAAATCGTCAAACCCTGCCTGGGCCGCGATACTGCCAAGTTCGGCATCTTCTTCCAGTTCAGCGCGCATCGCAATTGCTGCCATCATCTGATCAATATCTTCTGATTGCTCGAGGTCTTCGAGTTCCGATAGCTGCGCATAATGATCAATGACCGAAAAGAGACGCTTACGATCTTCTTCATCCATTTCTATATCCTCTTTGTCCTTAGGCACAACTGTTCGACGCACTCCGGTCGGGTCAAGTGTATATACATAGCCACCATTAAATGTATCATCGTTAAGATGCTCAATCACCGAGACTCCGGCGCTCAATAATCCGTGTTCGTTCTGCTGACCATGTACCAGAATATGAAGATACGACGCATCCGGCATATCAAGACGGTATGACGCTTCGAATACTGTAATAAACTCACCCTCGTCAAATAACTCCACCGAATCAACGTATTCTGGACGGTTATAGAGCATCGTCTGTAGGATTTCGCCCATCGCAACCGTGTGATCACGCCGTTCATCGTCAGTTGGATCTGTCTCGATTCTTGCCGTGGTAAATGGTCGTATAAAGTCTAGTCTGTCACCTGCCTGCATAGTGTCGCAGTATAGTTTACCCTCTATAGCAAACGCAAGCATAGCAGTTTTGCCAAATGAAAAGGGCTCGCGGAACGAGCTGCAAGCGGGACGTATGTCACCGCGAGCCCTTTCCACGAGCCTTGAAGCTCTGTTGTTCGCCGTCAGGCGCGAGCGAGTCGCTTCTGCAACTTGATCACGTACGCGAACTCTTCCGGCGTGATGTCCTCCGACTGCACGAACTCTTCCAGCTCCGTCGACGTCATCGCGTTAATGTACGCGAATCGGCCCTTCTTGACGTAGGTGCTCCGACGGGCGGGGCGACGGAAGATCTTGTTGATGATGCTGGTCATCTGTCTGTCCTTTGTTCGGGGAAGTGTACCTGCAGAGCACAGGCATAGTTTAATTATAGCATAAGTTCGATAAAAAAGCAATAGCCACTCCTCTTCGGAGTGGCTATGATGCTTGCCAGAGTAACTAATTACTCTACTTCGACGGGTTGAGTCTCTTCCTCGAAGATTTCTTCCAACTCTTCGTCGACCCGTGCACCGGTACCCACAGGAATCTTGCGACCAATGATCACATTCTCCTTTAGGCCGTGCAAACGGTCAGCGCGACCGCTGGTAGCAGCGTTGATCAACACACGCGTTGTATCTTGGAACGATGCGGCCGATAGCCAGCTGTCAGACCAGATAGACACCTTGGTAATACCCAGTAGTAGTTGTGTGTACTGTACCAGCTCTTTACCTTCGGTGGCCAGTGTTGCATTGGCTTCAACCACCGCAGCCTTACTGACGATATCGCCAGTAACAAAGCTACTGTCACCTGGATCTTCAACCTGAACACGGCTGAACATCTGGCGTACGATGATCTCGAGGTGCTTGTCGGCAACGTCTTGACCCTGTGCAGCGTAAATACGCAGTACTTCGTTGATGATGTAGCGCTGCGTAGCTTCTGTGCCCTTGAGGCGCATCAGGTCGTGCAAGTTCAACGAACCAATCGTTAGGCGATCGCCCGCCTCAACCACGTCATTTGCCTTGACGGTTAGTTGTGCAGTACCAGGAATTTCGTAACGAACAGGCGCGCTGGCATTAGCTGCTACGACGATAGTATCTTCAGCAACCTCTACGACACCGTCAAACGGCGCAACTAGTGGCTTGGCGTCGTTCTCGGCAGTCGCCAGAACATCACCTATCTTCACATCGCTACCCGCCTTGACGACAACCTTGCGACCCTCTAGTGGAATGCGCTCGACAGTGCCAGAAGTAGGTGTTACCTGAACAATGTACTTCTTGCCGTCTTCCCACAAGTCAACACTACCCGCCACTTCGGTAATCCATGCCTGACCCTTTGGCTGACGAGCTTCAAACAACTCTTCAACTCGAGGCAGACCTTGGGTAATGTCACCACCAGCCACACCAGAGTTGTGGAAGGTACGAAGTGTCAACTGTGTACCAGGTTCACCGACAGATTGCGCCGCGATAACACCGACAGGCTGCGCGTTATCAACCAACTGGCCAGTTGCCATATCGATACCGTAGCTCTTGCGCGGAATACCACGAAGATTCTTCGTTGAAAGGACTGACTGAATCTTAACGCTCTCGACGCTGCTGTCAGCTTCGATCGCATCTGCGATTTCACGGGTAATCAATTGATCCTTGGCGACGTGACCAGCAACATCTTCGGCGGCATAGCGACCAAACAGACGGTTACCAAAGTCAATCATCGTCTCGTCAGATTCAGCACGATAGATTGCGTACCCTTCGTCATCACCTGCCTCATCCTCAACAGTGAAGACATCTTGAGACACGTCGACAAGACGGCGGGTCAGATATCCCGAGTCGGCCGTCTTGAGCGCGGTGTCAATCAGACCCTTACGCGCACCACGTGTTGCCACGAAAGCTTCCAGTGATGACAAACCTTGTTTAAACGAGCTTCGGATTGGCAGCTCGATTTCGCGGTTCGTCGCATCAACCTGGATACCAATCATCGCACTGGCGAGCTTGACGTTCGAAATATCGCCACGAGCACCAGAGTTAACCATCACGCTAATACTGGTGTCCATATCCTTCAATTGGTTCTGAAGGAAAGTTGTCACTTGGTTGTCAACATTGCGCCATGCACCAACAGTCAGGTTGTATCGCTCGTCCTCAGTAATCAAACCTTGGTCGTACTGTTCTGAGATCAATGCAGTCTTAGCGTCACCTTCGGCGATGAACTCGCTGATCTCAGCAAAGTGCAGGTAGTCTTCCTTACCGGTTGATACAGCAGCCACAGTCGCAAAGCGGAAGGCTAGGCCTTTCATGCGGTCAGCCGTCTTGGCGGTCTCTTCGGCACCATAGCGGTTAAAGATTTGCGCCAATACCTTCTTCAGCTGCTTTTTGTTCTGAACGTTGTTATCGTAAGCGAAATCTTCAGGAAGGATTTCATTGAAGAAGACGCGTCCGAGTGTTGTCTCGCGAACTTCACCCTTGGCAAGCACGCGGATTGGTGTCTGCAGTTGGATGACTCCGTTATCGTAAGCCATCTCAGCTTCGTACACACTGCTGAATGCCTTGACAGCATCACTTTGCGCAGCAGGCTTGTTGTATGTCAGATAGTAGTTACCAAGCACGACGTCCTGACCAATGTTGAGCACTGGTGCACCATCAGCAGGCTTCAGTAGGTTGTTTGTTGCACTCATGAGCTCGCGGGCTTCACGCTGTGCGTCCTCTGAAAGTGGCAAGTGAACAGCCATCTGGTCACCGTCATAGTCGGCGTTAAAGCCGTTCGCAACAAGTGGGTGAAGCTGAATCGCTTTGCCTTCAACCAGTTTAGGCTGGAAGGCCTGGATTGAAAGACGGTGCAACGATGGCGCACGGTTGAGCAGCACGTACTTGCCCTCAATAACTGCGTCGAGCGCGTCCCATACCAAGGCATCACCTGACTCGATGAGACGGGTTGCACTGCGGATGTTATGCGCATGCTCGCCGCGAATCAGCCAGCTGATAACAAATGGCTTGAACAGTTCCAGTGCCATTTGCTTTGGCAGGCCACACTGGTTAATCTTCAACTTTGGACCAACCACGATTACTGAACGACCGCTGTAGTCAACACGCTTACCAAGAAGGTTCTGGCGGAAGCGGCCTTGCTTGCCCTTCAGCATATCGCTGATAGACTTCAGGCGGCGGCGACCACCCGTTGCATTCACCGCACGGCCGCCCCTAGCTGCCGAGTTATCGATGAGTGCGTCAACTGCTTCTTGCAGCATGCGCATTTCGTTGCGGCGGATAACTTCCGGCGCGTTCAGGTCAATCAGCTTCTTGAGACGGTTGTTACGGTTGATGACGCGGCGGTACAGGTCATTAAGATCTGAAGTTGCAAAACGACCACCGGTCAGCTGCACCATTGGACGTAGATCTGGTGGGATCACTGGAAGTACCGTCAGGGCAAGGCTGCTTGGCTGAATACCTGCAGACTGCATGCCCTCAAGTACCTTGAGACGCTTGAGTAGCTTCTTCTCGCGCTGACCCTTGGCACCTTCGACCTCCTCGGTCAGTTCGGCAATAAGGGTTGGTAGGTCGATCTCATCAAGAAGCGCCTTAAGGGCGGTGCCGCCCATACCAACGCTAATGAGCTCTTCGTATTCTTCTGGAAGGTTACGATAATCGACTTCGTTGATCAACGCGCCCTTGACCAAGCTGTCAAGCTGGGCTTTTTTGACGTTAAATTCGTCATTCAGCTCTTCGACTTCACGTGATTGCTGTTCAGCAAGCGCCTTGATGTCAGCACCCTCTGCCTCAGCTTCTTTTTCATAACGTAGCTTGATGGCAACACGACCTGCCTCGGTCTGAGCCTCAAGGTCAGCAAGATACTGATCACGGGTAGCCTCGTCGACGTTCAAGATAACGTAGGTTGCAAAGTAAGCAATACGCTCGAGGTTGCGAACCGTAATGCCAAGCAGAAGGCTCATTGCGCTTGGTGTCCCACGCATGAACCAGATGTGTGCGACAGGGGCTGCCAAGTTGATGTGCCCCATACGCTCACGACGAACGATGCTTTTAGTAACGAGCTCGCCATTCTTATCAACGGCAGCTTCACGGCTACGAACGCCCTTCAGCTTGTTATCATGCGGATTGATGTCCTTGACTGGACCAAAAATACGCTCACAGAACAACCCATCACGCTCTGGCTTTTGCGTACGATAGTTAATCGTCTCAGGCTTTGTTACCTCACCGTGGCTCCATTTGAGGATATCAGCTGGACTTGCCACTGCGAGGCGCACTGCGTCAAAGTCTGCAATGCTGTTGCTTACGACAACTCGTGACATATTACGCCTCCTCCTTAATTTCTTCTACTTCATCAATATCTTGAATACTCATACCGTCTTCGATATCACCAAACTCATCAGCTTCGTCAAGGACTGTTTCAGTGTCATCATCGTCGAGCGAGGCAACTGCAGGAACTGTCTTGTCTGCTGGACCGGCTTCGGCAATCACCTCTTCGGCATCAACAATTGCGTCCTCTGACTCGTCTAGCAAGTCAACGCGGAGACCAAGACCTTGGAGTTCCTTAACAAGGACGTTGAATGACTCTGGCAGCTTTGGACCAACAATCTGTTCATCCTTGATGATTGATTCGTATGCCTTGGCACGTCCGTAGACATCGTCAGACTTGATCGTAAGCATTTCCTGAAGCGTGGCGGCAGCGCCGTATGCTTCGAGTGCCCACACCTCCATCTCACCAAAGCGCTGACCACCGTTTTGTGCCTTACCGCCAAGTGGCTGCTGGGTCACCATCGTGTATGGACCAGTTGAGCGAGCGTGGATCTTATCCGACACCATGTGGTGCAGCTTAATGATGTGCATCACACCAACCGTGGTGCGCTCTTCAAATGGTTCACCAGTACGGCCGTCAAACAGCTGGCTCTTACCGTCGCGGGCAAGGCCTGCTTTTTCCAATTCATCAGAGATAACACTGTCAGGAACTCCATTGAATGGTGGCGTTGCAACCTTGTAGCCAAGCGCACGCGCTGCCATACCAAGGTGTGTTTCAAACAGCTGGCCAATATTCATACGCGAAGGCACGCCGAGAGGGTTCAAGACCACATCGACCGGTGTACCGTCTTCCATGAATGGCATATCCTCAACAGGAAGAATACGAGCCACCACACCCTTGTTACCGTGTCGACCAGCCAACTTGTCACCGACTGAAATCTTACGTAGCTGTGCCACAAAGATTTGAATCTGCATTAACACACCGGCCTTCAATTCATGGCCGTTCTCGCGGCTGAAGATCTTCACGCCGACAACTTTACCACCACCCGCATTGTTCATGCGCTGTGAGGTATCACGAACGTCTTTGGCTTTTTCACCGAAGATGGCGCGCAGCAGGCGCTCTTCTGAAGAAAGCTCTTGCTCACCCTTTGGCGTGATCTTTCCAACCAAGACATCTCCTGCCTTAACTTCTGATCCGACCTGTACAATACCGCTCTCGTCAAGATGGCGAAGCGACTCTTCGCTGACGTTTGGAATGTCACGAGTGACAATTTCTGGACCAAGCTTTGTCTCGCGGACTTCAACCGTATAATCCTTGATGTTGATGCTCGTGAGGCCGTCTTCTTTGACCAGGCGGTCAGAAAGGACAATCGCGTCATCCATGTTGTAGCCGCCCCATGGCATGAAGGCTACAGTCAGGTCGCGACCAAGTGCCAATTCACCATCAGCAATCGAAGCACCTTCAATCAGGATATCGCCCTTTGTTACCTTGTCACCGCGAAGCACGCGAGTCTTTTGGTTAATCGAACGGTCGTCGTTTGATTTTGCAAAGTGCGTCAGTTCATAACTGCGGACGCCGTCTTTGTACTTTACTTCGACAACGTCGCCATCAGCGCGAACCACTTCGCCATCACCGCTCGCCACAACCAACTGACTACTGTTGCGGGCAATGTGACCCTCAATACCAGTACCAACCGTTGGCGCTTCAGGCGTCAGTAGTGGAACGGCTTGCTTTTGCATGTTTGAACCAGTCAATGATCGGTCGATACGGTTCTTCTCAATAAACGGCACGAGTGATGCGGTTGAACCAAGAATCTGCTTGTGTGCGGCATCCATGAGCGTCACCTCTGATGCATCGACTTGTTCTGGCAGCAAACCGTTACGGGCGCTGACGCGCTCGTCTTTGAACGATCCGTCTTTATTTAGTTCTGCACCGGCATCAGCAATCACTTCGTTGAGCTCTTGCGAGGCATCAAGATAGATAACTTCATCAGTTACCTTGCCGTTCTTCACCACCAAGTATGGTGTTTCAACAAATCCATATTCGTTGACACGAGCATAGGCTGCTAGGTTCAATACCAAGCCGATGTTGGCACCTTCTGGTGTCTCTACAGAACAGAGACGACCATAGTGCGTCGGGTGAGCATCACGAACGTCAAATCCGGCGCGTTCGCGGCTAAGACCACCAGGGCCCATTGATGATAGGCGTCGTTTGTGCGACAACTCTGACAGTGGGTTTACCTCGTCAAGCAGCTGCGACAACTGAGATGAGGCAAAGAACTCACGAACAGCAGCAACGACCGGGCGGGCGTTAATCAGCTGGCCTGGAGTAACGGTTTCAAGATCAGACATTGACATGCGATCCATGGCATTACGCTGCATACGAAGCATACCAACGCGGAACTGGCGGGCAACCAGTTCGCCAACCAACTTCATACGGCGGTTTGATAGTGCGTCAATATCATCGGCAGGCTCTTGCGTGTTGTTAAGACGAATAATCTCACGAATAATCGCCAGTAGGTCTTCAAGGCGGAAGACGCGGTTTTCAGTCGTGTTGGCAACTTCTAGGCCAAGGCGTTGGTTGAGCTTGTAGCGACCGACACGGCTGTAGTCAAAGCGCTTGAAATCAAAGAACATGCGTTCAATCATCTGGCGAGCGTTATCAACCGTCGCGAGGTCACCTGGTCGAAGTCGTCGGTAGGTTTCGATCAACGCTTCGTTTGAACCACGAGTAGTGTCCTTTTCGAGTGTTGCTTCGATATACTTCGTCTCGCCTGTGTCGACGTCTTCAAACAGCGACTTAATCTCGCTGGTCTTACTGTAACCAAGTGCACGCAACAATGTCGTCACCGGCAGTTTGCGGCGGCGATCGATCTTGACGTAGATTGCACCGTTTGATGCAGTCTCAAACTCTAGCCATGCACCACGGCCTGGGATCAACTTCGCACCATAGAAGTTACGTCCAGCAGCACTATCGGCAGTAAAGAATACACCAGCGCTTCGAATGAGCTGCGATACAACCACGCGCTCAGTACCATTGACAATGAACGTACCGCGTTCGGTCATCCATGGATAGTCGCCAAGGTAAATTTCCTGCTCTTTGACTTCACCCGTTACCTTGTTGGTAAGCTCTACTGTCGCATGCAGTGGTGCGTCAAAGGTAATATTATTTTCTTTTGCTTCCTTTTCAGAGACCTTTGGATCCTGAAACGCGTACTGCTTGAAACGCAGTTCGAGTTTCTGACCTGTGTAGTCCTCGATTGGGTTGATTTCCGCAAAGATCTCGCCAAGGCCAGTCTCGACGAATTCTCGCCAACTGTTCTCTTGGTGCTCGATCAAGTTTGGTAGCTCGAGTGCTGTGTCATCACTAGTGAAAAACACACGACTCGAAGCAGTAGCAGGCTTCGCCTTTGCCATTACTATACTCCTCGCATCAGATTGTATTATTTAGTGTTGAATCGGCCCGGAAGATTCTAACTGTGGTCGCTATCAGTCTGCTGCCATACAAACATAAAAGCATAAGAAACCACAGGTACACTACTTCTTGGTACGTATTGTGAGGCCTCGTGGGCAAATAGTCAAGAGATTTTTACAAAAAACGCCCCTCGGACATGCGGCTTCGTCATGACGACGGCAGCACATGTCCGAGGGTTCCCAACAGAATGGAATGGAGAGGAAAGCTTATTCCCGAAGCAGGCCAGGATTCACGATGAGATACAGACCCATGAGGAGATACATAATGACCCCCGTCACCAGCGTCGTGTGAAGCCACACGTCACCGTAGCCGACACCCGTCATCACAGCCCTCGCAGGCGTGAAGAATAAGGATGACAGGCAGACTGCTGCCCACGCTGGCAAAATCACCACAACGGTGAACTTCAGCAGCCAGACGGCAAAATCTCCCGTGATATCACGCCAGCCACCCCTTCCATCAGTGTCAAGCTGTGGAATACTCATCAACACCACCTCCTTTGGTCATTGAATGATGAGTAGGATTATTATGGCATCATTCGCGCGTTAGCTCAGCAATAAGCAGTTTAGGTCTATTTCTTCTTGGTAATCACTTCGTCGATAAGGCCGTATTTCACCGCCTCCTCGCTGCTCATCCAAAAGTCGCGATCGGCGTCTTTTTCAATCTTAGATAATTTCTGGCCGGTGTTCTTCGCAAGAATTTCGTTCAAGCGTTGCTTTAGAAAGATGCCTTCTTTTAGTGTGATTTCTTGATCGGTAATTTTACCATGCGTCCCACTTGACGGCTGGTGAATCATAATACGGCTGTTAGGTAACGCGAAGCGCTTGCCTTTTGTACCGCTTGAGAGCAAGAACGCCCCCATGCTCGCCTGCAACCCAATACCAATCGTCTGTACGTCCGGTGTGATGTACTGAATCGTGTCGTAAATCGCCAAGCCATCGTACACGCTACCACCTGGACTGTTGATATACAGCTTGATATCTTTCTTTGAATCTTCATAGGCAAGATGGAGAAGCTGCGCGACAACAATATTGGCCGTATGTTCATTAACATCCTCGCCAAGGAAGATAATCCGCTCGTTCAGAAGACGGCTGTAGATATCAAAGGCGCGTTCGCCGTCGTGCGTTTTCTCGATCACCGTTGGCACTAGATAACTTGATGGCTTGTTCATATCTCCAGTATAAACAAAAACTAGCACTCACGTCAATGGAGTGCTAATTCCCTTCGTCTTTTTGTAGTTTCTTGAACAAGTCTGGGAATTCCCTGGCTGCCTTTAGCACCCAGTCCTTGCCCTCCTGCGTTGTGGCGCAGACCCAGCTGCTGTCGCTACCGTCACCAATTGGAGTATACCGGTATGTTTTGCCATCCACGACTGCTTGACTACCCTCCACCGTAGCGTCGCCATCTCTCACAACATCAATGGTACCGATTGCCGCTGCAGCACTGGCATCTGGGCCACTCGGCCGGCAGCCCTCCAGGCTGTCGTACCCTACAAAAGTAATGCTGTACTGTGTCACCGTACCGTCAGCGGTCATGTTGGACTCAAAAACACTATAGGGCACGGAGTCGTCATCAAGAGGAACTTCAACGCCCCACTCGGAGAGAGACAGGACAGGTCCTTGCTGCTGTTGCTCACTTGTTTCACTCACGTCAGGGCTGCTTCGACCCTGTCGGGCTACTACTTCAATGACAAAAATAACAGCGATAAATACAATAATACCTATGATAAGAGCCGTCTTGGTGCTTATCCCTTGCTGATACGACCGTCTTGTTGACATCCCCATCCTACCCATTCTTATTTGTTACTACCTTTATCGTATCATGGCATCAAAAATATCGCCTATTTTCGGCGATATTTTCGTCTTGATGAAAGAACTTTATTTGCTGTTCAATTCGACAAGTTTTTCGACGGTCTTTTCCGTCAACAAGCGGTTTGCGATATCCCGCTGCACCTCTGGCTGGTCAAACTGTGCCAAAGCCTCTTTGTTATTTGCGTACTGCTGTTTGTAGAGATTAATATGGTCTTCAAGTTCTTTTGTTGAAGCATCAATCTTCAGTTCTTTGTTGAGCTCTGCAAGTACCAATCCTGCCTTAACACGCGCCTCGGCTGCAGGCTGTACTTCTTTATCAAGCCATTCTTCCTTGGTTGCAAAGCCGTTGGCTTCAAGATAACTATCAAGATTAATACCCTGATACATCAGGTTCTGCATAAAATCCTGCTCGATAGAGCGTTCCTGATCCTTCAAAAGCACCTCTGGCACTGGAATAGTGCTTTTTTCGACCAATTCTTTCACAAGTTCATCCTTCAATTTTTCACCGGCTTCGCGTTCGCGCTGGCTGGTCATCTGTGTCAGAATATCTTCACGTAGCTCTTTCACTGATGTGAATGGCCCGCATTTTGCCGCAAATGCCTCGTCAACCTCAGGCAAAACCTTCTCATTGACTGACTTCAATGTTACCGTGAAGACAACTTTTGCACCCTTGAGGTCTTTCGAGTGATAATCCTTTGGAAATTCTAGATCGAGATCGAATGTGTCACCAGCCTTGTGGCCTGCAACACCCTCTTCAAACCCAGGGATAAACTGACCGCTACCGAGGCCAAGGTTGAAGTCTTCAGCGGTACCTCCATCAAAAGCAACGCCGTCTTTCTTGCCGACAAAATCGATCACGACGTCGTCACCACTCTTGGCGGCACGCTTGACCTCTTTCTTTTCCGCAAAGTTTTCTTGCATGCGTACGATCAGGCCGTCAACATCCTTGTCGGTCGGTTTTTCAACCTTCAGCTTCGCCTTTAGCTTTTTATAGTCGCCCAGTTTAATTGTCGGCATGACTTCCACTTCGGCCGTAAATTCAAGCTCTTTACCTGGCTCGTACTTCTTTACCTCGACTTCAGGACGATCAAGCGCCTGGAGTTTTTCGGCAGCAAAAGCATCAGCCACAGCCTTAGACAGCGCATCTTCAAGTGTTTGCTGACCAACCAACTGTGGGTCAGCGTGTTTTGCCACCACATTAGCGGGTACTTTGCCCTTGCGGAAACCTGGAACCTTAATTTCCTTAGCAATTTTTGTCAATGCAACTAGTTCAGCTGCCTTTAGTTCGTCGGGCGTGACGGCAATCGTCAACACGACCTTGGTGTCGGATAAATGTTTTACAGATGTTTTCATACTTGTCCCATTGTACCAGACACAGGGGACGGCCGTGAACCTTAAGCGACTTGGCGCTCCTCGCCTGTAGTAAGATTCTTGGCCTTGTACTCGCCGCTTTCAATTTCGTTAGCACCGACAAAGACAATCTCGGTCGCGCCTTTCTTCTCGGCCATCTTGATAAGCTTGTCAAATTTTCGGCCTGTCGTGTCCGTCTCGACCGATATACCACGAGACCGCAGGGTCGCCGCTAGCTGCAAGGTCTGCAGCACTGTATCACCCACCGATGCCACGTACATATCAACAGTAGCTCGAAGGTCCGGCAAGAGGTTGTGACTACGAAGGAACAGCTCGGTTGTCGTAAGGCCTGGAGCAAAACCAACCGCGCTGACTGGCTCGACACCAAACATACCAACTAGCCCGTCGTAGCGGCCACCACCAAATAGCGAGCGGTTGTTCTCGGGGTCCACATCAAAGACCTCAAAGACCGTCCCGGTATAATAATCAAGCCCTCGCATGAGCGTCACGTCAAAACGCACCGACGAGACGCCAAGACTACTAAGCATCACAAACAATTCGCGCACACGGCCAGCCGCTGCTCCACCCGCAAGTCCCTCAGGGAGCGTCTCGATTGACTCCGCAGAAAATACTGCTTCAAGCCTCGCAACTTTTTCATCCGTCTCAAGAATCTCGCGGACCGATGCCACAAACACCTCGGCAGGCAGTTTGTTTTTGCGGTCGATCAGCCGTACAAGCTGACCGGCCTGGACCTCATCAAGCCCCAGGTATTGCCGTGTCATCTCTTCGATCAGCTCGCGGCTATTGACACGAATTTCATACATATTAGTACTTGCCCCGAAGGCTTTCATAATCTCGTCAGCCAGCAGCAACGTCTCGGCTTCGGCCGCCACGTCGTCCGCACCAAACGTATCAACATTGAGTTGCCAGAACTCACGTTCACGTCCACGTTGTGGCCGTTCGTAACGCATGAAGTTTGCAATGCTATACAGCCTGGCTGGATACGGCAGCTCTTGGCGCCTTGCAGCCACCATACGGCTAACCGTTGGTGTCATCTCGGGCCGAATTGCCACTGTGCGGTCACCACGATCCGTAAATGCGTATGTCTGCTCCCCAGCCAGCTCGTCACCACTTTTAGCGGCATACACTTCGAGTGGCTCGAGAAGCGGCGCGCCATATTCTTTGAATCCAAATTGTTCGACTGTTTTCTTCCAGGTTGCAAAGATATAGTTCTGAACAGCCTTATCTTCAGGATACCAGTCGCGTGTGCCTTTATATGGTTGGGGGGATAGCGTAGTCATTGGTGTTATTGTATCATTTTTCATTTGTATTCTCCGTTAGTTAATAGAATAAAACGCCGAAACGAGTTCGGCGTGCATTCTAGACTATCAAGAAGATTACCGGACTCGGTTCGGCGACAGATGTGAATGATGAATCACAAAAGTAATCATATCTTTATTGTAGCATATTTTCATCAAAAAGTCTATGTACCGTTCATCCGAAAGCTTAACTCCTCGCTCTCGATTGCAGCACTGTACATATTTCCAACGTACCGTTGATCGGGTGGTAGGTCTTTACCCGCAGGATGGTTGATTCCCAGGGTTGACCGCAAACTTGCAACCACGTCACGCAACATCACTTCATTTCGTAGTATCTCAGATGGGGCTATATCTAGCGCGTCAAGACATTTCGGCGCACCCATTCATAGAGGATAATACCGCTTGCCACCCCGACATTGACCGATCGGGTGCTGCCGAATTGTGGAATTGCAACCATAGATTGGCTCGCGGCAATCATTTCAGGGCTGAGGCCCGGTCCTTCGCCGCCAAACACTACTACACAGTCCCGTGGCAACTCTGCATCAGGCAGGCTTACCGCGCCAGGTTGATTGTCAATCGCAATAATGCGTCGCTCGCCCATTGCCGTGACAAATTCCTCGATTGTCGCATGATAATAAACGTGGAGGTATTTGTCCGTTGCCATCGCCCCGCGCTTGTTCCATTGACGACGGCCGATAACATGCACCGCCGCCACGTTGAACGCGTTAGCATTACGCACGATCGTTCCCATATTAAAGTCTCTCGTCAAGTTTTCGACCGCAATCTCAAGGGCATGACGTGACCTATCGAGGTCTACGATGATGTCCTCTTCACTCCAGCCCTTATACTTGTCAACGACGTTTCTGGTGTCCTGTTGCATAGTTCCATTGTAAACTAAGTGTATGAAACTCTTGTCTGATCAAATCGACGAGCGCGAGCTAGCAATCATTTTGCGCGAGCTAGAGAAGACATTGATGGCAGACATCAAAGGTGACGTTGTTGAATTTGGCTGCTACGTTGGCACGACGAGCGTCCCTGTCGGCAAACGGTTAATGTCAACCGATAAAAAGCTGTTTGTCTACGACTCGTTCGAGGGCCTACCCGAGAAAACACATCAAGACGAAAGTCCCACAGGAACACAATTTGTAGCCGGCGAACTAACTGCTAGCAAAAAACAACTAATCAAGAACTTCAAACAAGCTGGTGTGCCGTTGCCTATTATCACAAAAGAATGGTTCTCTAATGTTACGCCAGACCAGATACCAGAAACGATCGCCTTTGCGTTCCTTGATGGTGATTATTATCGCTCTGTCCTTGACTCACTAAGACTCATATGGAATCGTTTGTCGCCAGAAGCAGTCATTATTATCGATGATTACGCAAACGAAGCTCTGCCAGGCGCAGCTAAAGCCACTGACGAATGGCTGCGTAAGCATCCGGCTACAATACGTATTGAACATTCACTCGCAATTATCTCAAGGTAACCACCTAGTGATTCACTGGACTCTTTGCGTATGATTAGCGTGTAATTATTGCTACTGTCGCGTCGTCATTATCTTTCCAATCCTCAAATGGCCATCGAATACTGGGATTAATCAATGACGTTAGGATAGCGTGTCGTGAAAGCTCTCGATGAAGCGGAACGTCGAGCGCACGAGCATAGGGCTGTACGATGTCGTTCCATATCTCCCAATCAAAACGCTCACCTGTAAATATGTCAGGATCGTCAAGCTCGGGACTAATGACTTCGTTATAGTCCACAAGCTGCTTTTTACGCAGTTCAGCACCCGGTTGACCCGCCAAAAGTTTATGGATATTTACGACAAAGTTGCCGTCATGCTCCCTGATGCTATCGAGTAGCAGGTTATCATCATGTGCTGCTAAAAGCTGACCACCGTACAACAACTCATTGCCACGCACCCAGTTTCCTAAAACACCATCACTACCAATGTATACTTCTTTTTCAGGAGCATATGGAACGATCGCATGAAAATCAGCCATAGTACGGGGCGGTATACGACGAGTGGGTGTTCCCATATAGTTTGCTGGATCTCCCCAGCCCACCCACCGATTAATCTGCTGCTCGGCAATCACTTCCTCTTCATTAGTTGTCGTATCGTATGTCCAGATACCCGTATCACCCACGTTCGTTACCTCAAGCAAACCGTTGCGGACCCGAAGTAATGCACCCATACATAGGCTTGCCTCGGGGTTTGCGGCCACCACCTCACCAGCCCGACGCATGATATCAGCACCTGAAATATCACCGTCATGCACGCGGTATTCGCGTCGTACCACATCTGCCGCGGTCAATGCCGCCTCCAGTGGTGATCCCATGTCTTTTGTGCCACCCGCGCCATCAAATACACCGATAACACCGTATTCCGGTAGCACCACGGCCGCATCTTCGCCTACCGCTACAACTTCATTATCCACCTCAGATGCATCACCGTTAATTGGCCGTCCTACAAGAGTGTACTGTTCGCCGCTCGCAAATGCACCTTCTTTCGTAAGAAACTTCATATACCTATTATACTTCCTGTGATCCTCTTGGGATCTCAATTATTTCTCCATCCCAATCTTGCCAGATATATACCGGAGCTCTCGTCGGAGCATTCAGGGTACTAGCCAGTCGTATGCGCCGGCCGTCATGCAAGGAGCGCTCTGACGATGTACCACGCTTGCCGTTCAGCACATGGGCGTGCCCAGACACCACTGTTTTGTTGGTGTGATAGACAGGCTCGGTACTGGTCGCGAGCTTCATGCTAAACCACTGCGGCGGGCGATCATAGAAAAGTCCTTCATCCATCTCTTTGCTGACCTCATTAAGATAATTCCGCTGCACCTCCCACGAGACGTTCGGCAACACACCAGCGTGGGTGGCAATAAACGCGTCTGTCTCAAAATACGGCGTTGCACTGGCGAGAATAGCGAGGTGCCCGGCCCTGGCCATGCGCCGCCGAAGCTCCTTGGCTGTCGTATGATCTCGACGAGAAGGATCCATACCGTACGAAACTAAAACATTCCTTTCGATAGCAGTCGCCGAGTCATTGCCCAGCCACTCCTTGGTCAGCGACTCTCTAAAACCGGGATCATTAGCACTACTACTGGCATGAAACAGCCACTCATGGTTGGCCATTGTGACTACCGCCCGACCACCTAGATTTTTTATAATATCCAGCGTCTTAAAAACACCTTTTTCCGGATCGTTGATAACCCCTTTCCTATCAAGAATATCGCCCAAAAAGACAAACCCTATATCCGGATCATCATAATATCGGTCGACGATTTCTCCCAATACCTCATGTTCGCCATGAATGTCAGGCACAACAACGTGACGATCAGCATACTGATCACGCACCAGGTGAAGTTTTGGTTGCGGTCTTTGAGGGAGTACCTCGAAATGTGAAGGTGCGATTCGCTCAAGCGCGAGACTCATTACCACCCTCCATTTCAATAGTCGAGCCTTCAACCGCCTTATGAGGAACGCCTTCCCGTATGATAGTTTGAATACCCGAGTATTTCACGGCATACGCAGCCAACGTTGCATATGATTGGGTTTGCATCGCAGACTCAAACCCAAGTAATCCTCCAGCTAAGTGTTCAGTTGTCGGCCGATCAAACGGCAGCCTAACCAACCGAGCAGCGATCGCCCTCCCCATGTACCCCGCCCGCATTGCCGTCGTATTATACCCTACATACTCAATGGCTCTGAACTTGTCGCCGAGTGTTTCGTCTTCTTTATCCAGGACCCTCCATACAGTGTCAGAAAGCTCTTCTCCTTCGTATTTACCAAGTAAATCTTCAGCAATCAGCCTGAAACTTACCTGTTCACGCCTATCGTCCTCTGCCGTCTTAAAGGGCAACGGGATATCCCCTTCAATCGCTTCACCCCAATCGTGGGTCATGGCGGTAACCAGCAGAGTGTTGGCGTCTTCTTCCGCAAGACCCTCTGCAGCACTAAAGCGCCCGGCCAGGCGGTGGGTATGCGGCATATGCCGCAGATTATTGACATCATCACCCAGAACATCAACCCATGTCTGGTTGTCGATATCTACTGGCTTGAAATCAGCGAATCGTATACCGCGATCAAGTGTCTGACCGTAGTCGCTTCTCGAAAATATATGATGCAGCTGTTCTGGAGATTTCATGCCGCGTTCCTTACTTCGGGCGCTGCTGGATACTCCCGAATCGTCAGCCCTGGCTCAAACTGCTCCCACGTTCTCTCGGCCTGAGGGCGTGGCTCGTACCACTTACCATCATAAAATGCCCTGTAACCATCGTTGTGATCAATCGCTACTTGCTCGACATGAAACGCACCGTTGCCTTCGGTGTAGTGGACGACGCCGATACCGTTTTGCCAGTTTTCTTGATGAGGAACAATCTCCCCATGCGTATCTACAGCATTATGATAACTAGGTACAGCCCCTTGTGTGTTTGCCAGGCAGCCATTACTGAATGCTTGAATCACCCTGCCGCCAAGTGTTCGCATTTCTCGCTCCATGCGGTGAGTATGATGGAACATGACCGACTGATCGGGAAATGCCTTTAGGTACTCCTGCGCAGTCGAACCGTTGTTCTTTGACTTGTCGCCATGAAAGGTGATCAGGCGATCATTAACGCGGTACATTGCTGCCGCATAGCCCGCGATATAATCTATATCGAGTGCTTTTAGTCCAAGTGCACGCTCGATTGACAACAGCGGATACCCTTCTGGGTCATCAGCCGGACGCACCTCTGCCAGATGTGGCGCGTGCTTCAGCCAAAATTTATCCCATCGCTCGACATGGTTTGACGATACCATTGGAATCTCTGCATTTTGGTTGTCGGCACGAAGTTGCGCCATTAGGCGATGTAATCCAAGGACGCTGCGGCGAACACTATGCGGACCCATGAAATGAGTTGAATCTGCATCAAAACGTCCAAGTTCTGGGAGGTCAAGCTCATCACCACCCGACACAATAACATCTGGTTGAATATCCTTTGTGATTTGGAGCGCGACGTCAATCGCGCGAGGGTCGTGCACTGGGGTAAAGCTGCCGTCACGATGCTCACGAAGTGCGTACTGTATATCCGGTAGGTCAACTAATACCTTCTCGTGTCGTACTTTTCGTGGCTTCGACTGCGTTTTTCTAATATTCACTGGTGGTGGAGTAATAATGAATTCCGAAAGGTCAACATCTCGAGTTTGGGGTCGTATATCATAGCGACGAGCCCGACTGGGAACAACTTCGATATCATTGACTGTGTGAGATTTACCATCCTCACCAACCTCAATACGTTTTTTCTTTACCGCCGTCTCCCAATAAGAAAAACTTGCTCGCGGGACGCTGAGCAAGTCAAACGGTGTCAGGCCTTGGGCATTCATATCGTCAGCCAAAAGCTGCAGCTCATCAAGAGGGTTATCGATATCGGGAGCATCGTCAAGCGGAGTAAAGTCAAAGTAATGTGCTAGTAGACTCGCCGTTATCGCTCGTTTTTCTGGCTGATCCTCTTGGGATGTTTCTGTTGTTGTTGGCATGCGCTCTCGGTTTGACATATTGCTCTTTCTCCCTTTCCTCTAGCTTCACTGCTTACTATGGCGATGATGTCCTTAAACATCAGCCACTTGTTGTTGACTCAGGAGGCACTGAGTCAACCCGTGCTGACTCGATTATGCTTGCCTTAACACCTCGGAAAAGAGTATCCTCGTAGTAGATACGTAAGAAACTATCATAGATAGAGGAGTTATGGACCACCGGTTTGACCTACACCATATCCAACGCGGCATTATCTTAAGCCTCGTCACAAGCTCCCCCCTGACATTCACTGAATTACAGCCGCCTCGCATTCCAAACAACACCTTTTCGTACCATCTGAAAAAGCTTATCGAAAACGGCTATATCGAGCATGCCCCGTCGCAATCTGGATATATCCCCACTCGCAAAGCGCTGAAATTGGTGGCAGTTAACGGAGACCAAAAGAGTCGCGTACGGTCGCCGGCACTTATCACGATGTTTTACATTACCAATGATGAAGGTGAAGTTTTATTACTTAACCGTAACATTGACCCGTTCCAAGGGTGGTACAGCCTACCGTCAGGATCCGTGCATTTTGGCGAATCGCTCGACGAAGCAGCTCAGCGCGAGCTGTTCGAGAAAACTGGCATTAAGGCGACAAAAGAGCTGTACTCAATCGGCATCCTTGACTTCCAGTATCGCGAGGAGGGCACGGACGATTTGTTCGTTCATGCGCTGGCGTTCCTGTACAGCTTCCATTACTCCGATAAGAAAATGGCCATCAACGACAAACCAACTCGTTTTGGACAGTTATCGTGGTCGCGTCTCGGACGACAACATATTCTCCCCGAAGTCCTGGCCGCAAAAGAGATCGCCCAAAGTAGTGAATTTATCAAAAAATCACTCCAGTTTGTCGAGCCGGCACACATGCCAGTGCTCACCCTTTCGGACAGCCAGAAATAACCTAGTCCAACTCTATTGACTCAGTCGTATATGACTGCTTTTTTTATATCCCTATGTGATGCTAAGGATGCATGAACGAACGAGGTCCACAACATACTATCTATCTTGATTTGGACGGCGTGGTCTTTCCCTATTGGCGTAACCATGGCCATGGCGAGCGTCTACGGGGAGCCGGGAGCGACGAGCTGCTGCAGGCAAACCTCATGCAGGAAGGCCTTAAAAGGAAGTGGATCGACGGTCGGGAGTTTTACTACCCTGCCATTACGAAGCGGCTTGGTGTAATTGCTGCACGAGGAGCAGAGATTATCGGGTCATCGTCCCGGTCTCTCGATTTGTTTCTCCATTATCCGTCCGTCCGAGACGATCTTGGCGATGTCGAGCGGTTCCTCAGTATCGACACCTTTGAACCAGGGAGAATCGACCATAAAGCAGAGGCAGTGGTAAAGAACTGGCAAGGGGTTATTGACCTTAGTAACGAGCGACGTGGCTGGGAGCGACAGCCATCCTTACGCATTGATTACCCCACCAGCAAGCCCCCCGGCAGTCGAGCGGTGTGGATTGACGACCATGCTATGCCGAAGATTCTTGCAAGTTCACCATCAGAGTACGGAAAAGAAGCCCTGTCTATATCATCGCTAAAAATTATTAATCCACTCGGTACCGTTGGGCTGACGATGGCGCAGCTGGACGAAGCCGAGGGTTTTCTGTTTAACGAATAGTCAATCATGGAAAAATATGTCCCGCGAGAAATAGCAAAAGAACGAGCAACCCTGTCTCTTCCTGAATGTGTCGCCCGGGCAGACGAACTGATTGAAAAAAATGGCATCTGCCTTATGCTCATGGACATCATCGGTTCGCGAAGGTTTTTTCACGATTCGCAGTTTCGTAGAGATTTTTTAGTCCTGACAAGTGACCTTAGCTATTTGTTCGAGGAATATCTGCCCGAACACAGCCTAATTGTCGCCGACAGACCAGAGCAAGGATTCAATATCCTATTAGGTGACGGAGTAGCAGCGGGCATCAACAGCAGCGTAGTCATCCCGCTTGCCGTCGAATATACAGAAACGTTTTATCCGCACATTCCCTTCCGCTACGGAGTCGCCGAGGATGGCTGGGACAGGCCAAACATTGCGCTTTTAAAGTAAAAAAACAAGACCAAGATGGTCTTGTTTTTACTTTGGTACAGATGAGAGGACTTGAACCTCCACGCCCCGAAGGGCACTAGCACCTGAAGCTAGCGCGTCTACCAATTCCGCCACATCTGCATACGACACATGTGCTATGTTATTGTACCCCATTGATACAGGGTGATTCAAGCTACGTGCTACTAGGAACGTAACTGACGAGCCAGTACCTTCAGGTCGGCTGACTGCTTGACACCTGGGTTGAGTGTCGTGAACGGGTCAAATACTTTACGAATCGATGCATTGAGATCCGTCACCGCCTCATCCAATTGTGGATAGCCAGCAAATGCATTAATACGCCCTTCGGCCTGCGCGCCTGCGATCGTTCCACTTGTCTTGTGTACAAGGGCAGCATACTCGGTGGCAAGCTTGAAGATCTTTTGTTTATCCGAGACTTTTTTGAAATGAACAGTTGGATATGTCGAGACAATGCCAGTCAGTGCATTGATCTTTAATGGCAACTTGACGTGCAGCCTCTCAGCAAGCGCCGTCGCCTCAGTCACAAACTCCTCAAGGCGCTCTGTAGGAATATACGCACCATCGCACATAAAGACCGGTGACTCATCAACACGTAGCGGCAATACAACTGTTTGTTCAACATCGCGCACCGCATAAAGGTCATCAAGTCGTGAATCGTCTGATGTATACAGTTTCGCGTCCCGTTTCGCGAGTAATTTTTGCGCTTTTTTCAATTTGCGGGCACGTATCTTGTTACTAAAATCGTCAAAACTTGCGTACACCAACCCGGCAAAGATATCACTCTCTTTGTCAAAGACAAATCGCTTGCCTCTTGCGCGCGCTTCTTCGTAATACGCACCATCGATGACCTCAAGAACCGTTGGGTCAAGCTGGCGCAAGATATCGGTGATATCGCGGGCCTCTTCGGCGGTTTGGCATACTGCGACAAGAATCGACTCGTCGTCGCTATAGAAACTCGCCCCTAGAACAACTTCGGAAATAATTCCCAGTGTGCCCTGGCTACCAATAAAGAGAGGCGTGAGGTCAAATGAACCATCCTTGTTTTTTACCTTATCAATACGATATCCGAGGTTGTCATAATCAGAGGAGAGTGACGCGACAAGCTCAGCGCTATCATCAATAATGCCATCAATCTGACGATAAATCTCGCCCTCAAGCGTCTGTTCGCCTTTTTTACGGCTCAACTCGCGTTTGCTAATGCGACCTGTCTCCATCAAATCACCGTTTGCCAGCACAACTTCCATACGCTCGATACTATCGGCCACTGTCCCGTGCTTGCCTGAGACACGGCCGACACTGCCTGCTGCAATTGCGCCGCCAACTGTCATATCCGGCATGTCCGGTGTGTAGGCTCCGACCGTAAGGCCGTGCCATTTTAGTGCTTCGTGAAGCGTCCTTAGTGAAACGCCGGGCTGAACATGAACAATTTTGTTCTTATCCTTCGTTGAAACGTAGAGAATAGAGTTAAGATGACGAGAGAGGTCAAGGAGAATTCCAGATCCGATTGCACCACCAGTCGTATCAGTACCAAGTCCGCGAGGGGTCAGGCTAAGCGTATGCCCTTTCTCAGCAAGCTGCCACGAAAATCGTGCGACCTTCCGAATGTCGTTCGTAACTTTCGGATAAACAACGATTTCTGGTGTTATTTCAAACACACTCTCATCTCGTGCGTATGCCGCACGAAGAGACGTCAAATTACTCACTTCCCCCAGTAGATGCTCGTTTAGGTACTGTGCTACTTTACTCATTAGTGTTCTCTCATTCCCCTCACTATCCTGAATGTTATCTCTATAATATCACAAGCACTATCAATTGGGATATCCGCCTTTTCAAGGTGTACGTGTTCTGGTATAATGAACCGGTAAGCGCGAGTGGTGGAATTGGTAGACACGCTAGCCTTAGGAGCTAGTGCCTCCGGGCGTGAAGGTTCAAGTCCTTTCTCGCGTACCAAAGTAAGGCGACCCTACATGGGGTCGTTTTGCTTTAGCATTTAAAGTGCTTTGTTGATTAATGTATTGCATTTTTATAATTCTTATGCTATAATATATATTATGAACACCTGGGAGACCTACAACAAAGCCCGCTACGTTGATGCAGTCAAGATGACTCGCTTTGCCCTTACGCAGTTAGGTTCAAGTAGCCGTATCTATACGGATATCCGACAACCGCTTGTCAGCCGGACCGACACGGCCCTAAGCCACCATATTGTCGGCTCATACAAAGGTGCCAATCCAGACTGGACGGACGAACATAAGGCCGATGATATTATCCATTTTGGAGTCCGCGACACCCAGTCGCTTCTCTTCCCGTATCTTGCAAAACACCCTTCTAAAGAGGCTGCTCTGAGCTTTCTTCACCACGAACGCACAATGCAACACCTTGCACTTGCAGCCCTGCAAACCGAAGACAGCTTTGAGGGTCTTGTGCGTCGCGTTGAACGGGACCAGCACATCAATCCGGATACCCCTCACTTGACACTACCAACTAGCGTTACACCTCAGTCAAAAGGTTGCCCCGCCGCCGCTGTTGGTCAAGACCGAAAACCTACCAAAGAGTTTATTGATCTTAGCCTGTTGAGTGGTGAGGTGCTCATTGAAGCACTCGACCATAATGGACGGTTCTCATAAGAGGATAGATAGGCTATGCCTGTATCACCCGAGCAGCTCCACCGCATTGTGCAATCCGAAACCGAGCATTTTTGCGACGCGCAACAAGCACTGGAACAGACAAGAGAATCAGACGGTCGCACCTTTGACGATCCTCGCCTCCATGCACGCATGGCAAACTGCGGCATCGCCTCAGCACTCATCCAGCATAATCTACGTGTACATCATAATATAGCAACCGCGCGCCTATTTGGCCGTCCGCCGACAGCGCCCTACTTTCCTAGCGGCAATGAGTTTGGACACGTCATTCTTCGATCCGACAACACGCTCATCGACCCGACATACGGACAAATCTTTTCGTTCGTCGGCATCCATCCGCTATCGCCTGTCAAAGGGTTCTCCTATCCTGATAATCTTGCATTGACGGTTGATACGACAGACCCTGAGGCATCCCTTGAATCACTTGTGGATGCCCTCACGGGTGCTGCGCAATTAGAAATAAGCCCCTACCTTCAGAGCCGTGCGCCACTACGCCACAAGGGACGTCGTACTCTGCAGTCGGTCATCTACGATATCTACAATCCTGGTTATTACGCTCCCTACGAATTAGAGACCCTCCATCCGTCATTTGACCGCGTCCAAGCCCTGATTCACGTCTCTGATCAGCTGCGTGAACAATAAAAAAAGCCTCTCACTGAGAGGTTATTTACATTTCTCGGCGGAAAAAGGTGAGGCTGGCTGTTCCATAACTACGATTGTCCACCACAACAATTCCCTTAGTACCGGTCGGCGCCTCACCCCTTCCTGGATGTGATAATACCATAAGCGCTCCGGGTTTTAAATGGGAAAATAGGCGCGTGACTGTGGAAAACTGCGGGTCGTGATAGGGTGGATCGGCGAATATCAGGTCAAACTGCTCGCCAGGATTATTCTCGGACCACGCCGTTACAGATGCACGAATCAGCCGAGCTTCATCACCACATCCCAGTGCCATCGTGTTCTTATCAATGACTTTACTTGCAATCCGATCACGCTCAAGAAATGTCACGGCCTTGGCGCCACGGCTCAGCGCTTCAAACCCCACAGCACCCGAGCCAGCAAAGGCATCTAATACCACCTTGCCTTCTATCTCATCGCCAATACTATTGAACAGTGCGTTGCGAATTCGCTCGCTCATTGGATGTGTCTTTGACGTGTCGGGCGCATCCAATATACGTCCGCCGTACTTGCCAGCAATCAGCCTAACGCGCACGACGCTTTTCCGCCTGCAGCACGCCAGCGTACCATGCCAGTGTCACTGCCTTTACGATCTCTGGGATCAGCTCTTTGCATGTCTGTATGCCTAGTTCGTGCGTCCAGCCCTTTTCGCCAAATGTCTCGTACATTTTCAATGACGTCACCTTACGTAGCGACTCGTAGAATATTGCCTCGTAGCCTTCTTTTTCAAGACGGATAACGTCGTTTCCGTTCGCACCGGTCGCAGCAGGAAACTTTACTGATCCAATCGCCATTGCAACACCCCATTCAAACATGACATGCGCCGTGAACACACCACCACTTCCCCAGTATTTCCAGTTTTTCTTCAGCGTATCAATATGGTTGACACCACGAATGATCGTCTTGTCACGCACTGAATCACGGTCATAGTGTGCCTTGCCCCAAAGCTCTTCAATTTTCTCACCAAGATTATCGTGGTGTGCCGGCGTCAAACCATCAGTTACCGCATGCGCCAGCCATGCCGCTTCGAACGCCGCACGCTCTTGATTATTATCACCGAGTGCCACCCCAAGATTATAGACATGGTCATTAATAAGAGAGATAAGGCCCCTATCATCAGGATCTTCAGGATTGATATGGTGCCACGGTTCATCAACCGACGGACTCTTGCGCTTGATACCATCGGGTCCATTTAGACCCTCAAAATGGAGAATTTCACCAATTCTAGGAAACACCACATCGCCAGAAAGACGGTGCGTCAAACTACGCCGTGCAAGACGGTCAATTCGCTGATGGACGCCTATAACACGCCCCGATTTTACTCTTATTGTTGTTCCGGAATACATGAGCGGCTTCGCCGGAATAGGACAAACCTACGGTTTTTCCTATCGCGCCGACGGTCGGAGTAAATCCGTCCAGTCGGGCTTGGCTTTTCCCTTGGTTACTTTCGTTTTTTAATTTAATGTCGTCAGACGCTGGTAATACTCTACCTGCCCCGCTAACTGACTGTATTGTAGCATATCTTCACCCGATAGGACGAATGTACGCGCCGCCTTTTGCGCCTTGGCAATGAGTTTTGTATCAGCGAGGGTTGCAATTTGCAGGTTCAACGCACCGTGTTGTGCCTTGCCATAAATTTCGCCCGGACCACGTAGCCTCAGATCAACTTCGGCCAGATAAAAACCATCGTTTGATTTTTCGATTTCACGTAACCGCTGGCTTGGCTTTTTGCTATCACTCATAACAAGATAGCAAAAACTTTGATGCGCCGATCGGCCGACACGCCCGCGTAACTGATGAAGTTGGGATAGGCCAAAGCGATCGGCGTTTTCAATAATCATGACGGTGGCATTCGGCACGTCAACACCAACCTCGACAACGGTCGTGCTAATAAGAATATCAAGCTCACCCGTAGCAAACGCCGTCATAACAGCATCTTTTTCCTCTGCCTTTAATTTGCCGTGTAGTAGCCCAATCTTTCGGTGCTTGAACCGTGTTCCTCGCAACCGCTTGTATTCTGCCTCGACTGATTTGACGTCGTTGTCAGGATTATCGTCAATCAAGCTGCAAATAATATACGCCTGGCGGCCTGAAGCAATCTGTTCATCAGCAAGGTCATACAGCTGCGCCGTGCTGTTGGGCGACCACAGCTTAGTAATAATCTCTTTACGGCCTTTTGGCCGTTCATTGAGGATACTGACATCCAGTTCGCCATATACCGTTAGCGCAAGGCTACGTGGAATCGGCGTCGCCGTCATCGCGAGAAGATGGGGCATACGTTCTGATTTCGCCAGTAATCGCTGCCGCTGTTCAACACCAAAACGATGCTGCTCGTCAACCACCACAAATCCTAGTTTGTGGAATTGTAATGAATCCTGGATTAATGCGTGCGTACCGACCACAACAGCAACAGTGCCGTTTGCAACCTGATCGTACAGAGTAGTTCGCGCCTTGCCCTTCACGCTCCCTGTCGCCAATCCAACTGTCAACCCGAACGGCTCTAACAAACGCGACAATGTCTCGGCATGCTGTGACGCCAGGATCTCTGTCGGAGCCATCAATGCCGTCTGATACCCAGCCCGTGCCGCTGACAGTGCCGCCAGGCCCGCTACAACTGTCTTGCCGCTGCCAACATCGCCCTGCAGCAGTCGGTTCATTGGTGTCTGCTTTTCAAAATCTTGGATAATCTCCCAGGCAGCCCGTCGCTGGGCGCCAGTCAATTCAAAGGGTAGCTTGGCAACAAATTCTTTGACCGCCGGCAGGTCAAACGGAATATGCCAGCCCTCTAGTTTGGCGTTGGCCTGGCGGTTCAGCTGGCTGGCAAGCAGCAACTGAAACAGTTCTTCAAATGCCAGGCGTTCGCGAGCACGCGCCACGTCGTCACGCGTTTTAGGGAAGTGCATCCCTAGCAGTGCATCACCATAACTCACTAATCCTTCATGTGCCACGATCGCGGGCGGTAGCGTTTCGGGCAGCATTGTCATTAGGGGCTTGAGCTCGGCCAAGATCTTACGCACTAGTTGGCTTTTGAGGCCTTTGATAGCAGAATACACAGGCAGCAGGCGGTCAGTCTGCACTGTACCCTTGCCAATGTCACTGACCTTCTCGGCACTAGGATTCGTCAATTGGTAGCGATTATACTGAAACTCGAACTCACCAGAAAAATAAAACTCATCACCACTGGCCAGCTGAGCGGTACGATACGGTTGGTTGAACCAGACGGCCTGTAGCTTGCCGCTGTCATCAACGAGGGTTGCGGTGGTGATTTTCATACCGCGGCGTACTGGACGGGTGGCGATCTTTTCGCAGCGCGCCTTGATAGTCATTTTGCCGGGGTGAATATCAGCAATCGATACAACTTCAGTGAAATCTTCGTGCTTGCGCGGTAAAAAGGTGATCAGATCACCGACCGTACGAAGCCCTGCCACCGCGAACTGCTCGGCACTTTTCGGGCCGACACCTTTGATTGATTGAAGTGGTGTCGTCGTATTCATGCGCTCCTACTCGGTAACGCCCAAAATTCCTTCAACCACGTATGCCGTTGTCTCCCAACCTTCAACTGCAATGGAATCAATTCCCATGGCTTTGACGGGATAATCGTTACCGCCCTCATCTAGCTTGTCGCCAAGGAATAGAATCTCGTCTTTGCTAATATCGATGGCGTCAATCAGGCGCTTCATGCCATAGGCCTTGTCCACACCAGGCAGCGTGATGTCGGTGCTCGTCGTGCCACCAATGCGCACTTCAAGGTCAGGGATCAGTTCGGCAACCTTGTCGCGATACACCGGACGGATGTCTTTGTACTTTTCGGCCCATGCATACTTGTCTTCAGCTGTTGCTTGCTGGCCCAATGCACTCATCGTGATTTGACTGTGGCGATCTTCGATAATTTCACCCGCAGGATTTTCGCACCAGATGCCCATCTCTTTGGCGACTTTTTCCAACGCGTCAACAACACGGGTTTTTTGCTCGCGCGACAGGTCTTCGGCGTATTGCATCACCCATTTGTTATCCAACTCGTCGTACCGGTAATACCGTGTACCGCAGGTTGGCATAAGGTGCAGCTTGCCTAAAAGATGATTCGGCACTTCGAGCCTTTTCACCACCTGTTTGTTAATTTGATCAAATGTTCCACCGGTAATCACACAAACATCGTATTTTTCCAGTAACTGGCCAAGAAGCAGACTCATACGGTCGGATACTTGTGATTTTGTCACGGCTAATGTGTCGTCAAGGTCGAATGCAATAACTTTCTTCATACTACCAGTATACCATTGATATTCTAAGTCGCATTTCCGGAATGACACGAGCAAGCTCGATTCTTCTCTCAAATGCTAGTAATATACTATGAAGCCAACATTGCAGCGCGTCGATTGCGTTTACGGACACGGGTATAAAAATAGGCGGCAGTCAATGTACTCACTGGCACCGCAAGTACCAGACCGGCACTTGCAATCAGCGTGCGTACGATCTCAACAGCGAGGTATTCCGAATTAAATAACATCACCGTGGGCCCCGTATACGTATTAACGAGAAATAGAATGAGTGGCAACGACGCACCTGCATACGCGAGAGCTAACGTGTTCACTAAACTGGCAATATGTTCACGCCCAACCGAGACACCAGCAATATATAGCTTTTTCACGCTCATCTTCTGACTTGCGCGCTTTAGTTCTTCGACGACCGCGACCTGAGCGGTCACGATATCATCCAAGACCCCCAGTGTCGCAATAACGATACCGCCGGCGATAATACCTTGCATATCCAGATTGCCGACATCCTGGTTCAAGTAAAATGTTGTTTCGTCATAGATACCAGACAGGCTGGCCAGCAGCATGGCCAGACCTGACAATACACAGATAATTGCCAGGATTACAGCAATACACAACAGCGATATCACGGTCCGTCGCCTCACACCATGAGCAATGAAGATCGAACACCCTGCGATAATATACGCACCAGCGATACATACCCAAAATGCATCATGCCCTTGCAAGATAAGCGGTACAATCATCCACCCAATCACAAGAATGCCAACAGTCAGTCCGGCGAGGCTGGTCCCTCCGCGCCGTCCACCTACCGCCAGCACCAATACCGCAAACAGTGTGCCCATGATAATTAATGCCGGTACCCTAAATCTATCAATAAATGCCACCACGCCATCGTTACCGGTTCCGACGACAATGATCGACCCCTCAGATAGCTCGTGTTCACGCGATGAATCGGCATTTATCCTCACCAGCTCGTAATCACCTGCTTGGGGGCCATCAAGCAAGCGCACGGTCATCATTGCACCGTCAAGTGACCTCACCTCGGCACGCATATATGTCATTGTTGTGTCGATAGTATTCTCACCATCAAAGAACGCTTGCTGCCTCGTTGCCGTAAATGGGGTCGCGATCGTAGCGACAAAAAGACCAATGACCAGTATACCGAGACACGCAATGACACGAACCTTTCGGATGCGAAGCGCCTCCCCCACCTGACGCAACCACACAAGAAGTCTTTTCACCATCTATCGCACCAATAGGAAGCTATTTTTCCCTTTTTTCAATAACGCAATGTCATCAATGACGATGTCCTCGAATATTTTCTCACCGTTACGTGAAATCGCACCACTTTTCAACAATCGACGCGCGTCACCATTACTGCTTGCAAGACCGGCCTCGACAAGTAACGAGACAACGGTTTGCCCCATAGGACCGACCGGTATTTCAGCAGCGAGCGCATCAAGGTCAGCATCACTGAGGCTCGCCACATCACCGCCACCAAATAGCACCTCGGTGACTCGCATAACACTCTCGGTACGATCACGCCCATGAACAAGTGCAGTGACTTCATGCGCTAGAATCTTCTGTGCTGACCGTGCGCCCGGATTAATGGCGTGGTTCTCGGCCGCAGCTTCAATCTCATCCTTGCCAAGCAGCGTGTATATCTTCATATAATCAATCACGCCCTCGTCATCGACATTCAACCAAAACTGATAGAATTTGTAGACACTCGTCATCTCGGGATCAAGCCAAATTGCACCGCCTTCCGATTTGCCGAACTTCACCCCTGTCGCCTTATTGATGACAAGCGGTGTGCTGTACACATGCGCTTCACCACCTTCGATGCGACGAATCAGATCAACGCCGGCAATTGAATTGCCCCACTGGTCAGCACCACATAGCTGCAGCGTAACGCCGTGATCACGATAGAGATGCAGAAAATCATAGCCCTGAATTAACGCATAACTAAACTCGGCATAGCTAATACCGCTACCACCCTCGCCAATACGTGCCTGCACGAAATCACGTCCGAGCATTTGGCTCAGTGGCACATGCTTGCCAACTTCACGCAAAAACGTCAAATAGTTAATGTCTTTAAACCAATCGTAGTTATCGACGACCGTAAAAGGTTTCTCGGCAAATATCTGCCGGTACTGCGCGGCGATGCCATTCTTATTGTCGGTAATCTCGTCGAGCGTCTTAAGGTTCCGCTCGTCTTTTTTACCGTCAGGGTCACCGATCATTCCTGTTGCTCCACCCACAAGCAAAAATGCATGGTGCCCGGCATCAATAAAGTGGCGCGCCATCATTGCTGCAGCAAAGTTACCGATCGTCATGCTACGCGCGCTTGGGTCTACCCCCCAATAGAAAGAGATAGGAGCACCGTCTAGGGCTGATAGATCTTCATAGGTCGTCTGGTTTACAAAACCACGCCATTTGAGCTCTTCGGAAAGTTTCATTGTTTCTCCTTATCTGTTATCTGATTAAAGTGTAGCATAAAATGTACTTGCTGGGCGGAGTTTGATGATACAATAGAATGTAATATTGCTTATGGGAAAAGGAACACGTGGCTAAGAAACCATCAAAATCACGCAAACATAGCGTGTATGCAAACCTCGCGCACAAACGCAAGACAAAGAAGGATGCAGCCTCACGAAAGCGAGCAGAATATCTTGCAACGCTACCAAAACACCCCGTCAAACGGTTCTTTTACCGCCTTCACCCAAAGCGAGTCTTTAAATTCTGGTTCTCAAAACGTGGTTTTCTTCTTGGCCTCAAGATTTTTGGCGTTGCCGTCCTTCTTGGTGTCCTATTTGTCGGTGGACTCTTCGCCTATTTCCGCAAGGACCTTGATCAGATTCGCCCCGAAGAACTTGCCAAGCGCGTTCAGACAACCGTCTCCAAATACTACGACCGAAACGGTGTGTTGCTATGGGAGGACAAGGGTAGCGACAATTACAAGCTCGTTGTCAAAAGTGAAGAGTTGAGCAAATACCTCAAGGATGCAACCGTCGCCATTGAAGACCGTGACTTCTACAAGCACAATGGCGTCAGCCCGTCAGGCATTATTCGCGCCGCCATCAACAACACCTCCAGCAATACTGTTCAAGGTGGATCGACTCTCACGCAGCAACTTGTCAAACAAGTGTTCTTCACGGATGAAGCCGGCGAACGAGGCCTTGCGGGTATACCTCGAAAAATCAAGGAGGCAATTCTTGCCATCGAAGTTGAGCGCATGTACGACAAGGATCAAATCCTCACGCTCTACCTCAACGAATCACCATACGGTGGCCGTCGTAACGGCGCCGAATCAGCCGCGCAGACCTATTTCGGCAAATCAGCCAAGGATCTGACACTTCCAGAGGCAGCATTGCTGGCAGCAATTCCTCAAAATCCATCTGTCTATAATCCTTATAATGTTGCAGGCCACCCTGGCCTCATCGATCGCCAGCACACCGTCCTAGACTATATGGCGCGCGAAGGGTTTGTGACGCAAAAAGAAGCAGACGAAGCAAAGAAGGTTGCCATTATTGATTCTCTGCGGCCAGAAACTGATCAATTTGCCGACATCAAGGCCCCTCACTTTGTCCTTGCGGTCCGTTCTCAGCTCCAACAAGAATTAGGTGCCGCGACCGTCGGAAAGGGCGGACTGACCATCAAAACAACACTCGATGTTCGCGTTCAAGAAAAGCTCGAAGCAGAGATGAACTCATTCTTTGCCAGTGGCATTCCTGAGTCGAACGGTATTAGCAACGGCGCTGCCACCGTTGAGGACACGCAGACCGGGCAAATCATTGCCCTCCTTGGTAGTCGTGATTTTCGATACCCAGGGTTCGGTCAAGACAACGCCTCGACCGCCTTTATCCAGCCAGGTTCAACCGTAAAGCCGCTTGTTTTTGCCAAACTCTTTGAAGACAAGGGCAGCGGTCAGCGGAATTACGGATCAGGCACGATACTAAAGGACGAGCGCATTGATAATATTTATGGCACGCGCCTTAATAACTGGGATAATCGTTTCATGGGAGACCTCACTATTCGCCGCGGCCTTTCCCTGTCTCGCAATATACCAGCAGTCAAGGCAATGTACATTAACGGTGTTGACGAGAGCCTTGCTATGATTCACGATCTTGGTGCAAAGAGTTACTGTACCCAAGAGGCCGCTGCAGGCGTTGGTCTGTCATCTGCCATCGGAGGATGTGGTGTCAAGCAGATTGACCTCGTCAATGCCTATTCTACCCTTGGCCGTTCAGGTACCTACAAACCTTCGACGATGGTTCTCGAAGTCAAGAATAGTAGTAACGAAACAATCAAAAAATGGAAAGATGAGGGCAAGCAGGTGCTTGATCCGCAGGTTGCCTATATTCTGGCTGATATCCTATCAGACCCAGATGCGCGCGCATCATTACATGGTCGATTCCCTCTTGGGCTCTATGTTGATGGCGTTCAGACCGCGGGAAAAACTGGCACCAGCGATAAGGACAGCAAGCCAAAAGACCTATGGATTATGAACTACAGTCCAACCCTTACGATGGGGCTATGGCTTGGTAACTCTGACACCAGCACGATTCGCACCTCAAACTCAGTGCTAGGTGGTCGTGTCGTCAGTAACGTATTGTCATACGCCTACAAGGATATCTATGCCGCCGAGGGCAAGTGGAAGGCCGGTGATTGGTTTGGGCGGCCCGAAGGCATTCAGCAGCAAGGCCGAGAACTCTACCCATCATGGTGGAATAAAAACCAGGGCCAAACCAAGCAAAAACTGACCTTTGACCGCGTCTCTAAGTTTAAGGCAACTGATTGTACACCCGCGGCTGCAAAAATCGAAATCGAGGTACTCAGAAGTATTGATCCTGTGACAAAGCGTGAGGTATTCATTGCACCAGACGGCTACGATGCCAGCAAAGATGACGATAAACACGGTTGTGACGACCCGAAGCCAAGTGCGTCTATCAATGAATATTCATCATCAGGTGGTGGGACGGTATCCTTCACCGCCGGCCAGGGAAAGTTTGCCCTTCAAAGCATCGAGGTGTTGGTGGATGGTAAGTCCATCGCCAGTGTATCCGGTAGCGCAAGTTCGGCAGTTGTCGGATCGCTCAGTTCTGGTACTAAGATTACCATTGTCGTTACAGACGAGGGATATTACAGCACTACTTCATCTACCTACACTGTCGGGTCAAGCGGAAGGCGTCAATCTTCTTGATTATTCACAAGTTCGATAAGGCGAGATTCATTGTCTCGCTTTTTCGGCGCACGCGGCGCGGCGTTCGCACGCCGTGACGTTGCAGGCGAAGGCCCACCTGTAGCGGGTTTCTCAGGTGGAGTCTGGTGCTTCTGCTTGCCGTCATGATCTCGAGGCTGCTGTTTTTGAGGCCGACGACCCTTACCGGCAGTTGTCCCGCGTTGCGCCGGTTGCTTGGCAGGCTCGACAAGACGAGCAAACATCATCTTGCCTGCTGCGGTCTGCAGGCTACGAATAACCTCCACTTCAACAACGCTACCAATCTTTGATTTTGCCTGCTCTACCACCACCATTGTGCCATCATCGAGATGACCGACTGCCTGGGTGTTATCGTTGCCTTTTGTCGTCAGCGCCAGCGTCACCTTCTCGCCTGGCAAATGTGCCATACGAAGAGACATTGCAAGGTCGTTAACGTTCAGGACGACAATCTGTTCGACCTGTGCAACCTTGTTGAGGTTATAGTCAATCGTGCATACTGCTCCGCCGTGTTGTTTGGCAAGCTTCAGAAGGCGTTCATCAACACCCTCTTCTGCCCGGCTACCGTCTTGGAATATCTCGACATTAACCGTGTCGAGAGCCTGGAGTTCCCGCACGATATCAAGCCCATGACGAGCCCTCGCACGCTTTTCGCTGTCGGCATTATCTGCCAGAAATTGCAGCTCACCAATGACACTACGTGGAATGAGTAGTGTGTCCGAAATGAATCCTGATTGCGCCACTGCAACAATGCGTCCGTCAATGAGAACCGACGTGTCGACGAATATAGGTCGGCCCGCTCGGACCTTAGCGCCAAGCGCGCCTGGTGTTTTTGTCAATATATAGGTAAGTTCTGCCAAGATAAGCAGTAATAAAATAATGATTAATGTATCCATATGTTGTTTCTCCTACGGACTACTTTACGTAGTCGATCAAGGCTTGACGGATGTCGCCAACGCCCGTAATAAATGTATTTTTTGCCGAGCTTTTAGGGGCAATTGCTCGTGTAAACCCAAGTTTTTTCGCCTCTGCCACACGCTTGTCGAGCGCGACGACACTGCGTACTTCACCGCCAAGTCCCACCTCACCGAATACCACCGTACCCTCGTCAACCTTGCGCCCAGCCGCGGCGCTGGCGATCGCCATGCAAATCGCAAGGTCGGCCGCCTGATCTTGCAGCTTCAGCCCACCGACAACGTTCACATAAATGTCTTTGTCTGATAAATTCAATTTTGTTCGCCGCTCGAGAACGGCAATAAGAAGATTGAGTCGGTTCAGGTCAAATCCTGAGGCTGTACGTTTAGGATACCCGAAATTTGTCGGGCTGACAAGTGCCTGAATCTCGACAAGGAGCGGACGCGTACCCTCGAGGGTCGCCAGTACTACTGATCCGTCGGCATTCTGACGCTCGGCCAACAAGGCTGCTGATGGATTTTCCACGACGCGCAGACCCTCTTCATACATCTCAAATATGGCCGCTTCCGCCGTCGAACCATAGCGATTTTTCACGGCACGTACGACCTTGAAGCCGCCATATCTATCGCCCTCAAACTGCAATACCACGTCAACAAGATGCTCCAGCACCTTTGGTCCGGCAATACTGCCTTCTTTAGTAACATGTCCTACCAGGATCACTGCTGCGCCCGCTTCTTTAGCAGCACGAATAATGACATTACTGCTATTGGTAATCTGACTAACAGTGCCTGGCGCGCTGGTAATCTCTTCGAGGCCAAGCGTTTGAATCGAGTCGATAATCACCAGCTTGTGTGCACCTGCTCGAATCGTCGCCGCAATGTCATCAGCACTAGTACTCGCCACAAAGCTCAGTTGCTCGCTGCTATTCGCTCCCAGACGTTCTGCCCGTAGCCGCACCTGGCTGGCTGACTCCTCGCCACTGACGTACAGGGTTGGTTCCTTTTTCGCAATTGAAGCCGTGACTTGCAACAGCAGCGTGCTCTTTCCGATACCTGGCTGCCCCGCTAGCAGCACAACGCCTCCCGGTAGAATGCCGCCGCCCAGTACCGTATCAAGGTCAGGAATGCCCGTACTTAACCGTACAATGCTATCCTCTGCACTGATCGAGCGCAGCGTACGGGCCTCCAGTACTTTGCCACTAGTACGAGCACGTGCGACAACAGACTTTCCTGTATCGAGCGTCTGCTCGACCAACGAATTCCACTCACCACAGTTCTCGCACTTGCCTGTCCATTTGCCGTACACTTGACCGCAATGCTGGCAGACAAATTGTGTTTTTACTTTCGCCATTACTTCTAGTGTACCTTACTCTGCTGTGTCGGATGATGATTTTAGACTGTCCATACTATTTGTCAGTGTCTCAGACCTGATAACAAGGCTATTGTACTGCCGGATCTTCTCTTGGTACTCGCCTTGACGGCGATCGAGCGAGCGCTCTTCTTGCTCTAAGTGTGCACGCCGTGCCATCAACGCGCCCTGGGCTGCGTTATAGGCGTTCACTTCCGCGTAGCTGGTATTATCGATCGTATTAGCCCTGTTGTTATGCGCCGTAATCTCAGCCTCTAACTTGGTAACGGCAGCGTTATATACGGCAATATCAGCATTAAGCGCCGCTAGCATCGCCTCAGCCTCTTGCCGCAACGATTCTGATTGCTTTTTGAGGGCGGTGAAGACCGTCTCGTAACTGGTATGTAGCCGTACGACGGCTTGCCGATCCACGAAATACTGGGCATAATGCCGTTCTAATTCTTCGTCAAGCTCGGTAAACTCGGTTGCCAAAATACTATGAAGCTCGTTAACCCGCTCTCCCGGCTGCTGCCGTTCATAGTACGCCATCCTCTCTTCCAGCGCGTCCGTTTTGACGCGCTCATAGACCTGTTCGAGATGGCGCTCGAGATGCGTCTTTTCTTTAGTCGACATTCGGCTCCAGACCGCGTGCAGCATTTCATGGGCAGCCGTCACCTCTGTGATGCCACTAAGCTCTGGATTGTCAACGCGGTATATATAGATATTGACCCCATCGTAGCATCCTAAGATTGCCGCTGTTGCCTCTCTCCGTGTACACTGCTGATTAAACTCGGTCGCCTCACTGACGACGGGTTCTGTCGCATAGAAGAGAAACTTGCCTCTGTCACTCATGCCTGCCAGGGGAGGGATCGCCGCGATTTCAGCTGACGGCGTATACGATTGGACGGTCTGCCAGTCGTAAAGGAACTGACGGTTACCCCATACCCATACAGCACCCGCAACAACAAGCAATAAGCCGACAAGAAGTACACTACGTTTCACGAGTGACATCTATCACTACCTCGCCCTTCTCGGCCCGTGCCATAATCACGTCGCCCGGCTCGTACGCTCCCCCTAAGATACCGTCTGCAATAAGATGTTCGAGGTCATCTTGAATAGCCCTACGAAGTGGCCGTGCCCCATATACCTCATCATAGCCTTTTTGTATTAATAACCGTTTCGCAGAAGGCTTCACCACCAGATGGATCCCCTTTCGGACAATACGATCCTGGAGTTCACTGACGAGAGTATCAAATATCTTGCCAACTTCTTTCTTCGTCAGGGCACGGAACGTAATAATCGCGTCGAACCGATTGATAAGCTCGGGGCGCATCATTCGCTCCAGTGCCTCGCGGGCTGCAACAGCATTTTTCGCGTGCTCGGCGTCCATTTCTTTTTCATCAGCCTTCGTCGAGGCATGAAAACCTAAGCTTGACTCTTTGCGCATCTTATCAGCACCGAGATTGCTCGTCAGGATGATAATCGTGTTACTGAAATTTACTTTGCGCCCCTTGGCATCGGTAAGCGTCCCATCTTCAAGGAGCTGCAGAAGAAGCTGGAATACCTCAGGATGTGCCTTCTCAATTTCATCAAACAGTACAACGCTGTAAGGCTGACGACGGATCTTATCTGTCAGCTGCCCGCCATCTTCGTATCCAACATATCCGGCAGGCGCCCCTAGTAGCCGGCTCGTGTTATGGCGCTCGCCAAACTCGCTCATGTCGATCTTAATGAGCGCATCATCGCTGCCGAACACCTCTCGTGCCAATACCTTAGCCAATTCCGTCTTGCCAACGCCAGTGGGACCCATAAACACAAAGGACCCGATCGGACGCTTTGTACTTGCGACGCCACTGCGACTACGGCGCACCGCCTTAGCAACTCGTTCGAGCGCCTCTCGCTGCCCAATGATATACTTGCCAAGATGCCGCTCAAGTTGGCGTAGCATCGTCGCTTCGGACCGCTGGACCCTCGACACAGGAACTCCCGTCATTGTTGCGATTGCATGCGCAACATCATCATCCGTTAAGATGATCGGCGTCTTTTTCTCAAACGCCTCCTTTGTTTCGGCAAGCTTGTCGCTAAGCTGGCTAATTCGCGTTTTATAGAGTGCGGCACGTTCGTAATCTTCGTTTGCGACCGCGTCTTCCATTTTTTCATTGAGGTTCTTGAGCTGCTTCATGTAGTCGCGCACCTTGCTCGGCTTGCGACCCGAACGCACACGCACCAATGATGCAGCTTCATCAATAACGTCAATCGCCTTGTCTGGCATAAACCGTTCGGACACATACCGATCAGCCATATAGACTGCATGCTCGATTATATCGTCACCCAACGACACGCCGTGGTGCCTCTCATAGTGACTGCGTAGCCCTTTTAAGATTGAGATAGTATCCTTAAGACTTGGCTCGGGAACAATAATCGACTGGAACCGTCGGTCAAGGGCTGCATCCTTTTCAATGTGCTTGCGATATTCGTCAAGTGTTGTCGCACCAATCAATCGTAATTCACCCCTGGCAAGTGCTGGCTTTAGCATGTTTGCCGCATCTAGCGCGCCCTCGGCTGCGCCAGCCCCTACCAGTAGGTGAAGCTCATCGATGAAAACGATGGTGTTCTTTTGTTGGCGAAGTTCCGTTGTTACCTTCTTAAGCCGCTCTTCGAATTCTCCGCGATATTTTGTTCCTGCAATCATTGCAGTCAGATCAAGCTGGACAATACGCTTGTCAAGTAAGTAGTCGGGGACATCCTCGTGGACGATACGCTGCGCCAAACCCTCGACAATGGCTGTCTTGCCGACACCAGGTTCACCGATAAGTACGGGATTGTTCTTTGTGCGTCGACTTAGAATAGTTACGAGACGCTCGATCTGTGCGTCCCGGCCAACCACCGGGTCAAGTTCGCCTTGTTTGGCGCGAGCCGTCAGGTCGATACCAAAGACTCCAAGCGCACCCCCGCTTTTCTTGCGCTGCCCAGGTGCCGCCTCTGCCGCTGGGTTATGAAGCCCGCTCGTATGACGATCAAAAAACTCTTCTAATTCGCTCGTTAACTCTGCAACATTGACATCCATATCACGCAGGAGCACCGTCGCGCGAGCGTTCTTTTGACTTACGATACTGTAAAGAATATGTTCAGTCCCCAGGTAGTCCTGGTGAAATTCTTGCGCTATTTCCCAGCTCATTTTCAAAGTCAGCTTGGCAGTTTCGGACAATCCCTTTGCACCTGAGTCAATAACAAGTGTACGCGGCGTCATATTAAGCGCGGTTTCCGCCCGATCGAGCGTCACGCCCGCATCTGCTAATAATTTTGCGCCGACCGACGAGCCTTGTGCAAGCACGCCAAGGAGGAGATGCTCGGTACCGATATATGCGCTACCATACCCTTGGGCAATCGAGCCAGCATGCTGCAGGCTTATCCGGGCATTCTCTGTAAGATGAGTGATAAATTCTGCAAAATCATCTGCCATATTTCTATTATCTCGCCTCCTATTCATGAACGCAAGCATTATGCTCAATGCCATGCTTATACATTCAGTATATATAAAACTAGCACTCTCGTCAATAGAGTGCTAGTTTTTGTCTTTTCTCGGAAACTATTCCGCAGACTCTTCGATTGCTGAGAACAAATCGTCTTCGATATTCTTCTTTGGCTTTGGCTCGGCCTTCTCAGGAACTGCCGTTTCGATATCAAGCTCATAGCCTGTTAACCGGCTGGCAAGACGAACATTCTGCCCAGCACGACCAATTGCGATTGATTGTTGGTCTTCTGTGACAAATACTGTCGCACGCTTTTTATCTTCTTCGATCGTTACTTTTACGACTTCGGCAGGAGAGAGAGCATTCTTGATGAACTGAACCGGCTCTTCGTCAAACGTAACGATGTCAATTTTCTCTTGATCACCAATCTCGTTCATCACAGCTTGCACACGCGTACCATGACCACCAACAAACGTACCGACCGGGTCAACACCAGGAACACTACTAGCAACCGCTAATTTAGTACGGCGGCCGGCCTCACGGGCAATCGCCTTGACTTCAACCGCACCAGTCTCAAGCTCTGGTACTTCCTGGCGGAAAAGGTATTCAACGAAGGCTTCGTTACCGCGGCTCAAAATAAGCTGCGGACCACGGTTGTCGCGCTCGATGTCCTTGATAAATACCTTGATGCGCGAACCAATACTGTAGAATTCTCCCTGGATTTGCTCACTTTGCGGAATAATACCGATGGCCTTGCCGAGCTCGACGCGAATCACACGTGGCTCAACACGCTGGACCGTACCGTTCACCACCGTACCGATTTTGTCTTCGTATTCTGCAAGTACAACCTCGCGCTCTGCCTCACGGAGACGCTGCAAAACAACTTGCTTAGCTGTCTGCGCAGCCACACGGCCAAAGCTTTTGACTTCGTACTTTTCTTCAATGATGTCGCCAATCGCTGCATCTTTCTTTACCTTACGAGCATCTTCAAGGCTGATTTCAACTGCGTCGCTACCAACCAGTTCAACTACTTCACGAGCCACAAATACATCGGCAGTGCCGTCGTTCACGTTCAGCTCGGCACGAACTTCTTGGTCGCGTTCGCCATTATCGCGGCGCCATGCAGCGGCAATCGCCTGCTCAATGACACTGAGCACCACTTCCTCGGGAAGATTCTTCTCTTCAGCGATCGTACGGACAGCAAGCGTCAGTTGCTTTAGATTAATCTCATCCATAATATATTCCTTTCTTTATGAAAAAATCCGACCTGCTGGCCGGAACTGTACACTTGTTATTATACCTCGTTACTTTGCCATGTGCAACTATTTTATCTCCATCGGTAGTGCCTGTCCCGGACAAACGCGTAACACGCGAATCATGGCTTCTTTTTCGGCGGGTGTTACCCATAAGCTGTACTTTTGCTTCACAGCAACTTGACGGGCGACGTATTGGCAGCGAAATGGTTTGTTTGGCGGCAGCCAAGTCGCTGCATCGCCATCAGACTTTTGCTGGTTAGCTGCACCGCCAACTGCCAATAAATTTAATGGATCATTAGCTAGCGCGACACGCTGCTGTTCGGTCAACCCCTGGGCACCTGTCTGCCAGGCATTACTCAGTGCAACGACGTGATCAATTTGCACCAGCTGGCTCGTCTGGGGCCCTCTCACAAATGCAATAACCTCACCCGTATAGGGATCGTTCAACGTACCCGACATTACTTTGCATGTCTCGTCAGTTTGCGCGTCGACCAAATCACGATACAAAATAATATTGCGGGTATCGCAACCACCTACATTCGTCCAACCATTGCCGAACTGCATCCGCGTATATCCTGTTTTTGGCGCACGACCTTTAGCCTCCAGCGCGTCAAGAGCCGCAAGAGCGTCACTGGCCGTAGTCTGTACCCCCTGTACATTTTCAGTCTCGGATGGTGCCTGTTGCCACATATCTTGCGAACTGGCCAGCAGCACACCAAAAACAATGAAAGAGAATAGGACCGCGGCCATACGCCTAAGGCGAAGTTTCTTCATATATCTAGTATACTGGAGTAATGACTATAGTACCGCGCCTCATCACCACCTTTGTGCCTACTCATTACGACCTTTCTCTCGAAATCAATCGTACAGAACGTACGTTCCAGGGTACTGTGACCATCAATGGGTCACTCGTTGAAATGGTCAATTACATCCCTCTTCATACTCAAGAGCTCACTGTTACAAACGCATTGATCGATGGCAAATCAGCCGACGTTACCATCGATAGTGACGGTGAGCTACACCTGAGCCAGCCATCACTGATGCCTGGTGAGCACCTCGTTGTGGTCTCGTTTGAGGGTACCATCACCGATGCTATGCACGGCATGTACCCATGTTACTTCGAACACGATGGCACCAAAAAAGAACTGATTGCAACGCAATTTGAAAGTCACCATGCACGCGAGGTATTCCCCTGTATTGACGAGCCAGAAGCTAAAGCTACGTTTGACGTTACCTTGACGACCGAACAAGATGTCACGGTGCTAGGTAATATGCCTATTGACTGGCAACGCGTTGAGGACGGCCACCTCGTGACAGCATTCCAGACCACGCCGCGCATGAGTACCTACCTGCTGGCATGGGTGACGGGCGATCTGCACCGCAAAACCGCCACCACCAAGAATGATGTTGAGGTCAGCGTCTGGGCAACGCCCGCTCAACCCGGAGCCGGACTTGATTTCCCACTAGAAGTTGCCGTGCGCGCCATCGAGTTTTACGAAGAGTATTACGGTGTACCGTATCCACTCCCTAAGGCCGATCACGTCGCCCTGCCAGACTTCAGTAGTGGTGCCATGGAGAACTGGGGACTGATTACCTACCGAGAAATCGCGCTGCTAGCTGACCCTGCCACCACCAGTATTGCCAATCGCCAATATGTTGCCACCGTCATTGCCCATGAGCTAGCACATCAGTGGTTTGGCAATCTTGTTACCATGAAGTGGTGGAACAATTTGTGGTTGAACGAGAGCTTTGCCAATATGATGGAATACGTCGCCGTTGATGCACTGTACCCCGAGTGGAACATTTGGCTGGAACAAGCATCAAACGAAAATGTCATGGCTTTACGCCGCGATGCGATCGACGGCGTCCAGGCAGTGCAAGTCGACGTTAATCATCCCGATGAAATCAGTACATTATTTGATGGCGCTATTGTCTACGCCAAGGGCGGCCGTTTGCTACGCATGCTACAATCGTACGTTGGCGAGGCAGCCTTCCGGGCCGGCCTTACAGATTACTTCAACCAGTTTGCGTACCAAAATACCGAGGGTGATGATTTGTGGAATGCTATTGGCAAAGCGAGTGGCAAAGACATTGCTGGCTTGATGAACACATGGATTTCGCAATCAGGCTACCCAATCGTTCATATTAACCAAAACGATGACGACCTGATTACCTTGCGCCAAGAACAGTTCTTCATCGGTGAACACCAGCCCTCCGATAAGCTATGGCCAATTCCCCTAGCCTCAACTGATAGCAGCATGCCTGATCTGCTTGACACCAAAGAGGTGACCGTACCTCGAAGTCAGACGTCGCTACTACTGCTTAACACTAACGCAACCGCTCATTATCTGCCGCACTACGACCAGGCACTCACTTCGCAGCTGCTTACTGGTATCAAAAATGGCGAGGTATCAGAAATTGACCGGTTATCCTACCTCAATGACGTTATTCTCCTCGCTAGGGCTGGCGTTGTAACGACCGCAGACTTGTTACCCGTTCTTGCCGTATTCGACCAGGAAACAAGCGAACCCGTCTGGGGCCTGATTGCCATGACCTTGGCAGAGCTACGCAAATTTGTTGAGGACAACGAGGCCGCCGAAACAGCATTGCGCCGTCTCTCTGCCAACATTGCGCGCGCGCAGTACCAACGACTGGGATGGGAAAAGCAGGTGGATGAGCCAGAGGACGACACAAAGCTTCGGAGCCTCATTATTAGCCTGATGATTTACGGTGAAGACACCGATGCATTAAAAACGGCAGCCACTCTGTACAAGACAACACCTGTACAGTCGCTTGATCCCGAACTGCGGTCGGTTATCCTGTCTAGTGTCGTACGTCATGATACGTCGGGCGAAACCGTCGATGCGTTGTTGTCGCTTTACAAGTCAACACAAAATGCAGAGCTAGCACTCGACATCTGCAGCGGCATCACCGCCACCCGCCAAGCCGAGAAAATCGACGAATTATTACGATCGATACAAGACCCCCGTATCGTTCGCCCGCAAGATGTCGCCCGCTGGTTCGTCTATCTCATTCGTGGGCGCGATGGACGCGCACCAGCATGGCAGTGGTTACAAGACAATTGGTCATGGATTGAGACAACATTTGGCGGTGATAAAAGTTATGATGATTACCCACGATATGCCGCTACCGGCCTGATGACTGAACAGCAACTGACCGAGTACAGGGCCTTCTTTACGCCAAAACAATCGATTCCCGCCTTGTCGCGTGTTATCGCACTAGGAATTACCGAGATTGACGCCCGAGTGAGTTTAATCAAGCGAGACAAAGACGCGGTCGTAGCCGCCCTAACCTCCCAGGAGTAAGATGAAGACACATCCGCCAGAACTCATCAAGACCCTGCGCACAGGAGGAGTAGCCGTGATCCGTACCGATACTATCTATGGTATAGTTGGGCGCGCCGATTTACAGGCCACTATTGAACGCATCTTCGAAATCAAAGGCCGCGCACCTGAAAAGTCGCCGATTGTATTAATATCCAGTCCTTCAGAGATGTTTGACACGTATGACTCCGCAACGTTTGAGATACTGAAATCATACTGGCCCGGACCAAACAGTATTATTCTACCCAGTAGCGCAGGTCCGACCTGGATTACCCGAGGCAATGCCTCGATTGCCTATCGTTTACCTGCAGACGCCGCCTTACAAGCACTGATTCGTGAAGTTGGCCCGCTCGCGGCACCGAGCGCAAATCCGGAAGGCCTTACGCCTGCCACGACGATCGATCAAGCGAGAGAGTACTTTGGCGACTTGGTTGACTATTACGTCGATGACGGGACGGTGACAAACCAGCAACCGTCGTCGCTCTTTCGATATCAGAATGACACGATAACCAGATTGAGATAAGAGCATTACTATTCTATTATTTCTAGCCAATCCTCTACTACGAAGTGTTCTCCTGTCACCGATGCTGCCGCCAGTACGACTTCATTGCTACCCAAGTGCCCTGATGCGTACAATTCGACCGCAAATTTCATCTGGCGCTGTTTTTTAGGGGTCACTGCAGCTAAACCATCGCCGTACTTGGCGTTTTTACGATATTTTACCTCTGTGAAGTACATTGCCTGACCCTGGCGCGAGATAATATCAATTTCACAGAACCTCGTGCGCCAATTGCGCTCGAGAATAACATGGCCTTTGCGCTGCAGATATTCCGCAACGATATCTTCGGCTCTATCGCCAGTCTGCTTGCCTGTCACCACAGTAGAGCCGTTCGCCAACAAATCTTCAGAAACATCTGCAGCCCGAGCCCCTCGAGACGTCGGGACTCTCGCCGAGACGCGGCGCGAAGCCGTTGATGAAGATTTCGTTGGCGATACAGGCGAACTATTCTGATACTTCTGTAACGGCGCAAAGCTCAGCCGATGTTCTGGAGTCACCCCTAGTTGCTCGATTGCCGCCCGATGTTTAGCCACACCATACCCCGCATGCGCTTTGAACCCGTATCCAGGATATACCACATCAAGATCCGCCATATACCGATCGCGCTCGACTTTGGCGATGATTGACGCGGCGCTCACGCTTGGTATCAGTAAGTCAGCTTTAGGCATTATTTGTACATGTCTACCCTTGCCAGTATCCGCCAAAAAGTTGACTGTCCCGTCAATAATAATTTCGCTATACGGTGCATTAATCCGCTCGACCGCGCGCCGGGTTGCAAGGCGTAAGGCCGCACTCATACCAATTTTATCAAGCTCTGATGCGCTCACCCAACCGCTCGCATAGGCGACAGCATGTGCACTCACCTCATCGTATAGGTGCTCACGCTTCTTCTTCGACAGCTTTTTACTATCGGTCAGACCCTCAATCTGGGCGCCCCCTAATACAACCGCCCCTACTACCAGCGGCCCCGCCCATGGTCCACGTCCAGCCTCATCAATCCCCAGAATCATAGGTCTATTGTAAATGAAAAGCACCCTGAGAGGGTGCTTTTCTCTCAGGATCAAGATTCCTATAGTTTTGAAACTGAGACTATTTTGAATGTTGCCATCTTTAGTGCATCATACTTGTCACTTTGTACCAGAGTAAATGATTCAAAGTCTTGCGATTGTCCAGCATTTAAGTCATTTGCGTACACGGTATCATCAACGATTCTTTTGCCTTCAGCGTCGACCGCCTCGATCTGAATACTGTACGACTTTTTCTCATCCAATTTATTCTTGACCGATACGACCAGCTTTGAACTAGCGAGACCATATTCATCCTCCGTAACTGTGAATTGACCAAGGTCAACCTGAACATCGTTCTTAAGGATGTCTTCCGTGTTATTACCAGACATATCGTCGGCAGATTTACTGATCTCATCACCCGCTTTTTCCAATGCATCACCGACTGATTTTTGCATCGCCAAGGTAATTCCCATTGATGCAACCGCCAGTACAAGCGCCACAATTGCCGTTGCAATACTCTTTTTCTTTATCAGTGCGACAATCGCAAAGATGAGAGCCAGTGCACCCAATACAAATGCAGCATTGTTAATAATCGGAATAAATGATAATACGACGCCAATAATACCAAGGACGAGTGCTGTCGTGGCCAAGCCTGATTTTTCGTTACTATTCTTACTCATTATGTAGAATCTCTCCATATAGTTAATAGAATCCCTTTAAGTTTACCCCCCGGCCGCCATATTTGGCAAGGGGATAATAAAAAACACCTCCCGTCATAATAAGGGGAGGTGTTGATGAGAAGAGAAAGAACTATTCGGCTTTTTCTTCGGCAGGTGCTTCCTCGGCAACTTCCGCAGGCGCCTCTTCCAGCGTATTAACCGCCTCACGGTCAAAGCCAACAGCCGTCAGGCGTGCGCTCTTACCGCTACGGTTGCGTAGGTATGACAGGAAGTTGCGGCGAACCTTGGCACGACGTACGATCTCAACCTTTTCTACAAGCGGGCTGTGAAGAAGGAATGACTTCTCAACACCAACACCGCTGGCAATCTTACGGACCGTGATACGGCTGGTGTGCTGCTTTTTGTTATCGGTACGGATAACGACACCCTCAAACACCTGAACACGCTCTTTGTTGCCTTCTTTAATTTTCTGGTGAACACGAACGGTATCACCGCTGCGTACGTCAACAACTGAGTGCTTTTTCTGCTCGTCGTTTACTTTTTGAATCAATGCAAAACTCATATTTTACCTCTATAATTAGTGCCTTGTTTGCGATGTTGGCTGGCCACGCAGTTGTACGGCTGCGGCTCCACACCCTCGAATCGAGGCGTTTACTCTATACAATCAATTGCCGATTATAGCACAAAATGACGCTTAATAAAAGGCTAAATGACGCGATTAATCTCTTCGATCGTCGTATCACCACGTAAGGCGGCCAATACACCTTGCTCTAGCAATGTCAGCATGCCGTTTTGGCGAGCAATTTTTTCAATCGCTTCGGAATGTACTTCAGCGACGTCCCCGCGCAAAAATGCTTGAATCGGCTCAGTCACGACCAGCTGTTCAATAATCACAATTCGCCCTTTGTACCCAAACGGTGACTCATCACTTTTGACAGGCCGCCACAATTTGAAATTGTCAAAATCTGGCTTTTCAACATGATCTGGCAAATCTTTCAATACTTCACGCACCCATTTGCGCGTCGCTTGATCTGGCTCGTACTCTTCCTTGTTACTATCCAGCTGACGCACCAACCGCTGTGCCATCACCATACGAATCGCCGTACTAAAGATAGGATTGACACCGATGAGGTCAATCATGCGGCTAAACGCCGTTGATGTTGAGTTGGCGTGGAAGCTCGATAACACCAAGTGACCCGTAATTGATGCCTGAATTGCCGTTTTAGCCGTATCGGCATCACGAATCTCACCCACCATCACAACGTCAGGGTCGAGACGAAGCACACTACGAAGCCCGTCTGCAAAATGCTGCCCGCTTGTTGTGTCAATCGGGATTTGAGCAATACCTCCGATACCATATTCAATTGGGTCCTCGAGCGTGATAATCTTGCGGTCACTCGTGTTGAGGGCGTTAATCATGCTGTACAATGTCGTCGACTTACCAGAACCGGTTGGGCCCACCATCAAGAGCATGCCACGTGGGTGCCCAACAATCTCGTCAATCTCTTTGCGCTCACGATCTTGAATACCTAGAAGATCAAGATTCAACATCGATTCGTCAAAATTGAAAAGTCGCATCACAGCATCCTGGCCATACAGTGTTGGCACCGTTTCGACACGAATATTCAAAAGATGTGTTGCGCCATCGCGCGTAATCTCGCGTTGCATATGGCCCGACTGTGGTGAATTAGCCGCACTAGAGACGCCAGCACGACTAGCCAGTTCGCTCATGATGATGCGATAACGGTCGCGCTCAAGATCCGCCACTGGGTGCAAAGCCCCGTCAACACGCATACGCACACGAATATAGGTGCGCTGGTTCTCGATATGGATATCACTCGCGCCGAGCTTATCAGCCTGATCCAACAAGAAGTTGAAGAGTTCGTCGGTGCCTACGGAATTAAGCGTCTGGCTAACTGCAGCGAGTGTATCGCTGTCACCCTCGCTCGCGATCTTGATATCGTCGTATACCACCTTCTTTGGTGGGTCAAAACGGTTCATGAATGCTCGGAATCCGCTGTTACTGATCAGATAAAAGACGGCCGTCTGCCCTACTTCACTGTAGTTTCTACTGATTTCCTTTGGTACTGACTGCGGTGTCTGTGTCGTAATGCCATATTGCCATGGCTCAGCGTCACTACCTGGGATTAATGGAATAATGCGACTCTTATGCATTTCTGCCACGTCAAGCATATCGCGTGCAAGCGGCAGTGTCTCTTCGATTGGCCGCGTATCAAGATATTGAAGTCCTAAAATGGCCGATCGCTTTGCCGTTGCATCTTCGTCTTGCTCACGCCGGCGTTGTTGAATTTTATCTTCATCCATGTTGGCTCTATTGTAACGTAAAACGCAAGCGTTTTAAACTGCAATAGGGCTAGGAGGGCCAACGACCCTACCCCGCCAAAGCCCAGGCTTACATCTCGTGTTACGCTGCCGTATAATATAGACCACAATGCCTGAGATTATTGTCATTGCCCATAATATACGCTCGACGCACAACGTGGGGTCTATTTTTCGTACTGCCGAAGGTTTTGGCGTCACTAAGATCATCCTCAGCGGCTACACGCCATACCCTGTTTTTTCAGGTGACACTCGCCTGCCTCATATCGCCCAGAAACTTACCGCACAGATATATAAAACCGCCCTTGGCGCCGAAGATATCGTACCATTTGAATATCAAGATCACCCAGATATCACCAGTCTCCGTGATGAGGGCTTTCGAATCGTCGGTCTCGAGCAAGATAGCCGATCAGTATTGCTAGCAGATTACCAAACACCCGATCGAGTTGTTCTTCTGCTTGGAGAGGAGGTACATGGTATCACAGACGACCTGCGCGAGTTATGCGATGATCTTATTGAAATTCCCATGCAAGGGCAGAAGGAATCCTTCAATGTCAGTGTTGCCACTGGCATTGCCCTCTATGCGCTCTCTACTTGATGACGACGCAATCTTCGCCAAGCAGCTTTACGAGTTCACCAATGAGGGCACCCTCGGCTTCAACATTAAACGGCAGCTTGATCGCCGATTTCTTTTCTTCACCAAGAACCAGCACCACCTGATCAATGCCTGGATGCTTTGCGCAAAGCTGACGAAGCGCGGTCAATGATTCGTGGTCGTCCGTGTTCTTGACGTGAATGAACATTTGCTTGGCAGCCGGGACCTCAGGAATAGGGCGAGGCATGGGTGCCGTGTCGGCCTGTTTAGTCGTGGTAACTGGCGCCTCTTTGGCAGGACGAGTGCCAGATTTGGCCGCCCTGTATGCCGCGACACGCGTCGCCTTCACCTTTGCGCTCATCCGCGGCGCCTCCATCTTTCGTCCCGTCGACTCATATGTCTGCAGCTCTTCATCAGTTACCTCAATAACTTCATCGGCAATCACACTGGCTTCACTACGTAAATTTCCATCGCGATCGCGTGCATTAACCTTGCCCGTTACCCGCACTACTGTGTCTTGCACTAGCTTCGCCCCCACCTGCTCGTAAAGATTAGGAAACACCACGACTTCCGTCTCGGTCGACTTATCTTCTATCTTTACAAATGCCATCTTGGTGCCAGACTTCGTAATAATCGAACGGACGCTTGATATCAGACCGCCAATAGTAACCTTTTTGCCATCGATGTCTTCATTGACACGCGACAATGGAATCGTTTGCTCCTCAAAGTATGCATCATAATTATCAAGAGGGTGCGAGCTAATAAACAGTCCCATCAGTTCTCTCTCCCATGTCAGACGCTCTTTGTCGGTATACTTCGTTGGCGCGTCAAGCAATGTCATCGTCGGCTGCACACCGACTGTGCCCGAATCTGCCAACATGCCGAATAAATCAGTCTGTCCGCTTAGGGCTTCTTTTTGCACCTTACTCGCAAAGGCCGTAATTGTATCGAGATTAAACAATAGGTCAGATCGATCTCCAAACCGGTCAAACCCACCCGATTTAATAAGTGATTCCCACGCCTTGCGGTTAAACTTAGTTGTCGCTACGCGCTTGGCAAAATCTTCGATACTGTTGAATTTACCTTCGATGTCTCGGGTGCGCAAGACCTCTTCGACCGCCGCTGTACCAACACCCTTGACCGCCGCCATACCAAAGCGAATCTTGCTTTCATTCGGGACCACTGCGAACTCGACGAATGATTCGTTCACGTCAGGAGCGAGCACTTCAATACCCATGTGCTTGCACTCGGTAATTTCAATGGCGAGGCGCTCGACATCATCGTGATCACTCGTCATCAAGGCGGCCATAAATGCATCAGGATAATGCGCCTTCAAATATGCCGTCCAGTAGGCGATCAGTCCATAGCATGCAGCGTGAGACTTGTTGAAACAGTAGTTTGCGAACTCTTCTAGCTGGTCCCAGAATAGTTCGGCCACTTCTTTTTTTGCACCGCTTGTCTTGATAGCGCCATCCACAAAATCAACCTTTACCTTGCGCATCAGCTCGATATTCTTTTTACCTACTGCCTTACGTAAGGTATCAGCCTGACCTCCGGTAAACCCACACCATTCCTTCGATATCTGCATAAACTGCTCTTGGTACACCAAAATGCCGTACGTATTCTTTAATGAGTTCTCCATGCCCTTGTCGAGATACGTAATTTCCTCTTGGCCGTGCTTTCGTTTAATAAAGCTGTCGATGAACTGCATTGGCCCCGGGCGATACAGGGCTACCATGGCGATAATATCGTCGAACACGCTCGGCTTCAGCTCACGCAAGTACCGCTTCATTCCTGCAGACTCTAACTGAAATACACCTGTTGTATCGCCGCGTTGGAAGAGCTCAAAGGTTTTTTGGTCCTCAAGTGGGATAGTCGAGAGGTTAATCTCTTCTTTATATACTTTTTTAATAATACGGAGCGCATTATTTATAATCGTGAGGTTGCTAAGGCCCAAAAAGTCCATCTTCAACAGCCCGAGCTCCTCGACAGGACCCATTGGGTACTGGGTAGCAACAACGCCCTTTTGTGCCATTTCGAGTGGTACGTATTTCACAATGTCATCCGGGGCAATCACGACGCCGGCCGCGTGCACACCATGCGAACGAATCGTCCCTTCAAGGCGAATCGCAAAATCAAACACGCGCTTGGCAGTCGGATTCGTATCGTATTCTTTTTTTAGATCCGCGTCTTCAACAATGCTTTTTGCCAATGGAATATGACGCCCCTGTTGCGGCGGAGGAATAAGCTTTGCTAGTCGATCACTTTCGCCATAAGGAACTTGCAATACGCGAGCAACGTCACGAACAGCAGCACGCGCCGCCATTTTACCGAAGGTAACAATATTTGCCACCCGCTCGCTACCATATTTGTTGGCGCAGTATTCAATCACCTCGTTACGCCTGGTATCTTGGATATCAATGTCAATATCTGGCATTGAGATACGGTCGGGATTAAGGAACCGCTCGAAGAGCAAATCATACTTTAGCGGATCAAGATCAGTGATGTTCAGCGCGTATGCAATAATCGACCCTGCTGCCGAACCACGTCCTGGACCAAAAATAATCCCTTGATTTTTGCCCCAGTTAATAAAGTCTTGGACGATCAAGAAGTATCCGTTATACCCCATACGGTTGAGAACATCAAACTCCATATCAAGGCGTTCTACTTCATCGGGTGTCAGTAAGGCGCGGATTTCGTCGTTCGACATCGCTATCGCCTCATCAACAGTCTTGTCATGATACCGCACCGCCATACCACGATAGACAAGCATATCAAGGTATTCTTTTTCACTCTCGCCATTTGGCGTTGGGAACTTTGGAATCAAAATACGGCCAAGTTCAAGCTCGACCTCGCACCGATCAGCGATACGCCTCGTATTAGCAACCGCCTCAGGATTTGTCTTATTCCATCGCTCAATAATTTCGGCAGGATCGGTGACATGAAGCTCGAACTCCTTAAGGCTCATGCGCTTTTCATCAGATAAGTACGCGCCTGTGCCGACACAGAGCAAAATCTCATGAGATTCTTGATCATCATGCGATAAATAATGCCCGTCGCTGGTGACGACCGCGGGAATATCAAGCTCTTCCGACAGCCGTTCAAGATGCTCATTTATCTTTACCTGTACATCCCATTTGCTTGGGCACTCCGGATGACCATGATCTTGCAGCTCAAGATAGTAACGATCACCAAACACGCCCTTATACCACTGGGCATTTTTTTTAGCTTCTTCGTAGTTATCAACCCGAAGATTCTCGCCCAGTTCACCGCTCGCACAACCACTGAGCGCAATGATTCCTTCGTTGTATTCTTCCAGGAGATCGTGGTCGATGCGGGGCTTGTAGTACATACCCTCTAGATTTGCCTTACTTGAGAGTATCATGAGGTTTTCATAACCTTTCTGGTTCATCGCAAGGAGGGTGAGGTGGTATCGCGCCTTATCTTTCTGGGGATCACGATCATGCCGACTGCGTGCCGCAACATACGCTTCAATACCAAGGATTGGTTTAACACCTGCATCTTTGGCGGCCTTATAGAATTCAACAGTACCGCTCATCGTACCATGGTCGGTGATTGCTACCGCCTCCATGCCAAGGTCTTTAACGCGATCCATCAGGCTCGGTATCTTCGTGAGACCATCCAACAAGCTATGATGCGTGTGATTATGCAGGTGCACATAGTCACCCGACGTCAGCAATGTGTCTGTTTTACTCCCCATGTCTACTGTCTAGTATACCACGAGAAGCCCGAGAGAAATGAGAGCGTGCTCTTATTTCCGAGGCGACAAAATGTTACACGAATCCGAAGGATTTTAGTATAGCAGAGAATTATTTGCCACGGTTGTTCAAGGCATCAAGAATATCTTGAATGAAATCACTCAAAAATGGCACCAAAGTACCCAGCTGCGCCAGCAGCCATATGAGTAATGCCAGTAGCAGCGTGGCGCCCAAGACACTGCCCAATCCAAAGAACAGGCCTCGGATAAAGTTTACCTTATATACTTGCCAGCGATTATCGTACATGTCATCGAAGAGATCCTGCATGACAGCCTGCTTGGCACCATTCACCTGATCTCGCTTGAGACGCTGAAAAAACGATATTCTCTTTTCCTTCTTCACTTTCGTCTCTGTCATGCCGACTCCTTCTTCGTTCGTGATCGTAATTTTTTGTACGCACTGGTCGCCTTGCTGCGCACGGCGACAATAAGGGGAACTGCTAGTTGCAATGTTCGAGTACTTCGCCTGAGGGCCAGAAGCATAAGGCTGGTATCATCACCCACTTGGCGCAGTTCTCGGCTCAGGCGCACAAACTGTACCGCCAAAGTAATTGCCAGCACAAGCACTGCGATAGCAACGAGTACAAAAAACGCAATGATGATGTTCATAGCTCTATTCTACACCAGCCTACACGCGCGAACGCAAAAAGTTAGTCAGCTCATCGCCAAAATCAGGATGGTTAAGGCCAAAGTCGATTACCGTCTTGAGGTATTCCAGCTTGTCGCCAGTGTCATAGTAGGTGCCGTTCTGGATTTCGCAGGCATAGAAAGTATGATTATCATCAATCATCTGCTGCACAATCGGCTGCAGGGTAAATTCGCCATCTCCATTATATTTGTTTTTAGCGCGCTCAAGATACTCAAAGAATTCCCCTCCCAGCAAGTAGCTGCTGACGGTCGCCAAGTTTGATGGCGCGTTTTCTTTGCCTGGTTTTTCAATCACACGGCTCATTTTAATGACACCGTCCGCCACATTTTCCCCGGCAACAATGCCATAACGGTCATACTCGCCGTCACTCACCACACTCTTGCACGAGAATACGCCACCATCATACTGATCGGCTGTGGCGATCATTTGCTTAAATCGGCTGGGACTTGCCATAATAAAATCGTCAGCAAACGCATAAATAAATGACTCGTCCTTGCCAATAAGATGTGATGCGCAGGCAAGCGGCGTGGCGTTGCCATACGGACCCTTCTGTCGGATGTAGATAAAGTTTGCCAGGTTCGAAACAGCTTCGATCTCGTCAATGTACTTCTTCTTTTTCTCGCCGCCAGCACGGAGATTCGCCAGCAATTCTTCGCTGGGAACGTCAAAATGATCCTCGATCGATCGTTTGTTACTACTGCCGACAATGATAATGTCCTTAATACCCGCATCAACCAACTCCTCAACCACATATTGAATAATCGGCTTGTCGATAATCGGCATCATTTCTTTTGGCATTGCTTTGGTTTGCGGCAAGAATCGTGTTCCAAATCCTGCAGCGGCAATAATTGCTTTGGTTGGTTGTTTCATGATTGTCCCTCCATTTCTTTCAATTGCTCATACGCGAAGAAAAGTGCCTCTGTGTCTGTCAGTAGCCCGTTGCGAGCGTTGGATAACAAATCTGCTATCGAAATCTCCTGGATATCGACAAACTCACCATCGTCTGTTTGCTGGTCAGCTACTTTTTTGCAATCAAAAGCAATAAAATAATCCCATGTTGCACACAAGTACCCACTTTTGTACACCGTTCCTAGATGTTCGATTCGCCCAATGCCATATCCTGTCTCCTCGCGTAACTCTCGTGCAACTGCTGCTTCCACATCTTCATCCTTATCGACAGCACCGCCCGGCAACTCATGCATTATCTTCTCTGGACCAGCCCGAAACTGCTTGGCAATGACCACTTTTTTCTCCGGGGTTAGAGCGATAACGGCCGCAGCCCTGGAACCCTCACGGTCGACAACGACATACTCTTGCTCGTTTCCGTCTGGATCACGAAACCATTTCGTCGTAAGCCAACGCCAGCCAATCTTTTGCACCTCAGGTTGACGCGTTCGCTCCCAAGCTTTCATGACTACCTACAACCTTTCTTTGATTAGCTTTTGTGCAAGGCCTGGATTGGCCTTACCCTGAGACTTCTTCATAATCTGTCCAACTAGGTAGCCGATAGCCTTGTCATTGCCACTGCGAATGTCTTCTACCGCTTTGGCGCTGGCGGGATCCGCCAGTACTTCATCAACAATCGCCGCGATTGCGCCTTCGTCGCTTACCTGCAAGAGATTACGTTCTTCGGCCAGCTTGCGCGGATCAACTTCGCCGTTCATCAGCGCGTTAAACAGTTCGGTCGCGGCATTACTGGTGATCTCAGCCTTTTCGGTCATGTCAGCCAACGCCAGCAGGTCATCAACATCTGGCGTTTGCAGTTCAACTTCTGTCTCATCGGTACTGAGGTTGCTGGCAATCCAGTTCGCAACCCGTTTAGCAGCTTTCCTTCCGCCGCTGGCGAGAACCGCCGAGACGATCTCGGCGTAATCTTTATGCGACATAATCTTACCAACTACTGAACTGTCGACGCCAAGACCCGCAAATTCTTTGCGGTATTCTGGCGGCAGCTTTGGCACTGTCGCCTGAATCTCGGTAATCTCCTCATCAGTCAGAACGATTGGCGGAATGTCGGCATCTGGCATATAGCGGTAGTCCTGCGCGTCTTCTTTGCTACGCTGACTGGTCGTGATTTGCTTGTCATCGTTCCAGCCGCGAGTTTCCTGAACCACCTGTTCACCTTTTTCAATCAGGTCAATCTGACGCTTAAACTCGTACTCAGCGGCTTTTTCAACACTGCGGAAACTGTTGAGATTCTTGACCTCGGCACGCTTGCCTAACTCAGTCGCACCATATTTGGCCACCGAAATATTGACATCAAAACGCATATTACCATGGTACAGGTCGCCGTGCGTAACGCCCGCGTAGGTCATGAGTCGATACAACTCGGTGGCATACGCCCGTGCAGCGCTAGCACTGTGAATATCGGGCTCGGATACAATCTCGATGAGTGGCGTACCCGCGCGGTTCAGATCAACCAGGCTGTAGTCACCATAATGCGTCAGCTTGCCTGCGTCCTCTTCCATATGCGCATGATGGATACGCACGCGAACACTCTCACCATTATCAAGCGGCGCGTCAATGTATCCCGCAAGAATAATCGGTTGATACATCTGGCTGGTCTGGTATCCCTTGGGAAGATCTGGGTAGAAATAATGCTTGCGATCAAAACGGCTAATATGTGCGATATCGGCGTTCAGTGCCTTGCCCGCCTTGACGGCTAACGTTACTGCTTCGCGATTGAGCACCGGCAGCATGCCAGGCAAGCCAAAGTCAATCGGCACTACTTTACTGTTTGGCTCGGCGTCACGCGCGTCGTTATCGGCGCTGCTAAATAGCTTCGTCTTCGTCGCCAACTGTACGTGGCATTCGATACCAATCGTCATTTCGTAATCGTTATAGACACTCATTAGATTGCTCCTATATCCTTTAGACCTTGTTTGAACCCAGCCAGGGCTCGGCGCGCCGCGTCATAGTCGACCTTTACATCGGTCTCGTGTGCAATTTGGTTGCGCAGTTTATGTGACGCCCAGACGGCGTTAGCGTTTGACCATTTTGCTGCCTTCATGCGTTCGCCCATCGTATTGCCTGTGATGCCTTTGTCTTTCAGTGCTTGATCAAGCAACTTGTCTGCGTGTAACACCGACAATTGATGACTTGCTGTATCATCACGTGCAAGCGCTTGCTCGATCTCGAGCCACCTACTACGATACTTGTCGACATCAAGCCCTTTGCTACCGCCCTTTGTCATGGTAATGACCGCAAATAACAGGGCGCCGACGATCAAAACTGCAGCGAGGAAAAATATCAATTCCATTATTGACTACCCTCCACACTCGCAGCAAGTGCAAGTAGGGTTGCGTCTGATTTCTGTGGACCAATCAGCTGTACCCCGATAGGCAACCCAGACGCAGATGTGCCGCCAGGAACACTGATTGCAGGCAAGCCCGCCAGGCTCGGTGGTACCGTCATAATGTCCGCAAGATACATCTTGACGGGGTCGGCCGTATTTTCGCCTAAACGAAACGCAGGAGTCGGTGCAACAGGACCGATCAGGAGGTCATAATTCTCAAACAAGGTATTGTATTCATTAATAAGAATTGTGCGAGCCTTTTGCGCCTGCTGGTAATAGGCGTCAAAGAAGCCGCTCGACAGCACATAACTACCAATCATAATACGACGTTTGTTTTCCGTCACAAATCCTTCATCGCGACTCCGTCCATACAACTCGGCCAATGTCTGAACACCTTCGGCGCGGTGACCATACCGAATACCATCGTATCGTGCCAGGTTGCTACTAACTTCGGCAGGAACGATGATGTAGTACATCGCCAGCGCATATTTTACTGCCGGGAGACTTACCTCCTCAACCGTATGACCAGCTGCACGCAAGCGGTCGACGTACTTCTCGATTGCCATGCGCACTTCCCCGTCAACATCATCTGACATATATTCGCGGATCAAGCCAATTTTCTGTGGCCTTACGCCAGTCGTCGGCACGAAAAAGTCGGGCAATGTCGTCATATCCCTGACATCTCGTCCGGTCATGACGCCCATCACCAGTGCAGCGTCATCTGCGTTGGTCGCAAAACAGCCAATCGTATCGGTACTACTCGCCATCGCAACAACACCATACCGGCTCACGGCGCCGTAGGTCGGCTTGACGCCTACCACCCCATTAAAGCTGGCCGGCTGACGGATTGAACCGCCCGTGTCAGTCCCTAGTGCAAACGGCACGATGTCAAGCGCCGTCACAACCGCCGATCCGCCACTGCTACCACCGGCTACGCGCCCCTGATCATGCGCGTTTTTAGTGGGACCAAACGCCGAGTTCTCGGTCGATCCACCATGAGCAAACGCATCAAGGTTAGCCTTGCCAATACATATTGCTCCCTCTGCCTCCAGCTTTTCAACTGCTGTTGCCTGCAAGGGCGCATCAAAGTTCTCAAGCATCTTGCTCGCAGCTGTCGTCGGTGCGCCGAACGCCAAGAAATTATCCTTCACGACAAAAGGGACTCCCGCAAGACGACCCGTAATCTCACCCCTATCAACCGCATCAGCGCGTTTCAAGGCACGTGCTTCGGTCAAGCTAAGCAGCGCGTGATAGGACTCATTACTTTTCGCGGCCGCGAGTGCCTTTTCAACATTTGCCCGTGCTGAATTACCTGTATAATCTGCAATACTTGCCATAATTTATAATACCTTCGGAACTTTTACGGAATTATTCTGCTGTTCGGGCGCGAGTGCAAGTAATTGGTCGCGTACCGTTCCCGATTGGTCGACCTCATCTTGACGCCAGACGTTCGCAAGTCCCGTCACCTGGTACGTCGGCTCGACGCCTGTTGTGTCTAGTCCGGCCAGCTGTTCAATATAGCCAACGATATTACTAAGGTCTTGTTGCAAAGCGTCGACTTCATCGTCGGCTAACTGCAAACTACTTAATTGTGCCAAGTGAAGCACATCATCTCGCAGAATTTGTGTCATAGATACATTGTAGCAGAAGCCAACAAAAAATGCCCCCGTCTAATGAGGCATTTCTTTGTATGATAACGGTTACCGTGCGTCAATAAACGTATGCGCATGGCCTTTAGCGCCACCGCGACCAGTTCGGCCGATACGGTGAACGTAATCTTCATACGTCTGCGGGGTATCGAAGTTAATCACATGTGATACGTTTGGAATATCCAAGCCACGAGCTGCAACATCGGTCGCCACCAAGACGCGCACCTTTTCATCCTTGAACAGTTTTAGGGCCTTGCTTCGCTGCGATTGGTTTTTGTTGCCATGAATCGCCACCGACGGGATCCCACGATTATCAAGATGATCGCTCAGGCGCTGGACACCATACTTTGTTTCACCAAAAACCAATACTTTCTCATAATGGTCTTGCTCCAACATTTCCGTCAATAGGTCAATCTTGTGGCCCTTGTCGCGCGCTTCAATCACATCTTGCTCGACATGCTCGCTCGTCTCGCTGGTGCGAACCGATACCGTCACAGGGTTATTCAAGAAGTCCTTCGTCAGTGCCTCAATTTCTGGTGTAATTGTTGCGCTAAAGAACAGCGTCTGGCGCTCACGCGGCATCTCGTTCACAATTTGACGAATATCAGGCAAGAATCCCATGTCAAGCATGCGGTCAGCCTCATCAAGCACTAACGTCGTCATGTTCTTTAATTGAATCTGACGGCGCCCAATCAGGTCTTTCAGACGACCCGGCGTACCAATAATAAGATGTGGACGTCGCTTCAGTTCACGAATTTGACGGTCAATATTCATACCACCAACAATCAGTGTCGAATAAAGCTGCATACCACGCGAAAATTCACGGAACTGCTCATCAATTTGCTGGGCAAGTTCACGAGTTGGTGCAACCACTAGCACACTTGGCCGTAGCATAATGCCACTCTGTCGTTCGATAATTGGCAGCAAGAAAGCTGCTGTCTTACCCGTACCCGTGTTGGCAAGGCCGATCACATCGCGCCCCTCAACAATATGTGGAATTGCCTGGTCCTGGATAGCACTTGGCGTAATGTACCCCTTCTTGGAAATATTGTGCTGCAGCTCGGCACCAAATGGAAAATCGGTGAATCTGTGCGTTGCTTCGTAGGCAATCTCTTCAGCTGGCGCCACTGCCTTGTTAATAAACTTTGATGGATGGATGTACTTTTTAGCTGGACCCTTACGGCCACCGCGTGATTGATGCGGACGCCGTGCGCCCTGCGGCCGTCCACCGCGTCGTTGTTGATATGCCATAAGAAAATATAGCCCTTTCGTTCGTGTTGAATGATTTGCTGTTGCACTATTTGGCCCACACTGATGGGAACGCTTACACGACAAGCGTACGGAGAGAACAGCGAGAATAGAATCGGTGGGCATATGGCATACATCGCCATATCACTTTGAAGAAACTCGACATTCTATCGAATGCAATACTCTCATTATAGCAAACTTTAGCGGTTTTGTCTAGTACTAGCGGACTTCGCGCAGTTCAATCTCTTGGTTGAGATCGTGGCGCAGCTGATTAATCTGCGTATGCTGTACGACATGCATATACACCAACACACCCATCATCAACACTGCAAATATGAGAATCACGATAATAACAGATATAGGATCTTGCTTGATCTTTGCTTCGATTTTCTTCTTTACCATGGTAGCATTGTACCATTTCTACTACATCTTTGCACGAATATCAGCAATCAAGTCGCGCAGTTCGGCCGCCTTTTCAAATTCGAGATTGGCGCTGGCCAAATCCATCTGACCAGACAGGTCGCGGATTAAGCTAGCATATTCATCTTTAGGTATTTTCTTGAGATCAATCTTTGGCTTGCCGTCATCTTTCATTGGGATAATGGCACGCAGGCCTTCATCAATCTCTTTGGCGACACTGGTTGGGGTAATACCATGCTGGCGATTGTAGGCCTCTTGGATATCACGGCGGCGGTTTGTCTCGTCAATTGCCCGCTGCATACTACCAGTCATATTGTCACCATACATAATCACCCGCCCTTCTTCATGACGCGCGGCGCGGCCAACCGTCTGAATCAGTGCACTTTCGCTGCGAAGGAAACCTTCTTTATCAGCATCCATGATTGCCACCAGTGACACTTCTGGCAGATCAAGTCCTTCACGAAGCAAATTGATACCAACCAACACATCGTAGACACCCATGCGGAGATCGCGCAGGATGTCACCGCGCTCTAGCGTATCGACTTCACTATGAATGTAAGCAGTTTTGATATCAAGATCTAACAAGTACTGTGACAGATCCTCTGCCATACGCTTGGTAAGCGTCGTCACAAGGACACGCTGTTTCTTCTCAATACGTTCGCGAATCTCAGCAATCAGATCATCGATTTGCCCTTCAGTCTTGCGCACATCAATCTGCGGATCCAAGAGTCCCGTCGGACGGATTACCTGCTGGGCAGGTGCCGGGCTATGCGTCAGCTCATACTCGCCTGGAGTTGCCGAGACATAAATTGCTTTGTTGATATGCTTGTCAAATTCGTCGAATCTCAGCGGACGGTTATCGAGCGCACTCGGCAGACGAAAACCATGCTCAACCAGCACCTCCTTGCGAGCACGGTCGCCATTGTACATACCGCGCACTTGCGGTAACGTCATATGGCTTTCGTCAACTAGTAACAACCAATCATCCGGAAAGTAATCAATCAGTGTCGCTGGTTGCTCACCTGGCTCACGATTCGTCAGGTATCGGCTGTAGTTCTCAATGCCCTTTACGAAGCCCGTCTCTTCCAGCATCTCAAGGTCGTATTTGGTGCGCTGGCTCAGTCGCTGTGCCTCGAGCAACTTGTCGTGTTTTTCAAACCATGTCAGGCGCTGGTCAAACTCCTTTTGGATACCCTCGATCGCGCGGGCAATTTGCTCTTTTGGTGTTGCATAGTGGCTACTTGGGAAAATACTGATTTCGTGCGGTTCACCCAAGATCTCGCCCGTCAATGGGTCAATTCGTGTCAAACGATCGACTTCGTCACCGTAAAACTCGATGCGAAATGCCACATCTGATCCCGCTGGAAACACATCAACCACGTCACCCTTAACTCGAAATGTCCCGCGGTGAAAATCGACATCATTACGGTTGTACTGGATATCGGTCAGCCAACGCACCAGTTTGTCTTGCTGGCGACGTTCGCCCTTTTTAATCGTAATCGACATTTCGGCGTAGGTATCAGGCGAACCAATGCCGTAGATACAGCTGACACTAGCCACGATAATCGTGTCGCGACGCGACAATAATGCCGTTGTCGCAGCGTGACGCAAACGATCAATCTCGTCATTAATCTTGCTATCTTTTTCAATATAGGTATCGCTACTGGCGATATATGCCTCTGGCTGATAATAGTCAAAATAGCTGACAAAATAGTGAACTTCATTATCGGGGAAAAACGCCTTGAACTCGCTGTACAGCTGTGCCGCCAGCGTCTTGTTATGCGCGAGTACGAGTGTCGGTACATTCCGATTGGCGATGATATTCGCCATCGTAAAAGTCTTACCCGACCCCGTCACACCAAGAAGCGTTTGCTCTCGCTCGCCGGCGTCAAGCCCAGCAACTAACTGAGCAATAGCCGTTGGCTGATCACCAGTTGGTTGATAGGTGGAGGCGAGTTTGAATGATTGGCTCATCCTATAATTGTACAATAATTAGCCGCGACCTGCACGTTTGGCGCTGACGTGCCCGTCCGTGCCGTCATGCTCGAAGTCAGCGTACTTTTCGTCCAGTGCAGCAATTACCTTCTCCACTAAACGATCGGGATCAGTATCATAAATCACGTCCTTTGCCCCTGGCGCCTCAACGTTCTCGAGAAGGGTTGGCGTGTAATCAGCCAGTCCGCCGCTGCCAAGTAGTACCCCGCAGACTTTGCGGCTCTCAAGCGCCGTTGATAGTTCGTGCAGGCTGCCCATGCGCCCACCGACCGTGATAATTGCATCACTACTGCGGACCAAATGGACATCACGGCCAACATACGCCATGCCGGTAAAGTTAATATAGTCAAACTCTTTGGTTGGCAGTTTGTAGGTGGCGACATGTTCGCGGAACGAAGCCGCAGGGCTAAAACCAATAGAGATGCCTCGATCACCCTTGACGCTGACGGCGCCTTGCGCAGCATAGTGCGGTAACCCAACTGTCGCGCCTGTCGTCAACGTCTTGCCGCGCTTTGAAATTGCCTTGCCCAGCTCAAAGGCTAATTTATGTGAAGTTTTCACGCTCGCGCCGCTTGCAGCACCCGATACACAAATCTGATATCTCATTTAATCCTCAATCTCTTTTACTTTGTACCATTCAGGGGCCTCGGCAAGATACTTCTGCAATTCTTCACGGGCCAAAAGCCCTCGTTGTGCGCCAACATGTTGCACGACGTTCATACTGTTAATAGGCGACCAGGCCAGAGCCGTCTCGAGCGTCTCTCCAGCCGCGATGGCTGCAACGAACGTCGATGAAAATGCATCGCCCGCACCTGTGCGCTCGACTGGAGGCTGCGGATCGGGATAATTCGGAATCGTCAGCACACGTGAACCGTCTGACGCATATGATCCATTTGGCCCGTCGGTAATGACAACAATTTCGGCACCCAAATCATGAAGCCCACGCGCCAATGTGGTGATTGAATCGTATGGCAACCCTGTCACATCCATGGCTTCTTCGCGGTTCATGAGCACAATCTTGCTACGGCGGTACAATCCTGCCATCTTCTCAGCACCCCACTTGAACTGGAAGGTGCCTGGCTGTAAGACGAAATTGACGTCGGGATTACGGTCCAGATAATCAAGCAACCCTTCGTGGAGGGGCCATGAGTCCTCTCCTAGATATGCCAAATAAATCCAATCTGGCTTGGTTTCTGGGTCGCGCCATTCATAACGATATTTTTCACTCTTGACCAACATCGTGCGGTCAGCCTGATAGCAAAGCACGTACCAGTAGCTGGTTGCCTTGTCTTGCTCGATCACCATCGGCTCGATATTGACGTTCTCATGCTTTAGGTGCTCGAGCGCCTCTTCGCCCGTCGCGTCGCCGCCAACCCAAGCCATCAGTCCTGCCCGGTAGCCAAGTCGTGCAATTGATACGGCAACGTTCGGTGACGGACCAACCGACTTTACGATATCAACCTTTTCGTACGGCGGCTTACGGCCAAATGGTACTGCCAACCACTCCGTATCACCTTCTTTAATAATCTTTGCCGTATCATCTCCAAGCGTAATGAATGCATCGGTAAAAATATCACCAATCGCAAGAATATATGACTGTTGCATATTATGTTCCTCGTTAGATTTTAGTATTGTGTCTGCATCAGGATAGTGTTCGTCTTCGTCGAGCAATAGTCCAACTTCACGCGCTAAATTATGAACCGTGTCCGTATGCGTACGCTCGTGCTCGGCGTATCGCCGCACTAGCTCTGCCCTTAGTCTCCGCTGAGCGTGCGCAGTCACACGCTTTTCATAGGGCAAATCATGATGGTCATTCTCGATCACATCAAGAATATTAAACGAGATAGGTCCGGTACCCGCAGTACCGAGCACATACGACCGCTCGCCGAGCAGTTGCCTCGCCCTCGCCTCATCACTCCGCACCAGCGCATTCAGTGCTTTGTATATCTCAACACCTGTCGAATCAGATGGATCGAGCCCCAGCTCACGCATAATACGGTTCGCCGCGTCAGTGATCTCACCGATCAATCGAACATCAATCCCAGTGTTGCCTGCCGCTCGCTCGAGCCTCGCGACATTCATCAAGAATAGCGGATGATCGCTCGCTAATAAGTCTTTGAGTACTCGTGCCACCTAAAAATCCTTCTCCGTCAACGGCATCTCATGTAGCTTGACACCCTTTGATAGGATGCCCGTTTTTGCACCTATCTTTGTTACGACCGACGTTGAGTTGGCGCTAGCAAAGACGATTGAATCCTTCAGCGACTTCCCCGCAGCCCACTGGCTAAGGAACCCAGATCCAAACGCGTCGCCTGCACCCGTACGGTCGGTTACCTTGACGTCCTGGTACATTCCCGCACGCACGATTGTCTTGCCGTCGCTTGCCATAACGCCATTCGGCCCATCGCTAATAATCGCAACTGGGACGTAGTGCAGGAGGTGCCGCACCAGCTCTTCGAGGGTTTCACCTTCAACAATCTGTGCCGCCTCTTCTTTATTGACTGCCAGCACCTCAACATCTTCGAGAAGCGCCTTTAATTTACCAGGCTGCTTTAGCTCGCCCTTGCCCGGGTTAAAGAACACTTTCATACCTTCTTTGTCATGAGCCTGGGTAAAGATTTTGTCGAGTGCCTCCATACTGCCCGCCATGCTGGAAACGTACAGCCAATCCGCCTCGAGGCCGTGTAAGTTAAAGTTTTTGGCATCATAATGCGTTGAAGCGCCGCGATAGGTCAAAATCGTCCGTTCACCTGATGGTGCGAGGAGTAATACTGAATATCCCGTGTTGTATTTCTCAGAGTAGCTGACATGTGAGGTATCAACACCCTCTTTATCAAGGTCGTCCAGCACCGCAAGGCCTGCCGGATCGTGTCCAAGCGTCCCCATAAATACCGCATCGAGACCCTGCCGGGCAAAAGTAACGGCAGCATTCGTCGCACCACCACCAGTACTAAAATCAATCTTGTTCACGTCCGCCTTACCGCCCAAGGTCAGCTGCATGAATTGCTCGTGGACCGCCTTGTCAGTCACGGGCTTGAATTCGTCGCTGTGACTCAAAAACACATCTTGCACCGCAGCACCAATTGATACAATACGGGCGGTCATTACACGACTGCCTTTCCGGCACTACCAAAGGCTTGGATCTTCTCTTCGACAACCTGTTGCACAGCACCATATACCTCGGGCATAAGCTTCACGATGGCGAATTCTTTTGGATTTTCGGCCAGCACCTTTTCTAGCGTGGTACGAAAGGCGTAGCGCATATCGCTGTTGATATTAATCTTGCTCACGCCAATGCGCGCCGCTTCCTCAAAGAAGTGCAGCGGCGTACCCGACCCACCGTGCAAGCTGATGTGTCCCCATTCTGGCATGGTTTCGCGAATGCGTGCCAATAATTCGAGGTCAAGCTCTTTTGGCACAGGGTACTTACCATGAAGATTACCGACCGCAGCCGCAAAGGTGTCGATGCCCGTCTCTTCGATAAACGCCTTGGCGCCTTCTGGCGTACTGAAAGTCTTCTTGATTTCTTCGTAGTTGATTGCTTCTTCATGAACATTACTGCTGCCGCCAAAGTAATGCGGCTCGCTTTCGACCAGGGCGCCAGTAAACTTGGCGTATTCGACGACCTCTTTGGTCATGGCGATAATCTCTTCGTCGCTTGCGTCGTGATTAGCCTGTGATATGTCGATGTGAATAAACTCGTACCCTGCATCGATAGCGCGCTTGCAGCTTTCCACGGTTGGACTGTGGTCAAGGTTGATATACATTTCGATGCCGTATTCAGCCTTATAGTTGTCGACCAGATCGCGAACATTCTCTAGCCCCATGGCGTCGACTTCACCTTGTGACACCTCAACCAGGACTGGTGAATTAAGTTTCTGCGCTGCCTTGGCAATAGCAATCAGCGTCTCTTGATTGTCGATGTTGAATGCACCGACCGCAAAATGTTGGCTGCGTGTACGTTGATACAGGTGGCGTGCGCGTGTGGTGTTATCTCGAATCTGTTTAATAGTCAGTCCCATGGTTTCTCCTTAAAATCCTTGATGATACTTTGGCGTCTGGTCAATAAACTGCTTGATACTTGGCGTTAGTTTCCCTGGCGACAGACCAAAATGATCAAACAAATCTGCCTGTGCACCTGATTCCCCAAAGTGATCGCGCATGCCGATTCGATGGAGTGGTGTCGGTAACTTTTCGCCCAGTAGTTCGGCGACTGCACCGCCCAGTCCGCCAGCAATCTGTGCTTCTTCGGCAGTCACCACTCGACCTGTCTTGCGGACGCTGTCAAGAATTGTTGCTTCGTCCAGCGGCTTGATGGTTGGAGCGTGAATCACCTCGGCGTTCAGACCCTCGGTCGCAAGCTTAGCTGCAACCAATAACAGTTTGTGCGTCATAGTACCCGTTCCAATCAGCGTCACATCGTACCCCTCACGCAGCACATACGCCTTGCCAATCTCAAATGGTGATTCCTCGGTGCTAAACACGGGTGTTTTTTCACGTGCCAGGCGCAAATAGCTTGGCTGGCCGTTCTCAGCAATCGCCCGCGTTGCCTTCTCGGCCTCGATGCTATCACCAGGTACGACGACGACCATGTGCGGCAATACACGCATTAACGCAATATCCTCTAGCATTTGATGGGTTGCACCGTCAGCACCAGTGTAGAGACCTGCGTGACTGCCAATAATTTTGACCGGCTGCTCGTTCAGGCACACTGTCGTCTTAATTTGCTCCCAGCTACGTCCGGGACTGAAAGCTGCATAACTGCTGGTAAACGGAATTTTGCCAGCATGAGCCAAACCGCTCGCGACGGTAATCAGGTTCTGCTCCGCAATACCAATTTGGATGAATCGTTCAGGGAACGCCTCTTTAAACAGGTGCATCTGCGTGCTTTCGGTCAGGTCGGCGCACAGTCCAACCACAGCTGGATTTGCTTCACCTGCTGCCCTGAGGCCACGACCATAGCCCGCACGAGTTGGTTCAAGCGTCACATCGTCGCCATATGCGTTGTCTGCCAGTGGGTATGTCATTACCATGCCTCCCCTTCGTGGTTAATCTTGCCGTCAAGCGTCCGCAGCTTCTTCAACGCGTCCTTTGCCTGATCGTGATTTGGCGGCATACCATGCCATTTGTAATCGTATTCCATAAAATCAACGCCCTTGCCTGGGATGGTGTGAGCGATAATCACACTCGGTTTGGTGGTGATGGCACGTGCCATGCTGGCAGCATCAATGATGCTCTCGATATTGTGCCCGTCAATCTCCTGAACATGCCAGCCGAATGACTCCCATTTGCCACGGAGGTCCTCGAGCGGCATCACATCATCAGTACTGCCATCAATCTGAATGTTGTTACGGTCAACAAAGGCAATCAATTGAGATAGCTTGTATTTGCCAGCAAACATTGCCGATTCCCAAATGTTACCTTCGTCCAGCTCTCCATCGCCCATCATTGTGTATACAAACCGGTGCGGCTGGTTATCGAGATATTGCAATGCATACGCGTAGCCTGCAGCCTGACCTAGACCCTCACCGAGGGGTCCGCTTGTCTGCTCGATGCCAGGAAGACGTGTTCGCTCGGGATGTCCCTGTAAGCGCGAACCGAATTGGCGTAGCGTGTTCAGCTCTTCAAGTGGGAAATAGCCAGTATGAGCCATAGTGGCGTATAATACCGGCGCAATATGCCCATTGCTGAGGAAAAGCAAGTCTCGTCCATCCCAGTTTGGGTCTTCCGGCCGGTGGTTCATGATATCAAAGTAAAGCGCCGTAAAGATATCAGCCGTCCCTAGTGACCCCGCACTATGTCCGCTACCTGCCCGCTCAAGCATACTAATGATGCTCTTACGAATTTCATTAGCCTTCTGCCCTAATTGCGTCAGCGTTAATTGCCCACCCTGCATACTAAATCACCCCATGCTTATTAATTTCTGATACTAGTGTAGCATATGCCTGGCCGGGGTCAGCGGCATTCGCAATTGCCCCGCCAGCGTTCAACACGTCAACACCACCCTGGGTAAGCGTATAGGCGTTGTCAGCATTAACACCACCGTCCCACCCGATCTCAGCCGTTGGGTTAATTGCCTTAATAAGACGGACTTTTTCAAGCTGCATCAAACTTGCAGTGCCCCCATACTGGCCAAGCGTACCGGTAAAGACCATGACATGATCAGCCAGTTTTATCGCCTCTTCAACCGTCGCTGGCACTGTTTCGCGCAGGAGTGACACGCCTGCCTTGATGCCCGCCGCCTTAATCTTCTGCAATACGGGTTTAATATCGGCAACCGCCTCAACATGAAAGATAATCGTATTTGGCTTTAATGCGATCAATCGATCGACATACTCAATAGGCCGAGCCACCATCGCATGAATGTCAACTGTCCATTCTTTCGGCCACCACACTTGCGCATCTGACATCAGAAAAGCTGGGGCAAACTCGCCATCAGCAATATCAACATGGACACGTTGTGCGAACGGATGCAGGCGCTCGACGGCTGCTTGATATTGCTCGGCTGACTCGACCGTGATACAAGGTGCAATCACACTCATTAGGCAACCTCGTCAATCTGCGCATTGCGGCGGCGAAACCGTGGTGCATCGGCAAACGGCGTCTTCAGCCATGTATCAATAATATCTTTCCATTCTTTTTCGTCGCCATCCAGAACCCGAGCAGGCAAGCAAAGCACATTACTGTCATTGTCATTTCGCGTCATCTTCGCCTCAAACGCATCCCAAATAACACTAGCGCGAATGCCGCGAAAACGATTAGCTGCCATACACATGCCTTGGCCTCCGCCACAAATCAAAATAGCCCTAGGATCCTTGTCTTCGTCGCCAATGACTTTCAACGCCGCCATCTGTGCAAATTCCGGGAAGTCGTCATTAGGATCGAGTTCACCTTCACTGACATCTTCCACCTCGTGCTTGCGCTTGATAAGATAAGCAAATATTTTCTCCTTCAAATGATGACCGTTATGATCGGCGCCAAGATATATCTTCATGTCTTTAGTATAAGCATTATGCTCATCTCTGTAAAGAAAGACGAGGGTCGTCGCCCTCGTCTTTTAATGTATCAGTGGCGAACGTTACTTAATTGCCTTCGCAACATCAGCTGTTAGCTCGACCAAGCGGTTGCTATAGCCCCACTCGTTGTCATACCAAACAGCAATCTTAATCAAGTTGCCGCCAACGACCTTAGTCAACAGCAGGTCAACCACACCAGAGTGGCTGTTGCCGATGTAGTCGCGGCTGACAAGCGGCTCTTCGCTGACACCTAAGATGCCCTGATAAAACGAGTCATTGGCCGCCTTCTTGAAGGCACTATTAATCTCTTCGACCGTGACATCGCGCGACAATAATGCCGTCACGTCGCTGATTGACACCACGGGTGTTGGAACACGAATCGAGAGGCCATCAAACTTACCCTCAAGCTGTGGCAGTGTCTTCGTCACAGCAATTGCTGCACCAGTGGTTGTTGGTACCATATTCTCAGCCGCGTTACGACCCTCGCGAAGATCCTTTTTAGGAGCGTCTTGAAGCGCTTGGCTCGCCGTGTAGCTATGAACTGTTGTCAGCAGTGACTTCTCAACGCCAAACTCAGCATCGAGTACTGCCATAACCGCCGCAAGACTGTTCGTTGTACAACTCGCGTTACTGATGACTTCAGTTGCGCTACCGATCTTCTCCTCGTTAGCACCTAACACAATTGTATCAACGCCATCACTCTTAGTTGGACCGCTAATAACAACACGCTTGGCGCCTGCCGTAATGTGCTTTGAGGCACCTTCTTTATCAGTAAAGAAGCCCGTTGACTCAATGACGATATCAACACCGCGATCGGCCCACGGTAATAGCGCTGGGTCTCGCTCGGCAATAACTTCAATGTGTTTGCCATCAACGATAATACCCTTATCGTCATAGCTTACCTCTTTGCCGTAGGTGCCGTAATTGCTGTCGCGCTTTAGTAGATAAGCGAGAGTTTTCGTATCGGTGAGGTCGTTGATAGCGACAATCTCAAGATCGCTTCGTTCAAAGGCGATTTTGAAAGCGTTGCGCCCAATGCGACCAAATCCATTGATAGCAAGTTTTGCTTGACTCATGTGTGCTCCTTTTTATGTTGCTTCTGGTTTGTTCGATTACCAGTATACTATCCCCTTAATGATAATGCTATAAAAATCTCATGTACCTCTGAAAATGATATACTGGATATATGGATAAAGGCGAACTCTTAGCAATGGCACAGCCCCGGTACAACGAGGAGCAGCTCCTCGAGCTCGAATATGCTATTGATTTCGCCACAAAAGCGCACGAAGGCCAAAGGCGTAAAAGCGGCCAACCATATATTATTCATCCGCTTGCTGTCGCGCGGATCTTGGCAAAGTGGGATATGGATATCGATACTGTCATCGCCGGAGTTCTCCATGATACCGTTGAGGATACCCACGTCACATTAGAGCAAATCGAGAGCCTCTTCGGGCGCGACGTCGCCTTTTTGGTTGATGGCGTCACCAAAGTCAGCCAGGCACGTGCTGGTATGAAAAACCTCGAGAGCTACCTGCCCCAAACTAAAGATAACCTCACGAAATTGCTTATTGCCGTCGGGCAAGATGTGCGCGTCATTATCATTAAGATTGCCGACCGTCTCCATAATATGCGCACGCTCGAGCATATGCCCAGAGACAAGCAGATCAAGATTGCCCGCGAGACCATGGAGGTCTTTGCCCCGCTTGCTGATCGTCTCAATATGGGTCGCGTGCGCGTGCAACTTGAGGAATTAAGCTTTCGTTACCTTATGCCTCGAGACTTCACAAGGACCAAAGCGCTTCTTGATTCGCGGCTCAGGCGCAGCCAACGAAAATTAATTCGCGTCAAGCACGAGGTTGAGCAGAAGCTTCAGGATGAAGGTATCGACTTCGAAATGGACGGTCGGGTTAAGAGCGTCTACAGCCTTTTTAAAAAGCTTGATCGCTATGACGGGGACATCGAACAAATTCACGACTTGATAGCCTTGCGTATCATCACTGATGACCTGGATACCTGTTATCTTGTGCTGGGCGTTCTCCATGATCTCTATACACCAATGTTCGACCGTATTAAAGATTATGTCGCACAGCCAAAACCTAATGGCTATCAAAGTCTTCACACTACTGTCCAGACACCGACCGGCCAAATCGTTGAGTTCCAGGTCCGCACCCGCGAGATGCATGAATACGCCGAACGCGGGCTCGCTGCAAGCTTTCACTATAACGAGCAGAAAATAACCGATGCCTATAGAAAACGTCACATCGCTGAACTTCCCGAGCATCTTCGTTGGATAAAAGACCTGCAGCTCACCGCTGCAAAAGCTGGCAAAAAGGCTATTGTGAATAGTAAAAAATTACGCATGGACCTGTTTCATGACCGAATCTTTGTATTTTCACCAAAGGGTGATATTTGGGACCTCCCTCACGGCGCCTATCCTCTTGATTTTGCCTACCGCGTCCACTCAGATCTTGCAGCACGCACTAGCGGATTCAAAGTAAACGGAGTGATGAAACCCTTCAGCTACAAACTACAGCATGGTGATACGGTAGAAATCTTGACCAGCAAGGGCGCCACGCCAAAAGCTGACTGGAAAGAATATATCGTCACCGCTCACGCACGCGACAAATTGCGACTGCAGTTGTCGCGTCAAAACCGCAACCTATTAGAGAAGTTCGCTGGCAAATTACGCATCCGTCCTCAGTAGACTTATACTAGCAGGCCGACCGTATGCAGATGCTGAAACATCTCAGGATACGGCGAGCGAATACTTAGATCTAGCACCTCTTTGGCTGTCATCCACTGATATGACTCGTGTTCCCAACTCAGCGTGATCGTAGCCTCGCCCGACGTTTCTGCCGTGAACAATAGAAAGCTATTTGATACACCATCGTCTCGAAGTCGGGTAAAACAATACCCTAACTGCAGTACACCTGGACTCAGTTGTAGACCGGTTTCCTCTTGCACTTCACGCAAAAGCCCCTCTTCAATACGCTCTCCGGGTTCAATCGTACCACCCGGAAGATCTGGCTGCTGTGAACGGCGGGGATTTTCCGGCCATAGGCTACATGTCAACACAAGATACCGACCGTCTGATTCCCGACGGATTAATGCCTTGGCGGCGCGATTGATTTCCGCCATCTAACGATTATTCCAACGCTCGACCGACTCGTGAATAATTGCCTTTGCCTCGTCGCTATCGCCAAAACCTTTCACGATGGTTGAGCCTGGTTTCTTAAGATCTTTGTAATGCGTAAAATGATGTTCGATTTGCTTGATCAGTTGCTGCGGCAGATCGGCAAGTGTCGTTATTGCATTACCCGTATTGCGGTCATCGGCAGGTACTACAATGACTTTGTCGTCGATCTCGCCGTCGTCTTCAAACTTCATGACACCAATGACGCGCGCTTCCAAAAAGATGCCAGTTGTCAGTGGTTCGTCAGTAATAATCAGCGCGTCTAGCTCGTCACCGTCCTCATCAAGCGTCTGCGGAATAAACCCGTAGTTCGTTGGCTTTGCAAAAATGCTCGGCTCGACACGGTCCAACTGAAAAACAGCAAGGTCGCGGTTCCATTCTATCTTGTGCGAGCTGCCAGCTGGGATCTCAACGACAACGTTTATGATACCGCCATCAATATCACCTGGTGTTAGAATCTGATTAAAATCAGCCATAGTTATTCTCCTTTTTATTACGTCTGTCTATATTTTATCAGTTTTTGCGACTTACGGGTACAATGGTAATTGAAGTCATGAAATTATTACTCCCTCGCGATTACATACGCGAAGCCACTGAGCTTATTAATAAAGCAACTCGCAAGGTAGCATTTATTAGCATGGTGCTCACCGATGATGAATCTACTGATGAGTTAGTCGAAGCACTAGCTGCAGCAGCCAAACGAGGTGTCGAAGTGCAAGTCGCCGGCGACATGTTCACCTACACCGAGTTGAGTGGCCAATTTATTCCATCGCATTACTATAGCAGGCGTGTCCGGTCGACAACGCGGATGGCGCGAACACTTGCAAACGCTGGCGTTGAATTTAGGTGGCTTGGACGCCTCAATATTACAACTGTCTCGGGACGGACCCACAGTAAGTGGTGCGTCATCGATGACGTCGTGTTTTCCTTTGGCGGAGTGAACCTTTACGAGCAAGCTCTGGAGAACGTTGATTATATGTTTCGTGTCAAAAATGCCGAACTTGCCCATAAGCTTGCCGTCGAACAACGTCGCATTGTTCTTGCAGACAAAGCACGCTATGCATACCGTAGTCACACCTTCGTGATGAATAGTAAGAGTACCGTTCTCTTTGATGCTGGATTTTTTGGTGATTCCATTATCTATAAACGTGCCTGCCAGCTTGCTACTGATGCCTCGCACATCACACTTGTTTCACAATACTGTCCGACCGGTAAGTTGAACCGCTTGCTAAGGCAAACCGACACGACACTTTATTTTAATCATTGGCAAAAGGCAAAGGGATTTAACCGCTTTGTGATTCGAATGGGCATGTTCCTTACGAAACTCACCACCAGCTATACGCGGGACAACTACCTCCACGCAAAGTGCATTATCTTCACTTTCCCGGACGGCAGCAAAGCGGCGATCACTGGATCGCATAATTTCGTCAACGGTGGTGCCCTGTTGGGCACCCGTGAGGTAGCACTAGAAACGCGTGATAAGAAAGTCATCGCCGAACTAGAGGAATTCGTCCAGACGCAAGTAGCCTAAGCTGGCTATTTTCGCTTTAGATCGTCCAGGTACCCACGAATACTGAGAGCTGCCGTGGCACCTTCGCCTACGGCACTGGCAATCTGCATGGTTGCGCCGCTGCGGACGTCACCGCTGGCAAACACACCAGGCATACTGGTTTCAAGTCTATTATCAGTCTTGATAAGTCGTTGTTCGTCTAGTTCAATCTGGCTGCCTGCCAAAAATCCTGTATTCGGATTGAGGCCAACGAAAATGAAGATACCGTCCGTCTTGAATTCAACCTTCTCACCGTCTTTTGTCCCCCGCACTAGTGTCACCTTATTATCGGTCGTGACAATCTCGTCGGTTGTCGTACCCAAGTGAACCGTAATCTTACCGTCATCGACATATTTCTGCAATTCGTGCTGTAGCACCTCGCTGGCCTTGACCGTGCTACGAACGAGCAAATCAATATGCGAGGTAAAGCGCGTTAAGAAGATTGCCTCTTGTACCGCCGAGTTGCCACCACCAACCACAACCAGTCTCTTTTCGCGATAGAATGCTCCGTCACACGTAGCACAATAATGAACGCCTCGTCCGTAATACTCTGCCTCGCCAGGAATACCCAGTTTATTGTAATCACTACCTGTCGCGATGAGCACAGCACGCGCGCGCTTTTCAACGCCGTCAACCACGACGACTTTCTCATCACCCTCGTCGCGAATCTCTGACACCTCGCCAAAGTCAATCACTGCGCCAAATCTCTCTGCTTGCTTTTCGAGCTGTCCCGCCAATGTCATTCCTTCGATACCCTCTGGGAATCCAGGATAGTTATCTACCTTATCGGTAATCGCCGCCATGCCGCCAATGACACCCTTTTCGTACAATACTGTACTGAGATCCTCTCGTGTTGTGTACACAGCAGCAGCCAGCGCACTTGGTCCAGCACCAATCATGATGACATCTTTCATTTCAGCGCTCATCTACAGCTCCGTTCCATACATTCGTCGATAGTAGTCATTCAGCTCTTGCGGTACCGTTGGCTGCTGGATAGCTTCAGTTTCGCTTCTGTCGGGTGTCGGGATGACCATGATAACAAATTTCAGCGGCGTGTTCGGTGGAATATTCTCACCACTACCTTGTTCGCCATAGGCCTTGTCAGACGGAAGCGTCAGTTCACGTATGCCACCAACCTTCATGCCTAAGACACCTTCCGACCAACCAGTGATTACATTACCTGTCTGCCCCCCAGGGAACACCCAGGTGCCACTTGACTGATGGTCAAGCGGTTGCCCCAGGGCAGTTTCGTCTTCGTTAAATGACGAATCAAACATCTTGCCACTCGGATTCCAGCCAAAGTAATAGACGCTGTACGACGACTCTGCCGTCACCTCTTCGCCATCACCCTGTTTGAGGTCTTCGGTTGCTATCTCTTTGATGTCCGATGCGTCAAAAGTAGCGATCCTCACAGTTTGCCGATGGAACTCTTCAAAATAGCGAGTAGACAACTCGCCCGCGATTCTGTCATTAATCGCATTTACCTTCTTTTGATATTCGTCTAGAGCAGATTGGTATTCTTTCTCGAGCCGCTCAATACGCACCTGCTCTGATGCCTGGTTTTTTGGCGCAAGGATCATTACCAAGAAGCCACCAAGCGTACCTACTGTCAATGCGATCGCAATAATCCAAATGCCAATTCTCTGGCTTTTTGCTGTTGCCATATTTATTATATCTCCCTCTCTTTCAACTCTCTCTAGTGTACCACGAGGCAAGAATGTTTTAAATAATCACCGCGTTTAACTGCTGTGCTGTAGCATGTGCGGCCACATCGACGATTTCGTTCGCCGATTCGCTTGTCATTGTTGCGTCTGACGGTGTGAGTCGAATGCGTAGCGTGATCCGCCTTGCTGCGGTATCCGCCTGGTATATGTCGACTGGGGCAACCTGCACCCCAATCCCCGAATCACCAAGCGCGCTCGTGAATGTCTGCATCAAATCTTCATAGGTAACACCCTCGGCAACTTCAAAGCACGTATCACGCTCGACTGAAGGATACCGACTGAGCGCCCGGTAGCTGCTATGGGCTGCCTGACGCGCAAGTAGCAATCCTTCTGTAAAGAGTTCGAACCCAGCAGCATAATCGGGCAGCTTAAACGCCTTCTTGACTGACGGTGCGTACTCGCCAATAATACCTACCCCCTGGCCCGAAGCTCGATCGATGACTCGTGCCGTACGCCCTTCAACAAACGGCGCAGCAGCAGTCAATGCCGTTCCTCCTGGCAACGGTTTATATTCAAATTGCATGCCAAGCGATGCTGCCATATAATCCAATATGCTTTTCACCTTATAATAGGCTGCGCCTACCCGCGGCGTCTTCGCAGCATATGTCAATGCAATACGCGCGGGCTCGAGCGGCAACCCATCTGTGTCAAGACCGGCTTTTTTACTGTGGCTCTTGCCAATCTCAAACAGCGCAAATTCGTTGTACCCTGACTTGCTATTACCGTGGACTTTATCAAGTAAGCTTGGCGTCAAACTAAGACGATAGTACTGTAAATCGGGACTCAGCGCGTTCGACAACTGATACGCGTCCCCCGTGTCCTGTCCTGCCGCCGTGAGCACACGCTGGTGAACAAAACTGTAGGTCAGCACTTCGTTTGCACCTGCTCTCGCTAAGGCCTCCCGCACCTCACCTGTTAGTTTGCGGTACTCATTAACCGGTGTTGGTCGCGTACTTCTTTTTGGCAGCTCACGAGGCAACCGGTCAAAACCATACAAGCGGCCAACCTCTTCAATAATATCCTCGGGAAGTTCTATGTCAGTGCGCCAGAACGGTGCCGTGACGCTCAGTTCATCATCGTTGTCACCTGGCTTGAAAACCGCAAAGTTTGCCCCTCGTAAGATGTTGCCGATCTCAACCCCTGACAGGTCAAGACCAAGACGCTCATTTATAAAGCGTACACTGATGATCTGCTCGCCATGAAGCGTACCCGTGTCAGTTTGTTTAGTGAAGTCATTCTCGTCGAATACGTCACTTGCCTGTTTGGCACCAGCGTAGTGTTCCATGAGCTCCATGAGTTTCGCGATCACACGGTCATTCTGCAACTTCGATTGACCCTTGTTAAATCGTGTGAGTGCGTCCGTGAAGAGACCATACCGCATGCTGCTACGACGCACCGCGTACATATCAAATGTTGCTACCTCAAGCACGATGTTCTTGGTGTCATCTGACACTTCGCTCTCACCGCCGCCCATAATTCCCGCAAGCCCAACAACACCTTCGCCATCAGCAATCACAATATCGTCCGCCACTAGCTCATATGACTTCCCATTAAGGAGCGTTACTTTCTCGCCGTCATTTGCCATGCGAACGCCAAGCTTGTTACCTCGAAGCTTATCGTAGTCGTATGCGTGGGTCGGTTGCGCCGTGAGTAGCATGATGTAATTCGTAAGGTCCACGACGTTATTAATTGGCTTACCACCCCATCTGACAAGCTCGCATCGAAGCCACAGCGGACTTGGGCCCACTGTCACACCATTCATCGCAACAGCCATAAAGCGCGGAGCCTGGTCGGGAACATCATTAAACACCTCAATAGGTAGATTGGTTGCGCTGGTAAATGGTTCCCTCGTCCAATACCAATCAGACGGAATCATGAACCGGTCAGTAGGCTTGTTATTATCAGAGTCTGGTCGGATAATCGCATAAATCTCACGTGCCACGCCCAACTGACCAAACAAATCAGGTCGATGCGTGAACATCTTATTCTCAATGTCAATAATCGTATCATCGAGGCCAAATACTTCAGCAAAGCTTGCCCCCTCGCGCAGCGTCGCACCACGAGGCACATCCCTCTCTGCAATCTCAACAATACCGTCATGGTCATCGCCAATTGCCAATTCTTTTGCGCTCGCCATCATACCGTTACTCATGACGCCGCGCAGTTCACGCGCACCTAGAACAAAAGGTTCTTCATCATCAAATGTTGATGGCACAACACTGGCGGGCGGCAACCAAACCGCCCACATACCGGCATGAACATTCGGTGCACCGCACACAACTTGTACTAGCTCATCTGTGCCGGCATCAATTTTACATACCGACAGTTTATCAGCATTAGCATGCTTTTCACATTCAACCACTTTTACGATCTTCGCGTCCTTGTATTTTGTGCCGAGATCAATCACCTCTTCAACCCCGCCAAGCTGCGCATTAATAATCGCCACTAGCTCGGCAACTGGTGGCAGTTCAAGTCCTGTGTATTCTTTGATTGTATTGAGGCTTACTTTCACTGTACACTCCGTATCTTGGCTTGAATTTCATCCAGTCGTTCGTCGCTCATCTTTGGACCCTCGGCAGTCGTCAGCCATCCTTGGTACTCTTCATTGAACTCTTGGTGTGGCGACCATACACCCGTCTCGTCTGCCAACTGACCATGCAAAGGAATGAGTTTGGCATGCACATGCGCGATGCCCGTACCTTCAAAAATAAGAGCAACGCGCGACGTATCAAACGCACGCTCAAGAATATTCGCGACCGTCTTTACTGCCTGCATATATTCAGCATAGAAATCATCGTTCAACGAAAACACATAATCGCCAGGATTATCCTTTGGAATCACCACGGTAAAGCCGGGTGTGTTTGGAAATGGCGTCAAAAATGCCAAAAATTTCTCGTTCTCCCAAACTTGCCACGACTTCATTTCACCAGAAACTATTTTGTCGAAAATTGTACTCATTCCAATGAACCTCCTTAAAATTGCCTCAAAAAGTCTAATCTTGCCGATTCAAAATGCCGTACGTCTTCGATGCCGTATTTCATCATGACAAGTCGGTCGATACCGAGGCCCCATGCGAATCCCGTGTATTCATTCGGGTCAATGTCGGCAGCCCTTAAAACATTCGGATGAATCATGCCGCAGCCGACGAGCTCAATCCAGTCGTCTTCTTTATCGCTGAACGGGTTCTTCATACTGAGTTCAAAGCTTGGTTCAGTAAATGGAAAGTAAAACGGGTTGGTGCGGACCTCGACCTCTTTGCCATAGTACTCACCAAGAAACGCCGAAAGCGTCGCGATTAAATTACCGACCGTCACACCACGCGCTACGTACACACCCTCTACCTGATAGAACGTATGCTCATGTGTCGCATCAAGATCTTCATTACGAAACACACGGTCTGGCACGACAGCAGCAATTGGTTCACCCACCCCAAGGTTAATCCGATATTTCTTCAAGATGCGGTTCTGCATCGTACTAGTATGAGCCGGAGCGACCAACGGATCGCCGTCGCTATCGACTTCGGCCGTCTGAAATGTATCGTAATCATCCCGCGCCGGATGACCTTTTGGAAAGTTAAGTGCATCAAACATATGGTACTGATCATCAATCTCGCGACTGTCTTCGATCGCAAATCCCATGCGTTCAAAGATGCTTGATACTATGCCCACCTCCTGCATCAGAGGATGCGTCGTGCCGTGCTCTGTCGGCAGTAGTGACGCTGGCCCCGCATTCGTATCCCATGGCGCGGTCACGTCAATCGGAGCTGGCCGATGTGCATTCTCAAGTTCCAATTCTCGGCGTTCAATCGCCTCGGCTAATTGCCCGCGCAGCAAGTTGAGCTTCTTGCCAAAGTCGGCACGCTCTTCGGGTGGTAGTGTTGGAATAACTGCCGTAATGTCTTTTAGCTCGGGTGCCCTGAGGATATCCCGAGGCGTGTCGCTGCTTGCGATTTGGTCAAGCAATGTCATTCGAATAGGGTCAATAGTATCAGCCATATTCTTATATTGTACCACTAGTGATACTGTTTGGGCAGCTAATATCCGCGCGTGCTTGCAATCACCAGCCAGATCGTTACAATGATCGCCGCAATACCTATAATCAGCCAGACGAGTGCAAGACTTGTTGTGGTTTTCGTCCCCTCAATGTACCGAGAGTCATCGACACCGTCTGGCCGCTCGGCAGGTTCTGCCTTTTTGCGCGCCTTCTCCTGCATCTCCGCAGCAATTCTTTCTTGCAACTCGGTTCGATTCTGATTCTGTTTTACGTATAATCCCATACCCTCATTGTATCACTCATGTTTATTTCCAAATAGGTATGCTATACTTGCCTCACAAGTTTCATAAAGAGTTATTAAGGAGGGAAACTTATGGCTACCAGTAAATCTGGTTCAACCAAAAAGGCTACGGCAAATAAGTCGTCGTCTCGCGCAACCGCAACAAAAACAAAAGTAACGACAGTCAAGGCAGACGCTCCCGCATCAAGGCCATCAGTATTCAAGAAAGCATCTAATGAGCCAAATTATCCTGCGATTATCGTCGCAGAAATTATCGGTACATTCGTACTGACGCTTGTCGCCCTTTTAACATTGCAGCAAGTTGCTGCGCTTTACGTCGGTCTTACCGTAGCAGTACTTGTTCTTGCTGTTGGTGCCGTGTCTGGTGCGCATCTTAACCCAGCTGTTACCTTCGGTCTTTGGGCTGCAAGGCGACTCAAGACAACGCTCGTTCCTGTGTACTGGATCGCCCAATTTGTTGGTGCTATTCTTGCCGTATTAGTACTCGGCGCATTTTCAGGCAATGGATACGCGCTTAACTTCGGCAACTTTTCAGCTATTAACTGGGGTATCCTCAGTGTTGAAGTCGTCGGTACCGCCGTGTTCCTATTCGGCCTCATCGCTGCCATAAGCAACGACAAGCTTTCTCAAGTTGGAAAGGCCTTTGGTGTTGGTCTTGCCCTCACCGTTGGTATCCTCGTGTCAGGATCTGTATTCTCAACACTACAAAGCGGCGTTGATACTTCGAATGTTGATATCAGCAAGACAGAAACAATCCCTCGCGAGTACCTCGTCAAGGGCGCGACCCTTAACCCAGCGGTTGCTCTTGCAACAACCGAGAATACCCCAAGCCAGCTTAGTGGCTACGGTGCGACTGGTGAAGAAGAGAAATTCAGCCGTCTTGGATTTGAGGTTATCTTCGGAACGCTCATCGGCGCAGCACTCGGAACAAATCTGTACCTATTGCTTGCCTACGTCAACCGACAACAAGGCTAGTTGTACGTTCCTAATTAATAACCCCGCCTAATGGCGGGGTTATTTATTTAGCTTTCATCCTCGGTCGGCTTATCAAGCAGCAACGGGTCAATTGACTCTGTACCACCGGCAATCTTTACGACATCCTTATCGACTCGTGCCAGTTGTTTATGTGCATTATTGTAGTGACCTACCGCAGCACCAAGACTCGTGCCAAGTTTTTGCATATATCCATCAAAGCCCTTGAGGTGTTTACCTAACTGCTCAACATTGCGACGAATAACTTCCGTATCCTTCTGAATCTCAAGGCTATTGAGACCTTGCGAGATAATCTGCAGCATTGCGCTCAGTGTGCTAGGACCAACAATCGTCACCTTCTTGTCAACCGCTGCGTACTGCATAAGGTCACGTCCGTTGACACCGGCTGCCCCGACTTTATTCGCCAACAAATCATAATAAATCGCCTCAGAGGGGATAAACATCAACGCCTGGCCCAGTGTGCCTTTTCTGGTGTTGATATACTTAGCCGTCTCGTCGATACGCTTTTTGAGGTCATCCTTGAAGGCCTTTTCGAGCCCCGGTCGGTCCTCTGCCCTCGCCTCAATCATGCGATTATAGTTTTCTAGTGAGAATTTACTATCAATCGGTAATAGCTTGCCATCAAGGTAGATGACCGCGTCAACAATCATCCCTTCGCCCATTTTATATTGCAGTTCGAAGGCACCCGGTGGCAACATATTCTCAAGAATCTGTTTGAGATAGAACTCCCCTAGGACACCCCGCTGTTTCGGATTGGCAAGAACATTCTGCAACGACTTCAGCTCATCCGCCACATCAACAACCCTTCGGTTTGTCTCGTCAAGTTTCGTTAGGCGCTGCGTCACGTCAGCGACCAGCTTTGCACTTTCACTCAGCTGCTTTTGCACGCTGGTTTGCATCGACTGTGCACTTCGCTCTAACTTGTCACCCATTGTCTGCTGCAATCCAGCAATTGCACGCGACAGCTCGACAACATCGGTCTTCACCATATCCACCGCGCTTGATTGCTTCATGTCGTTGACCTTTTGTACCAATACAAACAGCCCTGCACCCATCGCACCAACCATAGCAAGCAATAGAATAATAAGTATAACTTCCATGCCCCTAGTGTATCACGGAGCCACTTAGAGGAAGGCAACCCAGCGGAACGCGAGCGCGAGCGCAATCACAAGTACAACCGCAACCGTTGTAGAGCGAAGGCGAATCACCCACGTAAACAACACGTATCCTAGCGCAAAAAGACCGGCCGTCCACGCAAGCGCTTCAATCCAAGACAGTGATTCAGTCAGCGAATGGAGCCCCCAAAATGAAAGCACAACAGCTAATACTACCCACAACGAGTGACGAATGTGCAGCCGTATAAGTGTGACAGCGCCCAAAATGGCAGTAGCAATAATTGCTAAATTACCCGCCACAGTCCCTGAGTTACCACATGCCTGCAGTGCAGAATCACGACACAGCAGCGGATCGACAACAAAATTTCCAAGCAGCCATGCAACGATCCATGTAAGCACACCCAATCCAGCGCCAATTGCTGCAATCGTCAGCCAGTTATATGCACCGCTTACATATCGATCACCTGTTGGTTGTATCACCACTTTCGCCATATCACCTGTCCCTTCTTCAGTTTGGGTATATTGTACTACGTTATTGAGAATAAAACAAAATAAGTATATAAGCCTAAGCTTTTTGCTGCGGCTTCTTTTGATCACGCTGCAGGTACCATAGACCTCCGATACAGGCCACGATGACACCTGCAACAACATCGAGCGGAGTATGGACCAACGCCAAGACCCGGCCAACGCCAACTACCACCACCAGGAAGAGTAAGAGTAGCGTTAGCCATTTTTGCCGCGTCTCAGCCCATACCGCCAGCGCAATCGCCGTCACAAACAAAGCATGATCGGAGGGAAAGCCTGGATTATCAAGATACGATGCACCTGGCGCGATGCCTAGTAATTCATATGGGCGCATATCCGCCGGCTGCCATGTTACCGCAAGTAGCTTTGCAATCAAAAAAGCCGTTAATCCCGCCAGCAATACTCTTGAATATGCCTTAAACCTCTGACCCTTTCGCACCTTCCATAACAATGCCGCCACACCAATAATCACAACAGGAAAGACCGCGTAGTCCGCGACAAGTCGCACAAAGAATTCATAGTCCATGCTTAGTAGTCTAGCAGATTACTGTCCAATATGCTGCAACCTTACGCCTCATCCATCTACAACACAGCATAGACCGATTGCGACACCAAACTATTGATCGGCTCACCAGTAATTTGGCGACGACGAACTTCTGTCGAACTGATATCCGGGGTCACGACCGATAACTTGAGAGCATGCCGAGCCATCGGATTAACCATGCTGCCCGGGCGATTAACGACCAACATTGGCAGTTGATCTAGTAGTTCTGCACCCCCACGCCACGAAGGCATCGTTTGCGTCGAGTCTGCACCAAATACAAATCGAAAATCACGCCCGGGGTACTCAGCCTGTAATCGCTTTACCGTATCATATGTCTCAGTTGGACCTGCACGATCTAACTCGCTCGTGTTGACCTGCACAGAAGCCCTATGATGCGAAGCATCAGCGATCATAGCATGCACATACTCAAGCCGTGACACGCGTGGCACGTCAATCGCTTTATCCAACCTCGTGCCGCTTGGCATCACCCACACCTCTGACTGTGTAGGCTCAGCAAACTCCAATACCGCCTGCAAGATCGCCACGTGGGCAAGAGTAGGGGGATTAAACGCTCCGCCATAAATAATTGTCTCGGGTC
>DAICXK010000001.1:143257-152070 GCA_027312225.1 Candidatus Saccharimonadota bacterium
ATTCGACTTTTCCATACTTTTTCCCAACTTATTGTTTACTTTACACTAACTATGATGTATTCTGAGTGTAACACGTTAGTGTTAAAACAACAATAAGAAAGGAGTTCCTATGCGACACCGTCAACAAGAAATCATCACCACCCTTGAGGTTTACCCCGATATTGACCCCGCAACAGAGATAAAGAAACGAAGCGAGTTCCTCGCCAACTACCTCGGTACCACCGGACTAAACGGCTTTGTACTAGGCATTTCTGGTGGACAAGACTCACTCCTTGCAGGGCTGCTTGCCCAGCGCGCCGTTAACCTCCGCCGCGCCGCAGGTCATGACGCCGCGTTCCATGCCGCCCTTTTACCGTATGGTGACCAGGCAGACCGCGATGATGCAACGCTCGCCATCGCGACCATCCAACCTGATGTCGTCCATGACATCAATATCAAGGCTGGTGTCGACGGCATGGCCGAAGCGTTTGCAACAGGCGAAAACACTCCTATGCGTGACTTTGACAAAGGTAACGTCAAGGCCCGCATGCGTATGATCGCTCAGTACGCACTTGCAGGACAACACGGCCTTCTCGTGATTGGTACCGACCATGCCGCCGAAGCAGTAACAGGGTTCTTCACGAAATACGGAGATGGTGGCGCAGACGTACTGCCACTAAGCGGCCTTAGCAAGCGCCAGGGACGTGCCATGCTGGAGGAACTTGGCGCGCCAGAAGTCTTCACCACCAAAGCACCGACGGCAGATTTACTCGATGGCCGTCCTGGCCAAACCGACGAAAGCGAGCTGGGTGTTCCCTACGCGCTCATTGATGACTACCTCGAAGGGCACGCCGTGCCAGACGATGCTGCCGCACAACTTGAGGCACGCTACGACGCTACCGAACACAAACGTGCCCTGCCCGTAGCGTACACAGCAGAGAACGAATAGGGTAACATAGACTCAGGATTATGACCAAGATTCTTTTTATCCGTCACGGTGAGAGCAGTATGAATACTCGTCCCGACCTTATCGGCGGACGTAGTCATCATGCGCGCCTCACCGTCCGGGGATCTCGGCAGGCCGCACTTTTTGGTGCCTATCTGCGCAGCGAGCAAATCCAGCCCGACGTCGTATTTGCCTCTCCTGCTGTTCGTACCGATGCAACAGCGCGTATCGCACTAGATACTGCAGGTATCGATATGCCTGTACTGCATGACGATCGTCTCCTCGAAATATCGCACGGCACCTACGAGGGACAGCCTCGCAAAAATGTGTACAGCGAAGCAAACAAGCGTCGCTATCGAATTAGTGAGCTCGATGGTAAACTGCCAGGCGGCGAGTCGGTGCTTGATATTGATCAGCGCATGCGTCCTTTTATTCATGACGTGCACGAGCAGTATCCTGATGGCACTGCCTATGTTTTCGGGCATGGCTTTGCCATTCGATCGCTAGCTGGGATGATTCGTGGTCTCACCAAACCAGAAATATTTGCCGAACTAACCCCTAATCTTAGTGTCACGAGTATTACCATGTCGCGTCACACGCCAACCGTCCACTACGTTGGCAAAACCGTCATTTCAGAGTAGAATTATTGTATGAAGTACACGAGCCCCTACGTACCACCGACACTGACCGTTGACGCGGTCATCTTCCAGATTTCAAATGGTGTGCTTGAAGCGTTGCTGATGAAACGCCCCAACGAACCGTTCAAGGGCGAGTGGGCGCTACCGGGTGGATACAATGCCGAGGGTGAGACAACTACCAACGCCCTGCACCGGATTGTTGAGCAAAAAGCAGGCGTCGATATCAACAAGGACCTTAGTTATATCGAACAGCTCTATACCTTCGACACCGTCGACCGCGATCCGCGCGGCCACGCTGTGTCAGTTACCTATATGGGCTGCGGGCGTGACATCACCCTGCGTGATGCCGGTTCGCATGTAGCATTTCTCGATGTCGATAACCTACCTGAGCTCGCCTACGACCACGCTAACATCATCGCCTACGCCCGCGAGCGCCTGATCGCAAAACTCACCTACACCAATGCCGTCTCGGCATTTCTTGAAAAGCGTTTTACTCTGACACAACTCCAGTCCGCCTATGAGATCATCTTCGGCCGCGAGTTCGACAAGCGCAACTTTCGCAAGAAATTCCTCAGTCTCAAACTGATTCACGAAACCGATGAATTATGGCGCGACGGTGCGCATCGGCCCGCAAAGCTCTACGAATTCAACAGCACCTCGTTGGAATCGTTGTCTCGAAGTTTTGACTAAACAACTATTCCGAAAGGAGACGCGGAGCTTTGTCTGCTTGCTCGAGCAGCTCAGCGCCTGAATATCGTCGCCGTTCCGACAACTCAACCCACTGGCCGCCATCGGGCGATTCGCTGACAGTATCAGGATAGATGTAACGTCGCCAGCGCAACTTATCGCGCACATCTTCTGGATCGTCTGGATTCACCCGTGTGTAATGCAACAATGTACAATTGCGGATTGTATATTCTTTATCCTCATCCAACGCCTCCCATTCCTCGGGCGTCATTCGTTCAATACCATAGCGTGCCGCATTGATAAAATCACCGTGTGACACCACAACAACGCGCTGGTCAGCTTGTTCGCGGTGCAATGTCGCCTGAAAATCACGGAAACGTGCATAAACATCCGGCATACTTTCGCCGCCATCAAGTCGGATGTACCAAGGATTCGCCAACTTTTCGGCAGCGGTCAGAGGAAACTGTGCGCGCTGCTCGGCACGTGGCATTTTGCCATACACGCCCCAGCTGCGCTCCACAATTCGATCGTCAATCGTCCAGCCCTCCACGTCCTCACCGCCAACATAGGCTGCCGTCTCACGAGTACGCATAAAGGGCGAAACATACCGTGCATCAAAACTCGCCAAACCATCGAGCTCTCGGTCAATATATTCCTTGGCGGTTTTTGCCTGTTCAATTCCTTTGACTGTCAGCCTTTGTTGCCAATCTGGCCTGGCAAAAATTGACCCAGCGACATCGGGGTCAACACCGTGATCATCGCGCTTTTGTACGATATTCGCCTCAGATTCCCCGTGGCGAATAAATAAAAGGTCTCTTGGCATTGTCATAATCAAATCTCCGTTTCTATCCTTAGGATAACACCGTGCATTATTTTCTGTAAATAGTGTTGACAATACAATAACTAGACTGTAGGATGAAAATAGAAAGTGTAATATATACACTAAGTAATGAATCAAGGAGCACAGAATCATGGAACTACTACAAGCATTCTTCAGCGTCGAGACCACCGCCTTTACCCTGCTTGGGTACGAGATCAGCTGGTTGGAACTCGTCGGCACGATATTTAACCTGGCATGTGTTATCCTCATCGCCCGCCGCAACATCTGGACGTGGCCAGTTGGTATTGTTGGTGTCATTCTGTTCGGCATATTGTTCTATCAGATCAATCTGTATGCTGACGCACTGGAACAAATCTACTACCTTATCACTGGTATCATTGGCTGGTACATGTGGGCGAGCCTGAAAAACCGCGGCAAGGACGACAAAAAGGTTGCCATCACGACCAACACGCTTCGCGCCAACCTTATCTGGATAGGTGTTATTGCCGCGATCGGCGCCCTCACCGCCTACGCCCTGGCGCGCGTTCACACCTGGCTGCCTGCTATCTTTCCTGAACCTGCAGACCTGCCGACACTTGATGCCACTACTACCATCATGAGCTTCGCGGCACAGTTCCTTATGATGCGCCGCCGCCTGGAAAGCTGGGTGCTGTGGATCGTTGTCGACATCATTGCGATTGGACTGTATTGGTACAAGGATGTTCCGTTCGTGGCGCTACTGTACCTTATCTTCCTTATCAACGCCGTGTACGGATTCATCGCCTGGCACAAGGCGATGCAACAACCTGAAGATGAAGCACTAACAGAGGAGCAAGCGTAATGCGTAGCATCGTCATTGGCAAGTTCTACCCGCCGCACCTTGGCCATCATTACCTAATCGATACGGCCGTCAAACAATCTGACGAGGTAGACGTGCTGGTTGTTGATAATCCCGATTATCACATTCCCGCCGAAGAACGTGCCAAGTGGCTGCGCGCCGAACACCCCACCGCCCACGTGCAAATCATTCCCGATATCGGCAAGGATGACGATTCACCCGCCTGGGCGCTACACACGCTGAAGTTCCTGGGGTATACACCCGACATGGTGTTCAGCAGCGAAGCTTACGGCCGCACTTGGGCCGAGGCTATGGGATGCCAATATGTTGAGGTTGACATCGACCGCACGACCGTGCCGATTTCTGGCACCAAAGTCCGCCAGGACATGTTGGCATCATGGCAGTATCTGTCTGGTTCCGTGCGGGCAGGCCTGGCACTACGCATTGTCGTTATTGGCGCCGAATCAACCGGCACCACCACGCTGGCGCGCGACCTGGCCGAGGCACTGCACGTACCCTGGGTGCTTGAAGTTGGACGATACTATACCGAATCGATTATGACAGGTGACACCCGGTGGCATGACGATGACTTTTATCGCATCGGGCGACTGCAACAGGCATATGAAAACGAAATCGCCGCGAGATCTGAGGGCGTGATCGTGTGCGACACCAACGCAGTTGCCACGGAAGTTTGGCAGCGTCGATACATGGGGCATGCCACCAAAGAAATGAGGCGCATTGCCGCCAAGGACAAGGCAGACCTCTACATCATCACTGGTGATGAAATCCCTTTCGTCCAGGATGGCCTGCGCGATGGCGAACACATCCGCCATCAGATGCACCGCTGGTTCCTGGCGCACATTAAAAAGACTGGCGTGCCGCACATTATAGTTTCTGGCGACCAGGCGACGCGGCTGCAAAGTGCCGTGACGGCCGCCAGGGAAATGATTGCCGCAAAACGCCATATTACTTAAACGTTGTGTATATTACTACTTGTTTTACATAGTTAGTGTTGATATTACATTAACCATGGCGTAGGATAGTAATAGAAAGTGTAATATATACACTAAGTAAACGAAAGGGAAGTAGTATGAAAAACTTCGATCGAACCCAACCAACCCAAAACGTCCTCGTTGCCGTTGACGTGCAGAACGATTTTATTGACGGAAGCTTGGCAGTCACTGAGGGCGAACAAGTTGTTCAACCTATCAATGATGTCGCTGCTGCCGTACGCGACACTGGCGGCACCGTCGCCTTCACCCGCGACTGGCACCCTGCCGAGACCCCACACTTTGCTGATTACGGCGGTGCTTGGCCGGTGCACTGTGTCGCCGAGACGAAAGGTGCCGCGTTTCACCCCGATCTTGATGTGCGTGACACGGACATCGTTATCAATAAAGGCATGGAGCAAACCGACGGCTATTCTGGCTGGGAAGGTGTCACAGACGACGGGCAAACACTTGAAACGATTATCGCACCTTTGAGCCGTGAAGAAAAAGTTCGCGTCTTCGTGGGCGGTCTCGCCACCGATTACTGCGTTAAAGCAACCGCGCTTGATATCGCCGCCAGGTTTAAGGACGACGAGCGCGTCCACCTCTACCTGCTACGCGATGCCATTCGCGCGGTTGGTCTGGCACCGACCGATGAAGAAAAGGCACTTGCCGCCATGGAAGAAGCAAAAATCCAAGCCATCTCAGCCGATGAGGCAAGGGTGATGATCGAAAGGACAGCGCAATGAAAACCGAAGCTCGTCTTTCTAAAGGCCTTGACTATTACAAAGCAACTATGGGGCAAGTTGAGTTCCAGCAGCATCCCGACGCCGAAGTAACATTTGAACTGAAAAACCGTGCTTCCGCCAAACTGTCAGAATTTGTCAGCCCCGACGAACTATCTGACCGTTTTGATATCCTGCGCGGTGGCTGGCAGTCTGATGAAATCGCCTACCTCGCCAGCCTGCAGAACCAAGATGGTACTGCGCAGTTTACGCCCGAATACCTCGATTTTTTAGCCGATAACCCCCTCCCTCCTGTCGATGTGGCGCTTGATGACGATGGCGAACTCACCGTCCGTGCCACGGGCGCGTGGCCACTGGTTACTTTTTGGGAAACGGTGGTCATGAGCGAGCTTAACGAACTGTATTTTGCGAACAAGCTTGCGACTGAGGGTAGTTCGATCGACGAATTATACCGTGAGGGTGATCGACGGCTTGATGAAAAAATTGCTAAACTCGCCGCGCGACCCGACATCAAGTTCTCTGATTTTGGTACCCGCCGCCGCTTTAGTTACGACTGGCAAAAGCATGTTATCGAACGCGTTGCCACCGAATTACCTGATAATTTTATTGGCACCTCAAACATCTACCTGGCCCGCGTTCTGGGCCTCAAACCAATTGGCACCTTTGCTCACGAGCTGCCTATGGTCTATAGCGCGATGGCGGATGCCAGTGAGGAAAACCCGTTGAATGGACACAACCGCGTCTTACAAGACTGGGATCGTACCTACAAGGGTGACCTGTCGACCGCCTTGACGGATACCTTTACGACCGACTTCTTTTTTGCCGATTTTACACCAGAACAAGCAGAATCATGGAAGGCGCTGCGTCATGATTCGGGTGATCCAATAGAGTTTGGCGACCGCGTCATCGAATTTTATGAAAATTTGGATATTAATCCTACCAACAAGACTATCGTCTTTAGTGATGGACTTGATATCGATACTATTATCGAACTGGCCGACTATTTCAAGGGGCGCATCAACGTCACCTTCGGCTGGGGAACCACCCTTACCAACGACCTGGGTGTCAAAGCAAATAATTTCGTCATGAAGGCCGTCAATGTCAACGGCACCCCAACGGTAAAACTCAGCGACGCCGAGGGTAAGCACACAGGACCCTCGGGCAAAATTGAACTCTACAAAGAAAGGGTCGCGCTGGCCGTTGGGCATGTCGCAGTAAAAGAATTAGTAACAGTATGAGTGAAGTAATGACAAGGACAAAAGAGCGAAAGTTGTGGTTTGATGGACCGAACTACACTGCCGATGCCATCGTCATTGATCCGGCCGCTGCGAGTATCCTTCTGATTCAGCGCGGTGACACTGGTGAATGGGCTTTGCCAGGTGGTTTTGTGGATCATACTGACACTTCATCGTCCGAGGCTGCGGCGCGCGAAGCACTCGAGGAGGCTGATATCTCCCTCGACAGCGAGCCATCATTGATTTTCCGTGGTATCGTTGATGACCCACGTAATACTGAAACCGCCTGGATCGAAACCAGCGCCCACCTTTTTGCTGCTCGGCACACCCAAGCCGTCAGTGGCAAAGACGATGCAGTTGGCGCGCAATGGCACGATTTGGCCAACCTCCCGCCGCTGTACGCCTCGCACGGAATGATAGTTAATCGCGCACTCGACTATTTGGCAAGCAGCCGTTTAATAGAGGCGGCATCCTCGCCCGATTCGCGCGACGTGGTTGATGGCGGCCACATGGAATATGACAAGTACATCTTCACCAAGGACGACACGAAGGTATTTGCCAAACAGCATGACTCCAGTCGTTACAGCGACCCTGAAAAATACCAACGTGGATATCTGTATCTTGAAAAAGAGGCCTTTACGATGGCACACCTGCGCCAGCACGGCTTCACGGGACTCCCGCGCCAATCAATACTACACAATACCACGCTTGCCATGAACGCGCTCCATCCTGAGGACGGTTGGCGGTGGCGCGCTGATTCGGCCGCTATTGACGCCTATGTGCAAGATGCGGCGGCAACCTTTTCCCAGCTTGAGGCCATGCCCGTCCCAGCTGATTCGTTTGTCATTGAGCCATCGTACAGTTGCTTTATGGATGAGGGCTGGCGAACGCTTGATCATGACATGGCGGCTGCGCTTGAGCAGCGGGCCGCCGACTTTATGCCACGCCTGACCATTGCCAGCCAGGAGACGGCAGCTGAGCTATTGACACAACTACCCGATCTTCAACGAGCAGGCGTTAGACCGCGTCAGAGGCAAGGGTTTGTCTTTTGCCATCATGATGTCCGGCAATCAAACCTCGCTTGGCATCCTGACCACGGCACCAAACTGGTCGACTGGAGCTGGGCTGGGCTGGGTGAACCTGGCAGCGACATCACCAGCCTGTTGATCGACCTCCATAAAAGTAATCACGACATCACACCATATCGTGACCTCATCAACCCGCAGCACTGCCTGACCCTGATGGGATTCTGGCTAAATCATAGCACCTGGCCATGCCGTGACAATGATGATACCGTGCGATTTCAGCAGTTCCTATCGGCGCTTAGTGCGTACGAGGTATTACGCACGTTCTCGTTTAGATCAGAAGCAGATGATTAAGAAAATCGTCAGACCAAAAGGTCTGACGATTTTCTTGGCTGGGACGGAGGGATTCGAACCCCCGAATGCCAGGACCAAAACCTGGTGCCTTACCACTTGGCGACGTCCCACTGCAGATAGATATATGCTCCTGTTATCGAATCTTCGTCTAGACGGTTTTGGTCCAGGACGATTTTTATTAACTCGCCTTGATAGGCTCGGACAGCCTGGTGTCCGTACCACTTGGCGGCGTCCCAATAACAGCTACGCTATTGTATCACTTCTTATGTGTACGCTCAAGTGAAGCAGAACGGCGACCCGGCCATAATCCCCAAGCAGACCACGCGGCAAGAATACCCAACCCAACCGCGACGCACACCATCCACCAACCCGGCTCCAAGCGCACACTTGCGCCCAAAAATCCTGCATTTGCAATCGAGACAGCGGTGATATTAACCCAAAGAGACAGAAACAACCACGAAGCTGGCACTATCCAGCCCGCAACCATACTCACAAATCGCATGCCAATACTGAGCTTCATCCGTAGTAGAAACGGAAGAGCAAACACGCCGCATAC
>DAICXK010000020.1 GCA_027312225.1 Candidatus Saccharimonadota bacterium
TGGTGAACGGCCCGTTGGCGTACTCAATGTTGCTGGTGATTGTCACGTTATGCTGGACGGCATTGATGACCACCCATTGGCCGCTGGTGAGGGCTGGGCTACTGCTCGCGTTGACGGTGACATTACGCTGGGTCGTGTTAGGACGGATGTTGGCCCCTTTTGGAAGACTGTTAACGGTGAGATTGGTGCCGGCCGGGACAAGTGTCGGGGTTGCTGGGGGCCGCGGGAAGACCGTGGTGATGTCGGGGAGCGAGGAGTTACCGTAACTGTAGCCACCATAGGTGTCGGTACCAGTGGTTCGCTTTGTGAAGCTGTAGGCACTCCAGGAACGTTGGGTTGAGCTTGGGTGCCCTGTTGTTGGCACGTTAAGGCCTGAACCTGAGGCGACGAGGGTGATGTCTGATGGTGCGAAGATGCCGTACTCAGCCCATGAGCCAAAGCTGCCGCCAGCTGCCTTTGTAATCCTGTCACCTTCAACGGTGGCCGAGGAGTTAATGCTGCCGCCGAAACTGCGTCCAACCTGAATATTGCTGCCGTGGACCTGGACCTTTGGCTGCTTGCCCACGATGAGGCAGTGGAGTTGGGAGTGGCGCCAGTTACTGTTGCTGTGGCTGTAGGGCTGAACGGACATCACATA
>DAICXK010000021.1 GCA_027312225.1 Candidatus Saccharimonadota bacterium
TTGATCTGGAGTGGCGTATATTCGGCAATCGATAGTTTCGCCTTCCGGCCCGTTAGCATGGCGACACCGCGCGCATGTGAAACACTCATCGCTGTTGTCACGTTCTGGGCAAAAAACAGTTTTTCAATGCTCATACTGTCTGGTTTGGTCTCGGCGATAATTTCCGTCAACCCATCAAAAATCTCCTCGAGACGCTCATCGAGTGGTGTATGCGCCGGTGTCGTGATCACCCCTGCCGTTACCAGCGTAGTCTTGCCATGATTTGCATCAATCACCCCAAAACCGAGGATGCCAGTGCCTGGATCAATACCAATGATTCTCATTACCACCAGTGTATCACTTTGTGCGACCGATCTGGGCCAGCTTGCGCACAAATCGACTCACCTCTTCGCGCCATTCCCATCCAGCATAGCCAAGTGCAAGTACTGTCACACCTCCTAACACCCACCACCCAACAAATATATTTGCCGCGTCTTTAATCGGTTCGACAGCAAATCCGGCAGCAGGCGGCACAGAAGAGACGATATCACGACAGCGATTGGTAGTAGGATTACGCTCACGTCCTTCGCCGCAATCAGCCAAGG
>DAICXK010000022.1:0-257 GCA_027312225.1 Candidatus Saccharimonadota bacterium
ATATTTGGCGCAATTGCGACGCCAGATGTGCCGGTCGATGAAGCCGTAAGATTAGAGGTGAAGGCAAAATCGGGTGTTGATGTAGTAGTGAAGGAAAAGGTATCATGGGACACGGAGGTTAAAGACGACCTTGATGGCGTACGCAAATTCTTTGTCTATCTTGATGTGATTTGCGAATATGCAGGAGGAGAACTAGCTGCTGGCCCTGATGTCGAAAAACTCGAATGGGTTGCAAAAGAAGACCTCAGCAACTATGG
>DAICXK010000022.1:296-578 GCA_027312225.1 Candidatus Saccharimonadota bacterium
TTTGCAAAAAAATGTAAACACTTTTTGCTTCACTCGCTTATCGCCGGCTCGAACCCAGGCGAACTGCACGAAAAATACTCACCAAAAGGTGAGTATTTTTCGTGGCGGGCTCGACCGGATTTGAACCGGCGATCTCCTCCGTGACAGGGAGGCGTGATAACCCCTTCACTACGAGCCCGTATGCTGTAGAAGCTTTCAATATGATACCAAGTTTCCCCAGACGAATCAATAGGGAAGAAGCGTTTATTTTACCTGTGACAGGTGATATAATAACCAACTAGG
>DAICXK010000002.1:0-356 GCA_027312225.1 Candidatus Saccharimonadota bacterium
ACGAAACAAGTGATAACAGCAACGAACAAGAGCTAACCGAAGCGCAGCTTGCCAAACAGCAGTTGATTGCAAAGGTTGGTAGTGCTTTCCATGAGCAATGGCGTGAAACTCGTCGTACGGAAGATGGCTCGTTTGAGCCACGCGAGAAATCTACTTCTGACCAAGCATGGATTGAGGCGAACGGAACGGACGTGGTAGATATTGCGAATACCAGCTATGAGGATTTACCAGAAGATTGGAAGGGTGAAAATAAAGCTGCTGCTGAATTTGTTGTTGGACTTCGCGAGGAGTTGACGGAAGCTGGCGTTATTGATGATCTTGAAGATGCAGGCGTACGCGAGCATATTGGTGATGAG
>DAICXK010000002.1:366-116189 GCA_027312225.1 Candidatus Saccharimonadota bacterium
GGGCGAAGGATGGTGATCTGGGTCTTCAGTTTACCGAGTTGCCTGTTGATGAGCAAGAAAAAGATCTTGATCAGTATCGTACACTTCTTGCCGTACTTGAGGCAGAGTAAACTCCAAGTACGGATGTTCTTGAGGAAAATCCATCAGATGAAGAGTCAGAGAATCCAAGCTCCGAGTATTACGAAAGTTCGTGATACAAAAGCTAGCTTTGTAAATATGTCTCCTGCCGGGTGTTGCCTCGCAGGGGGTTCTCTGTTACAATACATAACGATATGGTACAAGTAACACGTAAAGACGAACGCGAGGCGAACGAAAACATTATTCGTCGTTTCAACCGCAAGGTGTTGCAGAGCGGCGTGCTCGCAGAGGCAAAAGCTTCAATGCGATTCAGCAAGCCTCTTAGCAAAACCGAGCGACGCCAGAAGGCGATTATCCGCAAAGAGCGCAAGGCAATCAAAACTGCTAACGCACGCATGGGGATTCGCTAAAAGGTGGCTCTTAAAGAGCAAATTAATAACGATCTCAAAGCCGCCCTTCTAGGCGGCAATCGTTTTGTCGCAGACACACTGCGCAATTTAAAGGCGGCGATTCTCAACGAAGAAGTGGCCTTAGGACGACGAGATGAAGGCCTTGGTGATGCTGAAATCGAAGGCATTATTGCTCGTGAGGTTAAAAAACGAGGTGAGAGCAAAGCGCTGTACGATCAAAACGGACGCCCAGAGCTTGCCGAGATAGAGCAGAAAGAAATAGACGTACTGGTGGCCTATCTGCCGCAACAATTGACAGAGGATGAAGTTCAGACTGTCATCAACGAGGTCATCGCCGAGATCGGTGCGACCGATATGAAGGCAATGGGCCAAGTGATTGGCGCAGTCAAGGCTCGCACGGGTACGGCAGCAGACGGCGCAACTGTCGCAAAACTTGTAAAAACAACGCTACAGTAACGAGACAGCAATAGGAGGAGTGCATAGATGATTTTACTTTTTGGCCCAACAGGTGCCGGTAAGAGTTTGCAGGGGCAAATTATGGCGATCCGCCAAGGCTGGAAATGGCTTTCAACAGGTGAAATGTTCCGCGCCAGTAATGATCCAAAGATTATCGAACAGCTGAAGACGGGTGAGCTCCTCAGTGATGAGCAAACCTACGAAGTCTTCCAAGAGGCAGTGAAAGACGCCCATGAGAAGAAATACCCGCAGATTATTGTTGACGGATTTCCACGTAACAAAGCACAGGCAGAGTGGTTGTCAAAGTACATGGAAAAAGAGGGTGAAAAAATCGACATTGTGATTGCTCTTGAGGTTCCAGAGAGTGAAATTATGCGCCGCCTTGAAAAGCGCGCTCGTATGGAAGACAGTCCAGAAGTGATTGCTCGTCGCATGAGCATCTATCGCCAGAAAATGTATCCAGTACTGGGTATATTTGCCGAAGATGATGTCCGTGTTGTTCACGTTGAAGGCATTGGCACCGCTGGTGAAGTGCACGACAAGCTGTACGCAGAACTTGATGCAAACGGATTAGTATAAGGTCAGAGTATGAGCTCGCAGCCACGCAAAACACCAAAACAAATCGAAGCCATGCGCGAAGGTGGCAAGGTACTGGCGGGTATTTTGCGCGATGTGCGCGCCTTTACGATCCCAGGCAAGACCGAGCGTGAAATTGATGAATGGGTAGGCAGAGAGATTGTCGCTCGGGGTGCGATTGCAACGTACAAGACAAGCGAAGTTAACTTTCCTGGAAATATCTGTATCAGTGTTAACGAACAAATCGTACATAGCGTGCCGAGCGATTATGCGCTTGAAGCAGGTGATGTCGTAAGCTTTGACCTCGTGATTGAATATAAAGGCATGAAGACTGACGCGGCATTCACGATGGTGGTTGGCGAAGATCCAAAGGGCGCAGCGAAACATCTCTTACAGACAACCGAGCGGAGTCTTTATGCAGGTATCGATGCGATCAAAGGTGGCGGTACGTATACTGGTGATATTGGCGCAGCAGTCGAGGCGGTGCTAACGGGCGGAAAACTAGGAGTCATGCGTGAATTAGTGGGGCACGGAGTGGGCCTAGAGATGCATATGCCACCAGAAGTAGCAAATTACGGACGCAAGGGAACCGGCACGGTTCTCGAAGTTGGAGACACCATTGCTATTGAACCAATGGCGAGCCTTGGTGGCGAGAAGATTATTATTGATCAAGATGACGGCTGGACGTACTCGACACGGGATGGCAGCTTGGCGGCGCATTTTGAACACACTATACTGATTACTGAGGAAGGTGCTGAAATCCTCACCCAACTATAAGCTGCTCTATTCAAAATTCGCCATAAGCGGTATAATTGCCCTATGCAAGAAAATTCTCGCTATGCCGTAGGGCTAGATATTGGCACAACAGGAGTGCGTGCTGTTGTCGCACACGTCGATTCAGCAACAGGTGTGCCGACAATTGTTGGTGTCGGTACGTCACCCAACACTGGTATGCGAAAGGGTGTCGTCGTGACACTGAATGGCCCGGCCCATGCGATTGACGAGGCACTAGGCGAGGCCGAGCGTATGAGCGGTCATCAGGTCAATGAGGCGACAGTCTCAATTAATGGTACACATATCCTTAGTACCACGGCTGACGGCATGATAGCGGTTGGCGCTGCCGACCATGCTGTGACTCCAGATGACGTCGTGCGCCTTGAAGAGGTCGCAACGGTTGGTAAAATCCCGCCTAACCGTGAGATTCTTGAAGTGATTCCTCATAACTATCGTTTGGATGGTCAGGACAACATAAAAGACCCGATAGGTATGACGGGGACGCGCCTTGAGATTGATGCGCACGTTGTATCTGTTCTGACTCCTCATCTCGTTAACCTTCAAAAGACAACCGAGCTAGCTAAGGTGCAGCCAGTATCAATTGTGACATCCGGTATCGCGGCTGCACGTGCGGTCCTTACCGAACAGCAGATGGAGAACGGTGTCGCGTTGATTGACCTTGGTGGTACAACCACCAACATTGCTATCTATGACGAGGGTGATTTACGCTTTACGGCAGTCTTACCTTACGGTGGTGTCAATATTACAAATGATTTGGCGATTGGTCTCAAGACTGATCCAGAGGTTGCCGAACAAGTAAAGATAAAACACGCTGTTGCTATGAAACGACTTGAAGCCGAGGGTATATCAATTAAGCATGATGGTGATATTCTGACGTTCTTGTCGGGTGACATTGATGATATTGTCGAGGCACGCCTTGAGGAGATTTTCGAAGAGATTCAAAAGGTGCTCAAGAAGGCTGGATATGCTGGCAAGCTCCCAAGCGGTGTTGTACTAGTGGGCGGCAGCGCTAGGCTAAAGGGTATTATCGAATATGCCAAGCAATCACTGGGTGTGGCGGCGCGTCTTGGTAAGGCCTCAGGTTTTGGTGGGGTTGCCGAACATATTGAAGAGCCACAATACGCTACTGCTGTCGGCCTGATGCTGCTTGATAGCGAGGGTGCTCCGCAGATGGCGGGCAAGAACAAGGGTGCCGTGGTTGGTAAGAATCTTGTTGGTGGTATAGGCACGATTTTGTCGAAAGCCTTCGGTAAGGCAAAATAGCCATCTCTTGTAGTATTTTGTACGCGAGTGGTATACTGGAAATTAACAGAGCAAAGGAATTTTAGGGGACAATAATCGCATGCCAGAAGTAAAACCGAGTGACATACAATCTTTTGCCAGCATCAAAGTCGTTGGTGTTGGTGGTGCTGGTGGATCAGCTATCAATCGCATGAAAGAAGCAGGTCTGTCTGGCGTGCAGTTTATTGCGGTTAATACTGATGCACAGGCACTTCATAATAGTAAAGCGGATGTGAAGGTCCATATTGGCCGTGACACGACACGCGGATTAGGTGCCGGTGCCGATCCTTCAGTTGGCGAGGCTGCGGCAAATGAATCTCGTGACGAGCTAAAAAGTGTGCTTGAAGGTGCCGACCTTATCTTTGTGACCATTGGCGCAGGTGGCGGTACAGGATCGGGCGCTGGTCATGTAGTCGCCGAAGTAGCACGCGAGCTCGGTATCCTGGTCATTGGTGTTGCCACAAAACCATTTAGTTTCGAGGGCGAAAAGCGCCGCACAAACGCCGATTGGGCAATTGCGCAGCTGGGCCGTCAGGTTGACACATTAATCACAATTCCAAACGATCGTCTTTTGCAGACAATCGATCGCCGTACGCCACTACTAGAGACCTTCAAGATTGCCGATGACGTGCTACGTCAAGGTGTTCAAGGCATCTCAGAACTGATCACCGAACATGGTCTGATTAATCTCGACTTTGCCGACGTCCGTGCTATCGTATCAAATGCTGGATCAGCACTGATGGGCATTGGTCGCGCTAGTGGTGACGACCGTGCTGCACAGGCGGCACAACAGGCAATTGAGTCGCCGCTGATTGAGGTGTCAATTGACGGTGCCAAGGGTGTCCTCTTCAATGTTACTGGTGGATATGACATGAGCATGAGTGAAATCCAAGAGGCTGCTGAGATTATTACCAGCGCTGTCTCTCCTGACGCAAATATTATCTTTGGTGCAACGCTCAAACCTGACCTTGAAGACGAATTGGTTATTACAGTTATCGCAACTGGTTTCGACAGTGCATACCTTCATGAACAGGCCAATGTGATTCTTGGTCAGTCTAAAACAACAGAGTCGGTCGAAGAGGTGAGCGATGACATGGTAGCAGCGATGGATCTCGAGCTGGATCAAACCGGAGCTGCCGAAGAGTTCGCGAGTGAACCGCAAGAGGATATATGGAATCAGCCTGAAGATGATGAGTCTGATACGCCAGCTTTCTTACGCCGCCGCAAGCGCAAAAAAGATAACAGCGAATCGTAGGAGGTACCCTGGATATGACTGCTCTCAATATTGGTGACAGCCGAGTTATTGAATCCCGCGAAGTTGGCGATGGCGTCACGATTCGCCGTCGCCGCGAAACACCGGATGGCAAGCGTTTTACGACGTACGAGCGCATCGAGAAGCCAAATCTTGCCGTTATCAAAAAGGACGGCACGCGCGAGCTATTTGATCGTGATAAGCTGGCAATCGCTGTCAAGCGTTCGGTCGGTAAGTTTTTCGATTCAGAACTTGAAGTAGAAAAGATTATTAATGATGTTGAAGACGCGGTATACAGTCTCGGTGAATCAGAAATCTTATCAAGCCAAATTGGAGACAAAGTTCTCGACGAGCTTGCCAATAAGAATGAGGTCGCGTATGTGCGTTTTGCGAGCGTATACCATGAGTTTAAGACATTAGACGACTTTGTTGCTATTCTTGATAGTCGACGTAAAAACCGTGGGGCGTCTGAAGGGCAATGAAAGTTAAAATAGTCTACAAGTACGAGAGCGACCACGCAAGAGAAGTAATTGATTATCTTCGTGATTTTCAACGCCAGACAGGCCATGAGATTGAAGAGGTGGATCCTGACACTCCTGATGGTGCGCATACATGTCGTACCTATGATATTGTCGAGTATCCAACAGTATTTGCGCTTAGTGACGATGGTCAGTTACAGCATTTATGGCGGGGGCGACCACTACCAACGATTAGTGAGGTGAGCTACTATGTGGCAGGCCGTTAAAGATTTTCTGACGCATCGCGATAAGACGGTCCGCGATAATCGCTGGATATTCACCAGCATGCTGATTGGTGCAATACTCAGTCTGTTGGCATCGTTTGTGTTGTCGGTCGAGGCTATCACGTTGGCAGCCAACCCAGATGCGCAATTGAATTGTAGCATCAATATCGTCTTAAACTGCGCCAGTGTCGCCTTGCATCCGAGTGCCGAGCTGTGGGGCTTTCCAAACAGTTTCCTTGGGCTGATAGCTGAACCAGTTGTGATTACTGTCGCAATTGCAGGCCTCAGTGGTATCAAGTTTCCACGAGCTTTTATGTTTGCTGCACAGGTTGGTTATTCGTTAGGGTTTATCTTTGCATGGTACCTCTTTGGTGTCAGTTTCTTCGTCATTGGTGCGTTGTGCCCGTGGTGTCTGCTGGTGACATTGACGACGACATTGGTCTGGTTTGCGATCACGCGCTATAACATTCGCGAGAAAAATCTGTATCTTTCGAAGGGTGTGCAAAAAAAGCTCGAGGCATTTATCAAAAAAGACTACGACAAGCTGGTGATGTGGTCGGTTGTTGTGTTGGCGATTGCGGCAATCCTTGCAAAATACGGCAGCGACCTATTTGCATAAAGCACGAATAACGGTGTATAATTATCGCCAGAAACGTCCGAGCGGCTATCACCCGCGAGTTTTGGGAAGAAATCTTTCTGGAGAGACTAGACCCCAACGGTAATCGACCTGTCAGATCGAACAATAAAGTGCGAAATGAGACAAATCTCTTTTTCGAAACTGGATGGTACCGTCCGAGATATCGGATTCCAGTAGCGATAAGGAGATTTTTTATTTGGAGAAAGTTATGAGCAAGATAAGTAAAAGCCCAAATCCAAGAATAGGCATCGGTACGTTTGTTTTTAGGAACGGTAAGTTTCTCATGCAACAACGACAAGGTTCGCATGGTGAGGGGACATGGTCGGTACCGGGTGGCCATTTAGAATACGGCGAAACACCTGAAGATACGTCGCGTCGTGAAGTACTAGAGGAAACAGGGTGTGAGATTAAAAATATACGGTTTGCTGCGGTAACGAACGATTTTTTTGAAGGAGAGAACAGGCACTATGTCACCTGGTGGACAATGAGTGATTGGAAGGCGAATGAGCCGTACATTACCGAGCCAGACAAGTGTATCGCGCAGATGTGGGCTGATTTTGATAATCTACCCCAGCCGCTTTTTCTACCTTGGGAGCAGTTACTGAAAAGTAAATTTTTAGATGATATCAAACGCGAACTGAAAAGGAGCAAGCAATGAAATTCAAGCATGGAACCCGCCGTCGCGCGCTCGAATACGAGAAAGATTGGGCGCAGCGCTGGAAGCAAGACAAGACATTTGAGAAATCGGTCGAAAATCGACCGGCTGACAATGCGTATGTATTTTATGACGGCCCGCCGTTTATCACCGGTGTGCCGCACCACGGCACGCTGCTCAGCAGTATCGTCAAAGATGCCGTGCCACGCTACTGGACGATGAAAGGCAAGCGCGTCGAGCGCGTCTGGGGTTGGGACACGCACGGCCTGCCAGCCGAGAACTTTGTCGAAAAGCAGCTGAATATCGTGGATCGTCGGCAGATTGTGACAAGTCCAGACGAAAAAGCACCACTTGATAAGGACGGCAATCCGCTTGCGACCATCTCGTTAGAGCAATATATCACCAAGGCTCGTGAATCAATGGTAGCAAACGCCGAGACATGGGAAGATGTGGTTGATCGTATCGGCCGCTGGGTAGATTTCAAGGGCGCCTATAAAACCATGGACAAAGATTTCATGGAAAGTGTTTGGTGGGCGTTCAAAACTTTATATGAAAAAGGCAAGATTTACGAAGGCGAAAAGGTTCTCATGTATGATACGCGTTTTGCCACGCCCGTCAGTAAAAACGAAGTGACGATGGACAATGATGCGTATCAAACAGTGACCGATCCAAGCTTGTATGCCAAGTTCAAGCTAGCAGATAGCGACGCATATGTGTTGGCATGGACAACGACACCATGGACGTTGCCAGCGAACCTGATGCTGGCAGTCAGTCCAGACTTGACGTACTGTGAGGTTGAGGTAGCTGGAGAGAAATTGGTCATCGCTGAAGAAGCCCTAGAGCGTGTGTTGAAAGACGAGAAAAACAAGCCGCTAGAGTATACGGTCCTGCGAAAATTCCCAGGTAGCGAACTGGCTGGCAAATCATACCAGCCGCTAGACACTGGCAGCACATGGCCAGAAAGTAATGCTATCCACAAAATATACGCTGCTGATTTTGTCTCGCACGAATCTGGTACGGGCATTGTTCACTGTGCGCCAGCTTACGGTGAAGACGATTTCGAACTGGGCAAGGCCAACGGTATCGCTGCGTTCCACGTTATCGATGATAACGGGTACTACGTCGATACTAACTATCGAGGCCTGGAAGTATGGGATAACAACAAGTTTATCGCCAAGGATTTGATGGAAAAGGGTATCGGCTGGAAGATTGAATACATCCGCCACGAATATCCATTTAACCCCCGCAGCGGACAGCGCATCATGTATCGTGCCATCCCATCGTGGTTCTTCGATATCCAGGACAGCAAGTCGCTGATGCTAGAGCAAAACGAGCATATCAATTGGTTCCCACCACATCTCAAGGATGGGCGATTTGCGAAGAATATCGAGCAAGCACCAGATTGGAATCTCAGTCGTGATCGTTTTTGGGCAACGGCGATGCCGGTATGGAAAGGCGACAATGGCACGGTCAAGGTTATTGGCAGTTACGCTGAGCTGAAAGAACTGAGCGGTGTTGAACTTGATGACTATCACCGTCCGTGGGTTGACGACATTACGTTTGCGATTGACGGCGAGAAGTTCACACGCATCGACAAGGTACTTGACTGCTGGTTTGAATCAGGCAGCATGCCATTTGCGCAGTTGCATTATCCGTTCGAAAACAAAGAAAAGTTTGAGGCAAACTACCCAGCAGATTTCATTGTCGAATATGTTGGTCAGGTTCGCGCATGGTTCTATTATGTTCACGCGGTTAATACGGCCCTGTTTGGCAGTGAGGCGTTCAAGAACGTTATCACCACTGGTGTGGTAGCTGGTAATGACGGCCGCAAAATGAGCAAGTCACTCGGCAACTTTACTGATCCAAACGAACTGATGGACAAGTTTAGTGCTGACAGCCTGCGATTCTTGCTGCTGAGTAGCCCACTACTGAAGGGTGAAGATTTTGCTTTGCACGATAAAGATGTTGGTGATGTGGCACGTAAACTTAGTATGGTCTGGAACATGTATGACTTCTTCACAATGTATGCCGAGGTAGATGGCTGGGAGTTTGACAGTAGCAAACCGTTTACATTGAACCCAGACAATGTCACAAATCCAATGGACAAATGGATCATCAGTCGCGTACATCAGCTGAACAAGCAGGTTACCGAAGACATGGATGGCTACAATCTGCCTGACGCGATGGCGGATATCCTGCCGTTCCTTGACGATGCCAGTAACTGGTATGTACGTCGTAGCCGCCGCCGTTTTTGGAAGTCAGAGGATGATGGTGATAAAAACGAAGCCTATCGTACATTACATTACGTGCTATTAAAACTCAGTGCATTACTAGCACCATTTACACCGTTCCTTGCCGAGGAGCTGTATCAGAATTTGGGTGGAGGAGGAGAGTCGGTACACCTACTGGACTGGCCAACGAATTATACGGTCGATCAGCGGGTGCTTGATGAGATGGCCGAGGTGCGTGGCTATGTTAACGAAGGTCTTAGTCTGCGTGCGAAGGCAGGTTTAAAGGTGCGCCAGCCTTTAGCGAGCATTACGGTACCAAGCCTTGGTGCTAGTATCGACTTCACGCCGATTCTTCTGGACGAGTTAAACGTTAAGGAAGTCAGGCAAGGTGATGAGGTGGCGATTGACGAGAACCTAACGCCCGAGCTGCGACGTGAGGGTCTGATGCGCGAAGTGGTTCGTCACGTTCAGGCGGCTCGCAAGAACGTCGGACTGCAGGTTGATGATCGCATTAATTTACATCTTTTAACGGAGGGTGCCGAATTGGCCGAGGCAATTGCCGAACACCGTGATGCAATCTACGCCGAGACATTGGCAGTTGGCGATGAGGTGGCTACGACTGACGCTGTGATGGTAAAGATTGAGGGCACCGAACTGGCAGTTTCGCTGGAAAAGGCGTAGCTGAGACCAGAGATACTTGACATTTTATTACTTTTATGCTTAAATGGAAGTATAAAGGTATAAAACAAACATGTCATTATTTCACTATCTACAACTACAAGAAGTCGAACCAGAAGACGCCAACAGCGCGCTGGACTATTTTGAGCGTGATGAGATGAGTCTTGACGACACGATTGACGGTGATGCGTTGGATGCATCGTGGGCAAGGATTATCGAATCCAACGGTGCCGACGGCGAATAGCGTACACTGGTATATATGGAGCTCACCGACCAACAATTTGATACGCTGATTACGCGTGCCATGGATGAACTACCCCATCACTACATTAAGGGGTTAAAAAACGTGGTTATTGTGATGGCGGATGAGCCAACAGATGAGCAACGTCAAAAGATGCATCTTGGTGACGGTCTATTATTGGGGTTGTACGAAGGTGTGCCGCTGACGCAGCGCGGGAGTGGCTGGAGCGGCATGCTGCCAGACAAAATTACGATGTTTAAAAACCAGATTTTGGCGGTGGCACATGACGAAGAAAGCTTGTTCGAACAGACCAAACGTACCTTATGGCATGAAATTGCGCATTATTATGGGTTGGATCACGATCGTATCGACGAATTAGAGGCTCGGTCGTCGCACTAACATTGATTTCGTAACCAAACCAGAGTATAATCAGCACCAAATCAGTTTATTGCCCGAGCAGGAGTGGAGTCCTAGGGCAGACGAGGATGTGTGTAATGAGTCTGAAATTATCTATCAACCCACCCCAAGTGCGAAAACGACTGGCGATATTTGTTGCGGTCTTCGCACTGCTGGTGCAACCGATGTATGCGCTGGTGGCAAGCCAGGTAGTGAGCGCTATAGGTTCTGGGGATATCACAACTGAACAGCAGTTGCGTGATGCCGCTGCCGATACTTCTATTACGGTACTAAGTATTAAAGCGGACATTACAGTGTCATCGAAGATTAACCTGAGTGGACGAAATGTTTCTATCGATGGTAACGGACATACGTTAACATTTACAGGAGATCTTGAAGGCTGGCAAGGTAACTACATCTTGCAGGCATACAGAAACACGGTTGGTATCAAGAACCTCAGCTTTGCTGGTGGTGATGCGGCCCTGCTTGCAAACGGTGCCACAGTTAATCTTGAAGGTACTATTCAACTCTCGGATGCCGAGTTTGGTGGTATTGAAGTGTCGCAGGGAAGTGGCGTTACGACACCGGCGATCCTTAATGTCGGTAGTGCTAGTCTTACTAATACGAGCGAAGTGTATACTAAGCCAACAGCTTGGATTATTAATGGTCAGGGTACCGTAAATTACGCTGGTTTTACGGCTGCCACACATGTGAAAGCAGATCAGACGCAGTATTATCTTAACCCGACTGCCGCATTGACCGCCGCACCAACCAACCTTGTTATTACGCGTGACGGAACGACTGTGGATGTAACGGGGACGACTGTACAATACACAAGCCACACACTTCGATGGAGTGGCGTTCTCAACCCTAATGCAGTATGGAATGTCCGCGTGACGCACCCAGACGGAAGCGAAAACACTAGCCGTCGCTCAGGCACTGCCAACTTTGACCTCAATGACGCTACTCGTCACGGCCACTTCGGCACGCAGCAAGGTGTTTACAAGTATGAAGTTCGCCAACAGCAGTCAGGCGCACCATACGCAGGTGTAACTGACTGGTCAAGTCCTGTTTACTTAACTTTTGACAGCGTTGCGCCAACCGTTACATTCTCTAGTCCTTCCGCTCTTGTAAACACAACTAAGCCATTTACAATCAGCGGTAGCTACAATGACGCACACAGCAAGGTTACTCGTCTGCATCTGTACATCACCGCTAATGGCAATGAATATAAGGGCGCAAACAACATAAGTTCGCCAAATCACTACGGAGCAATCGTTCTGGGTGTCAATGCGCAATCAGGCAACTTTAGCTACACGCTAACCCAAGCTCAAGTCAACGATATGACAAGCCAGCTCGGTATAAGTAGTGGCGATTCTATCAACATACGTGCCTATGCTGCTGATGAGCTGAATAACTGGTCCAATACTGACCGTATTATCACGGCGGATACTGCTGCGCCAAAATTAACAAGCCTCTCGCTTAATAAAATCAATCCAGTTGGTGGTGTTAACTACACAAGTGCAAAACTAAACGGTGGCTACTTGGATGTCACATTTACGACTAATGAACCACTGAAGTTACTCGGCTCACAAGTTGGCTTCCAGATTCCAGGTTTCGCTGGCCCTCCAGCAACTGGCTGGACTCCTGTAACTTTGGTTGATGCTAATACTAATACCTACAAAGCTCACATAAGTCTCCTTCACTCAACCGATTGGCAAAACTTCTTCAAGGACAAGACGTACTCTGATATGAAGTTGTATATCCGCACAGTTGATGCTCTTGGCAACTACGATTCTGTCTACTACTACGGCAACAATACTTTCGGCAAGAGCCCATGGTCAGCCTACAAATTCACACTAGACAACCAGGCTCCGGTTGCTAGTATCACTGCGCCTGCAGCAGATGGTGATGTCGCAAGTGGAACTATTGATATCACTGGTAAGATGGATGAGGCCAACCCGGATACTCACTGGTTTGAAATCAAGGGTCCTAATGGCTATGAATACACAACTGGCGCAGGTCATCGCAATGGTACTGATACTTGGACAATTCAATGGGATACAACACAGGTTAAGGACGGAACATACACAATTCGCTATGTTGCAGCCGACAAAGCCGGTAATCGCAATGACGACCCTAGCTACACTAATTCAACCACTCGTACGGTAATTGTTGATAATGGCGCCCCAACCGTACCATCTATCACCAAGCCAACTCCTCGTCAGTGGTTCAATAGTGCAAATACAACCAACAGCTGGACTGAATCTACCGACAACTTGAGTGGTATCAAAGGCTACGAAATAAAATATGAATTTGAAGGTCGTCCAGCTGCTACACGCTTCGAAACAGGTCTATCACGAACTCAAACATTTAGCGGTAACTACCAAGGTCCAATCACCATCAGCGTCCGTGCTCAGGATAATGCCGGCAACTGGAGTGCTTTCAGCAACTCTGTAACATACAATTACGACTCTGAGAGACCTACGACAAACATTGTTGCTCCAACCGGATTTGTTGGTAATACCTTTACTGTGAGTGGCACAGCCAAGGATAACCTAGGACTTAACCGAGTATACGTTCAGCTCGACAAAAAAGAAGGCGGTCGTTTTGGCGGCAAGACTATCCACTTAATCACTAACCCGTTAAGTAAAGAATCTAACTGGTCACATACCTATAACGCACAAGCACTTGGCTTAGCGGATGGTGAATACCGTGCGCACGTTGAAGTTACTGATATGGCCGGCAATCGTGGTACAGCCGGCTGGACTGACTACTTTACTGTTAACAACGCAGCTCCTCAGGCTACTGTAGTAGTCGGTTCACTCGCAACCGGTGACACTACTAACGACAAAAATATTACGATTACGGGCACTGGTACTCCGGCACCATTCGGTACTGATATCAAAACACACTTTTTGGAACTGAAGACACCGGGTGGCGCAACGCACTACATATATAGTGACAAAACCAGCAACCGCTGTGCACTCGACGGTGCGAATAAGTGTTCTTTTGAGCTAACAGACTACTACGATGTAGATGGTGAATACAAAGTTCGCTATGTAGTTACTGACCAACAAGGTCATCGCAATGACGGCCACCAGCAATCATGGGTGAATGGCACGCACCAGGCGACGTTTGCGTTTATTGTTGACAGTACCGCCCCAACCATCACCATAAACGATTCTGGCGCTACATTTAACACCGCCACTCCGACTATCACTGGCACGGTTGATGCTGATGCTACAAAAGTTGAAGTTAGCCTAGACGGTGGCGATAGCTGGCAAGAGGCTGCATATACGGCTGACGACACAACGTGGTCATACACCGTACCAGCACAGGCAAACGGACAATTCACAGTTCTAGCTAGGGCAACTGATGCGCACGGCAATACAAACAGCGCCACTAGTAATCCTCAGCAAGCGACAGGTAACTTCACTATCGCTGTTGTTACTGACGACGAAGAAGAGGTGGCGTATAGCACTCCAGAAACTCCTACTCAGCCTGAAGGTCTGGAGGCTCAACCGGTGCTGTCTTTCTTCCTTCCTGTAACGCTTGGTGCTCTTGGTGCTAGCGATGACGCCACAACACCATTGCTGCGCACAACTCCATCAACCAACAGTGATGATAGTGATGCTGACGTTCTGGGTGCCGAAGATGTCCGTACTGACTGGTCAGTCGTAAATGCGGCATTGGCAGGCTTCATTGCAATCCTTGCGGTTGTCGCGCTGGCGGGTATTCGTCGCACAGAGACAGATAACAATACCGGTGCGCGTGTATTCATGCTGGTACCTGCAGCTGCAGCAGTAATCGCGTTCTTTGTCATCGAAGATTTGACTGGTTCAATGATCTGGTTCAACGTGTGGACATGGTTGTTTGCCGGTATTCTGGTCGTACAGGCAATCCTTGCGACACTGACAACTAGGACGGCTAACGACTAAATACTTAGTCTAGTGTCGAAGAACCTCTCCGCGAGCGGGGAGGTTCTTTTTTATGGTCATAATGGTATACTGTATGCAAATGGCCAAAAAACAAACACAATTCTGGAGACGACGTCTCAAGCGTATCCGCCGACGGATACATCTGTGGTTTGTGCCGCATCAGAATAATCACTATCGCCCACATCTGGTGCGTCGGTATGGGTTATTGATGGTGCTTGCTATTACGATTGGTCTGCAATTTGGCTACAATTACACGCATACAGGATCGGTGCTGGGTCGTGTCACTAATGTCACACCAGCCGGATTGCTGGCAAGTACGAACGATCAGCGTGCGGCACATAACCTTACGCCGCTGCGCATGAATAGTCAGCTAACCGAGGCTGCTGCCTCCAAGGCCCGGGACATGCTGCAACAAGGATATTGGGATCATAATGCACCTGATGGTGCCGAGCCGTGGGTGTGGGTTGAGCGTGCGGGATATAATTACAGCAAGGCAGGCGAGAATTTGGCAAAGAACTTCTCGACAGCCAGTGCAACAGTGGGTGCCTGGATGAACTCTTCGACGCACCGTGATAACGTGCTCGGCGCAGCCTACCAAGATGTGGGCTTTGCAATAGCCAGCGGTGAGATGGACGGCAAACCAACAACAATTATTGTCGCGTTTTATGGCGTGAGGCAAGAACCACTGATTGCCGGTGTCTCGTCCCAACGTAGCGCACAAGAAGCGACGGTGGATGTTGCATTAACACCTGCGGCACGAATTGGTGTTGCCTTACAGTCATTAACGCCCGCTGCCCTTACAAGTCTCGCGCTCATCTTTATTGCCTCGACCGTAGCAGCTACGGCACACTTTTATCGCAGTAAATTGCCGCGTCAGCGCCGCGAAAGCTGGTACAAGCACCATGGTGCCGTCAAGGCGACAGGGCTGCTGACGATGGCGGCGTTTATCGTATTGTTATACGGCGGCGGGCAGCTGTAATCCAATCTACCAGTGGTGTATACTAGGCACATGAGTATTACAAAAGCAATTATCCCCGTTGCCGGGTGGGGGACACGTCGTCTTCCTATTACGAAGGCCATCGAAAAGTGCATGCTGCCTATCGGCAATCGACCGCTGGTTGATTATGTTGTGCAAGATTGTCTAGCCGCAGGTATTAACGAGATATATTTTATTGTCGGTGAGGACAGCGATCAGCTAGAGAACTATTACCGTAGCAATATCAAACTTATTGACTATCTCAAACGAAACGGCAAGGAAGACATGGTGCCGTTGATTGCGCCTTTGGCTGGCGTGAAGCTCCACTTTGTCGTGCAGCCAAGCTATGGCAAATATGGCACGGCAATTCCGGTTGCACTCGTAGCTGATCAGATTCCAGACGGCGAGTCAGTTGTTGTGCTGATGGGAGACGACTTTATTTATACAGATGATGGCAGTAGTGAAACAGCCCGTTTGATAGCCGCGGCTGGCGAAAACTCGGCAATGCTAGGCGTTGAAGTTCCCAGGGAGGCAGTCTCTCGATATGGAGTTATTGAAACTGATGCGAATAATCATTTTGTTCAGATTGTCGAAAAACCTACTCCTGAGGACGCGCCAAGCAATCTTATTAATGTCAGTAAATATGTTTTGAATTCTGGTGCGATTGCTTCGATTCGTGCCTATGCTGCAACTGATAGGACTGATGAGTATTACATTACAGATCCGATTAACGACTATGTCGCGGCAGGCGGAATCGTCTCTGTTGTTCCGGCCAAAGGCCAATACCTTGACGGTGGTTCTGTCGAGGGCTGGCTGCACGCCAATAATGTTGTTGTTGGCAGTAGTAAATAATACAACATAGCACAAGCACTTTACGAAAATACTTATGGTATAGTAACTGTATATAGTTTAGGTAAAGTAAAGAAAGTGCAAAATAAACATGAACAACGAGACGCAATCAGCTCGACCTCTCTCGGACGACGAAGCATATCGACAGTATGTTGAGGCAAATCAAACGCAAGAAGACCTTGACCGGGCCGCCGCAGATGGGCGCTTAGTCGAGCAGCAGGCGGAAAAAACGTATGAAACAATGTCGCGAGCAGAGCTTGCGAATGTCATTGGCCGTGCCGAGGCAGTTGGTGATACATCGACTTCAATGGAAGCCCAGCATTTTCTTGAAGAGCAGATTGAGAAGGCGGTTGCAGGTATGTCTGACGAGCTGCCTGAATACGAGGATAGAAACGGTAACATCGTCCATGACCTTGAAACGCCGCGTCAACGCTACCGCCGCATGTTGACGGACAAATACCTGAACAAAGCTATTGGTATCAAAGAATCTGCAGATTTAAACGAGCAAGATACTGCACACACACCTGAACACACCTCTGATAATCCTGAGACAGAACTTGTCGAACTTGTTGCCGAAGACAATGCCGGACTCCATGCGGAGATTACGAGCTTGCGTGCTCAGATGGAGGCGGATTCAGCGCGCCTTGCAGAGCTTGAGGCAAAAGTTGAGGCAAGGACAGAGGCTGAAGAGCTGAGCGATCTGACAAGTCAGGTCGAAGCTCAAGAAAGCACACCTGTCGATGAAGCCGAGAAACCTGCAGAAGATGAGAACGCTTTTATTGATCGGTCAAGCGAAACTGCGCAGCGTCTAGAAGAAGAGGGAGTTCTTCCTAAACTTAATCAGCGACGCGAGAGTGGCAAGTTCGCAAGCGGTAAAGAAGACGAATACGTCACGGCTCATCAATTAGACGTCATCGAGGCAAACGCTGATCTTATTAAGGCCGGTCGTCCAGAGGAGGACGGCGATTCAGCTGGTGACGCAGAGGAAACAGTAGCTGAGAGCGCTGAAGTTGTGGCTGAAAAGAAGGAACTTGCGGCCAAGCAGCCACGCGCAACACGAAAAGAAACAAATGGCCCAATTGAAAAGCTTGTTGTATATACTGACGGGTCGTTCGAGTGGGTTCCTGTTGAACCTAAAGTGCCAACGGAAGAAGCGACAGGCGAGGCTCAATCGGGAGAAGCCGCTCCGGGTTCTGACGCGACAGATGAGAGCGGTGATGGCCAGCCGGAGGCAGCGGCTGGTGATTCTGGGTCTTCTGCTGAAGATGCACCAGGGAAAGAGACTGACTCTGATAGGGCACGCGAGATCGCTCAAGAATTTAATCTTGATGACCCCGTCCAAATGGGCAAATATCGCGCAAAACTAGAGAAAGAGGGTATCTCAACCGCAGGCTTTGACGCCGAAGCGTTGAAGAGAATCGCAGCTGGTGAAGAGAATTTCCCATCGGACGCAGTAGAAGCCAAAGGGGATCAAGAAGAGAATGATACATCTCGTACAATGCGTGAAATCGCAGAAGAATTCAATCTCGATGATCCTGTTCAGATGGGCAAGTTTCGTGCCAAGTTAGAAAAAGAGGGCATCTCGACTGCTAGTCTTGACGCCGAGGCCTTAAAGCGAATCGTTGCTGGTGAAGAAGAATACCCTTCAGATACAACTGAAGCTGGCAGTGATACCGAAGGCTCGAACGAAACTGGTGGCGATGACGACGATGCGAAAACTGACGATGAGGCAAAAGCCGAGCAGGATGCAAAGAACATCGCTGATTACGACAAAGATCGCCTCGAGAATCTCCTTAAACTTCGTGATCAGATGCAAGCAGAGTCAGAGCGTCTTCGTGCCGAAGGGAAAACGACTGAGGCGGATGCTATCGATAACAAAATTGTTGGATATAACCTCACAATCAAGGAACTTGAGGAGAGGCTAGCGAATCAGGAGGGCAGTGATAGTGAGCCTGGAAAAGAGAAGGCAGACAATCCGACGCTTGATAATCTTCCTGCTCGTGAAGATGAAGCATCGAAAGAGCAAGCAGAAAAAGACAAGGCGCTTGGTGATGCAGCTGATCGCCTGGCAGAGCTAAAGGCGCAACCATGGTTCCGTAAAGACAAGGAGGCAATTAAAGCAGCTGAAGCGGAATACCTAAAGCTCGCACAAGAAGCCGGACGTGAAATCGTTGACGGATACGAAGATGAAGCGGCTCGCCAGACTATGTTCGCCGCTACTCAGGTAGCAATGTGGGAAGATATTAACAATCGTGTTGCTGAGATTAAAAAGCAAACAGGATACGGCAAGTTTACCGAAGCGTTCGGTAAGATGCACCCTGCTGCGCGTATGGCAGTCATGGCAGGTGCTGGTATTGGTATCGGTGTTGCGGCTGCAGCGGCTGGCACGGTGACTGGCGGCGTTGGTGGTGCCGCGGTTCTTGGGATTGCTACGGGGTGGGCGGCAAAACTAGCTAAGGCTAAGGTAAACGTTGACATCGCTGGTACCGAAGCAAACCAAACGCGTGAAAAAGGAAAATTCGACGCATTTATGGCTGGTGCAAGTAAGGTAACGGGCCTTGCCAAGCTAACGAAATGGGGCGAGCGCCGACTTGATAGGAAATTTGATGGCCAAGAAGTTGAGGCGATGAAAACAATCGACCTCGCGGCCGTTAACAATAATTGGACACAAGATGAGATTGATGCGGAAAAGGCAAAGCGCAAAGCAGAGCTTACTGATCAAAAGAACAAGGCTCGATCACGACGTGCAATGGCAACAAGTGCTGTCGTCTTGATTGGTGGTGGAACGGCGTCATTTATCGCAGCTGAGACACTGGGCATGCCGAGCCTTGAAGACCATCTTGGCGCCAAGGATGACCAAACAGATCTAGAGAAGGTGACTCCTCGCGACGAAGGGACAGAAGGGGATGGTTCTGGCGACGGTGGTGAAGGTGACCACGAAGGTGATGGGGGTGATACTGGTGAAGAAACTGGTCCGCTGCCCGGCGAATACACGGCTGACAACATTAATGTTAACTACGAAGAATTCTTGAGCGAAAACAAGATCTCCGAATGGGCGATGGGTGAAAAGATGGACATGACCTCAACCGAGACAGCTATGGACGATATGTGGGATCTTGGCGAGTCTGATCCGGGACATGCCGGGCAGATGGTACAAGGCTATCTGACTGAGGCTCAAAAAGAAGAGCTTGGCCTTGGTGGCATGACACCACAGCAGGTGGAAAACGCTCTTCATGACGATGCGACCCGTGCAGCAGCCCTTAATATGATTGCTGAGCAGCTTGAAAACGGTGGTGCGACGGTAGAAATTGTTGATGATGTTCATGGCAGCTTCTACAACTGGGGCGCTCGTCCTGTCGATGCAAATGGTAATACGATTAGCATGGAAGAGGCACGCGCCAACGGCATCAGCGATACAGAGCTTGTACAGTCAGAGAGGTACCTTAATGGGGTATCATTGCTACGCGTCACCGATGCGAATGGCAATGTGTCGTACTTTAACAGCGAGTGTAAGAACTTCCTGACCGAAAAGCCAACGCCAGATATCCCAGTTGCTACGAGCGACCCAGTGTCGGAAAGTCCTTCTGACCCTGGTACAGAGAATCCGGGCACGGCACCTGACGGAGAAGCTGAAAACCCCGGTACTGCACCTGAGGATGAGGCCGAGAATCCAGGTACTTCACCAGATGGTGAAGAAGAAAACCCTGGCACTGCACCTGATGGCGAAGAGGAGAATCCTGGTACAGCACCTGACGGAGAAGAAGAAAACCCGGGTACTGCACCTGAGGATGAGGCTGAGAATCCAGGCACTTCACCAGATGGTGAAGAAGAAAATCCAGGAACTGCTCCAGATGATGAAGAGGAGAATCCTGGTACAGCACCTGACGGAGAAGAAGAAAACCCGTCTGATGAGATTGAGGAGAATCCAAAAACTGAGGATGCAAGTGAGTATCCAACGGCTCCAGACGCCGAGAACCCGGGTACTGCACCTGAGGATGAGGCTGAGAATCCAGGTACTTCACCAGATGGTGAAGAAGAAAATCCAGGAACTGCTCCTGACGGAGAAGAAGAAAACCCTGGCACCGCACCTGATGGCGAAGAGGAAAATCCCGGTACAGCACCTGACGCTGAGGAAGAAAATCCTTCTGATCCTGTCGAAGAAAATCCAAGTGACGAAGCAGAAGAGAACCCATCAGACTATGATGAGGAGAATCCATCTGATCCCGAGGAAGAAAACCCAAGTGATCCCAACGAGGAGAATCCAAGCGACGAAGCAGAGGAGAATCCATCTGATGAGATTGAAGAGAATCCAAAGTCAGAAGATCCTGATGATTATCCGACCGAAGAAGACGTTCCTCCAGCCGAAGTTGACGAAGACCAAGGTGAAACTGAGCCACCTGAAGACACCGAAGATAATGCAACGGCCGAAGAAACGCCTCATGAGGAAGTTCCATCTGATCATGACGCTGGCACTGCCGAAGAAGCAGAACCCGTTCCTGAAGAAGAGCGCGAGGAAGAGGTTGAGCAAGCGCCAGTTGATCCTAGTGCACCATCAGAAGAAGCACCAGGAACTGAAGTTACGGGCCCAGGTGCACCACAGCCTGCCCCCGCACCAGCTCCAGCTCCGGCACCAGAACCACAGCCACAACCAGCTCCAGCGCCTGAGCCAGCACCACAACCTGCACCGGCTCCGGAACCTGCACCTGATCCTGCGCCCGCTCCAGCTCCAGCTGAGGTAGACCCTGATCAGGGTGAAACCGAGCCGCCCGAAGATTCGTAAGATCATTGACCGGTGGGCTGATTGAAATAGAAAGAAAGGATAAAGCAATGAAAATACAAAATAATATCAACGTAATACGCAAAGGTTTCTTGCACCGATTTGCTGGCCTGCTCTCAGTAGCTGTTCTAGTTGTTGTTGGTCTTGTAGGACTTGGCCCAGTTGTCGATGCGTGGGGTCCTTCGGACCGTCCGACGTATAAGACGGCAAGCCCTGCGCCGCATGTGACGTTCAACTCGATCACAGATAACCCTGCGTATGGTGACGAGCGAAACTTCTTCCGTATCAAGGATGCCGCAACATCGGGTACCTATACGGACGAACTGAAGGTCGAGCCAGGTAAAACCTATCGTGGATATATCTATGTTCACAACAATGCGTCAAAAGTATTAAATGATGCTGCCCACGACTATAAGGGCATTGCGCTGAATACACAGCTACGTGTCAACCTGCCAAACAGTGTGACACCTGGTAACAAAGCTCGTATCAACGCATATATTACTGCGGATAATGCTCAGCCAAAGCAAATTTGGGATGAAGCATACATGACTGCAGACTCGGCTGTAGCAATTCGCTACGTACCAAATTCAGCCAAGTTCTATAATAATGGTCCGACAAACGGAGCTACTATCGCTGATTCGTTCCTGACAACGGGCGCGCCATTAGGATTTGATAGCCTGAACGGACGCATTCCTGGTTGTAACGAGTACTCTGGATATATTCTCTTCGACTTTGTCGTTGACAAGCCAGACTTCACATTTACAAAGCAGGTTGCAAAAGAGGGGTCAAAGCAGTGGGGTGACTCGGTCACTGCAAAGCCAGGTGAGAAGGTGAATTTCCTCTTGTCGTACCAAAACACTGGTACAACACAGCAGAACAACGTTATTTTACGCGACACACTTCCAGCTGGTATGACGTATGTTGCTGGCAGTACTATCGTGACGAATTCGGTAAGTCCGAATGGTGCCAAGGGTGCTGACGGTGTCGCAACAACGACTGGCGTGAACTACGGATCATACGCGCCTCGTGGTAATTTGTTTGTACAATTTAGTGCAACAGTACCAAGTGCTGACAAACTAAAGTGCGGTAAGAACGAGCTTGTTAATACAGGCCAGGCCTCAAACGACAATGGTCGCAAGAATGACACGGCAAAGGTGATTGTTGAGGTTGAATGTCAACAACCTTGTGTTCCAAAGGATGGCGAAGTTGTCAACAAAGACGGTAATTGTGTACCTGCAGCACTACCTACAACAGGGCCTGCACAGATTATCGCCGGTATCTTGGGTGTTGCGCTTGTTGCACTAGGCTTTGCCTACTGGATGCGCAGCCGAAAGTCATACAAGAAAGCACTCGCAGGCTTTACTGATGACTTTAAGGAAGAACCGAGTGAAGAGCTACTCGTCGCAAAGACTGAGTCGCATGATGTTCACGACGCACACGCGAACAACTTCCATAAGAAATAGTATCTTGGGGTGCGAAAGATTATATGCCAGCTGCTTGCTGGCATATTTTCTATGGTAGAATGAGAGAAGTGAAAAAGGGTGAGGGAATGAAACTGGCGATTATATATCCAGACCAAGAGGGTTGGACGGTCGATCGTTTCCGTGAAAGTGCAGAAGAGCGTGGTATCGAGGTCCAAACGATTGCTGTCACTGATGAACTGATTGCGCGCCAAGATGTTGATCGGCGGGTGAGCGAAGCAGATGCTGTGCTGTGGAAGTTTGCCGATGCAACGCTGGCTGGCTTTCTGGCTTCGTATCCTATTATGAAGAATAAGCCGTTCATCAACACTGGTGTTGCCTTGATGCCGAGTGCGACTGACAAGTTCCTTCAGCAGCAGCTTTTGGTACGATCATCGTTACGTGAATACGCGCTTCCGACCTATCGAGTGTACAGCAGAGAGCACACGCAAAGCCTCATAGAAGATGGGGTGATGTCATATCCCATCGTCATCAAGCCTGCATGGGGGACAAATGCTCAGAACGTCCATATTATTGCCTCATCGGACGAATTGAAAAAGGTTGACGCGTGGCATAGTCAGATCGCTGAGCCATTTATATCGAGCACTGAAGAGTGGCGAGTATTTGTCATTGGCGGAGTAGTCGCGGGAATTATGAAGAAACACCGCAGAGAAGGGGCGAATCCTGACACTACAATCATAGGCGGCGGGGCGCGTAACGTTGCTGAGGAGGATGGTCATCTCTCGGGGCGGCTCGCGGATATTGCCGAGCGCGTGGCATCGTTATTCCATCTCGAATATGCAGGTATTGATATCGTACGAGAGCGCAGCACACAAAAGTTATACGTGTATGAAGCGAATAGTGCGGCGGGATGGCAGAATGGATTCGTTGAAGCAACAGGTGAGGATGTACCGGGTCAAGTGCTTGACTGGTTTGAAGAGCGATTATCGTTGCATCGAGACAGCGACGTGTCGCGATCAGTGCGGAAGTATCTTTATAGGCGTTCCTATCGGCTACCGTTGCTTGATGAATTGTTACTAATCAGTGTACTTATGGAGGTATATCCGAAGAGTGGTATGATCCTACGGCGTCAGCGACTGATGGGCGAGGCGTACGAGCATCTACGCCAGGCGGTGCAATATGTAGTTGACGAGGATGGGGCTCGTGGTATTTCTCATACAAGGGAAGTATTGGATAATGTTGGGCGTCATCACACTGTTGATCCCCGCAAGATGCTAGGCGATGCGCTGTATGAGGCAGTCTTCGGTGACGAAAATGATACGGGACCACCAGCAGCAGAGATAGCTGTCGACAATCTTGCAGAGTGGGTGCACTATTTTAAACGGCAGGATGACCTCTCACTAGTATCGACAATCGATCAGGTTATAAAAGAAAACTTCATGGCCGTATCCCTGCTGACTTTGCTTACGTTCGCTGTCTCTGCCCGGGAGATGGGACACCCAAGTGAGGTAGAGCCACTTATCATAAGCCGCGCTCGGGCGAGCGTATCGTGGGCAGGCAACTTCCTTATAGATGAGCAAGAGCAGGCAGTAGGAATATCGGCTAGGCATACGTTACGACAGGGATATTTACAGAGTGCATATTACGTTCAACTAGAGGCTCTCGTAGAGAAGGCGGGCTTGCAAAAATAGTCGTCATCTGATACAATCAACACTTGATTGATTAACAATTTAAAGGAATGATATGACAAAAGCAGTCGTAAAGGTTGGTGGCAAGCAGTACATTGTCGCTGAAAAAGAGACCCTCCTGGTGGACCTCCTCCCGGAAGGAACAAAAGAGCTCACCCTTGATGCACTACTTGTAATCGACGGAGACAAGACCACCGTTGGTACACCAGTAGTCAAAGGTGTGACTGTAAAGGCCAAGGTTGTCGAGGAGCTCGTAAAGGGCGACAAGATCCGCGTGATTCGCTATAAGGCAAAAAAGCGTGTTCACAAAGAGAACGGCCATCGCCAAAAATACTCAAAGATTGAAATCTCATCAATCAAATAGTTATAAAAACCACCCTCCGGGGTGGTTTTTATAGTGGTGAGAAATGATAACGCGTGCTACAATGGGAATAGCAAAAGGGGTATGGAAAGCACGTGACGACAGTAATAGCAGTGACGAATCAGAAGGGTGGTGTGGGTAAGACAACTACCTCAGTTAACCTTGCGTATTATCTTGCTAAGGCAGGCAAGCGTACGCTCCTTATTGACTTTGACCCCCAAGGAAACGCGACGAGTGGTCTTGGTGTTGATAAGCAAGGGTTGGGGCAGACGGTCGTCGATGTTATCACTAAACGAACGACACTCGACCAGGTTATCGTCGCCTCAGAGCATAAGAACCTTTGGCTAGCACCGACAACGCCGCATCTTGCGAATACCGAAGTTGAACTTGCACAGGCCGAGCAGCGCTTTACGCGGCTGCGCACTGCAATTGAACAAAGTGGTATTGAATATGACATCATTATTATTGACAGTCCGCCGAGCCTAAGTCTGCTGACGGTGAATGGCTTGATTGCTGCTCATTATGTACTGCTGCCAGTCCAGGCAGAGTTTTATGCGCTTGAGGGCCTTGGCCAACTTCTTGAGACGATGAAGCTTCTTCGCAAGGCGACAAACCCTACGCTGGAGCTTCTCGGCGTTCTTCCGACAATGGTAGACAGCCGTACCACTCTTAGCACGCAGGTGGTGGCCGAGATTCACAAGCATTTCCCTGGCAAGGTATTCAAGGCGACGATACCGCGCAACATTCGTCTTGCCGAAGCACCAAGCCATGGTGTTCCAATCGGAGTGTATGACCGTTTTTCAAAGGGTGCTCGCGCATACAAGGCACTCGCAACAGAGATACTGGACCGGATAAAGTAAGAGGAGGGGATGATGGCGAAAAAAGGACTAGGACGATCATTTGACTCATTGATACCGACTGACCTGCTAGACGAGTCATTCGATCCAAGCGTTGGACAGGATGACCAGGCATCAGAACTGCGATACCTTAGGACAACTGAGATTATTGCCGACCCAGATCAGCCAAGGCGTCATTTTGACGAGTCCTCGCTTGCGGAGCTGACTGCATCGATTGCCGAGCATGGTGTTTTGCAGCCAATTGTTGTGACGGTGCACGGGAAAGGATACCGGATTGTCGCGGGTGAGCGTCGGTTCAGAGCGGCTAGTGGCGCAGGCCTCGAAAAGATACCGGCGATTGTACGCACACTCAGTGACCAACATCGTCTCGAGCTATCGTTGATTGAGAATATTCAGAGGCGTGATTTGAGCCCTATTGAAACAGCAGTGGCGTATGCAAAACTACGTGATCAGTTCAACTTAACGCTTGATCAGATTGGCGACAGGGTAGGTAGTAAGTCGGTCAGTGCTGTGAGTAATACACTCCGTCTCCTAAGGTTACCGAAAGAGGCTCAACAGGCGTTGTTAACAGGTTCCGTCACAGAAGGCCAAGCACGACCACTTGTCGGTGTTGATGAAGATATCGTTCGAGATATCCTACCAAGGATTATTCGTGAAGAGTGGAGTGCACGTGCCGTCGAGCGATACGTTGCCCAGCTAAAACAGGGGCAGAAAACACATCAAGTCATCAAGAAGAACGAAGCGGTGTTGGCGGATGCCATGCAGCTTGGAGAGCGCTTGAAGACTCCTGTTGATATTCGTATGACGGCAAACGGGGCAGGAAAAATTGTCATCTCATTTAAAGACCAGACCGACTTAGACCGAATAAAAAAAGTGTTCGACCGCTAAGATCTAAAAGAAACGGATATTCTGCAATGGGAATATCCTCATTTTGACGGGGCCAATCACATCGTAGAAGGGAATGGTTCCAAGGCCTTGGTTGCCGTTGCGAGAGTCGTATGAATAGGTTCCTTCGCGGTGGTCACCTGCGACGAACAGCTCTCCGTCAGGCACGACAAGATCTGACTCACCACTTGTATAGACGCCAGGTTCGCCATTATTGTCATCATCCGGGTGAAAACCACCTGGGTGCTCACCGTTGTAGACGACGATGCGGCCATCTTCGATGGTGACGCGCTCGCCAGGAAAGGCAATGACTCGCTTGACGATGTATTCGTCCCCAGTACCCACATTATAGCGAGGGTTTTTGAAGACAATAATTTGTCCTCGCTCTGGAATATAGTCTTTGTTCTGGATTTGCGACCATGTCACAGGGAGGCGGCTGACGATGAGGCGGTCACTCGTATAGAGAGTCGGCTCCATACTAGGGCCAACGACGTTGTAACTACGAAAGATGAACGTATTGATAAAAATAGTACCAAGAACAACACAAATAATGAAAATAATGACGCCAATGACGTCTTTGAGGATTGGATGTCTCTGAAGAAAGGATGCTTCCACTTGCCTCATTATACAGCATTTTATTGTCTTGACATGTAAAACATAACTATCACGAGTGGCGATGAAAATCTAGAGTTTTCATAATGCTGATAGGCGGGTATACTAGATATATAGTTTATGAATAAGAAACGATCAATCGACGGGTTTGTGACTCGTAGTAGTTCTTCTGCGCTCGGACAGACCCATAGAACGCTATCGAACACCGCTTCAACACGACCATCACTACATACAGGTGGCGAGAAGCGTGTTTCGAATATATCGGATACGTCAACAAAGACGACACTTGGGCAGACGAATATTCGTGAAGCCCTGCAGTCGTTAGATAACGAACCTCGGCCGCCGAAGATGAGCCGCCGCCAGAAGCGTCAGCTTCACCGTGATGGTGCGCGCCAAAAGTCAAAGAAGCGGCGGATTATTAAATGGGTGGCAATCGCCATCGCCACGATTATTGTTGGCATCATTGCCTATACGGGCATCATCGCATTTATTACGACGAATAAAGTCTTCGATGGGGGCATTTTTGGTCTGACGCAAAAGCAAGCACTGAAAGAGGACGCTAATGGAAGGAGTAACTTCCTTATCTTTGGAACGGCCGAGGATGATGAGGGCGGTATGCATGGCGGGGCAAACCTCACCGACTCGTTGATGGTCATGAGCGTGAATCAGAAAACAAAAGATGTCTTCATGGTCAGTATTCCACGTGATCTCTGGGTTGAATTTGGCGCTGCCTGTCTGTCTGGGTATCAGGGGAAGGTGAATGAGGTCTATAGTTGTTATTCAAATGATGGAGAGGATGAAGCTGCGGGGGCGGCCGGACTCCAGAAAAAAATAGGCTCGATCTTAGGTCTGGATATCCAGTACTACGTCCATCTTAATTTTACCGCAGTCGTTGAACTTGTTGATGCGGTAGGTGGCGTGGATGTCACGATAGAGTCGAATCCCAAAGGTATGGGCATTTTAGATCGAAATTTCGACTGGAAGTGCGGATACCGATGTTATTACGTCAAGTATGAAGACGGCGAGAGGGCTCATCTTGATGGCGAGCACGCGCTCGCGCTTTCTCGGGCGCGTAATGCGGCTGGAGGGTATGGACTCGCGGCCGGCAACTTTGATCGAGAGAAGAATCAGCAGAAGATTATCAAGGCACTGCGTGAGAAGGCCCTGAGCGCGGGCACGCTGACGAATCTTGGCAAAGTAACGAGCATTATGAACGCGCTTGGCAATAATCTCCGTACGAACATTGATACCAAGGAGATTCAAACGCTCATGTCTATCGCGAGTGAAACATCAGATAACGCAATCGCCTCACTCACGCTTGTCGACGAAGAGGACCCGCTTGTAACGACATGTAGGGTGGGCGCCGCAAGTGCCGTATGTCCAACGGCGGGACGCTACAGCTATACGGCAATCCAGGCATATATTAAGAAGAACTCAGTGAATAATCCGGTCACGAAAGAAGGGGCAAAGATCGTTGTCTTAAATGGTACAGGTACGACAGGTGTGGCACAGACAGAGGCTGACGCGCTGACAGCGAAGGGGTACACGATTAGTGCCTATGACAACGCTCCGGACGGTACCTACGAGGCGGTTGAGATCTACAAGATAGGCGAGGGCAATACGGCAACAACTGAAGCACTTAAAACAAGGTACTCGGTCAGTACTATCAAGACGTCGGCACCACCATTGGCAGTAGACGACGATGTCTCCTTCGTTATCGTCATTGGCAAGGTGCGCGAAGAGACGTAGTGCTGTGGTATAGTGGTATCATATGAAGTTTTTAAAGTTACTTCGACGTCGTTCCGTCCTGAGTGAACTCGTCTATGTAGGTTTGAATGTTGGATTGGCAATTGCTGTTTTGATCATTGTCCGAACGGTTGAGTCGCCGATACCGGCCTTCATCCTCGTCGCCCTTAGCAAGTGGCGAGTTTTTGCCGTGCGACCGCGTTACTGGCTGGCTAATATTCAAACTAACTTTGTCGATTTTATCGTCAGTATTAGCGTTGTCGTGCTGATGTATAGTGTCGGCGTGAGTAGCTCGTATGCTTTTGCCTTGCAGATTCTTATCGTTGTACTCTATATTGCTTGGCTGGTGTATCTCAAGCCTCGCTCGTCAAAGCGATCAGTCGTTTCACAAGCATGGACGGCGCTCATTATCGGCACGACGGCCCTGTTTGTCTCGTCGTTTGGTTGGCCGATCGAGCTGATCGTTATCGGCATGGCGGTGATTGGATATGTTGCTGGCCGACATGCATTGACGCAATTCGAAGAGGATCATCTGCAATTCCTTTCACTGATGTGCGCGCTTATTATGGCGCAGATTGGATGGGTATTCTACCACTGGGTTATCGCCTATTCCCTGCCAGTTGTCGAAGCGCGTATCCCTCAAGTGACGGTTATAGTTGCGGTTGTCTTCTTCGCGTTTTACAAAGTGTATGACTCATACAAGCGGCACAATAGGGTAGAGCCCGCAGAGGTAGTCATGCCTATATTGTTTAGCCTAGGCATTGTTTTGACGCTGATGGTATTCTTTAGTGCGATTCCTATTGGCACGCTCTAATCTTCAGTCGGTTCTCAGTTTATTTGCGGTATACTAAGCATAAGTATGGATACACATTCTTCAGAACAAGGCTCAAAAAGACCGCTTGGTGATGATATAAAAGCGGAGACTTCAGTGGCGTCGACGGTACTGCCACCCGCACCAGCGCAACCCAAAAAACCGTCTCGTCGACGAGGAAAATATGTCAGCCTGGGAATCGTACTGCTAGTTATTTGTAGCGGGGGTGGTTTTGCTGGCGGCTGGTTGGCGGCGACGTTGCAGGATAGCCGGTCAGACCTTGATACGGGTCGAATGGTTGAGTCTGACGGCAGTACGGTAGTGACGGTCGAGGAAGAGGCGATTGCAAATGTTGCTGCAAAGGTAGCGCCAAGTGTTGTTTCGATTGTCACAACCACATCAGGCCGTTCGTTGTGGGGGTATAGTTCTCAAGGAGCTGGCACAGGAGTGATTGTCAGTAAAGATGGGTACATCATGACAAACAATCATGTCATCGAGGGCGCCAGCAAGGTATCGGTCGTACTATCGGACGGCACCGAGTATGATGACGTCAAGGTAGTAGGCGGCGATCCGCTCAATGATATTGCCTTTGTAAAAATTGAAGGCGCGTCAGATTTAACCCCAGCTGAACTGGGCAATAGTGGCAGACTACGGATTGGACAGCGTGTTGTCGCGATTGGAAATGCACTAGGGCAGTTTGATAATACGGTAACAAGCGGCATCGTTTCGGCGATGGGACGTCCGCTCGTGGCATCATCTTCTGACGGTAATAGCTCGGAGAGCTTGACCGACCTTATTCAGACTGACGCAGCGATTAACTCGGGCAACTCAGGTGGCCCGTTGGTTGATCTTGCAGGGCGAGTTATCGGCATCAATACGGCAGTTGCGACAGATGCAAACGGGATAGGGTTCGCGATACCGATTAATGCAACGCGCGGCGTGCTTGCCGAGGTGTTAGAGAGCGGAAAAGTGGCGCGGGCCTATCTCGGGGTGCACTATCTTGATGTGACGGCGTCCCTTGCGGCCAGTAGGAGCCTGGACTCTAAAAAAGGCGCTTTTGTCTACGCTGACGGTACGATCCAGCCGGTCGTGAAGGATGGGCCTGCGGATAAGGCAGGCGTGAAGGCCGACGACATTATCCTAAAGATAGGCAATGACGTTATTGGCACGGATGGCAGTATGTCGAGTATCATTGGCCAATACCGTCCTGGTGACAAGGTTGAGTTAACGGTGTTACGCGCTGGCAAAGAGCTGAAATTGACGGCCGAGCTGACTGCCTATAGCGATTGATACAGCACGATAAGCCCGCGTGTTTCAACTGGTGAGAGTCCATGCTGCTCGGCATAATGCGTCATGGCGTGATGCTGACGTAGATCTGCTTCAAGGGCTAGGTACCCGCCTACTTGCAGCTTGTCGCTGCACTGATTAATCAGTTGTTTAATAAGAAACAGCCCATTATCATCAGCAAAAAGCGCGACAGACGGCTCGTGCTGTATTTCGGGTGAATTTTCCCATTCTTTGTCGACATACGGCAAATTAGCAAGGACAATATCGGCGCTATATGGGTAGTGCGTCAGAAGGCTACTTTTAAGGTATTCCACCGACGCTCCCAGCTGCAGCGCATTCTTCTCGGCTACGGCCAAGGTGTGTTTGTCGATATCAACAAGTGTCACATCAAGCTCTGGGTGCTCAAGTTTTGCAGTGATGCCCAGGCAGCCGCTGCCAGTGCCAACATCAACCAGCTTCATCCCCGGTCGGAGCGGGATGGTCTGTAATAGCTCGATCATTGCCTCTGACTCGGGTCGTGGTATAAGTGTTGACGTTGTCACAGTAAAGCGTCGCCCATAAAATTCTTTGTGGCCAATGATATAGGCAATAGGGACGCGATCAAGGCGCAGGTCAAGGCGGGCATCGGCAATTTCTTGGGTGCGTGCGTCAATGGCTTCGTCGCCATGCGCGTGGACCCAGGTTCGCCCTTTGCGTAAAGTATGTGAAAGAATCAACTCGGCATCAAGCCGCGGGGAAGGTACGCCTCGGGCGTTCAATTGGATAGCTGCAGAACGTATCCATGCGTCAATGGTCATGTTGCTATTATCTCACCTCTGTTATTATTTGGCAAGAAGGTGATAATATGCTGCAATAATATCTTACTTCGTAGTACAATACTACTAATGGCTTTTTTCCGTGCTATCTACTATTTTTTTAGTCGCTATACCGATCCGTCCGAACGTCGCGTGGGGAAGTTTTTTAAACGTGTTGACGAGCGTACGAGCCCGCATCAACTCGAGAGGTCGCTCATTTCGCTGTTGCAGCAAGATACGGCGGTTATTAATTTGTGGACAGAATACCGCTATAAAGGATACAACTACTTAACGAAGAAACAGCGTAAGGAGCTGTATCAGAACCTTGCGGCTATTCACAATGATTTCACCGCGTTTGCTGAGACGCAAACGGTTGATATCAAGCACGAGATTGCCAAGATAGCTGAATTAGGGGTTGATACGGCAAAATTACGGCTGTATCCGGACCAATTCCAGTATATTGTGCTGATACAGCGTTACTTGGCGCCGCGCCGCGGATTGTATACGTACCGTGCATCAAGTTCATTTGGTCGGTTACTGCGTGACCCGGCTCGGGAAAAGTTAGAAGGTGATTGTAATCAGATCGTGACGCTGTATCTTGCGCTGTACGCCCGCAAGTACAAGGTCAGTGACCTCAAGTTAACATTGTATCCGGGGCATGTGGCATTGCATTTCGAGGGTGTTGACATCGAAACGACGAATGGAACTTTTTGTCGGTACCAGAAGGAAGGGCAGCGAACAGCGCCCATCCATGAGATTGTTAGCGTCAACTTGCTTGATACCAGTGACACGAATTTTGAGAAGACGAGTATTCACCCCGAAGTCTTTCTCGAGTCGGCACGTCTTGCCTACGTTGTGAGTAGTAACCGACAGCTCGTCAAGAAGAACTTAGAGATTGCGTACCGCAATACCGTGAGCCATCTTATGAAATCAGCACAGTACAAAAAAGCCTTTGAATATGCCAAACAAAGCAAGGATCAAGAACTTATTGCTATTTCGTCATATAACGGAGCGCTTCATTATATGAGGCAGCATGAGTTTTCTCGAGCCAGGGACTTTGCAGCCTATTCGCTCAAGAAAACAGAGCTGCTACGGATGATTGACCATAACGAGGCGGCATGGCTATACAATGCCAAGCGGTATCAAGAGGCAATTAAGGTGTTTGAGCGATTAGGCGAACGCCAATGGGTCGTCAACTGCTATCGGGCGCTATATCATCAAGAGCAGCGGGTGCTTTCGGGAATTAAGACGGTTGCCGATATTAGGGCGCATGCCGGCACGGTGCGGAACATGGAACGATACGCCAAGTCATCGGGTGATTCGCAGCTGATACAGCATGCGCAGTCACTGGTGAAGCATTTGTAGGTTATTGGCTAGCGTTTTGGGCTTTCAATTCGCGTTCGTAGGCCTGCAAATGGTCAACGATATCATCAATACGGCCGTCCATTGCCTGCGGGATGCCACTACGGCTATATCCAATGCGGTGGTCGGTAATACGGTCCTGCGGGAAATTATAGGTACGGATCTTCTCAGAACGGTCACCCGTGCCAATGAGCCCGCGTCGTTCAGCGGTTAGCTTGGCGTTCTCTTCGTCAATACGCGCCTGTAAGAGACGACTACGCAATACGCTCATCGCTTTCTCTTTGTTCTTGATTTGCGATTTTTCGTCTTGGTTTGTCACAACCAGCCCGGTTGGAAGGTGAGTGATGCGAACAGCGCTGTCAGTAGTATTCACCGATTGTCCGCCATGGCCACCGCTACGGTAGACGTCGATTTTGAGGTCATTCATATTGATCTCAATGTCGGCCTCTTCGGCTTCAGGAAGCACGGCAACGGTGACAGTGCTGGTATGGATACGACCCTGTGATTCGGTGGCTGGCACGCGCTGAACACGATGGACGCCTGACTCAAATTTCAGCTGCGCATAAGGGGCATCGCCCTTGATAAGGAAGACGACTTCTTTATAGCCACCAGTATCGTTGGCGCTTTCGGACAGCTGCTCAGTTTTTAGGTTATGCGCTTCACAGTAGCGCAGATACATGCGGTACAATTCGGCAGCGAACAGGCTGGCTTCGTCTCCGCCAGCCCCGGCGCGGATTTCCATGATGACGTTTTTCTCGTCATTGGGATCTTTTGGAGAGAGCATCACAAACAGGTCGTCTTCTAACTGGGAAAGTCTTGCTTCGGTCTCAGCTACTTCGGCTTTTGCAAGCTCTGCCAGCTCGTCGCCGCCATTTGCGAGTTCTCTTGCTTCTGACAGCTGCTGCTCTAGCATGTCGCGCAGTTCAGCTTTTTCGATAATACCTTCAAGCTCTGTGAAGCGCTTGTTTTTGCTGGTAAAGTCGGGGTCGCTGTAGGCGGTAGGGGTCGCCAAAAACTCGCCCAGTTTTGACTTCTCGGCATTCAATTCATCGATGTTGAGTTCAATCTTTGGCATATACTTCCTTTATCGTAACAAAAAAGAGACAAGCTTGCACTCGTCTCTTTTATGGGTGTGACGCTATTTTTCGTCAGACTTCTTCGCTTTGTTAGCTGCGGCTTTCTTAGCCTTATTAGCCAAGGCTTGCTTGCGGGCCTCAGCGGCTGCGGCACGAGCCTTAAATCGATCAACACGACCTTCGGTGTCGATGATCTTTTCTTCACCAGTGAAGTACGGGTGAGATGCTGATGAGATGTGAATTTTGACGAGTGGATACTCGTTGCCATCCTCCCACTTAATTGTTTCGGTTGTTTGCGCCGTTGACTGTGTCAGAAACGCAAAACCAGCCACATCGTCGCTAAATACGACCGGGCGATAGGTTGTTGGGTGTATACTGCTTTTCATATCTGGACTATTGTAGCGAACTTTAGGGGGATTGTCAAAGGTGTAAAGGTACGGTATAATAATCGGGTAACATTTTATAACGACACAACCGTTCTGGATACTCCTGAAATCTCAGGCCAGGCGGTGAGGAAAAAGGAGTAACAACCATGGCAGTGAAAACTGACATTAAAGCTTTGTTTGAAGCTGGTGCTCATTTCGGGCACAAAACAAGCCGCTGGCACCCAAAGATGGCGCCATACATTCACAGCAAGCGCCAAGACGCGCATATTATTGATCTTGTTAAGACGGTTGAGGCGCTTGATACGGCTCTTCCATTTTTGACAAGCGTTGCTGCGAGTGGCAAGAAGGTACTATTTGTTGGTACAAAGAAGCAAATCAAGGATATCGTCCAGGCCAGTGCCGAGGCTGCCAGCCAGCCATACGTCACCGAGCGTTGGATTGGTGGAATGTTGACAAACGTTACGACGATTACTGCACAGCTGAAGAAGCTGCGTGAGCTTGAAAAGCGCATGGCATCAGGCGACCTTGAAAAGCGCTATAACAAGCTTGAGGTGCAACGCTTCCAAGAAGAGATCGATGAGCTGAACCGCAAGTACGGCGGTATCAAAGATCTTAGTGGCAAGCCAGGCGCATTGTTTGTCACTGACGTGATTGCAGATGCAAACGCAATCCGCGAAGCCAAGACACTTGGCGTTCCTGTTGTTGCGATTGTTGATACAAACGCAAATCCAGATGATGTCGACTATGTCATTCCTGCTAATGACGACGCGATCAAAAGCGTTCAGCTGCTATTAGACTACGTGGCAGCCGCAGTCGCAGAAGGTACTGTTAAAAAAGAGGAGAAATAAGATGGGCGTATCTCTTGATGACGTAAAGAAGTTAAAAGAATTGACTGGTCTTGGTCTTGGTGACGCCAAGAACGCGCTGGTTGATGCTGATGGCGATTTTGACAAGGCGCTTGAGGCACTTCGTAAGAAAGGTCTGACGAAGGCAGAGAAGAAGGGTGACCGCGAGACTCGCGAGGGTATCGTTGATAGCTATGTTCACTCTGATCGTATCGGCGTCATCGTTGAAGTAAACTGTGAGACGGACTTTGTGGCACGTTTGCCAGAATTTCGTGAATTTGCTCACCAGATGGCAATGCAAATTGCAGCGATGAGCCCAGTCTACCCAACAATGGAAGATGTACCAGCCGACATTTACGAGGCAAAGAAGCAAGAGCTGCTCGATAGTGATTCACTGAAAAGCAAGCCAGCTGAGATGGCCGAGAAAATCGTCGAAGGTCAGTTGAAAAAGCACTTCGCCGAGCAAGTCCTCTCAGAGCAAGTATTCATTCTTGATGACAGCATGACAGTGGGTGAGCGCATCAAGCAGCAGATCGCTAAGAATGGCGAGAACGTTCGCGTCAGCCAGTTTAGGCGTATCGAGCTTGGTGTTACCGAATAAAGCCAGCTTTTCCGCCAAAATGAAATACCGCAGCTAACTACCGCTGCGGTATTCTTTTATGGGCGAAAGGCCCGAGGTGAACTGCATTATACTCCCAAAGCGGTACTACTCGAGGCGATAGGTATCACCAGACTAGCCGTAATGACTGCAATTGCGATAATGACGGTGTGAATATGTTTCTTTTTCATGCTTGTTCATGTTCCATTATAGAATACTATTTCATGACGGCAATGCTTTTTAGTACGCGGCAGACTACAGTGTCAATGAGAATTCTGCTACACTGGTAGTATTAACGTAGTGAGGAAAATATGTTTGATACGGATGAATATGAACTAAAAATGCAGTCGGCGGTAGAGCACTTCGAGGCAGAGCTAAAGAAAGTACGCACCGGACGTGCTCATCCTAGCATGCTTGATAGCATCCAGGTAGAGGCATATGGCGCGATGATGCCGCTCAATCAGGTCGCGAATGTCACCGCACCAGAGCCGCAAATGCTGCTTATTAGTCCATTTGATCCTAGTCAGGTTCAGGCAATTGCTGCCAGTATTCGCGCCGATCAAAGCCTTGGATTCAATCCTTCAGACGACGGCAGGGTTGTCCGCGTACCGGTACCACCGTTAACCGAAGAGCGTCGCAAGTTGCTGGTCAAACAAACAGGCGAAAAGGTAGAAGAGGCACGCATTGCTCTACGTAATGTTCGTCAAGATGCTTTTAAGGAGATTAAGCGTATGAAGGACGCGAAAGAGTTCTCTGAGGATGATGCCAAACGTGCAGAGAAATCGATTGACGACCTCATGACAACCACGAACGGTGCCATTGATGAGCTCTTTAAGACCAAAGAGCGGGATATATTGACAATCTAATGACCGATTTACGAAAAGTCCCGCAGCATATTGGTTTTATCCTTGACGGTAATCGTCGGTGGGCGCGCCAGCATGGTCTGCCGACATACGAGGGTCATCTTGCAGGGTATAACGCGCTTAAAGAAGTGATTGCTGCGACGGCAGATGCTGGTGTGCAGTATATTTCGTTCTACACCTTTTCAACGCAAAACTGGAATAGGGCCGAGGAAGAAGTGAGCGGTATCATGTCTCTGGTGAGACGACTTTTTAAGAGTGATATCAAGCAGCTTGTGAAGGACGGCTATAAGGTTGTGGTGATGGGCTCGCGTGAGCGCCTGCCTGCAGATATCGCAGAAATGATCGATCGAACCGAAGAAGTGAGCCGTGACGGTACACGAGCAACGCTGGCCATGTGCTTTAACTATGGCGGTCAAGAGGAGATCGTACGTGCAGCGCAGCGCCTCGTGGCGCACGGTACCAAGGAGGAAGACATTACCCTTGAATCGTTTGCGCACGCACTCGACCACCCCGATATTCCTGCGTGTGATTTGATCGTTCGCACCAGTGGTGAGCAGCGCCTCAGTGACTTCATGTTGTGGCGTAGTGCGTATAGCGAGTTTTTGTTCCTCGACAAATTCTGGCCAGAGATGACGGGAGACGATGTGGCTGCTATACTAGAAGAATACGTAAATAGACAGCGACGGTTTGGAGGGTAGTAGGGCGTGCTATTAATGGGGATTCTGACAGGGCTTATTGTACTTGTGGTACTGATTGTGGTACATGAACTAGGGCACGCAATCGTTGCGAAGCGTAATGGCGTGGTTGTTGAAGAGTTCGGTATCGGGTTTCCGCCAAAAGCCTGGGGTAAAAAACTGGCGGGTGGCGTGCTGTTTACTATCAACTGGTTGCCACTAGGTGGTTTTGTCCGCCTCAAGGGTGAGCACGATGCGGCAAAGGGCAAGGGCACTTACGGTGCGGCCACCTTCTGGCAGAAGACAAAGATTCTACTGGCTGGCGTCGTTATGAACTTACTTGTTGCCGTTGTATTATTTACAATTTTGGCGTGGGTTGGCCTGCCAAAGATTATTCCAAACCAATTTGTTATGGCGGGCGATGAACGAGTCGAGGCGAGTCCGTTGTCTCTCGTTCAAATCGTCGAGGGAAGTGCTGCTGCAAATGCTGGCTTTGAAAAAGGCGACGTCATTACATCAATAGATGACACGCCAGTGACGGCAAGCACGGATTTTGTTGCAACGACGCGCAGTAACGCGGGTGAAACAGTAACCATTGTTTACGAGCGAGATGGGCAAACGCGCACAACCCCCGTAACTCTTGGTAACGATCCGAGCAAAGGTGTCTTTGGGGCGGTTGTTGGGCAGAGCGAGAAGATTCACGCTACATGGTCAGCTCCCATTGTTGGGGTTGTGACGACGGGCCAGCTGAGCTGGGAAACGCTTCAGGGAATTGGCGGCCTGATTGGCAAGCTTACATCAGGAATCGTGCAGAAATTTAGCACTAACGAACAAGTGCGCGTCGAAGCGCAGACAAAACTCGATGAGGTATCAAACAGCGTTGCTGGTCCCGTCGGTATTCTCGGTGTTATTTTCCCGTCAGCCCAGCAACAGGGCTTTGGCCAGGTTGTCCTGCTCACGGCGGTGATCTCTCTGACATTAGCGGTCATGAACGCTCTGCCAATCCCAGCGCTTGATGGTGGTCGATGGTGGACAATGGCTATTTTCCGCCTGCTGAAGAAGAAGCTCACGCGTGAGAGAGAAGAGACAATCCAAGGTGTCGGCATGCTCGTGCTGTTTGGTCTTATTATTCTTATTACCGTATCGGATGTTGTCAAGCTATGGTAGATGAGACTTCCCGCAAAAAGACATCCCGTATCGGTAGGAACTTGCTTATAAGTGTTGCGTTTATTGCTTGGGCGGCGTTTTCATTCCTGGCGGGGCAATTTCTCGTCGCTGGCCTGTACCAATTGGCAGCGCCCTCGATACCCGATCTCCAGTCGGTGAACGAATCTGTCCTGATGACGGTCCTAACGGCACTTTCATGGACGGCGACACTTGTGATTGCACTGTGGGTACCGTATTTCTTTCTCAAGCAGCGTGTCACGCGCGAGGATATCGGGTTGCAACGGTTGCCGACATGGGCCGAACTCGGTCTCGCGGCTGCTGGGTACATTGCTTCGTCAATTGCTGCTGCGCTCGTTATTTACATCGTCTCCCTGGTCATGCCAGGATTTGACGCCGATCAAACGCAGGACGTTGGCTTTTCAAACCTCGTCTTCCGGTATGAGTATATTGTTGCCTTTATAACACTCGTTATTATTGCACCATTTGTTGAAGAAATTTTCTTTCGAGGGTATCTGTATAGCAGGTTAAAGAAGTATCTACCGACGTGGGTGGCGATTATTATGGTCAGCGCGCTGTTTGGTATTGCGCACGGTCAGCTAAATGTTGCTATAATGACGTTTGTAATGGGAATATTCCTCTGTCTGCTCCGTGATTTGACAGGCAGCTTGTGGCCCGCTATTACGATGCACATGATACGAAACGGTGTTGCGTTCTTCTTTTTGTTCGTCGCACCAACGGTGTTATAAATTAAATTGCCGAGGAGGTTTACTATGCGAGTATCAAAGATTTTTACCAAGACCAGCAAGACCGCACCGGCTGACGAGGTAGCGAAAAATGCTCAGTTGCTCATTCGGGCTGGCTTTGTCTATAAAGAAATGGCCGGCGTCTACGCCTATCTGCCGCTAGGTCTCCGGGTCGTTGAGAAGATCAAGCAAATTGTTCGTGAAGAGATGAATGCGATCGACTCGAATGAATTAATTATGACTGGGTTGCAACGCAAGGACGTCTGGGAGAAGACGGGGCGCTGGGACGATGAAGTGGTGGATATTTGGTTTAAGACCAAGCTAAAGGACGATACCGAGCTTGGCCTTGGCTGGAGCCACGAAGAACCGATCGTAGAGATGATGAAGCAGTACGTCCAGAGTTATAAAGATCTTCCGGTCAGCCTGTATCAATTCCAGACCAAGCTTAGGAACGAGTTGCGTGCCAAAAGCGGTATTATGCGCGGCCGCGAATTTGTCATGAAGGATATGTACAGTTTTCATGCCACCAAAGAAGATCTCGATGCGTATTACGAGAAAGCAATCGAGGCGTACAAGCGAGTGTACGACCGCCTCGGTATCGGTGATGATACCTATGTTACGTTTGCCAGCGGCGGTGCCTTTACAAAGTTTAGCCATGAATTTCAGACAATCTGCGAGGCGGGCGAGGATATTATTTTTCTGCACCGCGACAAGAATATTGCCATCAATGAAGAAGTAATTGACGATGCAGTCCGAGAGCTGGGCATATCACGGGACGAGCTCGAACAGGTCAAAACAGCCGAGACGGGCAACATCTTCAATTTTGGCACGCAAAAGACCGACGAAATGGGGCTGTATTATACGGGCGAGGATGGCAAAGAGCATTCCCTGTACATTGGATCGTATGGAATTGGCGTGACACGTGCTATGGGTGTCATCGCTGAGAAGCTCAGTGATGATAAAGGGCTAGTATGGCCAGAAGCAATCGCGCCATATAAGGTGTATCTTGTACCGATTGGTGAACATGGCGCGGCTGAGGCCGACAAACTGTACGACGAATTGACTGCACGTGGCGTTGAAGTGCTCTATGACGACCGTGACACGCGTCCGGGTGCCAAGTTTGCCGATGCAGAATTAATGGGTATTCCATATCGTCTGACGGTGAGCGACCGCCTGATTGCTGAAGAGAAGTTCGAATTAACAACGCGCGCCAGCGGTGAAACACGTCTATTGACACGTTCTGAGCTGCTTGATACACTATAGTACATTGTACGATCCTTGAGGGAGTTTTACACTACATATAGCGTATCAGGTGCTTAATGTAGCACCATTTATTATGAAAAAGGAGAAATGTGATGAAAAAACAGTTTCAGATCACAGCAGAAGGAAAGACAGAGCTTGAAGCAGAGCTAGAACAGCTGAAGGCACGTCGTGGCGACATCGCCGACAAGATTGCCGAAGCGCGCGATTATGGTGATCTCAGCGAGAACGCCGAATACGATGCAGCTCGCGAAGAGCAGGGACTTGTTGAGAGTCGCATTGCCGAAATCGAAGACATTTTAATGAACGCCGAGCTTATCAAGGGCGGTAGCAAGACAAAGGTTGGGCTTGGTAGTACTGTCGAGCTAAAGACCGGTAAAAAGACCGTCTCATACACAGTTGTCGGACCTGTCGAGGCCAATCCTCTTGAGAGTAAGATTAGCAACGAATCACCGATCGGTAAGGCGCTATTTGGTAAGAAAGTTGGCGATACGGCAACAATTACGACACCAAAAGGCGAGGTTACCTACGAGATTACGGCTATCAAGTAGTCGACAGTTACGTATAATTGACTTTTTATCAAGCTTATGCTAAAATAATCGCATAAGCTTTTTAAAATTATGAATCACGAACGAACACAGACGCGCACTGAACACTCCCGAAGTCTCGAAGATGCTGAAAAGTATAAGGCGATCGAGACACTGACCGAACTGGGCTTGTTTGTGCCACTCCGTTATATCGAGGCGTGGCATGGTCGGGCAGGTGACGGCACTGATTGGGTGATTGATCCGCGATTACGCAACGGGTATGGGCAAAATGATAATGACAACGTTAACCAACGGTCGACGATTTACGCGGGCATGAAAGATATTGCCCAGCGCTTTGCTGATATTCGTACCCGACAAAAAGGCCGCGACCGGTTTCAGTCTGAGATTCATAGGATTATATCGGAGGATACCGATGCAGTCGTGATAGATTCAACGTTCTCTCTGCACCAGCTTGATGAAGATGGGCGTCAAAAGTATAACAATGCGCTTCGCACCCTCTCCATTGGACTCTCAGAGGGTGCACCGCCGTCATTCGCGGCGGGTCAGCGGGGCGTTGTCGAGGCCTATTATACTGATAGGCGCACACATCGTTCTCATAGCACTGATGATATTATCGCGAGGACTGGTCAAGACCCGGCAGAGATCCAGCGCCTCAACGGCGCAGAGCGCGCTCGGCACACCTTGCTTCATTCACCAACTGATGCTGCGAACCATATGTTGGCAAGTCGTGCAGCTGCAGATATTACACCTGGTGTACAGGCAGGATATGTCGAGTATATAGAGTCATGGTTTAAGAATGCCCATGTGGTTGGTCTCAGTCAGAAAGTACATTCGGCGACGCTTGGCCAATCGATTACAATGGCGACGTTTTTTGACCTTCTCAATGTGCAAACCGAAGGGGCTGTTAACCGACGCCGCGATCGTCGTGCACGAACGCTCGGTAGTGCCGGGCTATTGATGGGGAACGCGACGAAAGAGTCATATGATACTCGCGCCCATCCTATCATGAAGATGCTAGCGAATACGTATGTTGCGCCGCGGTCATTGATCGAAAAGGCTGACGCGGTGCGTGGATTTAAGGGTCGATTTGAGCAGCCATCTGGTGTCTGGGAAGGTTTCACCTTGGGCCAGCATACCGAAACGGTCCTGCGTAATTTTGACGAGACCTATGCGGACGCTTTGCCGGTCAACTTGTTGTTGCCGATGCGACTGACGATGCTAGTACATGATATTGGCAAACCAATTGCTGCCGCTGAAGGCAAGAAGTCGCAGCAGGCTGCCTATAATGAGCGCGATGCCAAGCGGTTCATGGCCGAACTTGGCGTCGACACCTCACTGCAGGCGGTAGTCCTCGGCATTATGGGCAAGGGCTGCGACTTGGCACTAGAGATGGATGCGTATAAACATTCAGAGGCAGGGCCTGCTTTGCAGCAATTTGCTAAAGAGACACTCATCAAGGCATATGGCAGTGATCGTGTCGATGCGGGGAGCATCCAGGGCTTTGTGGCGATGTGCCGCATGTTCCGCGTGTGCGACGGCGGTGCTTACACCGACATGGCGGTAACGCGTACGCCAAGTGGAGCCTATTACCGCAATGCACCATCATTCAACAAGGGCTTCTATCCGTCAGCAGGGCTTGGTGGTCGTCACATTGCTCCGCGGTTATAAAAATGTCTGATTGTAGGGCGAACATGCTATACTGTAACAGATATGGCGACACTACAAGATTATCGAAACGAACGATTACGTAAACTGCAAGAGTTGCGAGGTTTAGGATTTGATCCGTACCCTGCAACCAGCAATCGTACGCATATGGCGGCCGATGTCCTCGAAAAATATGCCGAGCTTGAGGGCTCTACTGTCACCGTGGCGGGCCGCATCACCGGTATTCGTAAGTTTGGTAAGTTGGCATTTATTGTTGTTAAGGACGCGAGCGGCTCGGTGCAGCTATTTCTTCGCGATGGCGCGGTTGCTGAGACTGACGCGACAAAGGGAATTGTTGGTTTGAAGCAACTTTCACTCCTTGATACGGGTGATTTTATTGAGGCAACAGGCGAAGTCATCACGACCAAGACCGGCGAGAAGTCGGTCGGTGTCGCCACGCTGCGACTCCTGACGAAGGCGCTTCGCCCAATGCCTACGGAACTAACAAATAAGGAAGAGCGCTTCCGCCGCCGCTATGTCGATATGAATGTTAATCAGGATGTGCGCGAGCGGTTCGTTCGTCGCAGTAAATTCTGGCAGGCAACACGTGACTTTTTGAACCAAAATGGTTTTACCGAGGTAAACATTCCGGTACTTGAGCACACAACAGGCGGTGCTGATGCTAATCCATTCGTGACGCACATGGACGCGCTGGACGACGAGCAGTTCTATCTTCGCATTAGTCACGAGCTACCGCTGAAGCGCCTACTCGGAGCAGGTTTTGAGAAGGTCTATGACCTCGGTCCACGTTTTCGTAATGAGAATTACAGCGATGAACACTTGCCCGAGCACATCGCTATGGAATGGTACTGGGCGTATGCCGACTGGGAAAAGGGAATTAAATTCCAAGAAGATTTATTCAAATATATCCTACAAGAGACGTTTGGCACGTTGCAGTTCAAACTTGGTCGTTTTGACGTAGACCTCAGTGGTGACTGGGAGCGTTGGGATTATGCCGAAACCATCCAAAAACGATATGGCATTGATCCGTTTAATTGTTCACTCGATGAGGTGAAGGCGGCACTGCACGAGAACAACCTTGAGGTAGAGCAGGCTGAAAACAAGTCTCGCGGTATCGACAAGCTTTGGAAAAATATTCGTAAAGACGTGGCGGGTCCAATCTGGCTCATCAATACACCGACGTTTATTTCGCCTCTCTCCAAAGTGAATCCCGACCGTCCCGAGACAACACAGCGTGCCCAGGTGGTGATCGCAGGGTCAGAGTTATGTAATCTCTTTAGCGAGCTTAATGACCCAATCGATCAACTCGATCGCTTTACCGAACAGCAAGCGCTGCGTGAGGCGGGCGATGACGAAGCGATGATGCTTGATATTGACTATGTCGAGATGCTGGAGTACGGTATGCCACCGGCGTGTGGCCTGGGTTATAGCGAACGAGTCTTCTGGATTTTTGAAGGAGTGACTGCCCGTGAGGGCGTGCCGTTCCCTCAGCTTCGTCATGAATATGACCAAACAACCCTTGAGATTTATGGCGACATTCTCAGAGAAAAGACTGAAGGATAAGTATTGTGCCGAAGTCTGCAAAGGGGAGGACACCATTGTATGTCGCAGTCGCAGTTATTTTGATTGCGGCAATTGTCGGCGCTTCTCTCGTGGTGGTGCATGCTAATTCGGCAGGTCTTGCACTGTTCGAACTTATTACTTTTAGCGTTGGTATCGCGGCATTGCTGCTCGCGGTGCTAGGAAGTGTCAGTGCCAGTTATCAAATGCGCATGACCCGGCGTATTGCCAAAGAGATTCACACGGCAATTGGCGAATTGAAAGATATTGATAGGACAAACGAGGCGATTCGCCGCCGTCTTAACCAAGATTACGAACTAGCAAAAGATGTTGCCGAAGCCTTGCAAGAAGCCGGGATTATTGAGGATGATGACGAGCGGCACGCAGTTGCCTCGACAATTGAACAGAAGGTTCGTATCCGCGCCCGTCAAGACAAGTCGTAGCCAGGTTCGCTATCTCCCGTTCTGGTTTGTCCAATCAGTTGCTAGGTCAAATCCGTGTGGATGGCGGGCGGCAAACCCGCCAGTATCATACACCTTTCCGGGACCAAGGCTGGTCTCGACAACAGAACAGCGTGGGTAGTTACCATAATTTGCGGCGATGATGACATATCCGTCACGATCAACCTTGGCGCCATCAGGACGCACGGTGTAATAGCCGCCCTGGCCGCAGGCAGACATAACGACGTTCATCGGCAGATCATAATACGTCTCGCGGTGCGAAACACCGCGGCTGTCGGTAAAATACTGCGCGCCCTTGGCCGCGGTCAGTCCGCGGCCATCGTTGCGCAGGCCAATCACTTCAGTTTGCTCTTTCGGTTCACGGGTGGTGACGGCTGACAGGCGCACGCGTGATAGCTCCTCGCCATCGCGGATTTCTACCTGGTAGGTAATGGTGCGAAGGCCAACGGTGCCTGCAGACTGCACTGCTCGGTATCCTAATGGCTGGTTGAGGTCGTAAATCAGTCGCAGGGGAGGCGCAATGTCCTCCTCGACACTGAGCGTCTGTACACCCTCACGCCATATGCGAATCGACATACCTTCGTGAATGGGTGTCGTGGTGGGGTGGGACAGCCGGTCTGGTGCGGCGAGGGTGATGTTCTTTTCTTCTAATAACTCTTGGATGGTTGCCGCTTGGGTACGAAGCGGTGTCGTCCTGCCATAAAGATCAAGAGTAATCTCGCGGGCTCGCGAGATCGTCAGAATTTGCCCGGCACCGTCACTCGTAAAATTTGTTGCCAATGAAAAGTCGGCGCGATCTTCGTCCTTCAACGGAATACCTGCGTCACTCGCAATCTGCTCGGCGGTTTGATGTGCGGAGAGAATCTTGAGGCGGACAGGGCCGTCAACGACAATGATAGGGCGGGCACGGTAGATGTTGACCTGATAGGTCGCGGCAACTAACTCTTCTTCGCGTGATGGTTCAACGCTATCACGGTCATCTAATGTGATACCCGCCTCGCGTAGGGCTGCACCGATGGTCGTTTCTTTTGTCAAAAAGCTATAGTCAGCACCCTGATCATAGACCGAAATAAGGCGGCTCTCGGTGTCAGTTGCTCCTAATATAGCCCCAAAACCGATACTGGCCGCCATTGCCCAGAAAATCACCGCCACACCACGTCGTATCATTACTATCTATAATATAACAATTTCTGCTACCATGGTGGTATGAAACGGCTTATTCTTTTGTTCGCGGGATTGGGGATAGTAGTAGGAGTGTTGCTGATGCCGCAAGCAGCATCGGCCAGTTTGAACGACTTTACCTTTCGTGAATTTGAAGGCGATTATTACCTCTCTCGAGATACTGATGGCCGGGCAGTCATGCGAGTGGTCGAGTCATTTACAGCCGAATTCCCTGATTACGATAGAAACAAAGGCGTGATTCGAGGTATCCCGTCTACCTACGAAGACCATTCGGTGTCAGTTAAGGTTGAATCTCTCAAGCGCAATGGTGCTACGGAGCCAATTTATCGTCAGTATAGCAGCAATGGCCAATGGATTGTCGAGACGGGTGATGACAATTATGTGCGAGGCAACCAGACCTACGAGCTGACGTATACCTTGCGTGATGTGATTCGCGATTCTGATACATATCAAGAGCTATACTGGGATACAGTCGGCACTTCTTCGCCGCAGTCATTTGGATATGTCAAGGGCACGGTCCACCTGGATGATTCGGTACGCGGCTTGTTCACCGGTGAAACTCTGTGCTACGAAGGGGGGAAGGGCGCGACGACGCGATGCCAAGTTGATGATAATGGATCGAGCGTGACGTTCTCGTCGTCGGGAGAAATTGCACCGTATCACAATGTCACGATGCTGATGAAATTTTCCCCGGATGGCTTTGCGCCCTATCGTACCGACCCGTGGCAGGTACTCAAAACGTTTGGGCTGCCTGTCGGATCATTGATAACTGCACTGGTTGGACTCGTGATGGCACTGAGGCTGCGGTTCTCGCGCCGCCACGAGCCCGTCGGGACGGGCACTATTGTACCGCAGTACTTGCCACCTCAAGGTATGTCTGTGTTGGAGGCGAGTGGTATCAAAGGCCGCGAGCAAGCGGCGATTCCAGCTCAGCTGATTGATCTGGCAGTACGGCACAAGATTAGAATCGTCGAACAGTCAGCTGGTAACAAGCCGACGTACCAACTGCAGCTTCTCTCGACTGAAGGGCTGCATCCTGATGAGGAAGCAGTGCTGCGAGCCACAACCAAACTGACAGCTGGTGGCACCTATACGCTGTCGTCGACCGATTATTCGGTTGGTGCCTTGCTGCGGTCGGCACGAGACAAGGCGACGGGTCTGGATGCAGTTGATCGAGGGTATCGCCAGGCACCTCTGGGTGGTAAGCGTTCCAAAAAGATTGCCACTGTGTTCCTGACGCTTGGGGCAATGGTGCCGTTCGGCGCGGTGTTTGTCGTGTCACTGCTATCTGGTGGTATGGAAAAAGACCCTGCCTGGATGGCGTTGTTTGCGACACCGTTTATCACGTGGCCAATTATGTTTGCCGGTACGGCATTGATGGCAAAAACTAAGAACCCGCTCACGTCCCAAGGTGTGGCAACGCGGGAGTATCTTGAGGGCCTTGAGATGTACATGAAGGTGGCTGAGGCGGACCGCTTGAAGATATTGCAAAGCCCTGGGGGCGCCGAGCGTACGCCAATTGACACGAATGACCAGCAGCAAATGATTCGGCTATACGAACGCGTGTTGCCATACGCGGTGCTATTCGGCATCGAAAAGGACTGGGCAAAAACATTGGAGTTGGCCTATGGTGCTGTCGATACAACACCAGACTGGTACAGTGGTACCAGCGGCGTATTTAACGCGGCAGCCCTCGGCAGCGCGTTATCAACCTTTACCGGTACGGCTGCAGCGTCGTTTGTACCGCCGCCTAGCACTAGTTCGGGTAGCAGCGGTTTTTCTAGCGGTGGAGGATTCTCCGGCGGTGGTGGCGGCGGCGGAAGCTTTGGCGGCCGGTAGGCAGGCACCGAGCTGATCGTTGCGGTCATTGCATTTTTATAATGTTTATGCTATAATAGTTATATGAGCATTGAGCAGTATCCGACGTTACCTGATTCGCAGGCGATCTATAGCCCTGATGACTTGTCTAAAGAGGACTTGCGTGTCTTGTATCTGGCAAGCCTGACGGAAGACGAGAGGGCTGGCGCGGAACTGTCTGATGATGACGTGTTTGATTGGCTTGATAACTTTGGCGGTGATGAAGTAGCTGTCCATCGTGATCCCGAAGAGGGTGAGATTACGGGTATGATTTCGTATAACCGAACACCCGACAGGGTATGGGTTTCGTATCTAGCAGTGATGCCGACCGAGCGTGGCGGCGGTGTTGGTCGGGCCTTGATTAATCATGTTAGGCAGCAGGCGGGTGGGCGACCCATCAAGGGGCAAGCGACTCCTACATCAGAGACGTATTACGAACACCTTGGGCTTGACGTCGACGCCGAGCGCAACGTTAACGCGTAAGCTAGCTCGTTTACCTCACCTCTTTATGCTATGCTAAAGGCATAAGCATATAACTAAGAGGTAGAGCGTGGCTGAGGCGAGTACAATCATCGACATACAGAACGTAACGAAAAAGTTTGGGCGGTCCGTGGCTCTCGACGGTTTTAGTCTGAGTGTGCGTTCGGGTGAGGTGCATGGCTTTTTGGGGCCGAATGGTGCCGGTAAAAGTACGACGATTCGTGTACTGTTGGGACTACTGAAAAAGACGAGTGGTGAAGTGCGTTTGTTTGGTGAAGATCCATGGAAGGATGCGGTGGAGCTGCATAAACACTTGGCGTACGTGCCGGGCGATGTCAGCTTTTGGCCGAATCTAACGGGTGGTGAGATTATTGATATCTTGGGGCGTCTTCGTGGTGGGTTGGACGAGGCAAGGAGAGCGCGGCTACTCGACCGGTTCGAACTTGATCCGACCAAAAAATTCCGCACCTATTCCAAGGGTAACCGCCAAAAAGTGGCATTGGTCGCAGCACTGGCGAGCGACGTCGAACTGTATATTCTGGACGAGCCAACCAGCGGCCTTGATCCGCTGATGGAGCAGGTGTTTCAGGAGGAAATCCGCGCACTGAGGTCCCAGGGGAAGACGGTGCTGCTTTCAAGCCATATTCTCAGCGAAGTCGAGGCACTCTGTGACCGCGTGACAATTATCCGTGAGGGTAAAACAGAAGGTATCTATACAATGACCGAGCTAAAGCAAGAGCATGCCAACCTTGAAGCGCTCTTCCTTAGCAAGTACGAGGAGAAATAGCGCGTGAGTGGCCTCCTGACACTGATTCGTCTCATTCTCAGGCGCGACAGAGTTAAATTGCCGCTGTGGATCGGTATTTTTGTGCTAGGACTGCTTGCGATGATACCGCTGCTGCGCGATGTCTATGGCAGCAAGGAAAGTCTACAGGTAATGTATGCGACCCTTGCTGCGAATCCAGCGGGGCTTTTCATGACAGGGCCGATGGACGGGCCGACTTTTGGGTCGTTGATGACACTTGAAACACTGCTATGGTGGGGATTGGCGATTGCGTTCCTTAATACACTGCTTGTTGTACGCCATACGCGTCATAACGAAGAAATTGGTGCGCAGGAGCTGTTGCTGTCTGGCCAGGTTCATCGTGCATCGAGCCTTGTGGCGGTGCTGATAGTGGCGCTGGGGGTGAACGTACTGATAACGATTGCTCTGGGACTTGGGATGAATGTGATGGATACGGGCTGGGGTGCAGAGCAGTCGTGGCTGTTTGCCATTTCTATGGGTACGGTAGGCTTTGTGTGGGCGGCGATTGCTGCGGTGGTCGTGCAATTGGTTGAGAGTGGACGCAGTGCGAATGGCATTTTGGCAGGGCTGATCGGCGCGAGCTTTGTCGTGCGAGGCATTGGTGATTTTCTTGGCAAAGCAGATAATTCGGGATTATTGCAGCCTCACTGGGTGAGTAATCTCAGTCCTTTTGGGTGGTTGCAGGCTACACGTCCACTGACAGAGTCCGAGTGGTCGCCCCTGCTTATTTCGCTTGGATTCGTGGCGGTAGCAATCGCATCTGGGTTTATATTACTAGCCGGGCGCGATGTCGGTGCCGGCCTGTTGCCGAGCCGCAAGGGCAGACGGCGGGCTTCGCGGCTGCTCGGGACACCCCTCGGGCTAACGCTGTACCTACAAAAGAATATCTTTATTGGGTGGTTCGTTGCGGTATTGGTTCTTGCTGCGACGATTGGTATGTTGGTGCCACAGATGAGCGAAATATACAGTAACAATGACAGTATCAGCCAGATGCTGGCTATCTCCGGCTCTGATGAACTGACTGCTGCGTTTTTGTCGATGATGCTGGCAATCGTGTGCGTGATGGTGTTCGCCTATGCAGTTCACGGGTTGGGTAAGCTGCGCGGGGAAGAGGCAAGTGGTCGTCTTGAGAGCGTACTCGCAACCAGGGTTTCACGATTGAAATGGCTCGGTATGCATTTTGATGTGGTTGCGATAGGCGGCAGCATCATGCTGGCTGCGACCGGCCTGGTGCTGGCGCTGTGCGTCAACACGCTGTCTGATTTGACGGTTGATGTATGGGAGTACGTGCTTGCTGGGCTTGCTTACGCGCCAGTGATGCTGGTGTTTATGGGGTTGTATGTGTTGCTGTTTGGGTTGTTGCCACGTCTTGCAGGCGCCGTGGCATGGCTGTATTTCGGCTTTGTTGCGTTTGCACTGTGGCTCGGACCGATCATCAAGCTCGACAGAGTGGTGATGGATATCTCTATCATGGAACATGTCGCTATGTCTCCTGTTGAAGCTATTGCATGGCAACCGCTTGCTGTTATTACCACGATTGCTGTCGGGCTGATTGTTATCGGCTTGGCAGTGTTTCGCCACCGTGATGTCACCTCTTAATGTTTACTGATGTGTCCGCCGCCCATCATCTGGGCGGGCAGTGCCGAGACTTGTTGGCCATTAAGAATCAGGGTGCCGCCATTCAGTTCTCCATTACCGTCAAAGTCGATCGTTGACTGGCCAGCCAGGTTAATAGTGCCGCCATTGATAATCAAGTCACCGTTAGAGTCGATGGCGTCGGTGTCGCCATCGGCAACCTTCACGGTGATAGTGCCGCCATTGATGGTGATGACAGGGCTGGAATTCAGGTCTGATTCCGAGCCGTTAATGCCATCATCCGTGGCATAGATATCGATCGTGCCATCGTTAATCGTGACAAGCGGTGCTTCCATGCCTTCTTCACTGTTGGGGACGGTAATGGTACCATCATTGACGGTGAGGTTGAGGTCGGCCTTGATGGCGTTGCCTATATTTGAGGTGATGGTGTAGGTACCGCTGTCGATAGTGAGGTTGCGGGTACTCATGATACCATGTTTGAACTGGGCATCGATCGTCAGTGTGCCACTACCGGCAAACGTGACATCACCCGTGGCGTAGATAACAGCATCATGATCCTCGTCGCTACGCGATGCACTGTCGGTCAGTGTATTTTGGCTGCCGCTCGCCGTTTCGATGACCGCAAGGTTCGCCTTCTCAATGGTGATTGCAGTACCGTCGGTGTTGCTAATAGCCGTGCCATTTAACAGTAGTCGTACATTACCATTACTGTTCACGGTAACGCCAGCATTGGTCGAGCCGCTGAGGATGTAGGTACCGGCCGAGGTAATAGCCAGCGGCTCGTCTGATAGTGTCATCTCAGTTGTTGGTAGGGCGTCCCAGTCGGTGCTCTCACTCTCTGTTGTGGTATCCGCAGACCGGCCGGTACTATTGGTGTCCACTTGTGATTGCGTGTACCAATAGTATCCACCGCCTCCAAGGCCAAGCAGTAATATCGCTATGCCCGCTATGATGATAATTCGCTTATGGGTTGGGTTGTTCATGGGTGAAGTTCTCCTTATATCTTGTATTTATACATCGCTCTACTAAGATAACTGTACGAGACGAATCTGTGTTTTACCTGAGAATAAATTGAGGAGCGACAAGAAAGCTAACAGTTTTTATTAGGGCAGGCTCTTTCATACATAAGTGTTATAATGAGGCAAATGGGGACGAGCATAAAAAATTTCAATCAGCTACCAACGATTGATTTCAGAAGTAAAATCTGCAAAGCGGTGGATGTCAATCAGGTAGTGATTTTGACGGCTGAAACAGGGGCAGGTAAAAGTACGCAAGTGCCGCAATACCTGGCCGAGCACGGGTATACCAGGGTGATTGTGACGCAGCCACGAATCCTCGCGGCACGGAACCTGGCGCGCCGCGTACGCGAAGAGTGGGCGGAACGCAACACCGAGGACAGCAGCGAGATTATTGGCTATCGCACGGCGCACGAACGTGATGATAGTGGCCGAACAAAAATTTTATACTGTACGGATGGACTGCAGTTAGTGCGAGAGTTGACGGGCAGCGGCACTACCGATCGTCAGGTGTTGGTATTGGATGAGGTGCATGAATGGAACGAGAACATGGAAGTGCTGGTGGCGTGGGCAAAGCGTCGTGCCGAAGAAGACCCTACATTCAAGGTGGTGGTGATGAGCGCGACATTGGACGATCAAGCCCTGGCGGACTATTTTGAGACAGACGCGGTCATCAAAATCCCGGGTCGCCATTTTGAAGTGACCAAGCGCCGGGGCAGCGACATTATTGATGAATTACTACGGCAGCTCGAACAGCCTCAGCATAATATCCTGACCTTTTTACCTGGTAAAAGCGAGATTCAGAATGTGACTGAGGCGATTGAAGAAAAAGCCAAAAAGGCAGGCGTGCCAATTATTCCTCTGCATAGCCAGCTTGAGGCTGAGATGCAACAGAAGGCCTTTGCCGGGTATCCTCACGGCAAGATTATCCTTGCGACCAATATTGCGCAGACAAGCGTGACGATTGACGATATCGACATGGTGCTCGACAGCGGATTAGAACGCCGCGCCGAGGTGCGCAGCGGTGTTGAAGGGTTGTTTATCGCGCAAATATCCCAGGCCGATTGTCTGCAACGCGCGGGACGAGCAGGCCGCACTAAGCCTGGTGAGTATATATTGGCGCCGTACGACGTTATGCCATGTTTGCCGTTTTAGGATCGCCCAGAGTACGCCATTCCGGAGATTATGCGTACTCATATTGACCGGCTGACGCTGCGGCTGGCGAGCATTGGTATCGATATCGAAACCCTGGATTTCTATCATGATCCGTCGCACGGGGCGATCAAGCGCGCCAAGCATACCCTTGTATCGCTGGGCGCCCTGACACCGCGCGGCGAGATTACGAACACAGGCCGCGCTATGGAGCGATTCCCGGTTGAATCAAGCTATGCCCGTATGCTTGTTGAGGCAGAAGGGTGCAGTGCTGATGTTCAATCGAAGCTTGCAACCATTATTGCTATTCAGGAAGTTGGGGGCATTGTCAGAGGTGGAGCAAACTATATCGGTTGGCAGGTGTATGTCACCCAAAAGCAGTCGGACTTGTTGGCACAGTATGATGTCTTCGTGGCACTACCACGCATCCCCCCTGATATGTACGAGGTGACAGGAATACTTGCGAAAAATATCGACAAAGCCGAAGAGGTTATTGAACGCCTTCATCGTGACTTAGGTCTCGAACAGGGTGAACTGACGGCGATTACACCCGATGAGGCAGCACAGTTGATGCGAGCTATCGTCGCCGGGCAGATTCATCAGTTATGGACGCTTGATGATCATGGCGAGTATGAACATGTGACGACACGCCAGCAACGTGAACTATCGAGTAGCTCGGTGGTACGAGGTGCGCGGTTGGTGACGGGGACACCGTTTGACCTTGAGGTGCCGATGAGGGGTGGCGAACTAAGTACGCTGCATCTTTTACAGAATGTCACTGTCGTTACTACGACGTGGCTGCTTGAACTGTCACCTGAACGATTTGGTACCCGCAAACCGGAGATTTATTATGACCCACGTCTTGGCGGCCTTGCGAGTCGTCAGCGGGTCCGCTTTGGCAAGATTGTCCTCGAGGGACCGGCCGAACCGATCCTTGATAACACGCCCACTGCGCAGCGACAGTTCGTCGATGCGTTTACTGACTGGGCACACAGCAGGGTAGAGCGAGAGCTACGCATCCTGGGGCGCTACAACCGAAACGTGCCAAACGTGACGCGTAGCCAAGTGCAGCATTATGTGCGGACGAAATCTCCATGGATCACGAACCTACAGCAGCTAGAGTCTGGCGACAAAAAGATGCTGCTAGAGGCGGCTGAACCCGAGACATATCTGGGCCGAGATTTTCGTGTCGAGCTTGAACGCAAGGGCGGTCGCTCGCAGGCAGGGAACCACAAGCCGCACGAAAGCCGCCGTCGTGGATGGCAGCCGCGTCACAAACGAAAGTATAGTCGCGATAAATGGTAGGGGTACGTATGAATAAGAAGGTCATTATCGAGAGTATCGGCTGGGGCGGTGTCATCCTGATTCTGGGGGCGTTTATGTTGAATACGTTTGGGCTGATGGATGTTAAGAATATCTGGTACAGCATCATGAATGTATTTGGCGCAATTGGCGTAGTGGTATCATCCATACCAAAGCGCAATTGGCAGCCTGTCGTTATTAACGGCGTATGGTTCCTCGTAGCCGTCATCGGGATTATAAAAGCGCTTGCACTACACCCGTAGCGGTATGCTATAATAGTAGACACAATATATGGAGGAGGGCGACATGAGTAGTTCAGAATCTCTATATCAATCGAAAGGGTGGATGGGGTATGGCCCAGCGTCAAGACCAACGCAATACGAGATACTTTTGCGTCAAAGCCGCCTGATGGGACGATCAGCGGCAAAAGCATGCAAGATCAGTCCGAATGTCATCGACACGTTCAGGCATGACTTAATTGATGGTGACACTGCCGAGCGCAAGTTCTTTGAACGCAATCCTGATCATATCCACAAGATTGTCGAACAGTCGCAAGAGATTCTGGCGGGCGCAAAGACGGTCATTTTGCCGTACAATCTTTTTCCTGACACCGTCACCATTGACCGCATGAAGGTAACGATTACATTGTGGCAATCGCTCTGGTCACGCGAGGTCGTGACACTCCGTATTGAGGATATTCTGAACGTTCAGGCGCACATTGGGTTGTTATTTGGGTCATTGACGATCTCGACCCGTGTGATGAATAGTACTGACCACTTTCAGATCAGTGGCTTTTGGAACAGGGATGCTAAGCGCCTGAAACATATTATTCAAGGTTATATGATCGCTCTGCATCAAGGAATTGACGTATCAGGACTTACGACCGAACGGTTGACGCGTAAGTTGTTGGAACTTGGTGATGATCCGCGGGTTGTGAAGTAGAGTTGACTTTTCATCAAGCTTATGCTATGATTGAATTATAACTTGATAAAACAAACATGACATCACAGCAAGACCCCAACTTCAGTGAATACTCTCCCGAACAGCGCCGGGCAAGTGGTGAGTTGTCAGGTGAGGCGGTGCAGGCACGGGGCGAACTTCATAATGCATGGAATGATACGCTGTATGGCAATCTTGAATCTTCGCAAGAAAGTGATGGCGAGATTGCTGTCGAGGACCTGACACCACGCATCGATAATCAACAGGTCGCCAGGGCGGTTGATGGTGATCCGTATCTTGACGAGCTTGGCAAGCAGCGTATCGATGAGGCTGGGTTGTATCGAGATGCGCAAGAGGTTCAGACAGGTGCCAACGAAGTACTTGCTGATGTTGGCTTGGATGCTCCCGAGCAAAGCGTGTCACAGCGAGAAGCTATGAACAAGACGACGGCTGAGGCACTGCTGGATGGTCAGGATGAAGATTCTGGCCGGTTAAGCAATGAGGACCGTCGGGATGCCCGTAATGCTGCAATTGCCTCGGAATTAGACAAAGCGATGCGAAGCGGCGACACAACGCCGTTCGAACATCTCCCACCGTCAGTCGCCTCAAAAGTGGGTGCTTGGCTCGGTGAGGTGGGACGTCAATATGGTAGCGCCGAATCTGCACCGAACGATGTAATTGCCGAGATTGGCGCGTATGTTGCATTTGCTGAAAAGGTGTCGGCTGACACCGAGGGTGAGACGGTGACACGCATCGACCCAGCAAATGGTGAAGTAGTAGCCGAGTCGACTGATGATATTATTATGCGCATACTAGATGATGAGCCAAACGCCATGGCATTACTTGGTTCCGAGCAGCAAGCAAAAATTCGGGCCCTTAAGGACGATGTCGCGACACGTACCGACGGCTATTTCTTGGCAACGATGAAGGAGCAAGATAAAGCCTCCTTGATCGAACATATACGAGTGTCGTTACTGTCGGCAAATGCCGAGCGGCTTGCGCCCGCGGCATAGCAACAATTCAATAATTCGCGTGCGTTCAAACCCATCCATGTTCTGGTGCTGAGGATATTGGCAAACTGTTTCGCTATGAGGCAGCGTGGATTGGCTTCCTCGGTGGAGCTATCGGCGTGGTGTTGGCGTTCCTCGTGACGTTGCTTAATCCGGTGATTGCTGATGCACTCGACCTCGAAGAAGGCACGCAATTACTGCAGATGGACTGGCTATTGAGCGGTGTCTTAATTGCCGGGCTGATGGTTGTGGCGATTGTGTCGGGATGGTTCCCCTCGCGAAAAGCGGCAAAATTAGATCCGATTGAAGCATTAAGGACAGAGTAGGATATACTGGGGATAGTTATGATTGAAGTAAAACATATTACAAAGACGTATGGTAAAAAGCAAAATGCCTTTGTGGCACTTGATGATGTGAGCTTGACGATTCCAAAAGGCGCGAGTGTGGCGATTCTTGGTAAATCCGGAAGTGGTAAGTCAACACTCATGCATGCGATGAGCGGGCTCGATCGCCCAGAGAAGGGCGAGGTTATCATTGATGGCCAGAATATCCTAAAACTCAAGCAAAAGGCGGTTGATCGTTTTCGTGCCGAGAAGATTGGGTTTATATTCCAAAGCTTTTTCGTGCAAGGCAATGAAAGTGTCTATGACAATGTCAGCCTGCCGCTTGAGATTGCTCGTGTTTCTCGCGGCAAACGCAAAGCACGTGTCGATGAGGCGCTAAGGGCAGTGGAGCTAACAGACAAGACAAAAAGTAAGGCACGTAACCTGTCTGGTGGACAAAAGCAGCGTCTGGCGATTGCGCGGGCAATTGCTAATGAACCAAGTATCATTTTTGCGGACGAGCCAACAGGTAACCTTGACAGTGTGACTGGCGATAAGATTGAAAAATTGCTGTTTGGCTATAACAAGCAAAAGAACGTAACGCTGATTATCGTGACGCATGATCCAGAGCTGGCAGCTAAATGCGATATGCTGGTCAATATTAAAGATGGTAAGATTGAGTCGATTGAACAGGCTGACGTGAAGGCCGCCAAGGTGACACGACGAGTGACGAAAAAGGTTCAATAATAATGCAGGCATTTACTTTTCTTACACCCCCCGCACCCACACCTACATGGCAGCTGGGGTACGTTAGCGAGTAAATATATTTAACCAAAGTCAGGTCAACGCCCCAGCCAAGGGGCGTTTGTGCGTCTAGACCATGAGCTGACGAGAGGAGAACAAAATGTATTACCAGACAGAAAAAGACTTGGTTATTGTAAAAGTGGGCACGAATGTGTTGGCTGATACGACGGGCGGTCGTGAAGCGTTGGACGAACAGTCCTTCGAGAGGATTGGGCGTGAGGTCCGCGCGTTATCTGGCGCTACCACAGGGGTTATCTTAGTGTCGTCGGGTGCGATTACTGCAGGTGTATTGGGTGAGAAAAAGCGTCGAGGGGATATCGATAATGTGTTTGAGTTGCAGCGGTACGCGGCTCGTGGTTGGGATAGTGTTGTGCAGCAGTGGAAACAGTCGATTGGCAGTGAACAGGTCAGCTCGACACTGCTGACTAAAAGAGAAATTCATACCGAAGCCATGCGGACGAAGGCGTTAGGCGTTATGAGCTGTTGCCTGTCGCATGGAGATGTGTTTGTAGTCAACGAGAACGACACCATTAGCGACGACGAGATAAAGTTCGGCGACAATGATACGTTGGCGGCGGCAATTGCGGTAGAATGCGCGCGGGCAGAGTTGTTTCGGTCGGTAAAAATGGTCCTACTGACAAATATCAATGGGCTGCGGACCGATCGGGATGATGCGACGACGTTGGTGAGCAACGTGACGGACATTGCTGCGGTTGAGTGTTACGCTGGAGAGGCAGCGAACGGGCATAGCCGTGGCGGTATGGCAACGAAAGTGCGGGCGGCAAAACTAGCGGCCGAAGCGGGTATCGAAACATTCATCGCCGATGGTCGTGTTGATGGTGCGATAGGAAAGGTACTTGCAGGTGAAATCGGAACACGTTTTGTCAGGACGTAGTGTAGAATAGACATAAGAGAAACACCACTAGGTGCAAGAGGAAAGGTACGACGAGGATACATGAAGTTAGCAGATACTATTAGGCGGGCAGGACGAAGCCTGCGTCAGGCAAAAGCAAGGACACTCTTAACAAGTCTTGCGATCGGTGTCGGTGCGTTTACGATTACATTGGCTCTTGCAGCCGGTGCCGGTGGTCGACAATACGCTAGTGATATCATCAGCAGCAACACTGACGTGCGCGAACTCTATGTCCAGCCGAAGATGGATGAGGGAAGCATGGACTTTACTAAGCCGCAGGAATATGTCGAAGGGCCAGCCATGCAATTTGGGGGTGGCGCGTCGATGAAAATGCTGACCGAAGATGACCTTGCAAAGCTTGAAAAAATTGAGAATGTCGCAGAGGTGACGCCAATCTATAATGCCTCGGCACTCTACATCACTCGTGAGGGCCAGAAGAAATACCAGGCAGGACTCGAGCCATACAATGCAGCGATAAAGTCTGAGGTGCTCGCAGGCGTACCGGGTGATATCAAGGAGGATGAGGTAATACTACCGTCTGCCTTTGCTGAGGTGTTAGGACTACCTTTGGCCGAAGAATCAATTGGCAAGGTTGTTAATGTTGCGATGGCAAATGCAGCGACTGGTGAAGAAAAGATGTATCCACTGAAGGTGCGAGCAATTATCAAGAGCTCTATCTTGTCTGCAGTGGGCAGTACAACTTTACAGACCAGTCGTGCGACGGTAGCAGAAATGTACGACTTTAGTGTCGAGGGTACACCGCTCGCGAAAGCATATGTGGGTGCAACGGTGATGGCGAACGACGAAGCAAACGCCGAGGATGTCAAACAGGCGGTGATTGATGCGGGGTATGACGCACAGACTGCCGAGGATCTGATGGGCTTTCTGTTCCAGTTCATTAACGTACTGATGGGCATCCTGATCGGATTTGGCGCGCTAGCGGTCCTGACGAGCGTATTTGGTATCATCAACACGCAATACATTTCGGTTCTCGAGCGTACGCAGCAGATTGGCCTGATGAAGGCATTGGGTATGCGACGTCGCGATGTGGGCCGATTGTTCAAGTTTGAAGCTGCATGGATTGGATTTTTGGGTGGTGCACTGGGATCGGGTGTCGCGCTGCTAGCTGGAACGATGGCAAATCCGTGGATATCCGATACACTAAGCCTTGGCGATTCACACTTGCTGATATTTCAGCCATGGTCATTTGCGGCAATCATTGGTGGTTTGATGTTTGTGGCAGTGGTATCGGGTATCTTGCCAAGCCGCAAAGCGGCAAAGCTTGATCCAATCGAAGCCTTGAGGACTGAATAGTAATGGAGTGGTGGCAAGCTGTCATTGTTGGTATCATCGAGGGCATTACCGAGTTCTTGCCTATCTCAAGTACGGCACATATCGGGTTTTTTACAAGCCTGTTTGGGTATTCGTCGACTGACCCGAGTATTGTAGCGTTCAGCGCAATTATCCAAGCAGGGGCGATCATGGCGGCAATCATTTATTTCTGGAAAGATATTTGGCGGACAGCCAAGGCATTTTTTGCAGGACTTGTTAATAAAAGCAAACGCAAAAGTTTTGATTATAAATTCGGCTGGCTGGTGTTAATCGGATCATTACCTATTGTTATAACTGGCGTCTTTCTGCAAGACTTTGTTGAGACGGCGGTACGAAGTCTATGGTGGATGGTGACGGGTATGATAGGATTCACGTTTGTCTTGTGGTGGGCCGACAAGGCGGGGTCGCGGAATCGCAAGGAAACATCAATGGCAAAAAAGGATTCGGTGATCATTGGTCTTATCCAGGTAATAGCATTAATTCCCGGCGTATCACGCTCGGGCGCTGCAACGGCAGCAGGGTTGCTACAAGGATTTGACCGTGTCACAACCACGCGTCTTGCATTCTTCTTGGGTATTCCGGCGCTCTTCGGTGCGGCCGTCCTGCAGATTGCAGCACACCACCAAGAAATAGGCGCTGGAGTCGGCTGGGTAGCAACTGGTATTGGTACGGTTGTCTCGTTTGTCGTTGCGCTAGTATGTATTGATTGGTTGCTGAAATTTGTGTCTCGTCACAGTTTCAGTGTCTTTATCTGGTACCGGTTTGCCTTGGGGGGTGTTCTACTTGTGCTATTGCTGGCCGGTGTTATTTCATAAGACGGGGTGTGAGAATGAGCTGCTGAGGAAGAGTGATTTCACGTTCATCGAGCTCCGTCTCGTTTGCTGTGGTGGCTAGTACATGCTCCGTCATGTGTCTTTTATCTTATCACGATGCTTTCTTCGTAGTACAATGGAGGCATGTTAGATATTCGTTATATTCGTGCCAATGCCGAAAAAGTCCAAGAATCAACCCGAGCAAAAGGATACGATGTTGATATCTCCAGCCTGTTAAAAATTGATGATGATCGTCGCGCGTTACAGCAGCGAGTCGACGACTTGCGTGAGCGCCGTAACCAGAACGCTGCAAAAATGAAGGGCGGCAAGCCCGAGCAAGGCTTGATTGATGAGGGCAAGCAGATCAAGATCGAGCTCGCCGAGCAAGAGGGCTATTTAACGAATCTTGAGGCTGAATACAAGCAATTTCTTCATAGCGTTCCAAATGTTATTACTGACGATGTGCCACTTGGTGGCGAAGAGGATAGTGTTGAGATAAAAGTATTTGGTGAACAAAAAACTGGTGCAAAGGATCATTTGGACTATGCGTTGGAGCGTGACTGGGTCGACTTTGAACGGGGCGCCAAGGTAGCAGGGGCAAAGTTCTACTATCTTAAGGGTGATTTGGCACTATTAGAAAACGCCATCACGCAGTTTGCGCTGGACTATATCACCAAAAAAGGCTTTACCTACATGACGGTGCCACACATGGTGAACCAGCGAACAATGACCGGTACAGGGTTCGCGCCGCGCACGAGTGATCAATCGGACGAGTATGCGATTGAGGGTGAGGACTTGGCGCTCATCGCGACGGCCGAAATTCCACTGACCGGATACCATGCTGATGAGATTATCGATGAAGACAAACTGCCATTGCTCTATGCCGGCCTTAGTCCATGTTATCGCCGCGAAGCAGGTGCCAGCGGTAAGCACACACGCGGACTTTTCAGGGTTCATCAGTTTAATAAGCTAGAGATGTATGCATTTACGCTACCAGAGCAGTCAGTCGAGATGCATCAGCGCATCTTGGCAATTGAGGAGGAGCTTTGGCAGGCACTGGGTATTAGCTATCATGTCATTAATATTGCTGCGGGAGATCTTGGTGCGCCGGCTGCCAAAAAGTACGATATCGAATACTGGTCTCCGGTTGATGGTAGTTATCGTGAATTAACCAGCTGTTCGAACTGTACTGACTTCCAGGCGCGTAACCTAAATATCCGTGTGCGCCGTCAAGACGGCAGTGTCGAGGTGTTGCACACACTGAACGGTACGGCTGTGTCTCTTGCTCGATCACTCGTCGTGATCTTGGAAAACTACCAAAATCAGGATGGTACGCTGACGGTGCCAGAAGTCCTCCGTCCATACATGGGCGGCCGCGAAACACTATAGTTTTTATGCTATAATGAGGGTACAAGCACCTAACATCAGGAGGGTAGAATGATTCAGATTACTGACATTACCGGTATCAAATATGATGTCGATGAAGCGACGCGCAAATATGTGACGCGGAAAATCGGACGACTGGAACGCTATCTCCCACGACATGCGCGCAAGAGTGCCAGTGCCGAAGTAAAACTGAAGCAAATCGATAAGTCTCATGGTAACAAGTACGAGGCTGAGATTATCCTCAGCGTGCCCGACAAGGTTCTCGCCGCGAAAGATACCTCTAGTAATATTCTCGCGACAATTGATATTGTTGAAGCGAAACTAGCAGGGCAACTTCGCCGGTACAAGACTGAGACAATTCCTCATCTTGGTCGGGGACGTATCCTAAGCCGCTTTAAACGCAGCTATGCGCGTGAAAGCCAATAAACTCCTCATTCCTTCTTTATTATTTGTCAAAACCAGGGTATACTAGACCCTAGTTTTACAGAATTTTCAGAGAATAAGCGAGGGAACTCTTAGCATGGCTAATAACGTACGACAAAAAGCACTGACCAAGGTGTTTGGTGATCCGCAAAAAAAGATCTTAAAGCGACTTGAAAAACGAGTCGGTGAGATTAACGACCTCGCTGACAAGTACAAGAAGATGAAAAAGCCTGAGTTGCGCGAACAGACAGCGGTGCTCAAGAAGAAGCTCGACAAGAAGGGTACGACACTTGACACGATTCTTCCCGAAGCGTTTGCTCTTGTCAGGGAAGCCAGTGACCGCGTGCTCGGTATGCGTCACTTCGACGTGCAGCTGATTGGTGGTATGGCCCTGCATGACGGTAACGTGGCTGAGATGAAGACGGGCGAAGGTAAGACACTGGTGGCGACGTTGCCAGTCTATCTTAACGCGCTTGAAGGTAAGGGTGTTCACCTGGTGACAGTTAACGATTACCTGGCGCAACGTGATGCCAGCTGGATGGGTGAACTCTATGACTTTCTCGGCTTATCGACGGGCGTCATCATTAATGATGCGAGTTTTGTGTATGACAAAGACTACGATAATGAGAATCATGATGATGCGCGTATGCGCCGCTTGCGTCCTGTGACCCGAAAAGAAGCGTACGCTGCTGACATTACCTATGGTACGAATAACGAGTTCGGTTTTGACTATCTTCGCGACAACATGGTGAACGAAGTCGACCTTTTGCGCCAGCGTGATTTGCACTTTGCAATCGTTGACGAGGTAGACAGTATTTTGATCGACGAAGCACGTACGCCGCTGATTATTAGCGCGCCAGCTGCTGAGAACCCTGACAGTTATTATCAGTTTGCAAAGTTAGCTGCCAAGTTGGTTCCTGAAGATTATATCCTTGATGAAAAGCGTCGTAGCGTTGCGCTCACTGACCAAGGTGTCGAGAAGATGCAGAAACTGCTGGGCGTCAAGGACCTGTACTCACCGGACCATATCCGTAACGTGTATCACATGGATCAGGCATTGAAGGCGCAGACATTATTCAAACGAGATAAGGACTATGTTGTGACGGGCGACGGTGAAGTCATCATTGTCGATGAGCATACGGGCCGTTTGATGCAAGGACGACGCTACAACGAGGGGTTGCATCAGGCAATTGAGGCAAAAGAGAACGTTGCTGTCTTGCAGGAGAGTATGACGCTTGCAACGGTATCATTCCAGAACTACTTCCGTCTCTATAAAAAACTGGCTGGTATGACAGGTACGGCATTTACGGAGGCCGAAGAATTCCAACAAATCTATAGCCTTGATGTGATCCAGATCCCACCAAACAAGCCGATTGCGCGTATCGACAAGCAAGATCTTATCTTCAAGACGGAGAAAGCAAAGCTTAAGGCGGTTGCCGAGGCAATTAAGGAATACCATACCGAGGGCCGTCCAGTGCTCGTCGGTTCAGGCTCAATTGCTAAGAACGAGTTGATTGCGGACTATCTGAAAAAGCAAGGTATTAAGTACGAGCTGCTCAACGCAAAAAATAACGAGCGCGAGGCGGCGATTATCGAAAAGGCTGGCGAGAAAGGCGCAATCACGCTTGCTACTAACATCGCAGGTCGTGGTACGGACATTAAATTGGGCAAGGGTGTTAAGGAACTTGGTGGTTTGGTAGTGCTTGGTTCGGAACGCCATGAGTCACGCCGAATTGATAATCAGTTGCGTGGTCGTGGTGGACGTCAGGGTGACCCTGGTGAGACGCAGTTCTATGTCAGCACAGAAGACGATCTTATGCGCATCTTCCAGGGCGAGCGCATTGCAGCGTTGATGGACCGTTTGGGCGTTGACGATGATACGCCGATCCAGAACAGTGCTGTGTCAAAGACACTCGAGGCTGCGCAAAAGCGAGTCGAGGGATATAATTTTGATACGCGCAAAAATGTTGTTCAGTACGACAACGTTATTAATCGACACCGTCGAGTTGTGTATACGATTCGTCGCAAGATTCTTGAGGGTGAGAATATCAAGGATGAAATCGACCGGCTGGTTGAGGCTCGTCTTCGTGATTTAACACAGCTACCAAGCAAGAATAATCCAAAGTTTGCTGAAGAGTTTGAAGCAATCTTCCCGCTATCAGAAAAGAAGATTAAGGCGATTGGTGCCGAGAAGAAAGACAAGGCTCGGTACGAGCTTGCCAAAAAGGAAGTCGCGAAGCTATACAAAGCAAAAGAGACCGAGCTCGAGGCTGAGAACCTTCGTCGAGTTGAGCGCGAGGTGTATATGGTGGTGCTCGACAACCTTTGGATGCAGCATCTTGAGAATATGCAGCATCTTCGTGAAGGCATCCACTGGCGGAGTGTGGGTCAACGTGATCCGTTGGTTGAGTACCGCAGTGAATCACAAAAACTTTTTGATAGCTTGCAGCGGTCACTGCAGGAAGAAATACTTCGTGCAGTCTTCCATGTTCACAAACATGATGCAGTGGTTGATCAGGCGCAAGATGATGAATATGATACCGAGCTAACGCGACTTTCAGAGTCAGCCGTTGAGAAAGGTGTCAATGAAATAGGTAAGGGTGAGCGAAACCGAGATGGTGACTTCACGGTGAAGAAGGCAAAAACGGCCAATGAGGCACACGCCGCCAAAAAGACTGCCCAAAGGAAGAAAAAAGCCCAGCGTCAGAACCGCAAAAAAGGCCGCAAATAAAACGTAGATTCTATGCATCACACAGTTGAAGAAGTTAGATTAAAGAACGGTGCTCGGGGGCTGCTTATTGACATCCCTGAGGCAACAGTGATGAGTATGCAGTTTCATTTTAGGGCAGGCAACCGGTTTGCAAAGTCGATTGAGATAGAGCAAGTTGCGCACATTATGGAACACATGGCGTTCGGCGCCAATGCACGGTTCAAGACCGAGCACGATTTTGAGGCGGAATTCACCAAAAACGGTGCCGACCATAACGCCTATACTTCTGATTTTTCAATGGTGTATGAGGCGGATTGTGCGGATTTTGAGTGGGATCGCATCTTAGAATTGCAAAAGCTCTCAATTTGCCAGCCAAGATTTAACGAGACAGAACTCGTCGCCGAGAAGGGGAATGTGCGAGCAGAGCTTACGAACTACCTCAACGATCATCATCGTATCTTATGGCCGCGTATCCAACAGCTGTTGGGCGAGGATGTGCTGACATTCCGTCAAGCGCTTGCAACGATTCCAAACGTGACACTTCGTGATATCAGAGAGCATCACAAGAGGACACATACGACACGCAATATGCGCTTTGTGATTGCAGGGAAAATGCATGGACGGCGCGCGACAATTCTGCGCGAACTGGAGAGTTTTGAACTGCCAGAGGGCGAGCATTTCGAAGTACCCAAAGACGATTTGCATAGCGCAGGTCCTGCACTGGTACGACGTAAGGATGCAAGCAACCTCACGTTTGGCTGGTCGTTGACGGTGCCGTACACATTGAGTGATGAAGACCTCGATGCCTTACATTATCTTAACCACATCCTGACGGGTACAATGCACTCACGAATCTTTGGACGTGCGCGCTCAAAGGGGCTGGCATATCATGTGGGTGCCTATGCCGGTATCCGCCCATTTGACAGCAGCTGGGACATTACGGGGCAAGTGAATCACGACACGGCCAGTGAACTATTCACCTTGATGCGTGACGAAATTCGCCAAGTACTAGATGGTAGGGTGACCGAGGCAGAGCTTGAAGCGGCTAAGTCATACGCACTGGGCCGCCATCAGATGGGTGCACAAACGGTCGCACAGATTAGTGGTTTTTATACGTCAAAGTATTTTACTGATGGGTCAATCAAGAGCTATGATGACGTACCGAACCGCATCAAAAAAGTAACATGTAATCGCATGGTCAATGTTGCCAAGCAGTTTATTGACGGCAATGCGTGGGTGCTGGCTGGTGTCAGTAGCGGCGACAAGCAAGAACTGCTAGAATACAACGAAACAATACGCGAACTATTTGAAGGATAATAACCATGCCACTTCGTCACACTGTCAACGAGCTCAAACTATCAACGGGTGCGAGCGGTTTGATTGTCAGTGTGCCTGATAGTACGGTGATGAGTTATACTATTCATTTTAGGGCAGGCAATGATTATGCGAAGCGCCCCGAGATTCACCAGACGGCTCATTTGATGGAGCATATGGCATTTGGTCCGAACGAAGAGTTCGCGACGATGGAGGCCTTTAGCCAAGAATTTAGTCGTAATGGTGCGTTCAGCAACGCCAGTACGTTTGACACGAACATGCACTACTATGCTGACTGTGCACAGTTTGAATGGCGCCGAATCCTTGAACTACAGCAGCTTGCCATTACACGGCCAAAATTTCTACCCGAAATTCTTGAGGCAGAGAAGGGAAATGTCCGTGAAGAGCTCGTTGGGCAGGCACACAACAATCCGAGGGTTATGTGGCAACACATCAACCGCGCGATGGGCGGACATTCACTGCTCGATACCGAGAAGATTGCGACGATCGATGCGGTGACTGTCAATGATATTATTGAGCACCATGGACGGACGCATACTCACCGCAATATGCGGTTTGTTCTAGCCGGTGATTTTAGCGGGCACGAGGTCGAAGTCAAAGAGTTGCTCGAGTCATGGCGACTACCGCGGGGCGAGCGTCTTGAGCCACGTGTTGATGTGATTGACGCTGCACCACCGGTTTTATTAAAGCGCGCCGACCAAGAGAACAGTAACTTTGGTTTTGTGATGGTGATTCGACGTCACTTTTCAACGGATGACCTTGTCGCGATGTCGGCATTGAACCACATCCTGACAGGTACGATGCATTCAAGGATATGGGGCAAGGCGCGCGCCGAGGGTATCTGCTATGGTATGGGTTCAAGTGCCAATACTGACCTTGACGGCACATCAAGTTGGGAATTTTACGGCCAGGTTCGGCCTGAGAACGCCGATGCGCTCTATGAATTGATTGTCAAAGAGATTAAACGAGTTGCTGCGGGCGACATCTCGGAACACGAACTTGAAGAAACAAAGCAATTCCTGACGGGTGACTATCAGATGCGCGGACAAACAGTCGGTGCGCTAGCTGGTTGGTATGGAGGGGACTACTTCTTTGATGGCACGATAGATCCTATCACAAATGCGGGCGAACGAATTGCCGCCATCAAACGTGAACATATGATTGAGCTGGCTGGGGAATTTCTAGCTGCAAAGATTTGGACGCTTGGCGAGATTGGCAATGTGAAAAAAACCGACAACATGCGGCATCATCAGACGTTGAGCCAAATGTTCGCATAACATAGCAGAAGAAGTATTCCGATGCGCGTAGTACAATGGTTAATATGAGAATCGCAATTGCTGGCTATGGTGCCGAAGGAAAATCAAGTTATGCCTATTGGCATAACCCTGAAAACGAGCTTGTGATTGTTGATGAACGCGAGATTCCGGCCGGTGACGTGCCGCTCGATGCTAATGTCATCACAGGCGAGGGTGTGTTTGAGAAGCTCGACGGGTTTGATATGGTGGTGCGTACTGCGAGCCTTGCGCCGCGGAAGATACGAACAGATGGTACAATTTGGTCGGGAACGAACGAGTTTTTTGCCAGGTGCGCAGAAAAGAGCGTGCCAATCATTGGTGTTACTGGCACGAAAGGTAAGGGTACGACCAGCAGCCTTATCACCTCGATACTGAAGGCGGCCGGCAAAACGGTCCATCTTGTCGGGAATATTGGACAGCCAGCGCTTGAAGTGCTGCCGAGTATTCAGCCCGAGGATATCGTTGTTTATGAGCTATCGAGTTTTCAGCTGTGGGACCTTGAAACTTCACCTCAGGTTGCTGTCGTGCTGATGATTGAGCCGGACCATCTCGATACCCATGCTGATTTTGATGCTTATGTGACGGCAAAATCACAGATTGCAGTCAACCAACTGACGACTGACAGGGTGGTATACAACGCTGCTAACGTGTATGCGACAAAGATTGCGCAATTTTCGCCCGGCCAACGTCTCCCGTATCCGTCCGAGCATACGGCGCATGTAAGAGGAGGCTTGTTTTACTACGGTGAAACTGAATTATGTGACGAAGATAACCTACTGTTACCTGGCCGGCATAATCTCGAGAATGCTCTGGCTGCGATAACGGCAACTTGGCCGTGGGTCAAAGAGCCCTCTATTATTGCCGAAGGATTGCGGTCGTTTGCCGGTCTGCCGCATCGTCTTGAATTAGTGCGCGAGCTCGACGGCGTGCAATATTACAATGATAGCTTTTCGTCGGCCGCTGGAGCTGCAGTAGCGGCGATCCGCGCATTTACTGCCCCGGAAGTTGTCATTTTGGGAGGTATTGATAAGGGGGCGGACTTTACGGAATTAGCGCAAGTTATCAAAGATGCGCCTAACGTGAAGCGGTTGATTATTATCGGAAAAATTCGTCACAAGCTCGCTGATGTTTTGCGTCAGAATGGCGTGACACAGCCAGTCCAAGTCATTGATGTTCAGACGATGGGGGAAATCGTTGGGTTGGCGCGCCAGGCGGCGGCACCTGGAGATATCGTCATCCTGAGTCCTGCCTGCGCAAGCTTTGACATGTTCAAGAATTTTTATGATCGGGGCGATCAATTCCGGAGCGTCGTACAAGGACTATGAGGCAATTTGTCTTTGATGACTACATCTTCGACCCTAGTACAGGCGAGGCCGTGTTCCGATATCACTTTGACGGCGGTCTAGAATTCGCCGAACGCGTACGGTTTACGGTGGGGTCGGACTATGATCCGGCAGTGCTTGATCGGGCGTTGTTTCTCACGTTTATTCTTATGGGCGTATCGTATTACAAAACCTTTCCTGCGCCGGGCGTTCAGTTCTCTGCGCATACGATTGACGATTGGCAGGCGGGGTTTTTGAATGGTGTCTACCAAGAAGGCTTGAGCCAATTTGCGTTTGAGAATAACCTGACGCGGGATGATTTGGCACATTTTACGGCCAATGGTAAGGCGGGGCCAGCACTACCGTATGACGGCAGCGGTAGTATTTCATTGCAAAGCGGTGGCAAGGACTCGCTGCTTGTTGCAATGTTGCTCCGCGATAAGCAAGCTGATTTTTCGTCGTTGTACGTATCGAGCGGACAGCGACATCCTGCCGTCCTTGATACTATTGGACGGCCCTTGCAAATCGTCGAGCGGCATATCGATACCGAAAAATTGCGCCGTGCAGCCGAAGACGGCGGAAAGAACGGACACGTTCCGATTACGTTCATTATCCTCTCGATTGCGTTGGTTCAGGCGGTGCTCGACGGCAAAAACAACGTGCTCGCTGCGATTGGCCATGAGGGGGAAGAGCCACACGCCTCTATTGGTGACTTGGCGGTGACGCATCAATGGTCGAAAACATGGGGGGCAGAGCAATTGTTCGCTGAATATGTGCAGCGTTATATCTCACCGGACATCCATGTCGGTTCACCACTTCGTCAATACAGCGAGCTGAAGATAGCAGAATTGTTTGTTGAACGGGCATGGGATAGGTTTGGCCACCGCTTTAGCTCGTGTAACGTCGCTAACTACAGGCAGGGCGCAGATAATACAGAGCTTGCGTGGTGCGGCGAGTGTCCGAAGTGTGCTAATTCGTATGTGCTATTCGCGCCGTTTCTTCCAAGTGTTGAGTTGCAGTCGATCTTTGGCGGCAAGGATTTGTTCGCAAGCCCATCGCTCGTGGATGTATTCAAAGGATTATTAGGTATTGACGGTGTCATGAAGCCTTTCGAGTGCGTCGGCGAGGTCGACGAGCTCCGTTCGGCATATCATATGGCGCAGGCCCGCGGATATACGCCCCTGCCGTTTGAGGTGCCTGTATCTCATTTCGACAGGGAATACGAATACCCCGCACAAATGATACAATTGTAAGTAATGCAACCACTAAAAAAACGGGTCGAATCCCTACAAATCGCTCTGCGTGCGGCAACAAAGCAGCTACGGCTTGATGAGAAGGTCGGACAGCTGGCGGCGCTCGAAGAGGAGATATCGGCACCCGAAATATGGAATAATCCTCGGTACGCGCAGGAAAAGACCCAGGCACATGCGGCATTGGCGGCTATGGTGACTCCGTGGCAGACGATTACAGTACAAGTGAATGATATTCTTGAGTTGATGGAACTGGGGGACGACAGCCTCCTTGCAGAGTTTGAAGGACAGGTTACAGCACTTGAGGCCGAGTTTGCCGAACGTCAAAAAGAATTGATGTTTGACGGTCCGTATGATGATCATAATGCTATTATTCGGCTGAGTGCAGGCGTCGGTGGCACTGATGCTCAGGATTGGACGGAGATGCTGGAGCGCATGTACCTGCGCTGGGCAGAAAAAACAGGCATGCAGACAAGTGTTGTCGAGCGCTCTACCGGTGAAGAGGCGGGTATAAAATCCAGTGTCATTGAGGTCGTGGGACCATACGCATACGGCAAGTTACGCAGCGAACATGGTGTGCACCGACTAGTCCGACTGAGCCCGTTTAATAGTGATAACCTTCGCCAGACTAGCTTTGCCTTGGTTGAGATATTACCGCAAATCGATGCACCTGATGAGGTGGTGATTGACGATAAAGACCTGAAAGTAGACGTCTATCGCAGTGGTGGCCATGGGGGGCAGTCGGTCAATACGACTGATAGTGCTGTGCGTGTCACGCACTTGCCAACTGGGATCGTCGTCGCGATTCAGAACGAGCGCAGCCAAATCCAGAACAAAGAGACGGCGATGAAAATTCTCCGCAGCAAGCTGGCACAGCTACAGCTCGAGCAACACGCCGAGACGCTGGGCGACCTTCAGGCCGGTGAGAGTGCTAATTGGGGTAGTCAGATCCGTAACTATGTGTTGCATCCGTACCAAATGGTCAAGGATACGCGCACAAAGTTTGAAAGCAAGGACACCTCAGGGGTGCTTGATGGCAAGATCGATGGCTTTATTGAAGCCTTTTTACAACAATAGCGGTGCGCTTCCTGTATTTATCAATACTGTTGTGGTTAAATAAAGGAAGTAAGTAATAAGAGTAGGGAAGAGTATGAATCCACAACAACCTGATAACCCACAAGTACCCGTCGGGCCAACGCCTCCAGAGCAGCCAACCGTAACACCTGGCGTACCTGTACCAGAATCACAGCCATTACCAGCCGTTGAACCGCAGCCATCTGTTGCTCCTGAAACGGCCACACCGGTACCAGTAGCTGAACCTCAGGTAGCACCAGCATCACCAGTAGATCCTGTTCAGCCGATTGCGCCACAGCCATTTCCGCCGTCCCCAGCAGCCCAAGACGAAGGGGCGGTGCCGCCACGGCAGCCACCGGTTGGTGGTCCTGCGGTTTTTGGCACTGGGCCAGCACCTGCACCAGCAAAGAATAATAACAAGCTAATTACTCTTATTGTGGCAGCTGTCGGTGGCCTTGTTGCTATTGGCCTGATTGTCTGGGTATTATTTGCATTTGTCTTCAACTCGATTGCGCTCGAATCCTACAAGGGTGATAATTACTCTGTTCTTGTCCCAAAAGAGTATGAAAAGGAAGAATCGGCCTCATCTGTTGCCTTTAAAGAGCCAGATGCCGACTCTGACGAGCAATCTCAAATGATGGTCACATCAATTCCTATTAAGGATGCCTTGACAGTGATGAGCAGGGCCGACATGGTCAAACTTTATGACGATGCATTCAGCGAGGATAATCTGACAGATTCTTCGGGATTCTCAAGCAGTAATGCTATTGCGAATTTTACCAAAGATGAGACGGAGTACCAAGGATTTGACGCTCGAAAGATTACCTTTGATGTCGAAAAAGACGGCAAGCGGTCTGGTTCTGGTCACATCCTAGTAGTGTTTGGTGATGAAGCGTTTTATGCTGTTGTGGTAGCTGCTCATACAAGCGACCCTGCACTGGAAAGGGCTGCCGGTAAGATCCTTAACTCACTCGAAATTGACGAATAATCTCTATCCGATAACACCGCTTGTGCTATACTGATAGTATATGATTCTTCTTGATCGTGTCACAAAAACCTATAAAAGATCTCCGGGGCAACCTGCGATTAATCGCATCAGCTTGTTCGTGGAGCCAAAAGAGTTTGTGATTCTGGTTGGTACAAGTGGTGCGGGTAAATCAACGCTCCTGAAGCTCCTCACGCGCGAGGAAAAGCCAGACAGCGGTAAGATTGTTGTTGGTGGCATCGATTATGATACCCTGCGTGATAAGCATATCCCGCTGCTCAGGCGCAAGATTGGCGTGGTGTTCCAAGATTTTAAACTATTACCGCAACGAACGGTGTTCGAGAACATCGCGTTCGCGCTTGAAATTGCAGGCATGACGAATCGTGAGATTAAGAACACAGTTCCTAAGGTGATTGAACTTGTAGGGTTGAAAGGCAAGGAAAAGAACTTTCCTCATCAGCTATCCGGCGGTGAGCGTCAGCGCGTTGCAATTGCCCGTGCCATTGTTCGTCAACCAAAGATTCTGATTGCCGACGAGCCGACAGGAAACCTTGATCCAAAGCACAGTTGGGACATTGTCCGATTGCTTGAGAAGATTAACAAATATGGCACGACAGTTCTTTTAACGACGCATAACGTTGATATTGTCAATAAACTGAAACGCCGTGTGATTACGCTTGAAAAGGGTAAGATTACGAGCGATCAGGCCCAGGGGAGTTATCGGCAATGAGCAAGCGCAAAGTAGATTCCAAGACGTTTGCCCAGCAACGCCGTCGTCGACGCCGGTTTTTGACCTTTGTCCGTATGGTCAGGTATGGTGTTAATAACTTCAGCCGTAATGCGTGGCTTACGATTGCAGCAACAGCGGTGATGACTATTACGCTGCTCATTATCTTTACCACGTTTGCAGCACGTGACGTGCTAACAAACACCGTTAATTCGATTCGCGACAAGGTTGATATGACCATTTACATTGAATCTGACGCCAAAGAGCAAGCTGTACGTGACGTAGCCGATGACGTCCGGGCGCTGGGCAGTGTTGTTTCGGTATCTATCGTAACCCCAGACGAAGCGCGCACGCAGTTTATCGAAGACAATAAAGCCGACGCCACAACTCTCAATTCACTGAACAATTCAGATCCAGATTTCCCGTGGCGCCTCCGCATAAAGGTGCGAGACATCAATGATACGAGCGGATTGCAGCAATTCGTTGAAGAGGATAAAGGGCTAAAAGAGGTGATTGATGAATCGCAACCCCCTTCATTTGCAGGGCCACAGCGCACAGCAATCGAGCGTATTGGTGGGTGGGTGAGTTTTGCCGACAAGGCAGGTATCGTCGCAGGGTCAGTATTTGTTGCAATATCATCTCTGATTATTTTCAATACGATTCGTATGGCGATATTTAACCGGCGTGAAGAGATCCAAATGATGAAACTGATTGGCGCAGAGCGTTCGTTCATCCGTGGGCCATTTGTTGTCGAAGCAATTGTGTACGGATTCATTGCGGCAATTATGGCCACAGGTATTGGAGTGGGTGGGCTCTACGCAGCCCAGGACACATTGAGTAATAACGGTATTGCGATTGCAGGCACGGTCAATACGGTCATTATCTACCTGCCATTTGTCTTGCTGGCGATGATAGTTATCGGTGCGATCATTGGAGTGGTCTCATCACTGCTCGCTACGCGTCGCTATTTGAAGATATAAATTGACAGTAGCATCATGCTTATGCTATGCTTAGTATATATGATGAAACTGCGTTCCGCCACACCAGCTTCTGACCTCTCCTTCTTGGGCCGAGTGCTCATTGTCTCCTCTGTTATTATCATGGCAGTTGCTGTGCCGGTACAGCTGTTCACGACAAAGCCCGTGAGCGCCGATGAGTTTGATGACAAGATCCGGGCTCTTAATGAAAATATTGCAAATTACCGCAATCAGGCGAACACGCTTCGTCAACAGGCAGACACGCTTCAGAATGTTGTCAACCAATTGTCTGCGGACAAGGCTGCTATCCAGCTAGAAGTAAACCGTAACCAGTTGCGACATGATCAGTTAGTGGCTGAAATTACCGCCCTACAAAAGCGTATCGACGAAAACCGCAGGGTTTCAGGTGACTTGATTGTAAAAAGCAGCCTTAGCGATGACGTTCCCCTTGTCGTCCGCCTTGCTGCTAGCGAGAACTTGGCTGATTATATAGATGGCGAGGCAAGCCGTATTTCGGTGCGTGACACGATTGTACAGAAGACCGAAGAGAGCAATCGACTTAAGAAGCAGCTTGAGACAAAAAAGACTGAAGTAAAACGAGTACTTGACGAGCAAAAACTCAAACGTGACGAATTGGCCTCTAAAGAAGCTCAGCAGGCGGACATATTGGCTCAAACTCGAGGTGATGAAGCGGAATACCAGAAGATGATTAAGGATAGTGAGGGGCAAATTGCTGGTTTTAGAAAAATGCAAGAGGAGTTGCAGCGACTTCGCCAGCAGGGTGTAGGTGGCGGTAAGTATATCACGGTTGGGGGTAGCGGCGGTTATCCTTGGGCGAATGTTGGCTATCCGTGCTGGTCGGCAGGCTGTGGGGATCCTTGGCAGCTCTATTACAGGGAATGCGTCAGTTACGTTGCATGGCGTCTATCAAATCAGGGTTATGGCGTAACAGGTTTTAGTGGTCAAGGTCATGCCTATCAGTGGCCTTCAGCGACTTATAAGTGGAGATATCTTGCGAATCCTATTATTGTTAATCAGAGTTCGTCGCCCGCAAAAGGCAATGCTGCAGTATTGCCAGCAGGCGTCAATGGTGCTGCATGGACTGGTCACGTGATGTACGTAGAAGAAGTTTACGGAAATGGCGCAATCCTAGTCAGTGAGTATAACTGGGATGGTCGGGGGACTTATAGCCAGCGCGAGCTCCAGCCTCACGAGTATAACGGTGCGATATTTCTTACGTTTCCTCGTCGCTAGCGTAATATGACAGATTGACGTATACTAGAGAGAGCTAATAAAGAGAGGGGTACAGGGCGTGTCGTCAGACGTGACTACGAGGGGTGAGGCAGGAAAAGTAGAGAGACAAAAGCATGGCATTGACCCAATACTATTCTTTTTGTCATTAACTGCAGTGCTTGCGATTGGATTTGTGGCAGGCATGTACCGTGTCCAGGTATTTGCGGGCCTTGCGTCAGCTTTTGGCATACCAACATCAAGTAAGACGCTCAATACTGACCTCTTGCAGCAGACCTATCGACAGCTTGACGCAAACTTCGACGGCGAGCTAGACGAAAATGCCCTGATTAACGGCTCGATACGCGGCATGGTAGAGGCGGCCGGTGATGATTACACGACGTTCCTTGATGCCAACGAGGCAGCACGTATGAATAGTGATCTTGAAGGCTCGATTGGTGGAGGTATCGGTGCGCAGGTGGGCGTTCGCGATGATACGATTACACTCGTGAAGATACTTGCGGATACTCCAGCAGAGAAGGCGGGACTACGGGCAGGTGATAAGGTGGTCACCATCAACAACGAGACAACCGAAGGTTTTACGACCGAACAAGCGGTTGAGCGTATTCGTGGCGAGATAGGGACAACCGTTAAACTCCGTATCGAGCGCGATACGGAGGCGATGGAGTTTTCTATTACGAGGGCAGAGATATCGGTCGATAGCGTGACAAGCGAGATCAAGGATGGCATCGGTATTTTGACCATCACTCGGTTCGACCAAGAGACGGGTCGTCTGGCGCGTGCAGCCGCCGAATCATTCAAGGAGGCCGGTGTGACGGGCGTTGTGCTTGATATGAGAGGTAATCCGGGTGGATACCTATCAGCGGCACAGGATGTCTCGGGTATTTGGCTGAGTAATAAAATTGTTGTCGTGGAAAAAGCAAATGGCACGGTGATTGATGAGCTCCGTTCACGGCGCAACGCCGTGCTCGACGGTATGCCGACAGTCGTTCTCGTTGATGGCAATTCAGCGAGCGCCAGTGAAATCGTAGCGGGTGCCCTTCACGACCACAAGGCAGCGACACTGGTCGGTGAGACGACATATGGCAAAGGCACTGTGCAGCGGCTTATCACGTTGACTGATGGGGCAGTCCTCAAGGTAACAGTCGCAAGGTGGTTTACACCTAATGGATTGAACCTGTCCAAGGTGGGCATCAAGCCTGGCTACGCAGTCACATTAACCGAAGAAGATATGCGTAATAATAACGACCGTCAGATGACTGCCGCCATAGAGCTGCTGCAAAAGTAAACCGCTTGTGCTGGCAGTAAGGGTGTAGTAGTATAGAGGTAATATGGATACGAAAAAGCGAATTTTATTGGTAGAAGATGATGTTGCACTGTCTGCGGTATATAAATCACGCCTTGAACTTGAAGGATTTGACACTCGAGAGGTCAATAACGGAGAGGATGCACTGTCATCGGCGCTTGAATACAAGCCAGATTTGATTGTTCTTGATGCGATGATGCCAAAGATTAGTGGCTTTGATGTGTTGGATATCTTGCGCAACACCCCAGAGACGGGCAATATCAAAATCGTTATGCTTACTGCGCTGAGTCAGCCTAAGGATAAAGAGCGTGCCGAAAATCTTGGTGTTGATGACTATCTTGTAAAATCGCAGGTGGTTATTGGCGATGTTGTTGAGCGCGTTAAATTCCACCTAGGTATCGGGTAATAGTTTATTTATTTGACATATGTATCAACTCGTTGCATACGGGTTGATTTTTTATTCCGTTTATGCTATAATGAAAGTATAAATGGCAGAAAAACTAACATTCCACCAGATATCTGAACAACATGACAACGACCCGACTATTGAGCCGACAGTACTCCTTCAGCGGTCAAATGGCGAGATTCAGACGGCTCGTTTGACGACGCGACAAGATGAGCGAGGTCGCTATTATGCCGCATTTACTGATATCGAAAATGGTGCACCGGTTGATAAGCTGAAGCCACTGTCACGTGAAGTGCTGTCAGATGAATATCAAGCGGGATTAGCTGAAGAGCTAGCCGATGCTTTGATCCACGATGAGGTGCTCGAGGATACAGCCGAGCGTCCCCGCGTTCCTGATGAAATCATACACGAGGCCGGTGAGGCAGCGCTTGAGCTTGCAGGTATCGAGGAGCCGAGCCAAGCCCATCGTGAAGCAGAAGAGGCGGTTGAGAAGAGCGATAACGCCGAGACAGACACCGCAGAGATAGTGCAATCTGCTAAGGTTGAATATACAGCGCAGACCCATGCGATTATTGAAGACATGAAGACTGAGATTGGAACAATGCTTGGTCGTATGTCACGCGACCTTGAAGAGGCTGATGAGCAGATTAATGTAGTACAACGAGTGTTGGTTGATGAAGCCGATCAACTGACGCAGCTGGTAGCTGGTATCGAAAGTGGTAATATGCCACCAGTGCAGGCCATGAGGTATATTGAAAACACACAGCAGACGCTGTATGGCATGCGTAATCGCCTTGAGGGTGCTCGGGAAGTGTCGTCAAATATAGTTCGTGGTGGGCGTGCCGAGGCGGCAGGAGACTCCTTTGCAACGACGGCAAACGTGTTGGCGGATCGTGATAAAGGATTTCATGATTTTGTGCGCGATCAGAACGATGGCGTGACACCTCCTGAGGTCGCACATCTCTCAACCGATGAAGTCCGTTCAGATATGCAACGTGTTCGAGGTATGATTGATGAGGCAATGCCTGAGGTCGCGCGTGCGAATTCCTCGCTAGAGGAAGCCGGTGAGCAGCTTATGAGGACACTGCGCAGTCTCGATGGGTTTGTTGCTTCACGGGGTGCCTATGGTATTGAGGATCTTCAGCGGGCTGCGGCTGTACTGCGCTCTATCGATGTATCTCGTTCTGGACTTAATGGAGCGGCTGAACTGATTGAAGACGCACGGAGAAAGCTGCAAACTATTGAGTCGGTACAATAAAAATACCCCCGTGAGATCGGGGGTATTTTTATTGGATCATGATTACTTAACGATAACTTGTGTGCGAGGCACGGTCTTGCCAGTGAAGGTGCTCTTGCGAACCTTTGTAAACTCAACGATACCGTCTTTTTCGGCATGAATCGTAAAGTTCTTGCTCATGTAGGTTCCGGGGCCGGCAACTTTTGTGCTACCAGTCTGACGTACAAGTACTTCACCTGCGTTTACTTTTTGGCCGCCAAAGCGTTTCACGCCAAGGCGAGCGCCTGCGTTGTTGTGGATGTTCTTACTTGAACCACCAGCTTTCACTTTTGACATGGGGCAAACTCCTTAATGTTGCTAATTCAATCTGTCTAATTGTACTAAAAAGTATCAAAATGGTCAAGACTTCGTTGTAAAATTGTGTCAATTATGCAAAATGTGAACTAGCTCACATACGCAAAAAATAAAACTGTATACGCTATATATAGCGTAAGGGTAGAAACAAACGCACAATATATAAAAAAGGGGAGAGTTATGTACGCCCAGATTACAAAACGGGATGGGAGCATCGTCGCTTTTGACGAGGCAAAAATAATCGCGGCAATCGAACGCGCGGGTATCGAAACGGGAGAATTTAGTGAGGTCGAGGCACGTGCATTGGCGGCGAAGGTACAAATAAAGGTTGAGAAATTAATGGCCGAGACGCTAACGGTCGAGCAGGTGCAAGATATCGCCGAGGAGGTACTGTTACGTTCGAAGTTTAAGAAAACTGCTAAGGCATATATTTTGTATCGTGATCAGCACGCTAAGTTGCGTCACATCACGAGCCAAGGATATATTGATCTGGTTGATCAATATTTGTCCAAACTTGATTGGAAGGTGAAAGAAAACTCTAACATGGGGTATAGTCTTCAGGGGCTGAATACGTATATTTCATCGGAGGCGAGCAAGACGTATTGGCTGGATAAAATATATACGCCCGCCCAAGGACAGGCACACAAAGAGGGCGATCTCCATATTCATGACTTGAACCTGTTGAGCGTGTACTGTGTAGGTTGGGACTTGATGGATCTGTTGCGTGAAGGTTTTACTGGCGTGGCGGGCAAGGTATCATCGAAACCTGCCAAGCATTTTCGTTCAGCACTTGGTCAAGTGGTCAATTTCTTTTACACCTTGCAAGGTGAGGCGGCGGGTGCACAGGCTTTCAGTAATTTCGATACCTTGCTGGCGCCATTTATCCGTGCCGACGGATTGAATTATAAAGAGGTCAAGCAGGCACTGCAGGAGTTCGTCTTTAATGTCAACGTACCAACGCGTGTTGGGTTTCAGACGCCATTTACTAATATTACTCTCGATCTAGAGGCGCCAAAACACATGGCAGGTAACCCAGTTATCATTGGTGGTGAAGTGCAGGATACGAACTACGGTGACTATCAAGACGAGATGAATATGTTTAACAAAGCACTTCTTGAGGTGCTATCCGAGGGCGACTCTTCAGGTCGCGTCTTCACGTTTCCGATTCCAACCTATAACATCACGCGTGATTTTGACTGGGATAACCCTGTTATTGAAAACCTTTGGGAAGCCAGCGCAAAATATGGCATTCCGTATTTCTCGAATTTTGTAAATAGCGATATGGATCCAGAGGACGCGCGTAGCATGTGCTGCCGTTTACGTATCGATAATCGACAGCTGGAATATCGCGGCGGTGGGCTGTTTGGATCAAATCCTATGACTGGGTCAATTGGTGTTGTAACAATCAATTTGCCGCGGCTTGCGTTAAAGTCTGGAGATGAGAAGGAATTTAGCGAAGGCCTTGCAAGATTGATGGACATGGCACGCGACACACTTGAGACCAAGCGGAAGGTAATTGAAAAGCTGACTGAGGCAAATCTGTATCCGTATACCAAGTTTTATTTGCGAGATATTCACAAGCGTTTTAATGAATACTGGAAAAATCATTTTTCAACTATTGGGCTTATTGGTATGAATGAGGCGGCAGTAAACCTGCTGGGTGCAGATATTGGATCGGAAGAAGGACGAGCCTTTGCCGAGCGTACATTGAATTTTATGCGTAATCGTCTGCTGGAATATCAGGAGGTGACAGGTAATAACTATAATCTTGAGGCGACACCAGCCGAAGGTACGACCTATCGCCTGGCGCAGATTGACCGCGCCAGCTTCCCGGAATCGGCACAGTTTGCCAACGGTGTAGGTGAAAACACCGATCGACCATTTTATACCAACTCGACACACCTACCAGTGAACTACACTGATGATTTGTTTGAGCTACTTGACCTGCAGGATGAACTGCAGACAAAGTATACGGGTGGCACGGTAATCCATTTCTTCCTTGGTGAGCGCGCGGATGATGCTGAGGCGCTGAAGAAGTTGGTGCGGACAATCTGCCAGAACTACAAATTACCCTACTTTACGTTTAGCCCTAGCTTTAGCGTTTGTCCACAAGACGGCTATCTTCGTGGCGAGCACCCGGAATGTCCAAAGTGTGGCACGGTGGCAGAAGTGTATTCACGCGTGGTTGGCTTTCTTCGACCAGTTTCTCATTGGAACGACGGTAAACAAGCAGAATTTGAAATGAGGAAGCACTATGACGAGGCAGTCGGGAAAAAGTCAGTCAACGCACGTGTCTCCTAGTGTGCCGATTGGTGGCGTACAAAAGGTGTCATTAGTGGACTATCCGGGACATGTGGCGGCAGCGCTGTTTACAATTGGTTGCAACATGCGGTGTGGCTACTGCCATAACCCCGAATTGGTGCTACCTGATCGTTATATCGACATGATTCCCGAGGAAGACATCTTGCTGTTTCTCGAGAGTCGCGTTGGCAGGCTGGACGGTGTCGTGATTAGCGGCGGTGAGCCGACGATGCACGCAGGATTGCCAGCACTTGCTGCGCGAATTAACGCGATGGGATATCTCGTAAAGCTTGACTCGAATGGAACGAACCCTGACATGATTGCGCAGATGTTAGATGAGGGAACGCTCGATTTTATAGCAATGGATATTAAGGGGCCACTTGAAAAGTATCAGGAGATTGCGGCGTACCCGGTTGATACAACGGCGGTCGTGCGAACCATTCAGTTACTCAGGGCCTCTACCATTCTTTACGAATTTCGAACGACGGTTGTCGGGTCGCAGCTTGCGTTTGACGATTTTGCGTCGATTGGCGAGCTCATTAAAGGCGCCCCGCGATTTGCGCTGCAACGGTTCCGTTCAGGAAAGACGCTTCATCCGGCGTTTCGCCATGAGACGACGTATTCTGATATGGAGTTTGAGGCAATTAAAAAGGTATTAGAGGAGTATGTTGATGAGTGTGTCATCCACTAGTTCAAGTCGTTATGCACTGCAGGTGCATCGAGTTATTCGCGAATCGCCGAGCGTTGCGACGATCTGTTTTGAGCGGCCATCCGGGTTTCGTTATAGTGCAGGCCAGTATGTTACGGTATTTTTTGACGATACGGGAGTTAGTGAAGGAAAAGCATATAGTCTGTCGAGTCATCCGGATGACATTGATCTTAGTATTACTGTTAAAAAGGTCGGACTTTTTTCGGGCAAGCTCCACACCCTTAAGGCAGGTGATGTGGTCGAAATCAGTCCCGCATACGGTATGTTTAATGCATTTGGCACGGCACCGCTGGTGGCACTAGCGGCAGGAGTTGGGATTGCACCAATCTATAGTATTATTTGCCATGAGGTATTTCGGGGTAGTAATCGTCCCATTCGGCTTATTTACACCAACACGGTCGATGAAGAGATAGTTTTTCAGGATGAACTTGACCGACTGACACAGTACGCGCCGCAGCTGGAGATTCAATATATTGTGACGCGTCAAGAAGATTCGGATTATTTTGGCCCGCGTATGCAAGGGGCAGAGATCGCACGCGCATTTCCGGATAGAGCTGTGTGCATTTGTGGAACAGTAGAGTTTGTGCGCGATTTGAGACGCCAGTTAACATTGGCTGGCATAAGTGACGATGACATTATGACAGAAGTCTTTTTTAAGACGAGTGGGGTAGCTGGATGAACGGCGAGCAATTGGCGATAAAGGAGAGGGAGAAAGATCAGCAAGCAATCTGTAGCTCGATAGGTGGGCAGGCAGTGGCTGATTGCATGAGAAAATGTTCGCCTGAAGTAGTCGCGAGTTGTCCATTGATGGCATTAAAGCAGCGGCAATCTGAACTGGTGACTGCATCACCTAAGGATGTCAAATCGGCAGGTAGTGATGTCGGATCTATCGATGGGGGCGGCGGTGCTGACGTACAGCGACCTCGTCCCCAGGTAACGGTACCGCAGAATATACCACCAAAAACCGATATTCAAGAGCAGAGCGCGGCGAAAGAACGGGCGGCGGCCGAGCAAGCGATGCGCGAGCGGCTTCGTCAGCAATCATATGTTCCGCAGCGACAGCCGTCTGGACAGACCTTAAGACATAGGACATTTTTAGAGTTACTCCTAGATGGCGTAACCGAACTTGTTGTGGCGGATAGTCTCCGTCAGAAATAGCAAGCCAGGGAGATGTAGCGTACAATGGAAGAAATGACAAATGTAGAAGAAAAGGTGCAGCAATTCTTTGCTGGAGGGGTAAAACGAGAGCTTTCGGACGGCGAAGTGCTACTATTGCCCGACATGACCGGTCCTATCCCTATAAGTTATCTGATCAAGGGGAGGGTTGTGCAGTATAGTATTGACGATGAGGGAAACCGATCGATTATTAATATGTTTAAGCCCGGGGCATTTTTTCCGCTGCCAGTGGCCATCAATAGTGCACCCATCACGTATTTTTTTGAGGCTGATACAGAAGTAGAGGTTCGTCAAATGAGTGCCCTAGAGGTGAAAACATTTCTCCAGCGAGAACCTGACGTTATGTTTGATGTCTTGTCTCGCCTGTACAAAGGACTTGATGGGATACTAGGAAGGATGACGCAGTTGTTGAGTGGTGACGCTAAAAGTCGCGTCCTTTATGAGCTGACAATTTTAAGTCAGAGATTTGGGTCGCCTGCGAGGGATGGTGTCGAGGTGGCGGTTACGGCAGGCAAGCTAGCCGAGATGACGGGACTAACGCGCGAGACGGTCAGCAGAACCCTACAAGGCCTGCAGCAGTCTGGTGCTGTACGTCTCCGTCGAGGTATAGTGATAATGGTACAGACTAGTTTTTAGTTATAACCAACAGTTCGCGGGCGACAACTTGGTCGTCGCGATAGTAGAGAAGCTCTGATGATCGAACAGTTGATAGGGGCACGGGTGTATAGCCTAGTGACTCAAGCTGAGAGACAAGCGGAAGGTGGGTGAACGACCCGTCGGCTGCTTTCCAGGCGGGCACAGCTACACATAGCGGCGTACCTGAAGCGAGCTGACTGGCGATATTGCGGAGAAATTCACCCATGATGTAATTGCAGTTTTTGCGAACTTCGGCCAATTTGGCAGGTGATGGCGGGGCGCTGAAGGGCTGACCAAGATAGCCTTCGCAGGCAACCGCCCCAATCGCGTCGCTCCACCGGTGATTCATGGCGTCGCCTTGTTCGATGATGCTGTCGATGGTGAGGTGATGAGTAGCTGCCAGCCAATCAAGATTTTTGGTGGTATAATCGACCATTTTATCGGATAGGTCAGTACCGTACACCTTGAATCCTTGCAGGCTGGCTTCTTGCAATACGACCCCAGTTCCACAAAAAGGATCAAGCACTCGTGCACCTGCGGCAGGGTTGGCGAGATTCAGGATGGTCTGTGCGAGCTTGGGCGGCAGCATGCCAACAAACGCGTCACGCTTAGGTCGTTCTTGGTCGCGCTTGGCATAGGCAGTGATATTTTGGGCGCCAACACTTTCGGCGATGATGATTTTGCCGTTCTTGTTGCGGACGACCAATAACTCAACCTTATTGTCTGATAATCCCAGCTTGTTGTGGTGGCTGGTGGCTGTCGACAAGGCTGTATCGCTATTAGGAATAAGGCGGAGGCTGACACCAACCTCTTTTAGTCTGCCTTTGAGAATAATGCCAGTTTTTTGGACTTCGCGCGGGTTAGCATTGAACCCATAGCTGCTAATGCCAAGGGTAATTTTGCCTTCGCGTTCACGCCAGGCCTGGGCGTAAGCGCTGACAAGCTTGCGGCTAGCGGCTGTCCAGTCGCCTCGGGGCAGTTCGGCTACGATTCGTCCAGCTTTTTGGCTGCCACCCAGGCGCTCAAAATCAAGGCGCGGCGTGTTGATGATAGCTGATTCATCAGAAAACCACGTAACATCCCCGTAAAGACGTTCAAGTTCGGCGATGCCAAGGGCAGGCTGGCGGCCTAAGATAGAAATATACATACATCCTCAGTTTATCATGGTGCGAACGGTACAGATATAGGATACAATAGAGATATGAAGTTTAGGACGTGGCTTTCGATTATTACGCTGACACTTCTTGCGGTAGTCGTGGTTGCTGCATGGGGTGATATTCGTGAGGCGTTCGGTTATCTTGGCAAGGTTGATCTGTGGATTCTGGCACTTATTATCCCGGTGCAGTTTGTTAGTTATTTTGCAACGGGCGAAATGATCTTCTCGTATCTCAGGGCAAAAGGAAATATCCGCGAACTGAATGTGCTGAAGGTGACGCGCATGGCGTTGGAGCTTAATTTTGTCAATCATGTCTTTCCGAGCGGCGGTGCTGCTGGGGCAGCGTACTTTAGCTGGCTATTGAGCCGTCATGGCGTCAGTTCGGGGCGCGCAATTATGGCGCAAATTGTACGATTCGCTCTGACATTCTTGTCGTTCGTGTTATTGTTGCTTGTCGCGCTCTCTGTATTGATTATCGACCACAGTGTTGACCGCGTGACGATTCTACTGAGCCTCTTGCTTGCAGTCTTGGCAGTCGGTGCAACGATTGGCGGCATGTATTTATTGGGTAGCAAGAAGCGGCTTGATGTGTTTGCTACCTGGTTGACTCGCAGCGTCAACCGTATTGTACGCCGTGTCACCAGGGGAAAGAAGCGCAGTATTCTAAAGGAAACAGCAATTACGACGTTCTTTGTTGATATTCATGATGATTTCTTGGCAATTCGTCGTGACAAGAAGATCCTTACGAAACCATTTCTATGGGCGATACTGGCTAACATTATGGATGTCGTGCTGATCTATATTGCGTTCTGGTCGTTTGGCGTCCAGGTAAACCCTGCGTTGATTTTTATTGCGTTTGGACTGGCGTCAATTGCTGGTGCCGTTGTCGTGACGCCAGGCGGGGCGGGTGTCTACGAGCTGGTGATGGTTGCATTCTTGACATCAGCTGGGGTGCCACCAACGACAGCTATCGCCGGGACACTTCTTGCTCGGGTCCTGCTGATGCTTCTCACGATTGTGTTTGGCTACGCCTTCTATCAATTTACTGTGGTGAAATATGGAAAAGCTCCAACTCAGCGTTAGTGATTTTATCGCGCTTACTAATCAAACGCTCGAGTACGCGTACCCTACGGTGGTGATCGAGGGCGAGGTGGCAAGCTTTAAGATTAACCAGGGCAAGTACGTTTTCTTTGATCTTAAGGACAGCGAGGCGAGCGTCGGCTGTTTCATGATGGCGTTCCAGTTACGTATGCCCGTGGAGGATGGAATGAAGGTGACTATCACGGCGAGCCCAAAGCTGACCCGAGTGGGCAAGTTTAGCCTCACGGTACGATCGATTCGCCCGAGTGGCGAGGGCGCCTTGAAAAAAAGCTTTGAGCTGCTCCGGGCAAAACTAGCGGCTGAAGGGCTCTTTGCATCTGAGCGCAAGCGTCTTCTCCCTAGTGCACCGCAACGTATTGCGGTTGTTAGTAGTACGCAGGCAGCGGGGTATGCTGATTTTATCAAGATCCTTAACGATAGGTGGGGCGGGATGCACATCGATGTCGCGCAAGTGCAAGTGCAAGGCCAGTCCGCACCCGATCAGATGATTCGTGCCTTACAGTATTTCAATAGCCAGAAGTCTTTGCCTGAAGTGATTGTCGTGATTCGCGGTGGTGGTAGTGCCGACGATTTGGCGGCATTTAATGACGAGCAGCTAGTCCGTCAGATTGCCAGTAGTCGCGTGCCGACACTGGTCGGAGTCGGACATGAAACCGATACGACGCTGGCAGATTTGGCTGCCGATGTACGTGCGGCGACACCTAGCAATGCCGCTCAGATTTTAGTCCCCGACAAGCATGAGATTATTCGTGCGGCGAGACTTCGGGCGAGTAGCGCGGGGACACAGCTTCTTAATCGTATCAGCGACCAAATTCGCTCTACTGGCCAGCAGCTTGAGGATATGTATGAGCGGTTTGAGTACCGGTTTGAGCAGGCCGAGACAGCCACCCAGCAACTTCGGAGAATACTAACGCAAGTTGACCCAGGTGTTGCCCTGCGGCGAGGGTATGCAATTCTGCGTGGCACGCAGGCTGTGGGCGAGATAGTAGAGATTGAGACAAATACCGCTATAATGAAAGCAAAGGTGATGGAGTATACGGCAAATGGCAAAGAATAACGCAACAATCCAAGAGAAAATCGCGCAACTCGACGAATTGGTCGCCTGGTTCGACGGTGACGAGTTCTCGCTCGAGGCAGCGACCGAAGTATTCAAAAAAGCTGAAGCATTAGCACGAGAAATAGAAGCTGATTTGACCGAACTAAAGAACGAGGTTCAGATTGTAAAAGCGTCGTTCGACAAAGAGTAGCGTGTGATTTTCCTGTGGATCATCGCTGTCATTGTCGTAATCTTAGGCCTATCGGCTTTCATGGGTGCGCCGTATGTGCCGAGCCATGCACGCCAAGTACGGCGGGCATTTACTGATCTGCGTCCGCTGACGCCCCGCGACGTCGTGGTCGATCTTGGGAGCGGTGACGGTATCGTGCTGCGCCAGGCAATAGATCATGGTGCAAAGCGCGCTATTGGGTATGAGATTAATCCGCTTCTTGTGTGGATATCCCGGATAGTATCACTGCGGTATCGGGGGAGTATCCAGATACAGACTGCCAATATGTGGCATATTGATCCGCCAGAGGGTGTGACGATTATCTATGTATTTGGCGTTGGACGTGATATGAAACGGCTCGCCGCGTTGTTTGATCGGTGGGCCGCACAAACTGGTCGTGATCTAGAGTGTCTTATATATGGGCATGCACTTCCTGGGAGAGAGCCAGCACGCGAAGAGGGGGCACATCGCCTCTATCGATTTACGGCTTTACACCAATCAGAAGCACAAGTATAATGACTCTATATGAAACTGAAGAAAATGACAACATACAACAAGGGTGCCGTTGATGGTTGGATGATTTCGACAATCGGGCTTATTATCTTGGTACTTGGATCCGGTTCTTTGGCCATCTGGGCGTATATGAACTATAATGAAGCAAAGACCGATATCGATGGAAAGATAGCACTTGCCAAGGCAGAAGCAAAGAAAGAGCAGGCCGAAGTGGATGAGGCGAAGTTCGCTGAGCGCGAAAAAGAGCCTCGCCGTGAGTTCATTGGTCCCGATGATTACGGGCGCTTGTCGTTTACGTACCCAAAGACATGGAGTGTTTACATTGCGAAGGACGCACGGAAGGGTGGCGATTACGAGGCGTTCTTGCACCCCGTGCAGGTCCCATCACTTGAGAATGAGGCGACACAGCAAGTTGCGTTGCGCGTACAGGTTCTAAATCGAGATTATAGCGAGTATATTAAAGACTATGAGGGGCTCATCGAAGACAAGAAACTGGAATCAAAATCAGTTAATGTGTACGGTGATACGGGAATATATCTTTGGGGGGCTTTTTCTGAAGATATCCGTGGCTCCGCCATCGTCTTTAAATTGCGAGATAAGACGGTCGTTCTTCGAACTGACGCCGATACGTTCAGGCCGGATTTCGACAAGTTGATCGAGACCATCACCTTCGCAAAATAGGTAGCACGTTGTCTTCAGATACGTGCTACACTAGATGTAGTATGAGTCATGGTGAGGGGTTATCACCGAATGGTGATGTGAACAGGCGCGGTGGGGAGGTGCTGCCTGATGGCATGTCTTCTTCGTTAATGGCTGCCGCCCATGAACTCAAGTCTCCGCTTGTCCTGATTCGCCAATTGGCATTTGCAGCTGGTGATGACGGCCATTCTGACGACGAACGAGCGCGGTTATTAAACCAGCTGACATTAGTTGCGGATAGGGGGCTACGGCTCACAACAGACCTAACGCGCACGGCTCATCTCGAGGATTCGCTGTTTGCTACAGAGCCTATCAACGCGCAACAGGTGTGTGAACGTATCGTCAAGGAGCTGGCGCCACTGTACGAGCAGTACGGGCGTGTCATTAAGCTTGAGGCGCCACGGAGATCCGGGTCAATTGTCCTGGCGCACCGTGAGTTGCTCGCCAGCGTCATTTATCATTTTGCTGACAATGCGCTTCATTATGGCGACGATACGGGTCCGGTGAGAGTCTTCTTGCGTCCTCGTCCATCGGTGGGGCGCCTGCAGATTCATGTGCGTGACCACGGTCCTCGGCTCTCATTGTCTGATTGGAGAGCTGCACGGGCTGCGTCGAAGGGCCTGCCGACCCGGCCTCATGCGAGTGGCCTAGGTCTTATGATTGCCGAGCAATTCTCGCATGCGATGGGGGGATCTATTGGCTTGACGCGTCACCGTGACGGTGCGACCTTTTATGTTGAGTTACCGTTGTCGGAGCAGCTCTCACTGCTATGACACGGTCTATGAACGTTGAGCTTGTCGAAGATGACGCGCTATTAGCCCGCCAGTTTGTCTGGGCACTCGAACGTGAAGGATACGCTGTGCATCACTCACACCACGCGAAAGAAGCGATACTGGCCATTGACAAAGCACTACCTGATGTTATTGTCCTTGACGTGTTACTACCGGCAACAACCGGGTTTGCATTGCTCCATGAGCTTCAGTCGTATGACGACACCCGGGTAATTCCCGTGATTATATGCTCGAGCGTGCCGCTGACAATGAAAGAACTGGCTTCATATGGTGTCCGGCGTATCATTGATAAGACAACTATGGTGCCCGGTGACCTTATCAAAGCTGTTCGAGCGGTGCTGTTATGAAGAGCGAACGGACACGGGCGATTGTTCTTCGGCGCACCAACTACGGTGAGGCAGATCGCATTGTCCAGTTTTTGACCCCACTTGGCCGTCGTTCGGTAATGGCACGGAGCGTGCGCCGTGAGAAGAGCAAGCTTGCCGGCGGTATCGAGCTGTTCGCCGTGAGTGATATCGTGGTCTCTCAGGGCAAAGGTGATCTAGGCGTGTTGACGAGTGCACGGCTGGTGCACTTCTACCGGCACATCGTCGAAGATTATGATCGTATGCAGTTTGGGTATGAAACCCTGAAACTGGTGGCGCGGGCAAGCGAGCTGGTCGATGAGCCGGAATGGTTTGAGGTAGCATCACAGGTTCTTTCGGCATTGGACGTCGCATCTATTGATATGCGCCTGACACAGACGTGGTTTTACATACGACATGCCGAGCTGCTCGGACACGCGCTAGGGTTGCAATATGATAGTGATGGGGTCAAGCTTTCCGCTGAGGCGAGGTACCGCTATGATGTTGGGGAGAAGGGCTTGAGGCGTGCGGATAACGGCGAGTTAACGGCTCATCATATTACACTGCTGCGGCTCATTGCAACGAAGCCACTTGAACGCTTGGTACAAATTGGAGGAATCCACGAGGTGATTGCGGATTGCCTGTTAGTTGCTCGGCAGCATGCGGCAGTTTAGATGAAAGCCGCCTAAAAACAGCAATCGATAGACCCTCAAGCGCAATGGTTGCCGAATCTGTCTTCTTGTAATTATGTGGGTTTATCTCACCCGTAGCTGTCTCGGCGACCAATGCGTAATCTCCGGCTACGGCGAGTTCGCGGGGCAGAGTTACTTCGACGGTATGATTCCCGATATTGACGTATGTCAGGTAGCTATCGGCGTCGGTTTCGCCCGCAGTGCCTGACGTGTACATGCCGACAGCCGTGCTCGTGTGCCAGTCATTCATTGCCATGCGCAGGCCCTGAGTATTAATCCAGTCTACACCGTGTTCACCAGTGGGGCTACCAGGGAGTGGTCCCATCCGCACTGAGGGGTCACCAAGGTTACTTGTTTTGCGCAAGCGGATAGCATCGGTGGTGAATGTCTGCATGGCTTGTTCGGGACCGCCAAGGCCTTCCCATTTCCGTGAGTGGATATCCGGCTGCGATCCGTCTTCCATCCGACAGTACGCGTTGTTGTTGCCGTGTTGTGTGTGGAGCTTTTCGTCACCACCCAGCATCATAGGCGTGCCTCGTGACATCATGAGGGTCAGCATAATATTGCGAACAGCGCGCAATCGCTCATCAATAATGTGCGGATTATCAGTCGGCCCTTCGACGCCATGATTAAACGAGCGGTTATCATTGTTGCCGTCTCGATTGCCCTCACCGTTAGCCTCATTGTGTTTTTGATTGTATTCAGTAAGGTCCCGTAAGGTAAAGCCATCATGAGCAGTCACGAAATTGATCGGTGTCGTTGGCGCTGTTTGGTGTGCGCTGAATGATCCGGTCATAACAGCTGCTAGCTGTCCGAGCGACTTTGGACCACGTAGCCATGCGCCACGGACTGTGTCACGGAAGGCGGCGCTCCACTCGGCAATGTCATGGGCTGCAAATTGTCCCTGTGGGTAGCCCCAAATGTCCCAAGGTTCGGCGATCAGCAAACGATCACGGAGAACTGGATCGTTTATCATATCCTCGAATACCGACCCCTCAAGGTTGAAGTGGCCATGATGATCGCGGGCCATTGCAGGAGCAAGGTCAAAGCGAAATCCATCTACCTGCATGTCTTCTGCCCAAAAGCGCAGCGAATCAAGTATGAGCGCACGTCCAGCGGGGCTCGAGGCATTGATCATATTGCCGCAACCGGTGGCGTCAAGATAATGACCGTTTTGACCGGTGGTATAGTATTCCTGGTCATCAAGCGCTCGCAGGGAATAGACAGGACCATCGGCACCTTGTTCATTCGTATGGTTGTAGACGACATCCAGCACGACCTCTATCTCGGCATCATGCAAGGCTTTGACCATTGTCTTGAACTCGTCGATAGCAGCGGTAGCCTCAGGATTACTGGCGTAGTCATTATGGGGTGCAAAGAATCCCAGTGTATTGTATCCCCAGTGGTTAACGCGGCCACTTCGCGTCAGGTGTTCTTCCGTAGTAAACTGCTGCGAAGGCAGTAACTCAACGGTCGTAATGCCGAGATTTTTGAGGTAGTCGATGGCGGCCGGGTGCGCCAAGCCAAGATACGTGCCACGAATCTCCTCGGGGATATCAGGGGATAGGGCGGTGATATCACGAACATGTGTTTCGTAGATAACGCGCTCGGTAGGGTGAATGGTTGGTCGTTCGGTCTCACCCCAATCAAAGGAAGACCTCTCCGCAATAATCGCGTAGGGCGTGTCAGGACGAGTCTCGTCGGATGACTTCTGGCGCGTTATGGCGCGAGCATACGGGTCGATAAGCAGAGGGCTTTCTACACCGTCAGCGTCGATGGTGCGAAATCCGTAGGCGTCGCCCGCAGTGACTCCGGGAATAAAGCCTGTCGCAATACGTTGGTCGGGTGTTATTTCGTCAATGGAGAGGCGCCAGCGTCCAATTTGCGCATCCAGCTCATCTCCATCATGATGGCAGAAATCAATAGAACGTACGTTTGGACCAATGTGCACTGCAACGTCACAGCCTTCATTGATGAGGCGTGCGCCATATTCAATTGATTGACTGCGGTAGGTATCGGCGACACCATAGATAGAAGCGCGAAGATAATCACCCGGGACATCGCCCTGCTCGATGGTCACAAATTCTGAACGGTCAGTTCGCATAAGTTCCTATCTTTAGGTGATTTTTATATTTTAAAAACCTTATCCTTTATATAGCACAGGATGTAGCGAGATGCAATCCTGTCGTCTCAGGGGTGGGTATGTGGTACAATACGAGGCAGATATGACAAGTCAAAAGAATGAAAAAATGGAAGCAATTATCTCTTTGGCGAAACGCCGAGGATTTATCTATCAGGGTTCAGAGGTGTATGGTGGCCTTTCTGGCACGTGGGATTATGGTCCACTGGGCGTGACCCTAAAACGCAATATTATGAACCTTTGGTGGCAGATGTTTGTTGATGGACGAGACGACATGTACGGTGTTGATGCGGCGATTCTGATGAACCAGAAAGTTTGGAAGGCGAGTGGACATGTCGATACCTTCGTTGATCCGCTATGTGAGGACACGGTCAATAAACGCCGCTATCGTACCGATCATATCCTCAAAGATAATGGTGTTGATCCAGAGGGTATGACAATGACGCAGATGGATGCTGCAATTGCAGAGAAGGGTATCAAAAGCCCTGATGGCAATCCGCTGTCCCTATCACGTACGTTTAACATGATGTTTAAGACGCATGTTGGCCCGGTTGATGATGATGCGTCAATTAGCTATCTTCGTCCTGAGACTGCTCAGGGTATTTTTACCAACTTTAAAAACGTCGTTGATAGTTTTTATCCAGATCTCCCGTTTGGCATTGCCCAGCAAGGTAAAGCGTTTCGCAATGAAATTAGCCCACGCGATTTTGTGTTTCGTTCGCGTGAGTTTGAGCAAATGGAAATTGAATACTTTATTCATCCTGAAGCCTGGGAAGTTGAGTTTGAAAAGTGGGTAAATTTGTGCAAAGAGTGGTTCGCGGCGCTAGGGCTACCAGAAGAGAGTGTACACGAACTGGAAGTACCAGCTGAAGACCGTGCCCATTACAGCAAACGGACGATTGATTTTGAGTTTGACTACCCGATTGGTCGCGAGGAAATGATGGGGCTAGCCTATCGCACCGATTTTGACTTGGGTAATATCCAGCGCGATGCCAAGAAGTCGATGGAATATCAGGTAAAGGGAACGAACGAAAAATTCGTACCGCATGTGATTGAGCCGTCATTTGGCGTTGAGCGCGCGCTGATGGCCGTACTCACCGCAGCCTACCGCGAAGATGAACAAAATGGCGAAACCCGCACTTACTTGGCGTTGCCGACGCATCTTGCGCCAGTGAAGTATGCGGTCAGCCCACTGCTGAAGAACAAGCCGGAACTTGTCGCCAAGGCGCGCGAAGTGTACGATGCCTTGAAGAAAAAGCATGGCAATATCATGTGGGATGACAATGGGAATATCGGCAAGCGTTACCGTCGCCAGGACGAGATTGGTACGCCATACTGTGTCGTGATTGATTTTGAGACAATTGAAGGTGACGGTACAGTCACAATCCGTGATCGTGATACGACCGAGCAAAGGCGTGTGACGATGGAAGAACTGGTAATCTAACCAAGCGATAGTAGAAGATGAGAAAAATAAAAAGCCCCACAACTATCTGGTTCGTGATTGGTTTTATCGCAGTGTTACTGGCGGCGCCAAATGGCACGATTATAAAGTCGGTGATGAGCGACCTGGGGCCAGAGCTGTTTAATGTCTTGCGCTTTGGAATAATCGTATTGGTGACCTTGCCCTTTGTGTTGGGTGCCTGGAAGAGATTCACACGCAAGAATCTTCGTTATGCATTATTGATGGGTGTTTGTATGGCTGCTTCGGTCATAAGCTATGTCATGGCCGTCGATCGTAGCCAGGCAAGCTACGTGGCGATTATTGAGTTGCTGATGCCAATTATCTTTATCTTCTATTCAATGATACTGATGAAGGAGAAGATATCACGGCGAGCTGCTGCTGGTATCACCTTGGCGGCGTTGGGCGCGTTCATCGTCATTGTCGTGCCGATTGCGTTTGCAAACCAGCCCGAGGCGTTCGTCATCGACCCGCTTGCAACCGTCATGGTATTGGTTAATTGTCTGACGTTTCCATTGGGTATTATCTTCTCCCGCAAGGCACATGAGGCTGGTTTGCCATTGATGACCACGTTTGGAGTATCATCGTTAGTCGTATTTTTTGCCTGCCTCGTCATGGCGCTTATGTGGGCTAATTGGAGCGATATATCTGGTGTTATACAGTCGCCACAGGTGACGATGATTGTGCTGTATAGCGCACTCATTACGAGCCTGCTGGTTCGTGTGATGAACGTGGCGGTGTACCAACGCGTAGGATCTGCGGCGCAGGGTGGTTTTGCGTATTCCGAATCTATCTTGGCCATTATTATTCCGATTTTTATTTTGGGCGAACAGTTATCCATTGAGATTGTTATCGGTATGGCGCTAATCCTATCGGGATTATTTGTGATTGAGAGTCATCATAATTGGAAGCACCGTAGGCACCTACATGGTCACGGTGTCACACATCGCTAGACGTTTCTTGTGATCAGTGTATCGGCGAGTGCGGTAAGCTGGTTGATTAATTCAGGATTATGACACTTGGCGAGACTATCGAGCGCTTGCTCGGTGTGGCTAGTGATCGCTGCCTCTGTAGCTGACAGGGCGCCAGATGTGCGTAACGCCGTTTTGAGAGCATCAAATTGATCGTCGCTTGCTGCGGCATTGCCAAATGTGCGCGAGAACAGGGCCATACCTTCGGCAGAAGCTCGAGCTGTGAAGGTGCTCATAAGGAGAGTGCGCTTACCTTCACGAAAATCGCTCGTTGTCGACTTACCAGTCTCCTTGCTTTCTCCAAAGATACCCAAAATATCATCTTTAATCTGGTAGGCAATGCCAGCGTTGTATCAACAGTCTCTTTTGAAATAGCGAGGTCTACCGTGACTCAATGGTATCGCATTCGTTACTCTGTTATACTGAGGCGGAAATGATTATATATTATACCGACGGCAGCGCAAGCCCCAATCCTGGTCCTGGTGGGTTTGCTGTGATTAAAGATGGTGTGCCACATATTTTGGGTAGTGAAGAAGGCGACACGACGAATATCCGCATGGAAGGTAAGGCGATTATCGCTGCACTTCAAGATGCGAATGGCGATGAGGCACAGATTCATACCGACAGTGAGTTTTGGATCAACGTTATTACCAAATGGGCGCCAGGTTGGGAGGCAAAAGGGTGGAAGAAAAAGGGTGGTGAAATTAAGAATCTTGATATTGTCCAAGAAGTCTATCCTCTCTATCAGCAGTCGAACGCAACGCTTGTCTGGGTGCGGGGGCACAACGGTCACGAACTGAATGAACTGGCTGACGAGTGGGCAAACAAGGCGCGCGAGGGTGTCGGGTTATGAGAGAGATAGAGATTAAAGCACACGTTACGGATGGTGCTACGATTCGGGTGGCCTTGGCTCGTCAAGGGGTAGTCCTGTCTCAGCCTGTAACACAGCATGATGTCGTGTGGGGCGCACCAGGTGTTGATGGTGGCAATGACAACACCTCACCATGGTTGCGTATTCGCAGTGAGAAAAAAGGCGAGGATGAGCGACATATTTTCACCCTGAAGCGTTCAGTGACAAACCAGCTCGACAGCATCGAGCACGAGACAGGCATTGACGATCCAGAACAGATGGTGAATATCATTAATGAGCTGGGATATGTACTGTATTCAGACCTCACGAAAACGCGGCAAAAAGCACAGATTGGTGATATCGAGATTTGTCTTGATACAGTTGAAGGACTGGGTGACTTTATCGAGGCGGAGAAGCTGGTTGCTGATGATGCGGAATATCAGCCAGTGATTGACGAGCTGTGGGCCTTATTTGACGAAATCGGTGTCAGTCGTGATAAAGAGGTGACTGATGGATACGACGTACTTATGAACAAGAGACTTGGCAAAGAGTAGGCCGCGTCGTATAGTGAAGACATATTATGGTGATGCGAGGCTACGATCGTCCATTCATGGGACGCCCAGAGTATGATGCGTTAGCGGCAAGGACAGAGGCCGATTTTTCGTTTGTCGATCAAGTAGACCAGCTCTTTACTGAAGGCGGTGAGGCCTCCATAGGCGAGGTCCGGTATCAGGCAAGCCGGGACGGACTGTCGGGTGAGGCCTCTGTTGTCCTTGAGGAGTATAATCGTGCGGCTGATGCCAACGATGAAACAAGAATTGATGTCATGTATTGGACAGACAATGGCCCAGCTGATAGCAATTATAATATCCGCATCGCCTCACTACCACAGAGAGACACGCTCACTGCCGAGAGTAATCCGCTAGTAACACAGTATGATATTCAGCAATATCAAAACCAATACTTTGGCTATGTCTATCATTCGCATGTTGACGAGGGGCATGAAATGACAGCCTATGATTACCGGGAACTACGGCGCGTGCTAGAGTTTGCGCGGATTGTGCAGCTTGCTGAACGGCGCGAACGTGCTATTATGGGAGAGTAACAACCTAAAATATCAAGAGTCTGGCGAGGGAAACGGCCCGTTGACCCAGCAGCAACCTATTGCATACGTGTAACAAGGTGCTTCATCCTACCTGACGCATCAGGAAAGATATGAGTACATTTTTTGTTCGATTATCAACTCCTTTCTGATGCTGCCCAGGGCAGATAGAAAGGAGTTTTTTATGTCTGTACACACAACACCCGAATACCGCACTGCCGAGAGTGTCAGTCCGGGGCATCCAGATAAGATATGCGACCAGATATCGGACGCCATACTAGACGCGCACCTCAGTGAGGATAGGAACGCGCGCGTTGCCATCGACGTCGCTGGCGGTCATGGCACAGTGTTTGTGACCGGAGAGGTAACCTCGAAGGCGAGTAAGGTGAATATACCAGCCATCGTAGAACGTATCGCTGGCGATGTACGCTTGATCGAGAACATTGCGCTGCAGAGCCCTGAGATTGCACAAGGTGTCGATACGGGCGGGGCAGGCGATCAGGGGATTATGGTCGGATACGCCTCGCGCGAGACGCCTGAGCTGTTGCCGCTAGAGGTGGTGTTGGCGCGATCATTGAATCAGTACTTGTACGAGCGTTGGCCACACGATGGCAAGACGCAGGTAACGATTCGAGACGGTGAGATAACCGCTATCGTAGCCAGTTTTCAATATGCATCACGCAACAAACTGGAGGAGGCGGTCAAAGAGTGGGGGCGAGTCCAGCAGAATAATGCGTCGGGCGCTCTTTTTGTCAAAAACCGTAACAATAACCCGACGTTACATATCAATCCGGCTGGTGACTGGGATATTGGTGGGTTTGATGCCGATGCGGGCCTGACGGGCCGTAAATTGGCGGTCGATAATTATGGCCCACGCATCCCGGTGGGCGGCGGCGCGTTTAGTGGCAAAGACCCCAGCAAGGTTGATCGCAGTGCGGCATATATTGCTCGTAAGATTGCCGTTGATTATTTGCGCGGGCGGCCAAACGCCAACGAGGTATACGTGCGATTGGCCTATGCCATTGGCGTTGCCGAACCGGTGGAGGCAACCGTATTAGTCGATGGGTTGGCAGAGCCGATTCAAGGTTACGACTTGACGCCGCATGGCATTATCAAGACACTTGACCTTAAACGGCCAATCTATGAACAGACGGCTCGATATGGCCATTTTGGGCATGGGTTTCGATGGGAGTGATGGTATAATTGACCAAGATTTACCTAACAGAAACGGATAGAAATGAGTGACACTGCACCTGAAACGACAGATATTTTTTTGTGGGCAAATAACACGGATGGCATCAAAAAAGAGCTTGATGTGGAGTTCTTTTTGTTTAATAAAAACTATACGCCGTACACAACGAGTTTCTCCAGTGAACTGAACGCGCAAATTAAACCGCTGTTCTTGTATGATTACATCAACTTCGTTACCTTGGGTGCCGGTACAGGCCTCAGTGTCCGTGATTATGAGCTGTCGGATAACGAGGAGAACGTGTTACTGCGAACCGACCTCGAAAAGGTAGGGCGGGCCGAGACACTGATTCATTTGATCGAACACGAGCGCCACGACATGGTGGAATTCAGCGAAGAAGAGCACGAGTTCAAGCGCATTAAAGGAATTGTCGCCAAGTTTACACATAAAGATGACCCCAAGAAGGCCTATTACAGCATCAAAGCAATCCAGCAAAGCAACGTCCTGAAGGGCGCGACGGCCTGGGAGTTCCGCGAAGGTAAATTCGGCGCGTTTCAGGCGGACGTTGGGTTGAAGGTTCCTAGTGACAACCAGGTGCTGATTATAGGTAAGGACATTTTTATCTTTAACCAGCCAAAGTTTGAAAAACTATTTCAGTATGACTTTAAAAAGCAACTGATCGCTGACAAACGCGTTGAAGAAATTGAACAAAAATACAAGCTGAGCTTTCCTGAGGGTCTTGATCTGCAAAGCCTGGTGCGCGAGAAAAAGGGCGTGGCGAACAAGCTGCAAAAGCTGGAGGTTGGTGAGGTGTCGCAGGAGCAGGCAATTGAGTATGCTGATACGATGGGGCTTGATCTTATGACGGACGATGCTGGGGCAATTATTATCCTTGATGGCAGCGACCTGACGAAGTTTGTGAACCTTATCAACGAAGACTACATTACCAGTGAGATTACGGGCAAGCGGTATGAGATTAAAAGCAAGAAGCTGCTTGATACGCCAGAGGGTGAACCACCGCGCGGTTTATAGGTTGTGCCTGTATTCACCGAGAATCGTGAGGCTCTCGGTGAGCGGCTCAATGTCTTTTAGCGCAGTGCGAAGCTGCTCGCCAGCTGCATCAAGCACAAGATAGAATCGATAGCGCCAGGGCTGCCCAATAATCGGTCGAGACTGGAGTTTTGACAGGTTGATGTTGTGCTTGGCGAACAGTGTCAGAACACCCGCTAACGCGCCAGGGGTATGATTGGTGGTAATCACCAGAGAGGTTCGGTTGGCATCCGTTGGGGCTGTTCCGTGAGGCTGTATGACAAGGAATCGGGTGAAGTTCGCTGGATTATCCTCAATATCTTCGGCGATGATTGGCATGGCGTGGAATTCAGCTGCTTGGCGCCCAGCGATGGCGGCGTATCCAGGATTGCCTTGTCGTTTGATAAAGTCAACAGCGGCGGCAGTATCTTGATACTCAATGCGCGTTGCTTGAGGGTAATGCGCGTCAAGGTATTCTTGGCACTGAGCGAGCGCGACAGGGTGTGAGTAGATATGAGTGACTGGCGTATTGAGAGTTCCAATTAGTTGCTGATGGACGGGCAGGTGAATCTCACCAACAATCGGATAGCGGTGTGACTCGATAAGATCATAGACATGGTTAATACCGCCATATAACGAGTTCTCGATGGCAACAATGCCCATCTCGGCATCATGGCGGTTCAGCGCACCAAACACATCGTCAAAGCTATCACAGGGAACGACGGCAGTGTCGGTGCCATGCCACTGCTGTGCCGCAACGTGATGAAATGAGGCGATGTCTCCTTGGATAGCAATGCGCATACTAGGAGACATTGTATCATATAAAACACCTCCTTAGCGGAGGTGTTTTAGTGTTGATATGTGTATGAATATTTTACTGCTGGGCAATGAACTTCACGATAGCTGCGTCAACTGCATCGCTGTCTGGGCGGGCAATCAGCTTTGGATCGTTGCGGTCACTGACGCTGGCAAAGAATGGGCAAGTAGTGGCTGGACCACCAATTTCGCCAAGGCTTTTGATCTTCTTGCCACTTTTTGCTTCGTAGGCGGTTGCTTCGTAGGTCGTAGCGTAGTAATCAATTTGCATGGTTTCGCCGCTGAGCTTCATTTCGCAAGTGTTTGCCTTGACAGCAGCACCTGGTTTTTCTTCGACACAGACAACGACATTTGCGCTCGTATAGTCATCGTATTTTGTATTGTAATCAGCGTCATACGCAAGTGATACGCTTGACCAGCTGCGTGCGTCCTCGGACTTTGAGAAGGCAGTTACTTTATACGGCGCGGCAAACTCGGCAGCGTTACTGATAGAGCCTGTGTCACATACTGCATTGAACTGCGTCAGCGATGAAGCTGTCTTTGCATTGGCAGCGCGTAGTTTTTCGTCTTCAGCATCTTCCTCCTCGGCTTGCTTGCTGCTATCGCCAGATCGGCTGGTGTCTGAGTCTGATTTTTTATCAGAGCCGACAGAGCCGAGTGTGAGTGCCAGGACGGTCGCAACAATGGCGATGAGCAGGACAACACCAACAACGATGCCGACAATGAGGCCGGTGTTATTCTTATTCGGTTGTCTGTAGGGGTTTGGCGCTTGAGGCGCTGCTCCGTTAGGTGTCTGTGGTGGCGCAGGTGGCGTTGGGGCTGGTTGTTGGTCCATAAAACCTATACTTCGCTTAAGTCTATATTATTTTTAGTGTAGCACATCTGCTACACTAAAAATAATGAAACAGGACTTGGCGTTGGAGATTATGTTGGCGGGGGAGAGTGTCTTATTGACGGGCCCTGCTGGGGCAGGCAAGACGTATGTCTTGAATCAATTTATTAAGCTTGCTAAGCATGAGGGCAAGCATGTCTCGGTTACGGCAACGACAGGGTTGGCGGCGACACACCTTGGTGGGACAACGATCCATAGCTGGGCAGGTATTGGTGTGCATGATGAACTGCCACGAGGATTTGCTGACCATATTGCCAAAGGAAGACGCGAAATAATCGAAAAGACAGACGTACTAGTGATTGATGAGATTAGTATGCTGCATGATTTCCGCCTCGATATGGTTGACGAAGCCTGCCGGCTGGTGCGCAAGCAGCCCGATATTCCATTCGGGGGTGTCCAAGTCATTATGAGTGGCGATTTCTTTCAGCTACCACCGATTAACAGGGGTGATAGTAGGGCGGGTGGATTTGTTGTTAACAGCAATGTCTGGGAGGAGCTCGACCCCGTTATTTGCTATCTTGAAGAACAGCATCGACAAGATGACGAACAACTTATCGAAATTCTTAATGCGCTGCGTGGGGGTGAACTACGTCGTCGGCATGCCGAAGCATTGCTCGCAAGAGTTAATCAGTCGCCCGATACAGATGATGAGCTCACCGAACTGCATACCGTTAATGTCGATGTCGATAGTCTGAATGACAAAAAGCTGGCCGCTCTTGATGGCGACGAAGTTTTTTATACGCAAGTAACGACGGGGTCCGCGAATTATGTTGAGAACCTCCAGCGATCGGTTTTGGCACCTGCTACGTTGCGGCTGAAAGAGGGTGCCTTGGTGATGGCGGTCAAGAACGCGACCGATCGAAAGTACGCCAACGGGAGTATTGGTACGGTAGTGGCGTTTGAACCAGCAACCGAATATCCTATTGTCCGGTTTCGTAATGGCCGCGAAGTGACGATGCAGCCCGATACCTGGGAACTGCGTGATGGTGATAAAAAGCGTGCTGGTATTACCCAAATACCGCTCAGGTTGGCATGGGCAATTACGGTGCACAAAAGCCAAGGAATGACACTTGATGCGGCACGAATCGACCTGAGGAAGGCGTTTGTCGAGGGTATGGGGTACGTTGCACTCAGCCGTGTAAAATCACTCGACACGCTATATCTACATGGTATTAATCGCATGGCTTTACAGATTAGCGAAGACGCAAAATATATTGACGGATTGCTCCGTACCAAGACGATGCATGACTACGAGCGATTCAAACATCTCAAGGAAAAGGCGGAGATCCGTGCCTCTCAGCCCGAGCTAAAGAAAAAGGTGAGTAGTGGTAATAGTTCGTGGAATGAGAAGATTGCAAAAATGCGCGAGACCTATCCAAATGCGTATCGGCCATGGACGAACGAACAGGACGCATTGTTGAAACAGGAATTTCTGAACGGCTTGGACGTAGCAGCACTGTCGGAATCACTGGGCCGTCATCAACGTAGTATTGTGATGCGGCTGCAAAAGCATTTTGGTGAGGACGCGGTGAGTCTCTAAGAGACTTCGATTACCTCGATAGCGCCATCAACGGTAATCTTGACACCAAAGGTTTGTCCCCGAAACGACAAGGGATCTCCGGCTTTGATGCGACGTTGTCGACGAACGACATTGGCGTGTTGAAGGCTGGCAATGACGAAATCACGTTCCTTCTCGGTGTCGGCATCAATCTTATGAGTGATTTGCAGGCTTTGCATGCGAAAAGCGATGGGAGCAATATCGTGAGTGGCTGCACCAATCCATATCTGCTTGTCTCTACGAAGGAGCGTATGAAAGGTGCGGTGCCAGAACCCGTTGTACTGCAAATGGTCTGATGGTGCTGTCTGTAAGTGCCAAAATCGCACATGATGGCGATGACGTGGAGACGGGTGAGGACCTGTCTGCATTTGAAATCCGATATCGTGAGGTCGGCCAAAAAGATAGAGTGGACTAAAAGGTGCCGAAGGGTAATGACGCCTGAAAAGAATCGCTACCCCTTCGCGCAAGACGCTTTTAATAGTGATTGGGTCAGCTTCTGTCCATCCAGCACGCTGCATGGCAGTTCTGAGGTGTTCCTCGTCTTGTGCAACGACGGCAATGTTAATCGGATCACTTGGCCAGCCATCACGTGACACGACATATTGTGGTAAATGGGTAGGGGGAAAGAGGTAGCGCCAAGTTCTCGTTATAAGGGGGATACAAAAATAGCAAATGATGAGGTAGCCGCCAATAATGGTGAGAACAATGGGTGCATGGGCATTCAAAAACGGCAACCCGATAACAATAACCAAAAAGACCAGCAGGATGACTAGGGCGGTAATCATTACTCTCCAGAGAATATGGCTGAGAATTGCGAACATGCTTCTAGTGTACCGTAATGGTATAATTATATGTATGAAAGTAAAAAAAAGCCCTGTAGGAAAACAGATTAACTACGGTGGCTTAACTGCTCAGGTCGACCGTACGACATTACGCCAATTTATTGAACACGTTGACCAAGGCAAGTCGTTAAATATATTGCGTGCCGTCATGAAGATAGCAGGTGTTGCCTTTATGTTATGGGGAAGTATTGGCATGGTTGCTGGTGCCGTGTCATCTGGCGCATCAGGGGCAGTGGGTGGTGGTATGCTGATTATCCTAGGAGGTGCAATGGTTGCTGTTGTGCCGCTTATCGAACGAACCTATAGTGCATCAGTGCGAATCAGCCGCTTTGCGGCAGAGAATGGCTGGCTGTATCAGCATAAGGTCGCTAATCCTTCGCATCATGGCGTTATTTTTGGTAACGGTCACTCGCGCTTTGCCAGCGATATTGTATATTTGACGGGTGATGAAGATACTGCCTCCTTTGAGATCGGTAATTACCAGTACACCACTGGATCTGGTAAGCATCAACAGACGCACCATTGGACGTATTGTTGTGTTGAGATGGATCGACAGTTACCGCACATGGTGTTGGACGCGCGCGCAAATAATGCCAGTCTATTCGGGAAGAACTTGATGACAAATTTACCGGTTAGTCTCCGTAAGAATCAGGTGTTGTCGCTTGAAGGGGATTTCGACAAGTATTTTACGCTATATGCGCCAGAACAATACAAGCGCGATGCCCTCTATTTGTTTACGCCAGATTTGATGGCACTCTTGATAGATAATGCCCGCAGCTTTGATGCAGAAGTAGTCGACAACAGATTTTATATCTACATGCATCGACGAGGCGGGCGACAGACTTCGATGACGCAACCGCAGTTTATGTATCAGCTACTATCCGTCATTCATCTGGTGGGGATGAAGCTACATCGACAAAGTGATTGCTACGCTGACGATTTTGTTGGTGATCGGTCAGTTGATAGGGTAGCAGAGGGAGGTCGCCGCCTCAAATACGGTGCCAGCTGGTTTGCTATTGCGATTGTAGCGGTATATATCCTGTTCCAGGTAGGGGTATTTATCCTAGATATAGTAGGAGGCAGGTAGTGGCACAACCCAGCGAACAACAGCCAAAAGAAATGTTATTCCCCAAGCGCTTTTTGTGGGGCGCTTCAACAGCAGCGCACCAGGTTGAAGGCGGTAATCATAATCAGTGGTCGGTTTGGGAACTAGAAAATGCCAAGACATTAGCAGCCCAAGCCCCTTATAAGGATGGACACGCGCCTGTATGGAATGAGGTGAGGCGCCAAGCGACGAATCCGAATAATTATGTCTCAGGTCGTCTTGCGAATCATTATCAACGTTTTGAGGAAGATTTTGATCTATTGACGGCGATGAATATGAATGCCTATCGATTTAGTATTGAATGGTCCCGTGTCGAACCAAAACAGGGGCAGTGGGACGCGGCTGCCGTGCAGCACTACCGTGAGTATTTGGCAGCCCTGAAAAGGCGACATGTCGAGCCTGTCGTGACCTTGTTCCATTTCACACTGCCTGTCTGGTTTAGCGAAATGGGCGGGTTTGAAAAGCGATCGAACATTCGCTATTTCGTTGAGTTTGCCGAGCGCATCGTGCGTGAGCTAGGTAAGGATTTTCGATTTATTATCACGGTTAACGAGCCCGACACCTATGTGGCCCAGGGGTATATTGAGCTACACTTTCCACCGCAAACGTATGGCCTAAGGAGGGCACTGCGGGTATACAATAACTTGGCACGTGCTCATAACAGAGCCGCCAAAGCGATTCGCGCAGTCAGCCCGCGATTCAAAGTCTCCGTAGCAAAAAACTCACCGTATTTTTATCCAGGTGATGATGCGTGGCTGAGTCGTGTATCAGCCTTATGTATGCAATACGTCCAAGATGATTACTTTATCAAGAAAGTTATTCGTCAATGCGATTTCTTGGGGGTAAACTACTACTTTTCAAACCGGGTGTACGGCTATCGGGTTCATAACCCAGAAAAAGATGTCAGTGATCTTGGCTGGGATATGGCTCCTGGTGATATCGAGCACGCTCTCGTGCGGCTTCATGATAGATACAAAAAGCCAATTCTTATCACAGAGAATGGCGTCGCTGACCAGAATGATGAATACCGAAAGTGGTGGATTAGCCAAACGCTGGCAGGTGTACGGCGAGCGATGGACGAAGGTGTACCAGTACTGGGCTATATGCATTGGAGCCTGATAGACAATTTCGAGTGGGGCTTTGGTAAGTGGCCACGTTTTGGCTTGGCGGCGGTGAATTATGCGACGGGTGAGCGAACACTGCGCCCCAGTGCTGTCTGGTTTGGTAAAGTAATAAAGAAGCTGAGGAGAATATAATCATGTACGAGCCGTTTGCAAAAACTGATATAAAAATCGCTGTTATCGGTGGCGGTACCGGTAGCTTTACGTTACTGACAGCCCTGAAGGAGCATACCAAACAGCTCGCGGCCATCGTTAATATGGTGGATGACGGCGGTAGTACCGGTGTACTGCGTGACGAGTTGGGGACGTTGCCTCCTGGTGATATTCGCCAGTGCTTGGTGGCACTGAGCAATTCGCCAAAGGTACGCGATCTCTTTAATTACCGATTCGATGAAGGTACATTCGGTGGGCATTCATTCGGCAATATCCTTCTGACAGCGCTTGAAAAAGTAACCGGTAACTTTTCTGAAGCCGTTGAGACGGCCTCAGAAATATTGCGCGTTAAAGGGACGGTGATTCCAAGTACGCTGGACAGCGTCCGGCTCCGCATGCAGTGGGAGGATATAAGCCTCGAGTTGAACGGTGAGCGCGTCATTGACGCCGAACATTTCAAGCATGATCCGCGGCGCGCAACCTTGTCGCTGGTACCTGAGCCCGCCGTCAACCCAACGGCCATAGTGGCAATCGAACAGGCAGATATTGTGGTGATTGCGCCGGGTGACCTCTATACGTCGCTTGGCCCGTTGCTTGTTATTCCAGAAATTGGTGCAGCGCTGGCGAACACCGATGCGTTATGTGTTTATATGACCAACCTCGTCACAAAGGTGGGACAAACAGAAGGCTTTACGGTTAGTGATCATGCCGCCGAGATACAACGTTTCGCCGGCCATGATTTCTTGGATTACGTGATTTATAACAGCCAGGTTCCAACAGAGGCGCAGACAGCGCGGTATGCAAAAGAGCAGGCAGTTGTTGTTCCCGTTGACGAGGAGGCGTTACGACAGAAGAACTATACAGCCGTCGGCGCTCCGTTACTTGGTAAGATTGCCGAGCGAGAGCAAGGGGACATGTTGCCAGTTACCAGGTCACTCATTCGTCACGATCTTGAGTCGGTAGCGAGGGCGCTTCTTGACGTGTATAAACGCCACCAGGCGGGAACGGGGGAATAAGACGTGAAATTTTACGCATTAGACTTTGACCGCACATTGGGCAGGACAGTTGATATTGCAAAAGATTTTATTAGCTATGTCGAGCAAGAGGATGCAACAGTTGGCGATAGCCTGCGCGAGCAGCAGCATAATATCGAAGCAACAGGTGGATCATTTGATATGATAGGGAGCCTCCGGGCACAAATGGGACAGCGGGCACTTGGTGTGTATGCCGAAGGATTTCTCGATCGCCACCGAGGGGGACCCTACCTTGAGGATGGGGCTGACTCATTGCTTATTGGTATTGCGGCAAGTGGCCATGCGGCGGGCATCCTCACCTATGGCGGAGAGGATTGGCAAACCATCAAGCTGCGCGCGACAGAGCTTGATTCGTATCGTCGTATGATTTTGGCCGAAAAGGGCAAAAAGGGTGCGCTGATTGCCTCGTGGTACGACGCCGAGCACGGGGTGTACCGGTTGCCAGAAGCGCTTGGCGGCGGCAGTTTTGACGAAATCGTCCTGGTTGACGACAAGCCTACAGAGTTTGTCGGATTTCCGGACTTGCCATCAGCTCATGGCTATCTCTATACAGGTGGCGTCAAACCGACTATCGAGACGTCGCCGCAGCCTGTGGTCAAGGATCTTCCTGCAAGCGTCAAAGTCGTTGATTCTCTGCGCGACATTGTGCGCCGAGAGGCGCTATAACAGGGACGTCCTGATAAAACAAATGAAGCATACGCTCCGCAAGAGGAGCGTATTTGTTTTCCACATTTTTGTGGAAAAGCCATGTTTTGGGTAAAAAAGTAAAAAAGTGGGTAAAAAAGGCTTGCATGTGGGTAATCGTGGGTGATAAAGTAAGGGCAGTGGCAAATCAGAGAAGCGAACCCCGCTCCTCTAAAAACAAAAACCACCGTAACAATACAACTAACAAACGGTCGAAGGGTAACACTCGAGCAACACCATGGACTACTTTGAACGAAAGCTGGACGATAAGCGTCGATTGACGATACCGACAGAACTGCGTGCGGAGTTTGCCAGCGGTGTAGTGTTGTCGAGAGGATTCGGAGAATATCTCCATATGTATCCTCAGCAGGTCTGGGACAGGGAAGTTGAGCCGGCACTGGCGGGTAACAACATCTTTGACGAAGAGCTGGCCGATCTGAACGTCAAGTTCAGGCGCGGCAAGATCACCCAGCAGCTTGACCAAAAGCAAGGTCGGATTACCGTCGACCAGCACTTGCTTGAATACGCGAGTATTGACCGCGACCTTGTCGCTGTCCGCGTAGGCCAGTACTGGCGAGTTGGTGCTCCGGATAAGCTTGCATAGTCTGTATCGTTGACCTTGGTACCTTAATAATTCAACCGATGAAGAAAAACTCTCGAGATCAGCAATCTGACAGTGTGGGACGTAGGCCTGCGGAGCTACGATAAACTTTCCGTTGTACCTTGCTTACAACAACACCTCCCAAAAAACTCCACCTCACACTGGATAATTTCTCTCCCGAAATTGTCCTCACACATAAGTCTCTCAAGCCGTTTGGCTGGTAAAAGTTGCACGTCAACCTCCAAATGCCAAGCGGTCAACTTATCGAAAACAAACACAACTGCGAAAATAAACATACCTTACACTGTCAGTTTGGTGATCTCGAAGCTTCCGTATCTGCTAAGATAGGGGAGTATGAGTATAAAAGAACATCCACCACAATCAGATTTGCCCTCGGGTGAGCCTGCATTACATGTTCCTGTGCTTCTTGAGGCAACACTGCAGCTTCTTCAACCCCTTCAAGGCGAGTCGTATCTCGACTTGACGGCTGGGTATGGAGGTCACGCAAGTGCTATCTTGGGGGGTACTGAAAACTTCGCCGATGCTTGTTTGGTTGATCGTGACGAGTACGCAATTTCGCGTCTTGAACGGTTTGCTGAAAAAGGAGCTCGGCTTTTGTCGACCGATTTTTTATCAGCTGCTCGTCAGCTGAACGAGGAAGGGAGGCAGTTTGACATAGTACTGGCTGATTTGGGGGTGTCGTCACCACAGCTCGACCAGAGCGAACGAGGGTTTTCTTTTGCTGATGATGGTCCGCTTGATATGCGGATGGATCAACGGCAAGAGGTAACGGCTGCGCATATCGTCAATACATATTCAGCTAGCCAGCTGACTGATGTTATCGTACGATATGGTGAAGAACCAAGAGGGTTCGCGATGAGAATCGCTACGGCAATAACTGCCGCCCGACCGTTTTCTTCGACGCGTCAACTCGCCGAACTGGTAAAAGCTGAATATCGTGGACCATGGAAAAAGATCCATCCGGCCACGCGCACTTTTCAAGCACTTCGTATCGAGGTGAATCAAGAGCTTCAACAGGTTGAATTATTGCTCCCACTCCTTCCGCGGTTATTGAAACCGGGCGGTAGGGTAGGCATCATCAGCTTCCATAGTCTTGAGGACCGGTTAGTAAAGCGGTACTTTGCCGAGCAAGCAGCGGCAGGGTATGAGGCAGAACTAACGCTTCTGAATAAGAAGCCAATCGACGGAGCCACCTATGACGTTCACAATCCGCGTTCACGTAGTGCAAAACTACGAGGCGCAGTGAAAAAATAAAAAAAGAAAGGGCAAACACCAATGCCAATTCACATCAAAGTACAATACGCAGACAAGACCGAGCAGGTCGCGGTACGCGTTAAGTAACAACCCTAAGCCACCCCTTAATGGGGTGGCTTACCATGCAAAAACAGACAACATTAATACAAAAAGATCCACCACATGTCTTACTCATCGCAACAATATACTGCACGTCGTCAGCAAAACTGGGGACGCAATCAGAATACAACCAGATACGTATCGAACGTCAAACTTGGCCCTGTGGCTCATACTGTGCTTGTTGCACTTATGATTACAGTGCTTGGCTTGATATACTTGACCCAGGCAACGCGTGCAACAAGCTATGACTATGAGATTGATCGCATCGACTCAAAGATTAGCGAGCTTGCAGTCCAAAAGGAAAATCTTGAAATAGAAAACGCTAGGCTGACATCACTTAACACTGTGAAGAACAGTACTGTCGCTGCCGAGATGACGTCGCCTGCGCACGTGTCATATACGCAATAACAAAGGGGTTACATGAAGTTAGAGCTCCAGCAAGGTAGTCGCTCCCGGATCCTTATGGGTCTGGTTTTGGTAGTGGTGATTATTTATATTGGACGTCTTTTCTATCTTCAGGTAATCCGACATGATTACTACACTCTGCAGGCGGATGTCGAGCAGCTCAAGTCGCGCGTAATCCCTGCAAAGCGGGGCCTTATTTATGCAATGGACGGCAATACACCAGTCCCATTGGTGATGAACCAGTCGGTATATACGGTGTTTGCCGACCCACAGATTATTAAGAATGACGCGGCTGTTGCGAAGGTAATTAATGAAGTTGCTGGTGGTAATACGCGGAGTAATTTTGAGAGCTTGCTTGCCAAGAAAGATACGCGGTATCAGATACTTGCAACGAAACTGACGCATATGCAGGCAGAGAAACTTAAAGAGAAAAATCTCCTTGGTATCGGCTTCCATGAAGAGACACAGCGCGTGTATCCCGAAGGAACGCTGGCGAGCCAAGCGTTAGGATTTGTCAATGCAGAAGGCAATGGCAATTACGGTGTTGAAGCTGCGCTGAACGAGCGTCTCAGTGGCATTGACGGGCAGTTGCGTACCGTGACGGATGTGCGGGATGTGCCATTGACGATTGGTGATCAGAATATTCATATCCCAGCCAAGGATGGAGATAACATTGTCCTCTCGATTGACCGTAATGTGCAGTCATATGCCGAGGACGCGTTGAAACGGGGACTTGATAAGGCTGGTGCAACGCAGGGCAGTGTCTTGGTAATGAATCCAAACAACGGGCAGGTGCTGGCGATGGCAAACTATCCTACCTACGATCCAGCCAAATTCTCTGAGGTCCAAGATGCCGCATTGTTTAATAACGCGATTATTTCTGCACCGTACGAGCCTGCGTCGGTAATCAAGACGTTTACCATTGCGACCGGCATTGATAGGGGGGTGATTACTCCTCAATCGACGTATGTGAATACCGATTCGATTCGAGTATATGACGCCACGATTCGTAACGCCTACCCGGGTCTCACAGGTACACGTACCATGCAGGACGTACTGGACAATTCGCTAAACACCGGTACGGTGACAGTTGCCCAACGCCTGGGCGATGGGACGAACATTAACCGTCAAGCACGCGATACGATGTATGACTATTTCTATAACCGCTTTGGCCTGGGACATGGCACGGGTATCGAACTTGCAAACGAGTCAGCAGGACTGGTGATCTCGCCTGAGCAACAAGAAGGTAACGCCGTTCGGTATTCAAACATGACCTTTGGCCAGGGACTGAATGTGACGATGATCCAGGTAGCAGCTGGATTCTCGGCAGTCGTCAGTGGAGGTAACTACTATCAGCCAACGGTTGTTGCGGGTACATTAGGGGAGGATGGAAAGACGGTCAATGGCAAAGAGCCAAGGATTGTGCGCCAGTCTGTTTCGGCGGCAACATCAGAGACAATGCGCACGATGCTGCATAATGCGCGCCAATCAGTTAATTACATGCGGGACGCAGACAAAAAGGGGTATACTATCGGCGGCAAGACGGGTACGGCAGAGACGCTTAAAAATGGTGCCTACGTCAAGTCAGAGACAGTTGGGACCTACCTTGGCTATGGTGGTAAAGACACCCCCGAGTATGTCATAATGGTGCAAGTTGCTGCACCTAATAGAAACCTCGAAGGAGGGTTGCACGCGAGTCCAATTTTTACCGATGTATCAAACTGGATGATAGATTATCTTAGTATCCCACCGAAAGGATAAAAACAAATGAACATTCCAACGATTACCGAAGAGCTGACTCACACGTTTATGCTCAGTGTCGCGGCTTTTTTGCTCGCGATGTTTCTGACGCCAATCTACACATATTTTGCTTATAAGTATAAGTTTTGGAAAAAGCAGCGCAGCACGAGTACGACGGGCGAAAAGCTTGAGGTATTCACGAGACTGCATGCTAACAAATTCAAACGTAATATCCCGACAATGGCAGGACTTATTTTTATCGTTGCGATTACGCTGGTGACACTGTTTAACCTCGACAGGGGGCAAACCTGGCTACCGCTGGCGGCATTGATTGGTGGGGCAATCGTCGGGCTTTTAGATGACATTATTAACCTACGAGGCAACGGAAAGGGTGTTGCGGGATTGCGTTCAAGTTTCAAGTTCCTTATGATATCAGCGCTTGGCCTTGTGCTTGGATGGTGGTTCTTCGATAGGCTTGGTGTCAGCAGCTTGCATATTCCATTCATCGGTGACTGGTCGGTTGGCTGGTTGATTATCCCTATTTTTGCATTTGCGGTTGTAGCGACAGGTAATGCGGTGAATATCAGCGACGGGCTTGATGGGCTTGCAGGCGGGCTCTTAAGTATTAGTTACGGTGCGTTTGGTGTCATCGCCTTATTGCAGAATCAAGTATATTTGGCTGGATTCTGTTTTACGGTCGCTGGTGCGCTCCTTAGCTATGTATGGTTTAATATTCACCCCGCAAGGTTCTTCATGGGGGATGTCGGGAGCTTCTCGTTGGGCGCGGCGTTGGGCGTTGTGGCGATGTTAACGAACACGCTCTTTTTGCTTCCAGTGATTGGTGCTTTGTTTGTGGTTGAGGCGGGATCAAGCGCTCTTCAGATCTTTAGTAAAAAGGTTTTCAAACGAAAGATTTTTCTCTCGGCACCCGTGCATCATCACCTAGAGGCTATTGGTTGGCCTGAGACAAAAGTAACCATGCGCTTTTGGGTAATCGGTGCCGTCACCGCATTTATCGGTGTTTTCCTTGCGCTTGCCGGAGGTAGTATTGGCTAATGAATCAGGTACGGACGCCAGCTTTTCGTCGCCAGGGAGCCTCAGGAGAGGCTCCATCAAAAGCTGTGCCGTCGGCGCGTCGTCATCGGCCTGACATGCAAATTTTGCTGTATATGGGGCTTCTGATGATGTTGGGCCTTGTGGTGATGTTCGCTATTGGCCCGCAGCGGGCAAACGGACTGAACGCGGCAATGGGCGAGGACTACTATAGCGACACCTATTTCTTCGTGCGCCAGCTTATCAGTATCGGTGTGGCGCTTATCGGATTTGCAGCCATGGCCCTTATCCCGTTTGAACGAATCTTTGCTCTGAGGCGAGCGGCACTTTTGGCAGGTATTGGGGCGTGTCTTTTGTTGGCGTTCGCGGCATTAATAGGCTGGGGGATAGCCCTCAATACGGGTGGGGCGGTACGTTGGTTTGATTTTGGGGCTATTAGCCTGCAGCCGGCAGAAATCCTAAAGTTTGGTATTCTTATTCATCTTGCAGTCTTTTTGGGAATTCAGGCTCGTAAAGGAAAGATTGATGATTGGCAAGAGACGCTGCTACCAGTCGGTGTCATTGTTGCAATAGCAGGATTGCTTGTTATTGTCGTGCAGAAGGATCTCGGTACAGGTATCTCCGTACTATCTATCGTACTTGCTATGCTGGTGGCGGCCGGATTATCGTGGCGTAAGTTTGGGGTTATTATGGGGGCAATTGGCATTGGCGGAGTCTTGCTCATTGCGACGGCACCGCACCGTGTTGATCGTGTGCTGACATTTCTACAGGGAGACCAAACGTCAACCTCAAATGCTTCGGCCTATCATATCGAGCAGGCTAAGATCGCGATTGGAACGGGCGGTCTTTTAGGTGTTGGAATTGGCAATAGCGTGCAGGCGACGGGGTATCTTCCCGAAGCAATTAACGACTCGGTCTTTGCTATCATGGGCGAGACATTTGGGTTTGTTGGGCTGGTGGCAACGATCGCATTATTTGTGGCGCTACTGATGCGGCTCCTCAAAGTGATGGACCATTTGGCAGATTATCGATTAAAACTAGTGGCAGCAGGAGTCTTTGGTTGGTTCGGGGTGCATGTTATTCTAAATATAGGGGCGATGATTGGCATTGTGCCACTGACAGGTATCACGTTACCATTACTCAGCTTTGGCGGTACCAGCATGCTATTTGTTGCAGCGGCGCTGGGTCTTGTTTTTCAACTATCACGGTATACGACGCACGGATCAGTAATAAAGGAGGCAGACTATGAAGGTTCTAGCAGTCGGCGGCGGGTCAGGGGGCCACGTTACGCCGGTCGCCGCAGTGCTTAGAGAACTGGCTGTCGATACGACGGATTCCCTTGAGGTACTCTTTGTGTGTGATCGTGCGTTCGAGCGGCAGGCACGCGGCATCATGGCAGAACTACCTCTTGCTGTGAAGGTGCGGACAATTCCTTCGGGCAAGTTGCGCCGGTACGCACATTTTTCATGGTGGCATTACGTGCGCCACTTCTCAATAGTCATCGCCAATATCATCGACGTCTTCAAGACGTTTGCGGGGTTTATTGTTTCGATGGGAATTATCATGCGCTTCCGTCCGAATGTCGTGTTTGCTAAGGGAGGATACGTATGCCTGCCGATGGGATTTGCGGCTAAACTACTGGGGGTTCCTCTCGTGATCCATGACTCGGATGTTCTGCCTGGTCTCACAAATAAAATATTATCGAGATATGCAGATGCGATTGGCACCGGCATGCCGCTTGAAAACTATACGTATAATCCTGCTATTTCGGAATATGTCGGTGTGCCAATCAGCGCGGATATCCAGGCTGTTACGGCGAAAATGCAAGCCCGGTACCGTCACGACATAGGGCTACCCATTGATAAGAAAATTGTCGTTTCGGTAGGCGGGGGACTTGGCTCGGTGGTGATTAATGATGCGATCGTGGCATGCGCAAGAACACTGCGGTCACAGGACGACATCCTCTTCTATAACGTAACAGGCGCGAAGAATATCGAGGCGGCAAAAGAACGTTCGGAAGGACTCGAAAACTATATCGCTGAACCATTTATCTATAAGGATATGCATAAGGTGCTTGGTGCTGCCGACGTTGTCGTGACTAGGGCCAGTGCCACCACTCTGCAAGAGCTTGCAGGCCTCAGGAAGGCAGTTGTTGCTGTTCCTGCACGTCAGCTTGGTGATCAAAAGCAAAACGCCAAGTTATTTGCAAAGTATGACGCGATCATTGCTCTGCAGGACGACACCTTGCAGGAAGAGTTAGCAAGCACAATCACTGGCTTGCTTGGTGACGAGCGGCGACGCGACCAGCTTGCCAATCATCTCCATCAATTTGCAAAGCCGGATGCGGCGCGTGACATGGCTCGTCTTATTACGGCCTCAGCGCAAGATAGAGGCGTTCGATAGATGAAGCTTCTTGGCAGGCGGGATAAGAAGGACGAACAGATCGCTGGACGAAGGCGTCAGGTAACTCCACGCCCCGAAGCGACGCCATCCGTCCCATCATTTCGACGCAATCGGACAATCACGGACCGCTCTACCGTCCCTGAGGTCTCAGAGCGGGCCCGTATTCATCAGTTACGGATGATGCGCCGTAAAGTGGGCATGACGCTGGGTATTACCCTTTTGGTATTAGCGGTCATCATGGTCGGTATTAGTCAATTCACTCAGTCGGTTCGTGTCGTGATCCCCGACACAAGCGTTGTTGGGCAACCGGATACGGCGCTCTATCAGCGGTACTTTGATGAATACTTTAAACGCTATCCTCTCGAGCGATTTAGATTTATTACCAACTATGACCAGCTGTCGCAATGGATGCAAGAATCAGCGCCAGAAGTCGCCAAGGTGACGCCTCAGGGTCTCCAGTCACTGGGTGTTGCAAAGTATGAACTGCGCCTCAGGCAGCCGTTGGTAAGTTGGCGCGTCAATGACGAGCAATATTATGTCGATACAAACGGCGTGACATTCAAGCGGAACTATTTCACGCCGCCCACAGTATCGGTTGTCGATAAAAGTGGTGCCGAGATCGAGCAAGGAGCAGCTATTGCCAGCGGTCGCCTCCTCTCGTTTGTGGGACGTGCGGTTGCACTGGCAGCTGAGAATGGCGTTAAGGTGACGCAAGTCGAGATCCCTAGTGGCTCAATGAGGCAGGTATATCTTCATGGGGAGGGTGTGCCTGTGATACGTATGACGATTGATAGGGGAGTGGAGTATCAGGTGGCAGACATGAAGCGGACGCTGACATTTCTGGTGGCATCAGGACAAACACCACAGTATATTGACGTACGTACAGCAGGCAAGGCGTTTTATAAGGAATAGGGCAATAGAACAAAATGTTCTATTTTTGTTCTATTTCATAAAAAACATATAAATATATATAACAATACAAAAGTCAAATAATGTCAAAACAGAGAAGTAGGGGTAGTGGGGCAATAAAAAACGAAAAATGCAAATCTACCATGCACCCGTGATGATCGGAATGTGCGACGTGCTGATGTGGATAAGTTGTGATGTAGTAGCCACATCAACACCCCGGGGTGTGCTGGTATAAATCATGCGACTATAACGCTCGGTAAATGAGCGTTATAGTGAAGAAACGGATGTGGCGACGGGACATTGCAGGTAGGTGCCCCGTTACAGGGGTGTCTGATATAAAAACCTCAAATTAGCAGTCTAATCCCGTGAGTGCATATTCATGGATATGTAGATAATCTTATGTCGTAAAAGATATATTGTGCGACGTGTTATCTATGCAGCGTTTGACGTGCGTGGTACCATTGCCCCATCACTAACGCGTAATAATTTGTAAAGGATACACCAAATGTCAGACGCAACAACCCCCTCTTATAAAAAAATAAATGGTACAGCTCTCGTCGATAAGCTCGAGTTTTTGGATGGCATCTCATCAAAAACTGGTAACCCTTATTTGCTGCCGACGTTGTATCTGCAGTCGCCTGTCTCTGATACCCCTATCCGTCTTGAGTTCAAGTACATTGACCCAAATGTCAGTGCTTTGCTACGTCTCAAGCTTGATGAGATCAATAAGGCCGATGTCAAGGAGTTTCAAGACGGCATCAAGTAGTGTTCTACTTTTGTTCTATTGAGTAACCAGCTATGGATAAGA
>DAICXK010000002.1:116199-116530 GCA_027312225.1 Candidatus Saccharimonadota bacterium
GTAGAGCTTGCACCTACGTTTATATTGATTTGTGTAGTCTTTATTATCCTTAGCTGGTTACGATTATTGCTCGACACTATGTCAGGACGGGGGCTGTAATGTTGGTGCAGAATCCTATTGTCTACACCACGTCCGATCTCGCCTTGATGTCTGTGCAGCAGATTCTAGCGGCGCAATATCAGTTGAATCTTGCTGTGGTCTCCTTACTATTCGCAATTGCCATTTATGCCACTATTTTTGCCACTTTGAAATGGTTTGTTCCCAAGTTTTGGTATAAGAGTAAGGAGACGACAAGATGATTTTATTTGCCTTTATCCTCGGCGTTCTCATC
>DAICXK010000003.1:0-233 GCA_027312225.1 Candidatus Saccharimonadota bacterium
GAGGCTTTCTTGATGGCACCGGGACAAGTGCACAGTTTGACCCCGACGAAGAATCGGGCATCGTCATGGGAGCAGACGGAATCCTCTACATGGCAGACCATAAGAATCATGCTATCAGGGCAATCACAACTGCTGGCGTCACGACAACTCTTGCCGGCAATGGATCAAGTGGATACGCCGACGGTATTGGATCTGCGGCACGATTCAATACGCCGACCGGGATTGCAGTTGGT
>DAICXK010000003.1:243-77581 GCA_027312225.1 Candidatus Saccharimonadota bacterium
AGTGTTAATCAATCTTCTCAGTACAAAGTATTTGCTTCTATGTTTGGTTATTACAGCGAGCTTGAGGATAAGATCATTATTTACACGACAAAACACGGCATCCAGCCAAGCCTCCAATCCGGCACATCACTGTACAACACTCCAGACAAATGCACCGTCATCAAGGGATAAAGATTACTTATCACCTAACTGGTTCGTATACGCCGATAGGTGAACTTAATCGCTGGTCGCCACCCGCCCGAGGCATCACTGTCAAACTGATAGACAACGCCATTCTTGACCTCATTAATCTGCACCAACGCAGGTGCATACGGGGCAAGTGTGCGATAGAATACAATGTCATCGTCCGTGACATGTGTTCGCCCAGGAAATACCTCGTTAAATTTTTTACGGCCGACCTCGTCAAAATACCGTGGCCTTCCTTTTGGCGGCACATAAAGCTCTGCTTTCAATCCCATACGGGACATAATCTTCTTGACATCACTAAGCAACAGCCTTGACTGGGCCTCAACATACGCATACAGTTGCTTCTTCGTCGTTAAAAACACCGTTGCATGATCAGTGCGGTTCACAGGTACACGCCATGCGATGACTTGCTTTACCTCAACGTCGACGCCAAACAAAGTCTTGCAGGTTCTTTCCAGCGCCAACTGATCAAATGTTGCATTGTCCATATAATTGTTATTATAACATTTCTATATCTCTTTGCCTCTTTTCCTATGCTAGACTAGAAACATATGTTTAGTCTCATGCTTATCACTGAAATAATGGCCCGATCTGGCGGTGGCGGCTCAGGAGGTGGCGACGGCGGTGGCGGTGAGATTATCGCCCTGATTGGATATTTCCCAAGCTACTATCTTGGAAAACTCATTAAAAAGCTCCTTCCTCGCACGGCAGAGCTCATTGTCAGTGCAACATTTGCCGCGCTATGCAGTATTGTTCTGCTCATTATCGGCATTACCGGAGGTCTTTTTGGTACATGGTTTATGATCCTCGTTATTATTGGCATCTGGGCAGGTTGGGGCGCCGCATTCTTTGGCATCATGGAGCGCCTCAAAAAGCGTCAAGCAGCCGCCAGACAAGCAATCTCTACCGCCGCCCTACAGGATAGTGCTTGGAACGAAGAATCACTACTGGCGCACGCCCGTCAGACCTTTCTGCAGTACCAGTACGACTGGTCAACTTTCAACACTGCAAGTATTCAAACATACACCAGCCCTCGCTACATGGCTCACAGCAGCCTGCTACTCAGCGCACTTCGCGAACTGGGGCGGACAAATGTCATGGCACAGGTTGAGATAAAAAACAGCCTTATCGTTGGGGTGCATGACGATGCAGATAATGCACGTGACTCATTTGAAGTAGCGTTCGAGGCTTCGGCACTCGACCAATTAGTTGATAGCAACAATACTATTATAATTAAAGACACCAAGCCGTTTATTGAATATTGGCACTTCATTCGTAGTGGCGAATCGTGGTTACTCGACAGTATCGTCCAGCATACACAAGACCTGTCCACGGCCAATCACTCACTGCGGCAATTCGCCGAGAATAACCACATGTTCTACTCGCTCGACATGGGCTGGCTACTTCTACCTACGAAGGGCGTCCTGATGTCGCGCGGCAAGCTTGGCACCAGTGATATCAATAACCACGTCGTCGGCACCTACAATGGCCGGCTGGTGCAGCTGTATACCTACACGCCAGTGCCGGGCAACAAGAATAACATGAGCTGGCTCGTCCTCCAGGTCACACTACCTAAATCATACGGTGGAATTATCACGCAGCCTCGTAAAAAGATATTCTCATCAACCAGTGTTTACCAGAAACCTCCCAAGAGTTATAAAAAGTATGAGTTTGAATGGAATGATTTCAACAAGCGGTACAGTGTCCATGCCACTGATGCCGACCGTCTGGCTGCATTCGAACTGATCAACCCAGGATTTATGGCCTACCTCTACGATAATGACCCGAACGCTGGCATCGAGGTCGCTGATAACGTACTTTACCTGTATCGATACCTTGGTGCCCGCACGACAACAACGGTACATGCCGGGGAATATGAAGTCATGCTGACGATTGCACTAAAGGCCTTCAAAGAGCTCCAGCTCTGATACAATGGAAGTAATGGCAATAGACTTTCAGGCTCGCTACAATACTCTTAACAGTAACCAAAAGATGGCTGTCGATACCATCGACGGGCCTGTTATGGTGATCGCGGGGCCTGGTACCGGCAAGACTGAGCTGCTAGGCATGCGCGCTGCTAATATCCTCACCAAAACCGACACGTTGCCCTCGAGTATCCTCTGCCTTACCTTTACCGAAAGTGGAGCACATGCTATGCGCGAGCGCCTGGCGAGCATCATCGGCAAAGATGCTTACAAAGTCGCCATTCATACCTTTCACGGCTTTGGTACAGAAGTCATCAACCAACACAGCGAATTCTTCTATCACGGCGCGAACTTCCGACCCGCAGACGATCTGTCGAGCTATGAAATCATCAAAAAGGTCCTTGACGAGCTAGATTACAGCAATCCTCTCGCCGGCAAGATGAATGGCGAATACACTCATATCCGCGATATCACAAGTAGCATCTCCGAACTCAAACGAAGCGGCCTTACCAGCGACGAGCTACTGCAAGTACTAGACAGCAATGACATGGTGCTTGATGCCAGCGAAAACAAATTGCAGGCGGTGTTCGGGTCGAGGATCAGTGCCTCAACGCTTGCACGTCTTATTCCGGTGGCGAGCGAGATTGCTGATATCGCGCCTCCTGCGCTTCCTGGCGGCCTGACGCCTTTGTCTAACGTCATTGCGCTCAGTCTCGCCCATGCCGTCGATGAAGCCTCAAGTACTGACTCAACCAAACCGATTACCGCCTGGAAGAACCGTTGGATGGAAAAGAACGCTGACGGTAACCTTGTATTCAAAGACCGCAAACGCCACGAAAAGCTACGATCGCTCAGTTATGTCTATTTTCAGTACCTGGCACGCATGCAGGAAGCCGAGCTGTATGATTATGACGACATGATCCTTCGCGTTGTCCACGCCATGGAGGTGTTTGACGAGCTTCGTTACAACCTACAAGAAAAATACCAGTACATCATGGTTGACGAGTTCCAAGATACCAGCCTGGCGCAGATGCGTATTTTAGATAATCTCACCAATAACCCTGCGCACGAGGGGACACCGAACATCCTTGTGGTTGGTGATGATGACCAGGCAATCTATAGTTTTCAGGGTGCAGACATCAGCAACATTCTCTCATTTCGCGATCACTATCGTGATGTCAAACTTGTCACACTGGTCGACAACTACCGCTCCTCATCACCAATTCTTGAAGCATCACGCAACATTATCACGCAGGGTTCCGACCGTCTTGAACGGTACATCGACGAACTAAACAAGACCCTCACGCCACACAAAAAGGGGACTGCCGCTGTCTCTCTACGCGTAGCGCCTACATCTGGTGACGAACGAGCGTGGATTGTGGATGAAATAAAAACACGTATTAATCGAGGCGAAGACCCCGGGCAGATTGCCGTCTTAGCGCGCCGTCATCACGAAATTATCGCGCTGTTGCCATATTTTTCTGCCGCAGGCATACCTGTTGCCTACGAAAAAAGGGATAACGTTTTTGAAGTTGCACCCGTTCTTCTTGTCGAGCAACTCGCGCGCATCATTGTCTTATTCAAGGAGCAGCGCCTGCAAGAAGCCGACGCTCTATTGCCAGAACTACTCTCGCATCCAGCGTGGGGGGTAGCACCACAGGATCTCTGGAAACTCAGTGTCAGTGCCTATGACAGCCGCACTCGCTGGTTTGATACAATGGCCACGACATCACAGTTCACTGCGTTTCACCGCTGGCTGACAGACCAAGTGGCGTCGTGCGCCCACCAGCCACTTGAATATATGCTCGATACGCTGATTGGCGCCCCAAATAGTACCACTGCTGAAGAAGAGACCGACGACACCGATGATGCATTTGCCGAGCCTGCAGCCGCCCCATTTAGGTCACCACTATATGATTACTTTTTTGGCGCTACTGCGCTCGCTCGCAATCCTGACGAATACCTCACTTACCTTGAAGCACTCCGGACTATTCGCGCAGCACTACGCGACTATCAGACCGACACCGAACCGACACTAACAACATTCGTTGCCTTTGTCGACCTTTATCGTCAAACGGGTGGCGTTCTGACTTCTGCCAGGCAAATTGGCAGCACTGCAACTTCAAGCGTTCAACTAATGAGCGCGCACAAATCAAAAGGCCTCGAATTTGACAGCGTGTACATAACGGGTGCCGTTGATTCAATGTGGGGCGAGCGAGTCCGCGGCAAGAGTCGCCTTATCTCGTACCCCGAAAACCTCCCGCTCAGCCCTGCCGGTGATTCACCCGATGAACGTCTCAGGCTGTTCTTTGTTGCCGTCACGCGCGCCAAAAAAGAGCTCATTATCAGTTATAGTGATACGAACGACGATGGCAAGCCGTTCGAGCGCGCTGGCTTTTTGCTAGGACTCGGTGATCCAACACCCGTTCCACTGCGCACTGATTCTGCAGATACTCGTACCGACGCCGAACGACGCTGGTATGCTGATGTTGCCACACCCAACGAGGACTTGAAGGGGCTGCTTGCACCAATACTTGAAAAGTACAAGCTCAGCGCAACCCACCTTGGCAACTTCCTTGACGTGACGCGCGGAGGGCCACAGACATTCCTCCTCAATAATCTCCTCAGATTCCCTCAGGCCATGAATGCCGCCGCGGCCTACGGGTCGGCGATTCACGGCACGCTTCAACGCGCTCATGCACATCTGACCGCCACTGGAAAGTACCGTGCCACTGAGGATATCATCCGTGATTTCGAAACCCTACTGGCTGATTATCGACTGGACGCATCAACACGCGAGACGCTTCTTCAGAAGGGGATTGATGCGCTCGGCATTTTCCTGAAAGAGAAGTATCATTCGTTTGTGCCACATCAAAAATCAGAGCTTGGGTTTGCTAACCAGCAGTCAATCATCGATTCGGTACATCTCACCGGTAACCTTGATCTGGTTGACATCGATACTCAAACCAAGACGATGACCGTGACGGACTATAAGACAGGGCATCCTGCGCGCGACTGGAAAGGGAAGACCGACTACGACAAGATAAAACTCCATCGCTACCGCCAGCAGCTCATGTTCTATAAACTATTAGTTGAGCATTCACGTGATTACGGCGCATATTCGGTCGTAAAGGGCGTCCTACAATTTGTCGAGCCAACCAAAGATGGGCAGATCCTTGCCCTTGAGGATGACTTTAGCGAGGCAGAACTAGACGAGTTCCGCCAATTACTCGTCGCGGTCTGGAACAAGATTATTACACTTGATTTACCTCCTGTCGATACGTACGAGCAGAACTACAAAGGTATCCTTGCGTTCGAGCGCGACCTCATTGACGGTAATCTCTAGATATGCTATAATAAGAGGGTAGACGTATGAGAAGTGCGCACTCTGCCAAGCAATAACCATTGGTTGTTGGTGTACGCACATCTCCGTCTCGATTTTTGACAAGAGATAGTGCCCTCAGCGGCGCCACCTGGCATTCTAAACACTGATACACCCCCTTCTTGCACCCCAGCACAGAAGAACACGATGATGTGTTGCAGCCTCGCCACCTCCCCCGGTGATTGGCTGTGAGCGGCGTCAGTGGCTAGGTGGCGCCTTTAACCCCTTTAGTCCTACACACCTTGAAGGAGGTGATACCATGGCCTGTACGCCATGTAGCAACCTGGGCTACAGCGGCTCGCGCTCCTGCAGTAACTGCAGCGGCACCGGTGAGACCGGCACCGCCCTGAGCGGGAAGAGCCGTTGCAGTACGTGCGCCGGAACCGGACGGCTTTGCCAGCAGTGCGGGAAAGCTGACGCGTAGTCAGGTTGAGATCGTCTCACCCCTGGGTGATTCGCAAAAAGGGCCTTTCATCGTATTCGATGATTGAAAAAGAGCGCACTATCTCTTGTCCATCTCACCGGTTTCATACATCCATGTGAACCCAGTGAGATGTTTTTGTTTGGTACAATATCATGAGTATGAAAAATATATGGGAAGATCTACCGCGTCCGTTCTTTATCCTCGCCCCTATGGAGGCAGTGACTGATGTTGTCTTTCGCCATGTCGTAGGGAAAGCTGCCACTCCCGATCTCTTTTTTACTGAATTTACCAATGCGACCGGCTGGGTACATGCCGGCGACAAAGCTATTCGCGGCCGTCTCATAAAGACTGACGACGAACACCCCATTATCGCTCAGATCTGGGGTGGGGAAGCTGGCGACATGGAGCAGCTCGCCATGCATTGTCGTGATTTAGGGTATGACGGCATTGATATCAACATGGGTTGTCCTGCCAAAAGTGCCGTCAAATCTGGCGGCTCGGCCTTGATTCGTAATCCCGAGCTCGCCGCCGAGGCTATCGCGGCCGCCAAAACCGCCGGGTTGCCTGTCAGCGTCAAGACCCGCCTTGGTTATACGCACGTTGACGAGTGGCGCGACTGGCTAACACATCTACTTAAACAAGATATCGTCAACCTGACGATTCATTTGCGTACCAAAAAAGAAATGAGCAAAGTACCTGCCCACCATGAACTTATCCCAGAAATTGTTGCCCTCCGTAATGAGATTGCCTCGCAAACCTTACTAACAATCAACGGCGACATTCGTGATCGTGCGCACGGCGAAGAGCTGGTGCGACAATATGGTGTCGATGGCGTCATGATTGGCCGTGGGATTTTTCATAATCCATTCGCGTTCGAGCATGCCCCTACGACCCACAGTAAGGAGGAGCTCCTCAGTCTACTACGCCTGCAACTCGATTTATATGATACATGGCAACCACAGCTCGGCCGACCATTCGAGACGCTAAAACGATTCTTCAAAATATATGTGCGTGATTTTCCGGGTGCCTCTGAACTGCGCGATCAATTAATGCAAACAAAAAGCACCGATGAGGTGCGTAAGCTTCTGTAATATATCACAAGCAGACAAAAATCCCCGGGCGGAGCGGTGACTCTCCCAGGGAGAGCCCCGCCCCGCGTCACTTCTTGGGTGGCAACGGGATGTATTCGTTCACGTACTCGGCACCCGAAAGACGCGTGACGGCCTTCATGAGAGCGTCCGTCACGCCCCGCGAAAGAGCAGCCTCGAGCGCTCTGTCGGCCAGATCCGAGTGTCCCGACAGTTCCTGGTAGTGCAGTGGATCGATCGGCTTGCCGATAACGATCTTTGCCCGACCAGGCCGGATTCGCCCTCCAGGAGGGTTGAGCTTTCGCATACCGATCAGGCCGACCGGCACGATTGGCACGCCACCTGCCCGGATTGCCGCTCGCGCGACACCAGTGTGTCCCTTGTGGACACGACCGTCGAGCGATCGAGTTCCTTCAGGGTACATAGCCATGATACCGCCCTGGCGGAGAATCTCCGCTCCAGACTTGATCTGTTCGAGCGCCGCTCGTGAATCAGTTCTCGACAGTGGTACCTGCCCGGTGTTGGTCATGAACCAACCATAAAGACGGCTCTTGCTCCAGTACTCCGCCTTGGCGAAAAACCGAATCTTGATGTCGGGCAGATGCACCGCAATGAGCGCCGATTCGATCTCTGTCGTATGAGGACCCGGCGCGATGATGTACGGACCCTTTTTGGGCAGATGCTCGCGCCCCTCAACACGAACACGGAACAACAGCCGCAGGGGTATGCCGAGGATGAACTTGCGGAACGCCGCATTCCAATCCATGGGTAGCCTCTTTTCTTGTCTGCTTGTGAATTTGGCGACCAGACGGCCACCAACATCTACTGGCAGTAGACTGTCACAAGAGTAAAACAGCGCCAACCCCTTTGCAAGCGTAACCCTTTTAGGGAGTCATGTTAAAAAATATGCACCTTTCGGAAGGTGCATATTTGTCTTTATTGGTGCATTATCGACGCTTGCGTCGGCGTAGTTCCGCGACCTTCAGGCGAACCTGATGGCGATCAATCATCTGATGCGCCTTTTCGAGCTCGATTTGATCGTCAGACTCATCACGTAGCTTCAGTGCACGCTCTAGTGCAGCCCGAGATTCAGCCTCGACAATTTCCTCGCCATGTTCGGCTTCGTCAACCAAAATGCGAATCTTTTTGGCAGAAATCTCAATCACACCGCCACTAATTGCAAAGAACTCCATCCGGTCGTCACTGTCATCTTTACGATCACGGACAGAGATAACGCCAGGCACGGCGACCGCTACTAGATCTTCGTGGTCAGGAAAAACACTAATCTCACCCTCGAGTGTCGGAATCGTCGCTTGATAAATCTCTTGATCAAGCTTCACGCCCGTGAGTGTGACAAGTTCGAGTCTCATCGTTACGCCGCCTTCTTATTCTTCGCCTTAGGAAGTCCTTGCTCCTCGGCAATCTGATCACTCAGCGTACCGTTGACCATGTAGAACCAATTCTCAGGCTTGTCATCATACTTGCCAGCCAGAATATCGCTAGCATCACGAATGGTGTCTTCCAGCTTCACATATACACCAGGATTACCTGTAAACTTCTCGGCCACATGGAATGGTTGCGCCAAGAATCGCTGAATACGGCGGGCACGGGCAACGACTTGCTTTTGATCATCCGAAAGCTCTTCCATGCCAAGAATTGCAATGATGTCCTGAAGTTCTTTGTACTGCTGCAGAACGCGCTGTACTTCACGCGCGACGCGGTAGTGTTCCTCGCCGACGATCTCTGGGTCAAGGCTGTTCGATGAACTATCAAGCACATCAACCGCAGGATAAATACCAATCTCGGTCAACGAACGGTTCATCACAATTGTGGCATCAAGGTGGGCGAAGGTGGTTGCAGGTGCTGGGTCGGTCAAGTCGTCAGCCGGAACATACACCGCCTGTACGGACGTAATCGAACCTTTCTTTGTTGAGGTGATACGCTCTTGCAAGGCACCCATCTCTTGTTGAAGATTTGGCTGATATCCCACAGCACTCGGAAGACGTCCCAGTAGCGCTGACACTTCAGCACCAGCCTGAGTATAGCGATAAATATTATCAATAAACAGCAGCACGTCCTTGCCTTCGTCACGAAATGCTTCCGCCATAGCAAGACCAGCTAACGCCACGCGCAGACGCGCTCCTGGTGGTTCGTTCATCTGACCAAAGACAAGGCTCGTCTTATCAAGCACCCCGGCTTCTTCCATTTCATAATACAAATCGTTACCTTCGCGGGTACGCTCACCGACACCAGCAAAGACCGAGTTACCGCTGTGGAACTTGGCAATATTGTTGATCAACTCGGTGATGAGAACGGTCTTACCAACGCCTGCACCGGCAAACAGTCCAGCCTTACCGCCCTTGGCGAGTGGGGCAATCAAGTCAACGACCTTGATACCTGTCTCGAGGATCTCGGCCTTGTTTGCCTGCTCGGAGAGGGCAGGCGGCGTACGGTGAATTGACGCCTTCTTACCCTTAGGAGCTGGCTTGTTATCAATTGGGTCGCCCGTTACGTTGAACATGCGTCCTTGCGTATCAGCACCCACTGGCACCTGAATAGGTGCGCCCGTGTTTGCCACTTCGTCGCCACGCCTTAACCCGTCCGTGCCGCTCATTGCGATCGTGCGAACACTCGTCTTGCTAAGGTGCTGGGCAACCTCCAGTGTTAAAACCGTCTTGCCACGCATGGTTGTCAGTGCGTCATAAATCGCCGGAAGCGTCGTTCCCTCTGGAAACTCAACGTCAACCACCACGCCGACTACTTGAATAATTTTTCCTTTATTTTCTGCCATCATCTTCTCCTTACTAATCTTTCATCGCCTCAACGCCACCTGATATCTCAGCCAACTCTTGCGTAATTGCACCTTGGCGGACCTTGTTCATCTCGAGTGTTAGGTCATCAATCAGGTCGCTTGCGTTATCAGTTGCATTCTTCATCGCGACCATACGCATACTGTGCTCGCTTGCCTTGGCATCCAATAGCGCCTGGAACATCTGCGCACCAAGCAGTCGAAACACAACGCTATCGAGCACGACAGGAATGGACGGCTCGTACTTCGCGTCACGGATTGACTCTGACACATCGGTCACCGCAAAGCCGGCAGGCAATAGGCGCCTGACTGTCGCGTCTTGGGTCATGCTACTCACAAATTCGGTGAATATCAGGTCAACAGCGTCAACTTCGCCACGCGTAAACATATCCTTTGCTGTATTCAGGATAGAGCGAAGCTCGTGACCACTCGGACGATCTGTCAGCTCTTCGTATACACCCACCAGTTCAGTATCCTTCAAGCGGGTGACGAACTGTGCCGCTTTGCGGCCAATCGCAATTGTTTTATTTCCAATACCTTCTGCATCATCAGCCTTTAGCGCCTGAACATATCGCTTGAAGACGTTCGTGTTATAAGCACCGGCAAGGCCTTTGTCACTTGCAATCACGATAAAAAGGCGAGTACGCACGTGCCGACGTTCAAATAGCGGGTGCTCATCAGTTGAGCCCTGGCTGGCGAGGTACGTGAGAAGCTCCGAAGCAGCCCGCGTATACGGCGCCGACGCCTTGTCAGCCTCTTGCGCACGACGCATTTTACTCGCGGCAACTAATTGCATCGCCTTTGTAATCTGCTTGGTGTTTTTCACCGAGCGGATACGAGTCTTTAGTGCGCGCGTGCTTGACATTAGTCTTCAAACCCTTTCGCAACTGTTTTTGTCACTGAGTCAATGAGCTCAATCAGGTCGTCAGAAGGCTTGTCGCCCTTATTGAGTTCACGCATCTCGGCTTTATGATCAGTCCACAGCTTGGCAACTAGTGCACCCTGCGCGTCTTTAATCCGCTCGGGATCAACCACGTCAAAGAGGCCGCTTGTTACTGCATGGATGCTGACAAATTGCTCCCACACGCCCATTGGCTGATACTGAGATTGCTTGAGAAGCTCGGTCAAGCGACGGCCACGATCAATTTGTGACTTGGTTGCATCATCGAGATCAGAACCAAACTGCGCAAAGCTTGCCAGCTCGCGGAACTGCGAAAGGCCGAGCTTCAAGTTACCGCCAACACTCTTGACGGCCTTAGTCTGCGCGGCACCACCAACACGGCTCACCGAAAGACCAGCCGAGATTGCCGGACGAATACCCTGATAGAAGAGGTCTGTCTCAAGGAAGATCTGACCGTCAGTAATCGAGATGACGTTGGTTGGAATATACGCCGAAATGTCACCGGCCTGCGTCTCAATAATTGGCAGGGCAGTCAGCGAACCTGCGCCCAGATCATCAGACAGCTTCGCGGAACGCTCTAGGAGGCGAGAATGTAGGTAGAAAACATCACCAGGGAAGGCCTCACGTCCTGGTGGACGGCGAAGAAGGAGTGACATCTGGCGATAGGCTACCGCGTGCTTGGTCAGGTCATCATAAATCATCAAGGCATGTTCGCCATTGTCACGAAAATATTCGCCCATTGCCGTACCTGCATATGGTGCAAGATAGAGAAGTGAAGCAGAATCACTTGGGCCTGTTGCAACAATAATCGTCTGGTCCATGACACCCTCTTCCTTGAGGCGGTCAACAAGACGAGCAATCTTTGAGAGCTTCTGGCCAACAGCTACATAGACATTCACAACGCCCGTCTTTTGCTTGGCCTGGTTAATCATCGTATCAATCGCAATTGCCGTCTTACCAGTCTGGCGATCACCAATGATTAACTCACGCTGACCACGCCCAATAGGGAACATCGCGTCAATACTCACAATACCAGTCATTAATGGTTCATGAACCGACTTTCGACCCATCACGCCGATCGCTTCGCGCTCGACAACGCCGCGTTGCTTCGTTTTGATTGGCGCACCACCATCCAATGGACGACCAAGTGGGTCAACCACACGACCCAACAGTTCTGGCCCAACAGGCACCGACAGTGTCTCACCCTTAAGGGTGACTCGTGCGCCAGCCTTCACTTCGCTGTCACTGCCAAGCAGTACCGCGCCAATCTCATCTTCATTAAGGTTCAAGGCAAACGCCTCGACATCACCCGCGTCTGACTCAATCGTCAAAACCTCGCTATAACCGGCATTCTGAAGCCCGTGCACCCATGCCACACCGTCACCAACACGTGTGACAATGCCAACCTTCTCAAGACCCTCGGTCGTTTCAAGCTGTGTAATCGCATCACGGAGATCACGGGATAATTCTGTTACTGAAAGTTTCGTCATGTTCTCTCCTTATACTTTCATTTTCTGTAATTTCGTTAGTCTGCGCCGCAACGAAGCATCATATTCTGCATCGGCAGTTCCTACTCGAACACCACCGATGAGCAGCGGATCGACTGACTGGCGCAGCTCGACACGGTCGGCACTATATGAATCCTGCAAGAACGAAGCAATCGCGTCTTTCGTTTCCTGCGCGAGATGACGCGCGGACACCACATCGGCAACAACAACACCCTTGTTCAGTAGCGTAGCCTCAATGTCATATACATAAAGGTCAGCTTCTTTCGTGCGGCGTGTCTCGACAAGATGTGCAGCCAACTGCGTTATCACGCTGCTATCACCGTTCAAAAGGCGCGAGGCAACGTGTTCCGACAATTTGCGACGTGAAATCCGCTGTGCCATTATCGTTCGCCCGCCTCCTTGAGTGAAGCCTTGATAAGATTTGCATCGACACCGTCCGACACCGTCTTGCTAACAACTTTTTCGGTTGCAAGCGCAACAAGATCGAGCGTTTCATCACGCAGCATCTTCTTGGCAGCAAGTACTTCTTTGTTGAGCTCTTCTAGCGATGCGGCAGCGATTGCCTCGGCTTTGTTTCGTGCCTTTGTCTCGGCATCTTGCACCATCACAGCCGCTTCTTGTTTTGCTGTGCTGACGATTTCATTTGCCTCGTTGCGGGCCTCCTTGAGCAGCCTAGCAACATCTTCGCCCGCAGTGTCAGCGGCTTGGCGAGCCTCATCGGCAGCCTTCAGGCTCTCGCTAATCCGCTCTTCTCGGCGATCAACCGCGGCCATGAAAACAGGGAAGACCCATTTGCCGAGGACGACGACGAGCAACAAAAACGCGACTCCCTGGAAAATCAGGGTTGGCACGTCAATGCCAAACGCCCCCATGATTCCGCCATCGCTCGCTTCAGCAGATGCAATGAATGTTACTATTGATTGCACGTTGCGCCTCCTATAGGAACCTTGGGATAATCGCTACGATAACACCAATAATCGCAAGACTATCTGCGAAAACAATTGCCGTAATCATCAACGAACGAATATCGCTGGCCTTCTCAGGATTACGACCAAGTGCATTCAACGCAGCCGCACCAATAATACCTACGGCGAACGCCGCACCCAATGCAGCAAGCGCAAATGTTAGACCAAAAGCTAGATTATCCATTATTATTTTCTCCTTTATTATTTACATTACTTAACTTACTATTACTATTTCGCACCCATCACTCTAGCTGCGGTACGTTTTTTACAACTGCAGCGGCGGAGTGATTGTCGTCATGGTCGTGACCGTGGCTAACGGCCAAAGAGGTAAAGATCAGTGTCAGCATAAAGAATACGTATGCCTGGATAAATCCAATAAACAGCTCGAATGCCATAAACAGCGGTAGTACCAAACTCGATATCGCACCCGCCAGTACCGCCACCAGCATCAGCAGCACCTCACCAGCAAAGGCATTACCAAACAAACGAAGTGCGAGGGCAACACCACGCGAGAACTCACCAACGAGTTCAAGAATTCCCTCGAACGCACCAACCGGATCCTTTAGGGGGTTGCGGAAATAACGCCCAGCGTTACCGATCAATCCCAACTGACGAACCGCGAACACCTGTACAGCAACCATCGTAACAACCGCCAACATCACCGTAAAGTTAACGTCAGCCACCAGTGCTCGGAAAATCGGCACTCCGTTCCAGGTAATTGATCCGACGCCCGGTAGTATCGACAGCCAATAGTTCAATAAAACAAACAAAAAGATAGTAATCGCAAGTGGTGCAATTTTGCGGGCCAGTTTGCGATCTGGGATGGTATTATTAACCTGATTCAGCAGTAGGTCAAATGCCCATTCAAACAAACCAGTAAACTTATTCTTCTCGCCTCGCACTACTTTGTGGCGTACATAAAAACACACTCCCACTGTCGCCACGAGACCCATAAGTCCCATAATGAGTGCATTGGTAACGGCAAAATTTCCGATATAAAAGACAGGCTCGGCAGCAAGACTAATGTGAAGGTTGGCGGCAGCAAATGTATTCATTGTTTCCTCTATATTACTTCTTCTGTAGCGCAGCTAGCTGTCTTCGTACTAATAATATGGTGATTATTGTGCCGACAATGATACCCGTAATTGTCATCCATGGCTTTGTGGACTGGTGAGTATCAATCACGAGCCCCAGTATGGTCAAGCCGACGGTCGGCACAAACATACGCCAGGTTATATCGCCCATGGTTTTTGCCAACAAGACAACCGTCTCTTGGCTTAACGGGGCGGGGGTATCGTCGGATTGTTGTGACGACTTCATCTACTGACACAGTATAACAAACTCATGCGAAGGTTGCAAAAGTTCATGCAGCTCTCGCCCTAAACGGCTCGCCACACGACCCAAATTGGGCCACCGCTTACTTTATTTCTCAATTTCATATATAATGTATAGTAACTTTAGAACTAAGGAGAGAATTAGCTATGTCAGATACAGATGCACCAAAAGTTACCGTCTATAGCACCAGCTGGTGTGCGTTTTGCCACACTGAAATGCAATGGCTCGAGAAGCTCGGCGTTGATTTCCAGGCAAAAGACGTTGAGGCCGATGAAGCGGCGATGGAAGAGCTAAAAACTAAAAACGGCGGCGATTTTTCGGGAGTGCCTGTCACTGATATTGCTGGCGAGATTATTCTTGGCTTCAACCGTCCCGCCCTGCAGGCAGCGCTAGAAAAAAACAATCTCGTAAAAGCATAAATGCCCCGTCGTCATCGACCCATCAAACAGACAGCCAAAGCACAGCGCTTACCATGGGTGTCTGTTTGTCACTCAAAGCAGCGATACCCCAATAAATTGGCCGCCTCTAGAATGGCTGAGTTGAAAAATCTCGAAGACATGACACTAGATCTCACGGTGTACAAGTGCGACTTTTGCAAGGGCTGGCACCTGACTAGTCACTAGCAGTCAGTCGTGTATAATAAAAGCAGCTATGCTTATAATTAACCCTGATCGAGGTTTTGCGCTCCCATCAATAATGATTGCGTCTGTGGTGATGCTGCTTTTGCTTGTAACGGCGATATCTTCAGTCACAACAACACGAACAGCTCTCGACGATCAGTATCGCAATACCTTAACAAGACAAGCTGCCGAAAGCGGCGTGCGACTCGCAGAAGCATGTGTGCGTAATAACGACATGACTGTTACATGGTCAAATTCTAGCCCTTTACGACCCAACACTGATTGTAGTGGTAACGCCGTAACGGGCCAAAGCGCCTACGTACTCGAATCCGGCAACTTCCGCACTTCTTTCACTGTAGGTATTGATAGTACGGCAGGTGGAGTATACACCATGAATGTCGAAGGACTATTAGAGCAAACCCGTACCTCGTCGGGTGCAGTCTGGCGAACCTCGCAGCAAGTACTGAAGGCGGAGGTAAGCGGCGAACCTCTGTTTCCGACATCGGTGTCAGGCGGTTTGTATCAGGTCTGCGCTGTACTTTCAGAAGAAACATGGTGTAACGGCGGTAATAATTCTGGCCAAATGGGCAATGGTCGACAGGAGCCGCTACCACCAGCCGCGGGCTCCGCTCTCTATGAACGTCCCGAGCGTGTGCTTCGTTTATCTGGCGGGTTACTCGGAAAAAAAGATAAGATTGCTTCCAGTGGCAGCGGACGAGCGTGCACAGTAACAACGGATAACTCTATTTATTGCTGGGGTTCAAGCGGTTACGGCAGCCTTGGGGTTGGCTATACTCCGCCTAATCCGCAGACAACACCTATTGCTGTCGCAAAGCCTGCTGGCATGACTGGCGAAGTGACGGCAATTGCTCAGGGATGGAATTCAATATGCGCAATTTCCGGCGGGAATCTCTGGTGTTGGGGGCACAATAACTATGGACAGCTCGGCATTAACAATACGACTAACCAGACATCTCCTGTGCGCGTTCACAATATCGGCACTCATGCTGGACGGCCAGTGACAGATGTTGCCTCTCATCCGTACTCCGAATCATTCTGCGCCACGGCTGGTGGCGACGCCTATTGCTGGGGACGCAACACTTATGGACAGCTCGGTGACAATTCAACGACAACTCGACTAACCCCGACAGCTGTTCGGAAAGATGATGGGAGGCTAGCAGGAAGGACTGTCATTAAAGTGGTTAATGTCACCTCAGTCCGAGCCCATGATGGTCAAATTAGTCTAGCCGATGGCACGGGAGATGGATGCACGACCGCAAACCGTAACTGTTACGTACAATCCTATAGTTGCGCCCTGACTAGTGACGGGCAGATGTACTGCTGGGGTGCAAATAGATTTGGACAACTTGGACAGGGATCCTGGACTACAAGCAACCAACTTGTGCCCATTCGTGTCATGGGGGCCTTAAATGGTAAGTTTGTGCGAGATATAGCCGGCTCGTACATGACACCCTGTGCACTCACGACCGAGCCAGATTCAGGAAATCGTCTTTACTGTTGGGGGAGCAATAAGAGTGGTGCGGGTGGACTAGGCCACGAGAATGGATGCGACAATACTCCATCACTCCAGGTATATTGCAGTCCGACGCCAGTTGTCATGCAAACACCCGGACTTGCCAACAGGTACATTGACTCGATCTACGCAGGTGTTAACCGCATGTGCGCAATTACCCAGGGGGTTAGCTTTTGTACTGGCCTGAATACCCACGCACAGATTGGGGATGGCACAACAACCACTCGACTTGTGCCAACCGAGGCAAGCGTTTTCCGACAGTATCGGCCATCTCTTGTATACTAGTTATTTATGCTTTACCGATTTGGATAACCTGGCCATCAAGTGCACGCCTAAAATAATCATCGTGACTCACATATAAAACTGCGCCATTATACTTTGCTAATGCCGATTCCATCTCCTCGATACTCGGAAGGTCAAGGTGGTTGGTTGGTTCGTCGAGTACCAGTAATTGCGGATCATTGGCCAGCATCGCAATCAACTGAAAGCGCGCTTTTTGGCCGCCGCTCAAACGTTTAATCGGCACCTTGCCATCACCTTCAGTAAACAGGTAATCGCTCATTAATTGACGAATCTTTGTCGTCGAAATAACCAAATCTCGATCAAGATACATTCGCTCAATCGCTTCAGCCAGAGGCAAATCAAAATATATAGGAGAAACCTCTTGTTCGTAGATCCCGATGCGAACATGCGGGTCCAGCGTCAGCTCACCGCCAAACAACACCGACTGAGTATCACCTAACAGCCGTCTAATCAGCGTCGTCTTACCCGCGCCGTTACGTCCGCGCAGCTCCAACGCTTCGCCTTCGCGCAGGTCAATATTGATACCTTCGAACAACATCGTGTCCGCGTAGCCCAGCGCCAAGTTACGAGCGCTCACCAGAACATGCTTGCTACGAGAATCATCGCTCTTCAATCCGATGCGAACATTTTTTGCCTTGAACTTGTCATATTGATTCGCCACCTTATAGTTCAGTTCGGCGACCGATTCTTTGTCGATCCAAAAAGTAGGCTTTTCTTTCGCCTGTAATTCGGCTAGTTCTTTGCGGGATTCTTCCTCAAGGCGCTTGAACTTTTGAATCGTACCAGGATTACGTGATTTTTCCTTCAGCCGCTGGTAGTCAATCACTTTCTGCTTTAGGTTGACGATGCGCTTTTCGATGAGTTCAAATTCATTCATCTGGCTGCCAGTGCTCACCGCATTTTGCTTAAGATACGCGTCATAATTGCCTTTATAGCTCACGCTACCGCCGTCTTTCAGCTCAACAATGCGATCTACTTGTTGCAGTACATCACGGTCGTGCGTAATCACCAGTACGGCCTCGCGCGCTACCTTTAACCAGTCGATGAACTGCGCCTTAGCAACGTAGTCCATGTGGTTGGTTGGTTCGTCGACCAGTGCCAAATGGGCATCGCTATGCATAATCTTCACCACTTCAACCAGACGCTTCTGTCCGCCCGACAAGGTTGAGAAGGGGCGATGGGCAATGTCAGGCAGCTGAAAGTTCACAAGCTCTCGTTCGATCTGTTCTTCAATCTGGTAGAATCCCTTGTCATCGAAGCGCTGTAGGGCTGCGGTATACGCTTCAATCATCTTCATGTCGTCGCCCATCGCCAGAGGGTAAGTCTCGATGACGTGGCTGAGCTGCGGATACTCGGGAAGGCCTGCCAGTACGTATTGCAACACGGTCGTATCTTTCATGTCGTGGTGCTCTTGTGCCGTTGCGACGACCGTCGTGCCGCGACGATAAACAATCTCGCCTGTAAAGTCCTTGTCCGTACCCGCCAGGATTCCAAACATGGTAGACTTGCCAACACCGTTACGTCCAATCACCCCAATCTTTTCGCCATCATCAATACTAAACCTGATGTTACTCATCAGTGTTTTCGGACCAAACGACTTTTCTGTCACGGTGATATCGGCAATCATACTCGTTATATTCTAGCACACCCCTGTTCCAACATGGCGTTTATTCTTGCAAAGGCACCCCACCTAGGGTATCGTGTAAGGACAGATGAACGAGTTTATAAAACGTACCGAGGGCAATGTTACCTATGTGGATTTTCACCTCCATCGAGCTACCGTCGCCATGCAAGACAATAAACCCCCTCGAACACCACGCCACGAAGTGGCAATACTCGAAATCCCCGAAGAGGAAGAACCGCTGCCCAAGGAACTGATTACCATCACCAACTACCTCCGTGACAACTACCCGCACGATTACGGCGAAATTGGTGCGCAAATCAGCGTATCGTGTTCGGGTGACACGCCAGGACGTATTATTTTGCAAGAGGTCTTGTCGACGCTCGAGAATGAGCGCCCAATCATCTTCCGCCAAGTCTCAAGACTGCTAGCAGGTGAGCACTAGGTCTATGGCGCGAACAACTATCATCATGATCCACGGCTTTCGCGGCACCCACCATGGGCTCGCCCGGATTGCTGAAGAATTAGGTGATGCCTATCGTCTTATTATCCCTGATATCCCAGGCTTTGATACGGGCGAACAGCTTGATGATTATTCACTTGGTAGTTACGTCTCGTGGCTCCACCGCTTTCTTACTGAACAAAAGCTCACTACACCACCGATCCTCTTGGGTCATTCGTTCGGCAGTATCATCAGTGCGGCCTACGCAGCCAAGTACCCCGATACTATCGAAAAACTCATCCTCGTCAACCCGATCGGCGCACCAGCACTGGAAGGACCAAAGGCTATCATGACGCGGCTGGCTGTTCTCTATTATTGGATTGGTGAGAAGCTCCCCGCTAGACTGGCGCATCCATGGTTGGCTGCACGTCCCATGGTGATGATTATGAGTGTCACCATGGCAAAAACAAAAGATAAAAACCTACGCAAATATATCCACTCACAACATTTGCAGTATTTCAGCCGTTTTCACAGCGCACATAGTGTATCTGAGTCGTTCAAGACTTCGACGGGCAACTCTGTCCGCGACACGGCGGCGATGATTCCTGTTTCGACGTTGCTTATCGCGGGCGATAAAGACGATGTCACCCCGTTACACAAGCAAGAAGAGCTGGTCGCGCTATTCCCAGACGCCCGACTTGAAGTCATCAAAGATGTCGGCCATCTGACACATTACGAGACACCCGACCAGATTGCCCGTTTCGTGAATGAATTTATTGCATCACCTGATCGTAAATAGCAAGAAATTCGTCAAGCGTGTGATTAATATCGTGGGTATCAGCGATCGCCAGGCTTGCCTCGGCATACTTTTTACGAAGCTTTGAATCGATGATAATAGATGTAATACCTCGTGCCATCTGCTCGTCATCATCTTGGTCACACAAAACGCCGTTAATGCCATCCTGGCAAAGCTCCTTCAATGCGCCGGCATCGACCGCGACCACTGGCTGCCCGCTGGCCATTGCCTCCAGCGTCGCAATACTCTGCAGCTCGGCAGGCGAGGGCATCGCAAAAACAGTGCCCACGCGGTGCAGTTCCAATAAGTCTTCGTCTGATACTCGACCCGTAAACGTTACATTATCCCAAATGCCCGATTCCTTGGCCTGCTGGTGGAGATTAGCCGCATCTGTACCATCACCAACAACCAGTAAATGCGCCTCGGTATCCTGAAGCACACGAATAAACGCCTCGATCAACACCGATAGGTGTTTCTCGGCGTCAAGCCGGCCCACATACGTAACAATTGGCCGATCCTTCGGTAGGTTATATGTTTTATAGATCGCAGGGTCTGGTGCTGCGTTCGTAAAATGACCAAGGTTAATGCCATTTGACACCGCCTTCAATGGAATAGTCAGTTTGCTTGACGCCGCGAACATGTCAATCGCCGACTGCGTTGGCATAGTTACACAATCTGACTGCGAATGAAAACGCCGTCCGTACTCGGTGAGGATGTAGTTGATTGGGCGCGACACAGGCGCCAGCAATTTGAGGTTGTCCATGAGGTTCTCGGGCATAGCATGATTCGTACTGACAATCGGGACACCCACCTTATTGCCACAGCGCATCGCCGCCTGGCCAATACCCAAAAGCATTTGAATATGGATTACGTCTGGCTCGAACTCATCAATAATCTTTTTAATCTCACGATCCGGCCGAAGAGAAATACGAAAGTTCTGATAAAAGGGGAAGGGCACCGACGCCGTGCGGTGGATGACATGGTTACCGTCGACCTCCTTATAATGTTTGCCCGTCTGGCTAGGGGCAATCACCAAGACCTCATGCCCGCGCTCAGCCAGTCCTTTCGCAAGGTTACGACTGAAGGTCGCAACACCGTTAATGGTTGGCCAATGGAGGTCAGATGCAATGAGTATTTTCATACGTAATAGGCTTAATTATAGCACATGCTACAATTGGACTCATATGAAGGTCCTCTACGACGCCCGCTGGATACTGGTTGAAAACCGTTTTGACGGCGTCAGTCGGTATAGTCACGAGCTTGCCCATGCACTCGCCAAGCAGTCAGATCTTGAGCTGACGTGGATTGTCCATGACACACGGCAACTCACAAAGTTGCCAAAAGGTGAACACATTCTCGTGAACGATCCGAACAACGCCATCAAAGAGCTGATCCTGGCGCGCAAACTAAACAAGGCGGGGGCGGATATTGTCTATTCGCCATTTTTCGTCATGGGGGCACTGGGCAAAAAGTACAAACTCGTCCTGACGATTCACGATATGATCTACTTTACGCACCGCACACCGCCACAGTGGCTGCCATGGGTGACCCGCCTGGGATGGCGACTGTTTCATTTGACATACTGGCCGATGCGCTGGCAGCTAAATCGGGCCACTCACATTGCCACTGTTAGCGAAACGGCTCGCAAAGAATTAACGACGGCGCGTGCCACCAAGCGCCCAATTACGACCGTGCCGAATGCTGTTAGCGACGCGTTCATTACACCTGACACTGACCATGCTAGCAAAAATGGCGTTGTATATATGGGCGCTTTTACTCCCTATAAAAATGTCGAATGCGTCATTGATGCTGTCGCACTCGTGCCAAATACGACACTCCATCTCCTTGGTAAGATGCCCCCAATTCGGCGTATCGAGATCGAACAACGACTCAGAGAAAAGGGCATAGCTAATCGTACCATCATCTACGATGGCGCAACCGATGATCAGTATCGCGAGGCACTCGCCGAAAGTCGCTGTGCCATCAGTGCCAGTCGCCTCGAAGGCTTCGGCTTGCCGTTGATCGAGGCCCAGCAAGCAGGCGTTCCATTCGTGGCCGCCGATACCCCAATTTTTCATGAGATAGGACAAGATAGTGTACTGTATTTTGACCCAGACGACCCCGAACAGGCCGCCGTACACATTCAGACACTGGCAAATCCTCAAATCAGCAAGGAGTACACCCAAAAAGGCCGTAAAAACGCCGCGCGCTATACATGGCAAGCCAGTGCCACGCAGGCTACAACCATTATCAATCGCCTGTAATCTGTTACAATATGGTGGATATGGCCACACCAAAAAAATCACCCACCAAAGCTATCCTCAACCGTCGCGCACGGTTCGATTATGCGTTGGATGATGAGATTATCGTCGGCCTTAGTCTGACCGGCCTCGAGGTACGCGCTGCCCGCGACGGACACGTACAGTTGCGCGGGTCATTTGTGACCATCAAAGATGACGAGTTATGGCTCAACAACGCCAGCTTTAGCCTCCGCCTGAACGAACGCGGCAATCCGGGCGCACGTAGCATCGACACAAGTCCGCGCAAACTGCTGGCGCACCGCAAGCAAATTGACCAGCTGTCCGCGCAAAAAAAGAACGGACAAAGCATCGTACCACTACGACTTCTTACGAATGGCCGATTTGTTAAACTTGTCATTGCCCTTGGTACTGGTAAAAAGCGATATGACAAACGCGAGACAATCAAGCGTCGCGACCACGAACGCGACACAAAACGATTACTAAAGTATTCCAGGTAACCGCCCTTATGCTATACTGTGAATCATAGGAAATAATTGCCTTTTTGCAGGCAGGAAGAATCATGGATAACGAAAAATCTACCCCTGAACAGCAACCAGCTCCAACACCAGCAGAACAGCCGGCCGCACAGCCACAGTTCGCGCCACAGCAATCACAGCCGCAGCAAGTACAGTACATCGTCTCAGAGCGATCACTTGAAGGCGTTGGCGGATGGCTCATCTTTTGGATTATCGTCTTTATTCTTGGTGGTATCGGATACATCATGGTGTTCTTTACGGGCATCGAGAAGGGCAGTACCGAAGCAACAGATATCCTTAGCATGATCTTCTCGCCTCTGCTTGCCATTGGCTTTATTGGCAGCGCTGCAACCATTGCGTTGCGTAAGAAAATTGGCATGTGGCTCAGTGTTGGCACCTTGGGTCTCGCCGGCCTCTTCAATGTGCTCAATATCATTATCTCTGCGTCGGAAAGCAGATATACCAGTATCGCCGTTACTGTTGGTGGTATTCTTGCCAGCCTCGTCTTTAGTGGTGCAATGATCCTGTATTTTTTCGCGTCAAAGCGCGTCAAACAAACATTGACGAAATAGTATTCCGCTCGTCAAATAATGAAGAGTCCCGCGCCACGATGGCGCGGGACTCTCTGTTCACCTGGACAGCATCCGGGTCTGAAGGCTGGGTCCCGCTTTCAACGACACATGACGGTCCTCGAGGAAGAACGTTGCGATGAAGAGGCCACGGGGCAGGGTGTTGTAGGGACGGTAAATCACCGCCTCCGTACCTGCCGGAATCTCCAGGGTCAAGAGGCGGATCACCTCCTTGTTCTGCTTGTAGCCGCCATCCGGCTGCTTCTGCGAAGTGACCCTGTAGACCGGGAACTGCATGCGCGTGTCCCGGGTGATGATCGTGCGGACGTTACGATTGGTGTACGAACCGGCAGGGCGGTCATCTCGACCAACCATCAAGCTGTTCAACCACCTCTCTCCATCAATCTCCGTGAAGGTGCGCATGTCTGCCGGAGCAGCAGTTGAAGCACTCATATTCTTCCTTTCGTCAGCGAACAGAGTTACTATAAAATATCATCAAGACTACAAAAAGTCAATCAGTGCTACACTATACATATATGAAATTATACTCATGGAACGTCAATGGCATCAGGGCCGTTATCAGTAAAGGTGCTTTTCAGTCATTTATTGCCGAGCACCAGCCCGATATCCTGTGCCTCCAGGAAACCAAGGCTAAGCAAGGTCAGGCCGAGATTGATTTACCTGACTATGAAGAATTCTGGAATAGCGCAGACAAGCCAGGATACAGCGGGACTGCAATTTTCTCCAAAGTAAAACCCCTGACGGTTATCAACGGGTTCGCCGATGCAATTGCCGAGAAATATGACCTTGCGGGCGACACCTACGGCGATCCCACACGAGAGGGAAGAGTCATCAGCGCTGAGTTTGACAATTTCTGGGTAGTGACTGTGTACACGCCGAATGCCAAGGGTGATAATAGCCGCCTCAGCCTGCGCCATGAAAAATGGGATCCAGCGTTTCTCGAACATCTCAAAGAACTCGAGAAACACAAACCGGTGGTATTTTGTGGCGACCTCAACGTTGCCCACCAAGAGATTGATCTTGCCAACCCTAAGCCGAATGTAGGCAAGCACGGATTTACTGTCGAAGAGCGCCAAGGCTTTCAGAACTTCCTTGAAGCTGGGTTTGTTGATACCTTCAGGTCTGCCTTCCCAGATACAACTGCCGCGTACACCTGGTGGACTCATTGGGCAAACGCCCGCACCAGAAACGTCGGATGGCGCATTGACTATTGGCTGGCCAGCCAAGCGATTGCCGCCGACATACGCAACCCCAAAATACACTCTGAAGTCATGGGGTCAGACCACTGTCCAGTCAGTATCGAAATCGGAGTATAATAGAATTATGTCCAAAAAATTTGCTGCTTTTGATATCGACGGGACCCTGTTTCGCAGCGGACTGTACCGCGAGGTCTTTTACGAGTTGTATAAAATGGGTGTCCTCCCCAACGATCTCACCGAACAAACGACCGAGAAACACCGTACCTGGCGGCATCGCGTTCATGGAAATGCTTTCGAAGAATTTGAACAAATCATGATTGATGGCCTCGACGGATTCTTACCACAACTAAAAACTGCTGATTATGACACCGCGGCACAACGAGTCATTGAAAAGAAAGCCGATAATGTCTACGTCTATACGCGTAATCTCCTTAGGCACCTCCAGCAAGAGGGCTATTTCACCGTCGCAATCAGCGGGTCGCAACAAGAGCTCGTCGAGCCATTCGCAACGCATTATGGATTTGATGCATGGGTTGGGCAGGAATGGGAGCGTAAGGGTGAGTACTTCACTGGAAAGATGACAAAAACTCACACAGGCAAAGATAAAATCATCCAATCATTAATAGATAAGCACCAACTCTCACTTGATGACAGCTACGCAGTAGGGGACAGCAACGGCGACAGTGGGATGCTCGCACTTGTCGAGCATCCGATCGCATTCAACCCAACCCATGAATTGCTAGAAAAGGCGCTCGAAAACAACTGGAAGATTGTTCTCGAGCGCAAAAGCACCAGTTACGAGCTAGAAAGAGATCATGATGGACGCGTCGTATTGGCAAACACAAACCGCCACTAAGCCGCTTCATCCTGATATCGAGTGGAACAAGCCCGAACGGCACGATCAGTCTGGCCGTCTTGCAATTATCGGCGGTAATAAGTTAGGCTTTGCAGGAGTCGCCGAGGCCTACACGGTAGCGACTACTGCTGGCGTTGGCGAGGTACGCGCCTTGCTCCCTGATGCGCTCCGCAAGACCATTCCGACCACCATCACCGATACTACATTCGCCCCGACGAATCCAAGCGGAAGCCTCGCGAAGGGCGCATTAACCGAGATGCGCGCACTAGGCGAATGGGCCCAAGGAGTTATTCTTGTCGGTGATGCCGGCCGCAACAGCGAGACAGCCCTTGTCTATGATGATTTTATCCGTGATTATGCCGGGCAACTAACGATTACTCGCGACGCGATAGACCTTGTTAAAAATAATTCGTCGCTACTTGTCGAACGCCCAGACACACTGGTCGTCGCATCGTTTGCTCAGGTGCAAAAGCTGTTTCAAAGTGTCTACTATCCAAAAATCATCACATTTAGCATGCACCTTGGGCAACTCGTCGAGGCGCTGCACAAGTTCACCATCACCTATCCCGTGCATATTGTGACACTTCACCGAGACACCATTATCATCGCATCGGGCGGATCAGTTGTGACGCAGGCTTGGGACAACCCCATGATGATCTGGCGTGGCACAGTGGCAACTCGTGCCGCCAGTTACTGGCTTTGGAATCCGTCATTGCCGCTTGAAGCTCTCTCAGCTAGCATTGCATCATAGTTGCGTAAACAACAATAAAATGTTACTGTTATAAGATGAGAAATGGCATCCACGTCCGTCGCTTTGTTCACCCTGAGTCGGTTAAGTCGCTGAGGTTTCGTCATCGTGCCGAAAAAAAGTTCGCGAGACTCAGCATCGAACGTGTTGTTGCCGATGATCACTTACACGCCACCATCGTGCATCACAAAGATTATCCAGGCTCGATGCGTGCGCTAGCACATACGATGCAAACGCAGCCAGATACGGGCGACAGCTTGCAGTATACTGAAGCGCTCGACGCAGGCGCCTTTGGGTACAGCCCCATCACAAAATCAACCTGGTTTGCGATTGCCCTTGAAGGCGCCGCTCTCGAAGGCGAATATAATCATTACGGTACTGCGCTCGGCATGCCTCAGCGAGGTGATTTCGTCCCTCATGTCACCTTATTCAAGGTCAATGATGCCGTCTTACCCGATACTGCCGATGAGGTAGGCGAGTGGATCAGGGAGAATAGTCCCGAGGAGATTACTCTCAAGCCTATCAGCGTCGCATGGTCCGTAAAAGATTAAGCTTCGCGTCCGAAGGCGCATAGCATCTTCCCTTGGCATAATACAACAACTGTCTTCGACCATTAATAAACATCCTCATTCGGTTACATGAACAAGTTCACATAACTCTCACTTCGTAGTACAATGATACGTGTACTATAGCTGTATTGTTGCATGCCGCGATGGTGGAATTGGTAGACACGTTAGACTCAAAATCTGATGTCCAATAGGACGTGCCGGTTCAAGTCCGGCTCGCGGTACCAATACAGGTGTAGTTGAAAGATATTATGAAGCCAGATGAAGATCAAGCAAGTAGGCGAGTGGGCACGCCGCTAAATGGACAGCGGTCGTTTGTTCATACGCCTCCATCTCGGGATCCTCAGTACCGACAGCAGCAAGCTGCCGCAGATATTATTCGTGCGCAATTAGATTCGATTTACTCAGGTGATGCCACGTCACCAGTCACGGGGCAGGTCACTTCAAGCCCAACGACAACACCGTCTCAGTCGCAACCAGCAACAGCTCGACCAACGGTCACCCCCCAAGCGGTTGCCGAGCAATCATCGTCCAAGCAACCACTTACTGACGACCGCGACATTGCGGACGTTAACCCCTATGAACGCACTCATACGCCACAGACTTCAATCAAACCCGAGCAGTGGAAAGCGTATCACAGCGCGTGGCAGGATTATTACCGGCGATATTACGAAGGCTACTACACCAAGCAGATTGGGGTAGTAAAGGACGCTCGTCAGCCAGCTCAGACATCAGCCCCAAAGACTGCTTTTGGTAGCAAAGTCGAGCAGCCAGACGAGCCGGTGCGAAAAACTGGTCCGCTGACACGTAATGAGGCAATGCAGGAACTGCGCGCTAAGCTACTCTCTCAGGTCGAGAAATCAGCCAAAAAGGCACGTAAGAGCCGCCATTTCGTGCCTGTCGTTGCCGCGTTAGGTGTCGTCCTTATATTCGGATTCTTGCAATACAACCAGCTGCTCATTGCCAATGTGAAGGCATATATTACTCCTGGCAGTATCGATCCTCAGAATATCATCGTTGACCCCGCAAGCACCGTTTCAGTAGGACCCGATCCGCGGCTCATCATCCCAAAGATTAATGTCGACACACCGGTCATCTACGATATTCCCACCGACAAAGCTTCACAGGACAAAGCCATGGAGAACGGCGTGGCGCAATTCGGCATCCCTGGCGCCAACAGCAAGCCGGGACAAATTGGCAATACCGTCTTATCTGGACACAGCAGTAATGACGTCTTTGCAGCCGGGGATTACAAGTTTATCTTCATGCAACTCGAAAAGCTTGAGATCGGCGACACGATCTACGCCAACTATGAAGGCAAGCGCTACACCTACATTGTGACAAAAAAGGAAGAGGTCCTCCCAAGCCAAGTTGATCGGCTGATCTATGACACCAACAAGCCGGTCATGACGCTTATTACGTGCACACCTGTTGGAACTGCACTGAAGCGCCTTCTTGTCACCGCCGAGCAAGTGTACCCCGCAAGTGGATTTACGCCCGCACCGACCACCACAGGCAGCGGGTCAACCCCAAGCACCATACCAAGTCAGGGGCAGCCGACAGTTATCGAACGACTGTTCGGGTCGTAGTATAGCTATCTACGATTAGTGTGCGAGGCGGAGCCCGAAGACATGTTCACTATCTAGTGTTTATTCAAGAATCATTCGAAACCGCTGCAACTGGACACCTTTACCAGTCGTGGCGTTGTCGCCAATAGAATAGAGATACGTGCCGTTTCGGCTGAGCACACCGCGATGTGCAGCACTGACTGCGGTGAGGTCATGCTTGTTTGTTCCGTCAATATCCCGCATCGTCAGCTGCCCGTCAACAATCAGGCCAAGATGCATCGAATCAAGCCAGTAGAGGCCTTGGCTCGACACTGGCAACTCAACCGTCGCAAATAATTGTCGCTCAAGGCTAAAGCTCGTAAATGATGTCTCAGATCGAGCCAAGACATATGAACCGACATCGTTAAACTCAAGACGTGTTGTCGAAGCTGGCAGAGTTCGTCCCACAATTCGCGTCAGTCCCTCGATACCATGATCGTATTGACCCTTGTAGATTGTCAGCTTTACACCCTCAGCAATAGCCGTATAGTTTGACCCATAGTAGGTACTGGTTGCAATCAAAAGAGGTACGTCATAGGCAACCGTACGGAGCACCGTCGGCGTTTCGTCACCTTCACGGTAGATTCCTGCAACTCGAGAAACAGTCCCCTCGTTCTCGGTGCGAGCGACAAAGGCAATGGTATTCGTATCATACAAAGAGAATTGCTCGACACCACTCACAAGGCTACGCGACACGGTACCGCCCGCGACATCAACCTTACGCAAATTACCCTCAGATACGACATACAGTATGTTACCTGAACGCCCCGACAGTAGGGCCCCAGTAATAGGTAGCGAAAACTCTCTGGAAATATTAACCGAACGATCAGGGTTACGCGTATCAAGCACTATGATGTCCGTTTTGTCACCGAGCGTATGACGCACCAGTAGATATCGTCCACTCTCGTCCCAGCCGCTTATTGAGAATTGTGGTGTCTGACCCTCGGCAGGATCATCAAAAAGGGCAGGGCTAAGAATGATATCCTTGCCTGATGGCTGGTCACGAGATATATCAACTAAACGAAAGGTAGGTTGCGCCAAATCATACTGTAAAAGGATTGATTTCTTATCAGGAGCCGTCGATGACGCGACGACCTTGTCATAGGTGCTAATCGACTGGTTTGTCCGATCTTTTGGCACAAGCCGCGCATAATTGAGCCACACCAGACTGCCTTCGGGAATCGTCGTTGTGAGATTCCATGGCTCATAGCCATCACGGTGCACCATGAACGAATGCTCGCCTGGCTCGACCGAGTGCTTGGTTGATGTACGCGCACTCAGTGTCGCCCCATCAACAGTAACATTGGCACCCGACGGCGTCGAAGCAAACTGCACAAGACCTCGCTGTTCAAGCGTCCCCGTCTCACGATTAAAGCCATAGTTTGCCACCACAAGGACCAGGATTGCAACAACCGTCACAACGGTGAGTGACATAATTGAATAGAGTGCGAATAGCTGAAGCCGCTGGACGCGTTTTGAAGGTTTTCTATACATAATGAATAGTTCTAGTATACCATTTTCTCTTTTTTACTTGCATATTTGGTATTTGATTACTACTATAGACGTTAGTAGAAACCGTAAGCGTTTCATAAACTAAACTGCGAGAAACCATGACAAAAAACGACACTACCACCGTGAACGGGCAACTATATGACACACAGACAGGTCTTCCTGTTGCTCATGCGACCGCCACCCCTCGCCCCGATAGGCAAGCTGTGCCTCATAAGCCAGCCACTTCACTCCATGGCGGTACACAAAAATCAAAGACACTACGCCGCGCACAACCCAAAAAGCCCCAGCCTGAAACGCTCAGCCCTATGGTCGCAAGACGACCACAGCGCCGATCGCTTGATATCGCCCGGCACCCTCATGTCAAGAAAGTAGCCCCGACACCCGTCAAACCATCAGAAGTGCCAGACATCGCCCCACGCACGCACCCTCATGTCGAAAAGGCGAACCAGCATGTCGTCTCAAAAAAGACAGCTCATCATCCAGCACCCCACAAGACCATGACACCAAAAGAGGTCAAAGATGCCGAAATAGCACGGGCACTCGTGAGTGCACCCGGCAAGAAGGAGAAGCGCGCCAAAAAGCAACGTTCTGCTCGTCACAAAAAGGTAACACGGCTGAGTGCTATTGGCATATCAATCGCCGTCATCCTTGGCGCCCTCGTTTGGATAAATCTCCCTGTTCTCTCGGTTCATTTTGCCGCCTCACAGACTGGGGTATCAGCAACAATTCCGCACTACACGCCCGAAGGGTTCCGGCTCCAATGGCCAGTCGAAACTCATGACAATCAAGTATCTATCAAATATGCTTCAGCCGACAGCAACACCTCGTTTACCTTGGGACAATCAAATAGTTCGTGGAATTCCGATGCAGTCCGCACCATGATAGAAGAGGACTCGCAGGGCAGGTTCCTGACTTCACGCGATCGCGGTATCACGGTTTACACCTATAATGGCAACGCTGCTTGGGTGAATCGAGGCATCCTCTACACCATCGAGGGTGACGCGCAGTTGTCGAGTGATACCATCATGCGCATCGCCAACAGTATTTAGCGCTTCGCTTATAAGACAAACCTAGGGTTTTTCTCACCAGGGCCGGCAAATTTGTGCGAAAATTTGTCGGGCTGCTCTTTTCCCTCAGACTATGGCATAATGGAGAACTATGAGTATTGTTCGCACCCGTTTTGCCCCCAGTCCTACCGGTTTTATGCATGTCGGTGGTGTTCGCACGGCCCTATTCGCCTGGTTACTGGCACGTCAAGCAGGTCCTGATGGCACATTTATCTTGCGTATCGAAGATACCGACAAGGTACGTGAGGTCGAGGGGAGTATCAATCAAATTGAAGACAGTCTCCGTTGGCTGGGTATCACCTGGGATGAAGGTATCGACCAGGGCGGTCCCCACGCACCATACAAGCAGTCGGAACGTCTGGAAATCTACCACGAGTGGGCTCGTCGGCTTGTTGCCGAGGGTAGGGCATACGCCGACCCATACACTCCAGCCCAGCTAGAGGCCTTTCGTGAAGAAGCCAAGGCTGCCAAACGCCCTTTTCTCTACCGCGATCATCGGCCAGAGAATCCGCCAGAATGGGATGGCAGCCAGCCCCTCAGATTCAAGTCTGACCCTAAACCATATCAATGGACCGATGCCGTCATGGGCAACCTTTCGACCGGACCAGAGGCAATTGACGATTTTATCCTCATCAAAAGTGACGGGTATCCAACCTATAATTTTTGCCATATTGTCGATGATGCCATCATGGGCGTGACGCACGTGCTGCGTAGCCAAGAGTTCATCAGCAGCACACCTAAGTTCCTTAATCTTTACGAAGCACTGAATATCGACCGTCCGACGCTGGCAACCTTGCCATACGTGATGGCGATTGACGGCAAAAAGAAGCTCGGCAAGCGTGACGGTGCCAAAGACATTCTTGAATACGCAAATGATGGGTATCTGCCCGAAGCCATGGCAAACTTCCTTGCAACACTCGGCTGGAACGATGGCACCGAGCAAGAAGTTTTTACGACGAGCGAGTTAATCGAGAAATTCAGCCTTTCAAGAGTTCAGAAGAGCCCCGCACGCTTTGACGAGCGACGCCTCCTATGGCTCAACGGGCAGCATATCCGCATGCTATCAATCAACGACCTCTACGAGCGCGCCCACCCATTCTGGACCAGCGCCGCAGCCCAAGGCTCCGAAAGCCACAAAAAAGAGGTTCTCGCACTTGTACAAGACCGCCTAAAAACACTCGCCGATCTTCCTGTCATTACCAGCTATTTCTTTGAAGATCCAACGCCTGACTGGGCGATGGTGAATGATACGAAACAATTCAAAAAGTACTCCCGCCAAGATCTCGTTGAGCTGCTAAAACAAGCAAAAACCGCGCTCCAAGCAGACGAAACGTTCTCCGAAGAGTCTTTGCAGGCTACGCTCAATCTGCTCCTTGAGCAAACAGGCGAAAAACCAGGTGTTCTCTTCAGTATCATCCGCCTCGGCGTCAGCTGGGCACCGTTCAGCCCGGCACTGAACGAAACACTCGCCCTGATCGGAAAAGATCGCGTTCTCCGCCGCATCGACCAAGCAGTTGCCATGTCAACAAGCTCATAATATACAAGCCGCTTTCTGAGGAGAAAAAGTGTAAGCAAGCCGTTAAAATGCTTACCGTTATTGTGTTATACTGTACGTAATGCGTACGAAAATAAATACCTTTTCAAAACTGCGCGATTGGGCAAATGCTCATCGCAAACTAAGCCTTGTTATCACAGGCGTTACGCTCGTTGCCATCGCCGCTGGAGTCGCAGCGTTTCTTGTCACGCAAAATCCCGTAACCGATGTGCCACCGCCTAAGGCGTCATCTTCTGTCAAAAAAGAAGAGCCCAAGCCTGTCTTTTACGCACCGCTCACAGGGGTCGAAGTTGCGGATGAAAATGCCACCACAAAACCCGTTACTGCCATTATGATCGAGAACAGTCCCGATGCACGACCACAATCCGGCATCAAAAGTAGTTCGGTGGTATACGAGGCGATTGCCGAAGGAGGTATCACAAGGTTCCTCGTACTGTATCAGCAAGAAAAACCACAGCTCGTCGGTCCCGTACGAAGCTTGCGAATGTATTACGTCGACTGGCTGGCACCATATAACGCAAGCGTCGCTCATGTTGGCGGTAGCGCAAACGCCCTCGCCGAAGTGCGCAATGGTAACTACCGCGATATTGATCAGTTCTTTAACGCGGGTAGTTACTGGCGGGCAAGCGACCGCTGGGCACCGCACAATGTCTACACTAGTTTCGAACGGCTTGATGCACTCAACGCCGCCAAGGGCTATACCAGCTCGAAACCCCTCGTGTTCCCACGCAAAGACTCTACCCCCGCCAAAGCACCAACTGCCACCTCTATTTCTGTCACTATGAGCGGCCCGCTCTATAACAGTAGTTATACCTATGACGCCACGAACAACTATTACCTTCGCTCCCAGGGGGGCGGCGCGCACACTGACCGCGAAGAGGGCCAGATAACTCCTCGTGTCGTTATCGTCATCAAATCACCAATGCAGCTTGTCCAAGAGGACGGCTGGCGCCAGCAATACCAAACAACCGGTAGCGGTAGCGCAACAATTTTCCAAGATGGCACTGTCCAAGAAGTCACATGGCGTAAGGCAGACCGCCAAGCACAATACCGCTTTACTGATGCGAGCGGGACAGAGGTCTCACTGGCTCGCGGACAAACTTGGATTAGTATCGTACCAGCTAGCACAGGGGGCGTTTCATGGCAGTAAAAAAACAAAAGCCAGCTCCTGTGTCGCTCATCATGGAGTATATCCCCAAGCTGCAGCGCAGAATGCTCCTGACGATTATCCTGCCAGGAATCTTGATTGGCCTTGCCTGTGCACTATTACTTGTTACCTCTGAAACCGCGCAGCCTGATAATTATATCTTTTGGGTCGTATGGATTGGCGTCACAATACTCTCGATGGCTAGTAACCTTCTTCTTTTCGTGTATACGTCAAGTCCTACGGGTGACCTTATGCGCGCCATCGCGCGTGTATCAGGCGAATCCTCGAGTGGCCCCCTGCCTAACCCGCATGATAAGAAATACATCAAGAGCGGGCTCAGCGCGGCGCTACAGGCAGTGTATAACCTTGACAGTCAGCAGTCAAAAAAAGCTGCCACCTCTCCTGATGAGTTAGGAGCTGCATCATCTTCGGTTCTCCATTCACTCGATCGCATGCACGGGTCACTTATAACTCTCGACGCCGATCATAATGTAGTGTACGCCAGCAAGGCAAGCCCCTTGTATACCGTCGACGGCAAGCTTCAGCCTCAACTATTGTTTAATGCGCATGATACCTTACTTTCATGGCTTGAAGAGTGCGAAGCCTCGGCCGTCAAGGCAGAGCATAGTTGGCACCGTATACCAAACAAACCAGCCGACCAGGAAGACCAGCGCATATTTGATGTCTACGCTTCATACGAAAAAGGCGCCGCACACGAAACCGTGCTAACACTCGTTGACCAGACCACCCTGTATCAAGGCGACGAAGAGGACCTCAACTTTATCGCCTTCGCCGCACACGAGCTACGTGGTCCTATCACGGTCATCCGAGGCTACCTTGATGTGTTAGAAGACGAGTTGTCAGACGTATTAGAGGCCGATCAACGCGAACTGTTTCATCGTCTCACCGTGTCTGCCAATCGCTTGTCAAGCTATATCAACAATATTCTCAATACCTCGCGTTACGACCGCCGTCATCTTAATATCACGTTATCACCTGATTCGCTCTCTGAAATCTACGCGACAATCAATGACGACATGATGCTTCGCGCTACTTCACAGAACAGGATGCTTTCTGTGACCATTCCAGATACACTACCTGAGATCGCAGCCGAACGCGCCAGCCTCAGCGAAGTCATCGGCAACCTTATCGATAACGCGATCAAATACAGCAACGAAGGAGGCGTTATCAATGTCACTGCCGAGCAAAAAGGTGACTTTGTTGATATTATTGTCGAAGACCACGGTATCGGTATGCCAGGCAGCGTCGTCAATAATCTATTTCAGAAATTCTATCGTTCGCACCGCTCTCGAGAGACGGTTGCAGGTAGTGGTATCGGCCTTTACATCAGCAAGGCAATTGTTGAATCGCATGGTGGTACAATTAGTGTACGAAGTACTGAAGGGGAGGGCTCGACATTCGTCGCATCAATCCCGACGTATGCTTCAGTTGCCGAAAAGCTTGCCAATGCCGGTAATAGCAATCTGGACCTCATTTCGCAGGGCAAGGGCTGGATAAAGAATCATTCAATGTATCGAGGATAACCACTATGACAACTACTAAATCAATTCTCATTATCGAAGACGACCGCTTTATTGGAGAGATGTATGTCCGCAGCCTCCGCAAAGCTGACTACGATGTCGACTGGATGGTTGATGGCAATGATGGACTAGTAGCAGCTCGCAATAAGCCCTACGATGCTATTCTGCTTGATGTGATGCTGCCCGAACGACGGGGAAGTGACATTCTACAAGCATTACGCGGTAACGGTGAGGATCTCATCCCAAACACAAGGGTGCTCGTGCTCACCAACTTCGAACAAGACGACGAGTCACGGGCAGCCATGCAGCAGAATGCCGATGCCTACCTCATCAAGGCGGAGATCACTCCTCGCAAACTACTCGCAATTCTTAGTGACCTCTTTTCATAGACAAGACCACCGTTTTTTGATACTATATCTCAGTATTGGCCTCATCGTCTAACGGTTAGGACATCAGGTTCTCATCCTGGCAATCGGGGTTCGATTCCCCGTGAGGTCACCATATTGAATATCGAAGACTCCCGAGGAGTCTTCTTTTGTTACTGCTATTCTGCAACAATAGCCAGCGAAGTATTTTTTCTGTTGACTATCAGCTTGTATAGCTCGACAGTAATCAGTGGCAACAGTGAACAACCGAAAGCAATCAGGTACCCATGAAGGGGCAGAGCGACGAATCCAAAGAGCGTCTGAATAGGCGGAATCAAAACGACGGCTGCCGTAATAGCAAATGAGCCGACAGCTGCAAAAGTTAGGTACTTGTTTGACCAAAGACCAATCGCGAAGAGCGAGCGCGACGAACGAACGTTCAATGAATGAACGACCTGTATCGACGCCAACGCGATAAATGCCATCGTCTGACCGGCCACAAGACTGCCGAGTTGAGTTTTACCGAACCAGAAGGCAAATAGGGTAATACCGGCAAAGAGGCATCCCATACCGATAATCCTATACCACAAACCACCAGCAAACAGACTCTCGCTCTTTGGTTTTGGCTTTTGTTTCATAACCGAATCCTCAACCGGCTCGAGCCCCAACGTAATAGCAGGTAAGCTATCGGTCACAAGGTTGATCCACAGCAGGTGTACGGCCAGTAAAAGTGGCTGTTGCCAAATCATCATCGCTACAAAGACTGCAATGATCTCGCTAATATTCGTACTGAGAAGGAATTGCACGACCTTTCTGATGTTAGCATAGACGCCGCGGCCTTCACGCACCGCAGCCACAATGGTCGAGAAGTTATCATCAGTCAAGGTCATCGCGGCAGCGCCCTTAGCAACATCCGTCCCAGTCACACCCATAGCGCAGCCGATATCAGCGGCCTTTAGGGCAGGGGCGTCATTCACACCATCACCCGTCATCGCCACGACCGCACCCGTCGATTGCCACGCCTTCACAATACGAATCTTATCCTGCGGCGAAACACGGGCATAGACAGCGATATTCTTCACTTCTTTGCGCAGCTCAACCTCACTCATTTTTTCTAGTTCAGTCCCGGTAATCGCATGATCACCATCGCGCATAATATCCAACTCTTTAGCAATCGCCATCGCCGTCACAATATGATCGCCCGTAATCATGACTGGCGTAATACCTGCATCGCGGCAGAGTGCCACTGCTGGCTTGACTTCCTCTCGTGGCGGATCAATCATGCCAATCACGCCAATAATCGTCAGCTGCTGTTCATGCATAGCACTGTCAAGCTCTTCAGGCGCCACATCAAACGTACGGCAACCCACCGCAATCACACGAAGTGCGTTCTCACTCATGTCATCAACCGCCACCTTCAGCGCGGCAAGCTCCTCGCTCGTGTTCACACTTCGCTGGACCATCTCATCAAAAGCACCTTTTACAATCAATGTCTGCACGCCATCAATCGCATGCAGCGTCGACATAAGTTTTCGATCAGAATCGAACGGCAATTCAGCAAGGCGAGGGGAGGCCTCTTCAAGATCGGATTTATCCAATTGATTATTATGTGCCGCCAGTACAATCGCCGTCTCGGTTGGATCACCGACGTGTTTCGTTTCGCCATCATCAAACTCAATCTCACCATCACTACATAATGTTGCATAGGTAAGAATCTGACGAGCGGCATCACTATTGCTCCCAGAGCTCTCCTCGGCACCACTCGCAATACTGAAGATCTTTGTCACCGTCATGCGGTTTTGCGTCAGCGTACCTGTCTTATCGGTACAAATCACCGAGGCGCTTCCTAGTGTCTCGACCGCAGGGATTTTACGAATAATTGCATTCTTTTTGACCATGCGCTGGACGCCAATCGCCAAGATCACCGTCACCGTCACCGCCAACCCCTCTGGAATCGCCGACACGGCAAGAGATACAGCGACCATGAATATCTCAATCAATGGCAAACCCGCAAACAACCCCACGCCAAAAATCAACGCACAAGCGACGAGCGCAATAATACCCAAGCGGCCACCGAGCTGCGATAATTTGTGTTGCAAAGGAGTCTCCGCTTGCTTTTCGTCCGTCAACAATCCGGCAATGCGCCCCATCTCCGTCTGCATACCGGTGCCTGTCACGACCGCTACGCCGCGACCATATGACACGGCACAGCCACTGAATACCATAGTGTCCTGATCAGCGAGTGGCGTGTCATCATCCAATGTTCGCGAGGCATCCTTGTCGGCCGGAACCGATTCGCCCGTTAATGCTGCCTCATCAACCTGCAGCCTTGCCGATTCAACTAATCGCGCATCCGCTGGTACGAAATCACCAGCTTCAAGTTCAATAATGTCTCCCGGTACCAGTTCGTTTGCGGGAATCTTTTGTGTTTCACCGTCACGGATTACCCGAGCTTCGGGTGCCGCCATCCGCTTTAATGATTCCAGGGCTTTTTCAGCCCGCCCTTCCTGGATCACCGCAATCACGGCGTTCAAAATCACAATGCCGACAATCAATAAGGGCTCGAATAGCCCTTTGCCCTCATAAAGATGTACCGCCAACGACACTGCTGCTGCAACCAACAAGATAACAATCATCATATCCTTAAACTGCTCAAAGAACTTAACGACAATACTGCGCGGCTTGGTATGAGCCAACTCGTTACGGCCATACTGCTGCTGTCGACACTGAACCTCATCGGCACCGAGCCCGTTATCGATAGTAGTTTTTAGCGTTTCAGTAACTGTTTGTATCGGGGATGCGTGATATCTCATATACGTCTTATTGTAACCCATATGATACTGTAGTCATATGAACACACCTCTTCGTGGCGTGAATCTCGGTGGGTGGCTTGTCCTCGAACGGTGGATGACACCGCGCCTTTTTGCCGGCACCGATGCCAAAGATGAATATTCATTCATGCAAACACCTGACGCCAAGGAAAAAATTAATAAACATCGCGACACATTTATTACCGAAGATGATTTTCGCTGGTTAGCCGACAACGGCTATAACGCGGTTCGAATTCCGATTGGGTATTGGATATTCGACGGCGACGATCCTTTTACGGCATGCATCGATCGGCTGGATTGGGCCGTCAAGGTGGCCACAAGATACAAGATTCGCGTCCTCATCTGCCTCCACGGCGCACCCGGCAGTCAAAACGGACATGATCACAGCGGGCGTATCGGCAAAGCGGAATGGTACCGCAATCCTGCATATCGTCAACAATCAATCGAGGTATTATCTGGCCTCGCCGCCAGATATAAAAACCAACCGACAGTGTGGGGAATCGAGCTACTGAACGAACCAAACGCATGGCACAAGCCATGGGTCCTCAAACGGTTTTATCAGGACGCCTACCTGGCCATTCAATCTACCGGAAGAAAAGGAATCGTGACCGTCTTTTCCGATGGTTTTATGCCCAAGTTTATGTCAGGTGCCCTCACGGCAACACCAAATTACCCCGTTATGATGGATACTCACTGGTATCATTTCTTTATGCCACGTCTGCTACAACGACTGACGCCATTTCGCCTCTACCAATGGCGCCTGCGACGACGAGCATCGCTCCTTGCGCGCCTCAGCAAACAGCAACCAATTATTATGGGTGAATGGAGTGGAGTCATAGGGTCGGAGGCGCTCTCTCGGTATCAGACGGCACGCCACCAGACGCTTATGCAGGTACATCTACGCGAACAACAGGCGTTGTTCTCACGCCTCGAGGGCTGGTTTTATTGGAGCTACAAAACCCAAGATCGAGGTATTTTTCATTTCCGATCGATGGTCGAAGATGGCCATACCGAGCCACCATTTTCGCCTCTTGTCATCCCGGCTCGACTCGTGCATACTAAGGATAAGTAATATTATGATAGGTTGACTTTAGGGGGCGCTATAAAACCGGTTGTCATTGACAGTTTCTGGTATCGACGCATCAACGAGGCGATTGCCTTTATGGCATTGTCTGTGTTTGCCCTGTATATGTGGTTTGGTTTTCTGAGCCCCCATAAACCACCCTACGAGATCCAGCTCGCGACGCTACTTGTCGCCATAGCCGCCGCCGCGTCAAGTATTGTCGCGCGTGCCATTGTCGACGTAAAGGGAACGTTCATTCGAACCCTCATCAGTTATCTCCTCCTCGCAGCGACCGTGGCGCTTCTGCTATATGACACTTCCGGCATCTCATCACCATATCTCTTCATGTGGACACTGGTTGCGGCGTTTGCCGGATTATTTGGTATCTGGAGCTCGGCACCCATTTTCCTCGTAGCCTGCGGATACCTTGCAGTGCTACTTATCGGCGGGACTGTCGAGCAAGCTGCCATCGCACCAACGGTCCTGATTGTCACCGTACCAATTGTCTTCAGTATCATCGTGTGGTCTCATATCAATCAAGTATCGTACCTCAAACAAGAGCGGGACCCTGCCGCATATAAACAGCTGTCAAATGAGCTCAGCGACCTTGCCAACGAATCTTCAGAGGTTGTTATCAACGCCATCGGCGACGGAGTGCTTGCAATTGACAGCCAGGGTATTATCCAGCTTATCAATCCGGCTGCGCAATCAATCCTGGGATGGACCAAGCATGACGCGCTGACGTTGCAATACCAGTCAGTTCTAAAGCTCACTGGTGAAGACGACAAACAACTCCCTGATACAATGGAGCCTATCAAACAAGCCCTCAACATGACACAGGAGATTCGTTCAAACCACCTGCAGGCCGAAACAAAGAGCGGCAAGAAACTATCCATCTCACTCGTTGCATCACCCCTTGGGCCTGCCGGTAGTGGGGTCATCGCCGTATTTAGGGACGTCACAAAAGAGCGCGCCGAAGAGCGCGAGCAAGCCGAATTTATTAGTACCGCTAGCCACGAAATGCGGACGCCAGTTGCCAGTATCGAAGGCTACCTTGGCCTTGCTCTTAACCCTGCGACAGCCACGATTGACGACAAGGCGCGTGACTTTATCAACAAAGCCCACGAGTCCGCCCAACACCTTGGCCGCCTCTTCCAGGACCTTCTTGATGTTTCAAAAGCAGAGGATGGGCGTCTCTCAAACAACCCGACCGTCATTGACATTGTCGAGTTTACAGGCGATGTCGTCGAGGGCCTCCAGCAAAAGGCCTCCGACAAAGGCCTCCAGCTTACCTTTAAGCCTGGACCCAGCAAGAGAGAGAAGGGCGAACGTCGTCTCAGTCCGGTGTATCACGTCAACGTCGACAAGGATCATATCCGCGAAATCATTAATAACTTGACCGAGAACGCCATTAAATACACCCCCAGCGGTGAGGTATCTATCGATATTACGGGCGACAACGAACATATTACGATCAGTGTTACCGACAGCGGCATTGGTATTCCTGCCGAAGACCTCTCGCACCTGTTCCAGAAGTTTTATCGTGTCGACAATACCGACACGCGCGAAATCGGAGGCACCGGTCTTGGCCTCTACTTGTGCCGTCGTCTCGCTGAAACAATCGGTGGGCGTGTTTGGGCAGAGAGCACTTATAAAAAGGGAAGTACCTTCTTTGTCCAGCTGCCTCGGCTTGATTCTATGCAGGCAAAACGACTTCTCAAGGAGCAAGCTGACGCAGAGGAAGAAAAAAAAGCCAGGGCCGAACAAGCTACAAGAGACGAAGATGCGTCAGTACCAACACCAGCCGCGCCTCAGCCAGTAGCACCTATTACGCCTGCTACTATGCCAGAGCCCGTCGCGGTTGCACCGGCAGCCCCCGCAGTACCTGTCCCTGTTCAGCCAGCTGCCACGACAATGCCAGCACCTGTCGCTCAACCAATACCCCAGTCAGCACCTCAGCCAGTAGCACCCGCTGTCATGCAGCCTGTCACCCCCGCAGCACCAACGGCACCAATGCGAGCCAATATACCCCTATCGCATATCGAACAAAATCCGGCTGCTTTTACCACACCAAGGGATGGAAATGTCAACATTCCACCTCGAAATTGATAATAAACATGAGGACTATGGTATTTTTAAAATGCTTTGGGTACAATAAGGGATAGTTATGACAAAGATTCTATTAGTTGAGGATGATAAGAGCTTACGAGAGATTTATGGCGTCAGGTTGCTCGCCGAGGGATACGACATCGTATCGGCTGGCGACGGTGAAGAAGCTCTCGCTATGGCCATCAAAGAACGCCCCCAACTCATCGTCAGCGACGTCATGATGCCAAAGATTAGCGGCTTTGACATGCTCGATATCCTCCGCAGCACCACCGAGACAAAAGACATCAAGGTTATTATGATGACCGCCTTGTCCTCAGAAGATCAGCGCCTCCGCGGTGAACAGCTCGGCGCCGATCGCTATCTCGTAAAGTCCCAGGTCGGTATTGAAGATGTTGTTCGAACCGTCCATGATGTCCTTGGCGATATTCCATCGGCCACACCAACACCTCAGCAAACGTTCGGCACCCCAGCGCCATCTGCCGTAGCGCGGCCTACGACACCGACCGTGCCTCCTCGTCCAACCGAAACACCTGTCGCAGCACCTGTTGCGCCACAGCCCGCGCCCGCACCTGTCGCGCCGCCAGCAGCACCTGCGCCCGCACCGACCCCCCAGCCAGTTGCGCCTCCGGTACCTCCCGTACCTACACCCGCGCAACCAGCCCCCATACCAACACCACCAGCACAAGGGTCAACAACCGTATCAATGGCACCCGTACAGCCCGATCCGGCCGCAAGTCAGCTACCCCAACCAACCGCTCCATTCTCTGGCCAGCGTCCTGCAAGCCTTGGCGAACGAGTCATTCACCCAATTGACGATCCTGCACCGGCAGCAGATGTAGCCAGTCTTATCGCGCAAGAACTTGGCGATCCTGCCATCGTTCCCGCGCCTCCGATACCTCCCGTACCAGAGATGCCGCCAGTGGCGAATCCGTTCCAGGCTCCTCCTGCGCCAGGACAGTAGACTGCGGCGTGATACACTAGGAAAGTATGGACACACCGTCTCTTGAACGCCTTAATAAGTTCCTCGCCTTACAGTTAGGGATTTCTCGTCGCGCCGCAGACGAGCTCATCGAGAAGGGGGACGTCACCATAAACTCTCATGTCGCGACGTTAGGTGCGCGTTTTTCGCCCACCGACATTATTGCCGTCAGGGGAACACCCCTCGCAGCCACAACCCCATACCAATATTTTTTATTTCATAAACCCGCAGGCTACGTCTGCTCACGTCGCCAGCAAGGTGACACGCCAACCATATATTCACTGCTTCCTCACGCGCTTCATCATCTCAAGCCTGTCGGGCGACTCGATAAAGATAGTTCGGGCCTATTAGTCCTGACAAATGACGGTGACTTCGCTCACCAGATGACCCATCCGTCCTACCACAAGCAAAAAACCTATTTCGTAACACTTGATCACGACCTCGAGCCCTTGCATCAACAAATGGTAAGTGACTTTGGCGTGCAGCTCGAAGATGGCACCAGCAAGTTGCTCTTAACACGAGAATCCGAGTCGAGTCGGCGGCATTGGCGCATCGACATGCACGAAGGGCGCAACCGCCAGATTCGCCGCACCTTTGCCGCACTCGGGTATACTGTCACACAGCTCCACCGCACTACCTTCGGTAACTATTCACTGGGTGATATAAAGCCCGGGGCATACAAAAGTATTGATATATCGTAATTGATATATTGGCCAGATCCCCCTTATGCTCGCAAAATCTCTCTACCTCTGATATAATTGCCTAAAGTTATGGCTTCTAAATTACCTACTGTTGCAATCATTGGCCAAGCGAACGTCGGCAAGAGTTCGCTGTTTAATCGTATGGTCCGTGCACAGCAAGCAATCGTTGCCCGCGAGGCAGGTACTACCCGTGACAACGTCCTTGGTCGCGTAGAACACCAGTATCATCAGTTCTGGCTCGTCGATACCGCTGGTCTAAAGGACCCTAACGACGAGTTTGAGGCCTCCATTCAAGAGCAAATTACTGAAGCCGCGGATGCTGCCGACGTTATCCTGGTCACTGTTGATGGCACGCAGTATGTGAGTGACCATGACCGTTTTGTCGCTAAAAAAGCCCTGCGCAGTAAAAAACCTGTCATTCTCCTCATCAACAAGAGCGACATCAAGGGCAGTCTGCCTGATGATGAATTCAAACGTCTTGGCATCAAGACCATGATCCGTACCAGCGCCGAACATAACCGCGGCATCCTGTCGGTACTCGACCACATTGTCAAACTCATCCCCGCCAAACACGAAGACGTACCCGATGAAACACTGCGCATCGCCCTCATTGGCCGTCCTAACGTCGGCAAATCATACTTATTCAACACGTTGGCCGGCAAGCAACAGGCACTGGTGGCCAATATCGCTGGGACGACGCGTGACGTCAACCGCGTTGCCGTTCGCTATGGTGGCCGTGACATTGAGATTCTCGACACGGCCGGCATGCGCAAACCTGGCAAGCAAGAGGTTGGCATCGAAAAGTTCTCTGTCCTACGCACCCTTCAGGCGATCGAAGAAGCCGACGTTTGTTTCTTGCTTATGGACGTCAACGAGCTCAATACCGCACTCGACCAACGCCTTGCAGGCATCATCGACGAGGCAGGCAAGGGCATGGCAATCGTCGTCAGCAAATGGGACAGCGTCGAAGGCAAGGACGCCTACACACGTGACGCGCTGGCACCGAAAATTGCGCATTTCTTTAATTTCGTCCCATGGGCGCCGCTTATTTTTACCAGTAGTGTGACTGGTCAAAATGTCACCAAGCTGTTTGACCTGGCGCTTGATATCGATGCCCGCCGCAAGCAAACCACCAAGACACGCGTACTGAATGATCTCCTCCAGCGAGCAATCCAGCGCCATCCGCCAGCAGGCCTCAAAAACACGCACCCGAAACTGCGCTACATGGTACAGACCGACACGACACCGCCATGGTTTGTGATTCACGGCAGCAACCTCAAATTTGTCCACTGGTCATACAAACGCTACCTCGAACGGCTACTACGCGAAACCTACAATTACGCAGGGACGCCAATCAAATTTAGTTTTATCGACGAGAAACAAGTCAAAAGCAACAAAGAACGCGTGCGTCAAGGTAAGGCCCCGGTAACAAAGGCATACAAGAAAGCAAAAGACGCCGAAGAATCCCCAGAAAAGAGATGAAAATAATCCTCGCCCAAGGCAATCCTGGCGCCCAGTACGCCGCCACCCGCCACAATATTGGCTGGATGATTCTTGATGCCTATGCCGCGGCCAGCAGTGTCAAGTTCAAGCCTGAGAAAAGGTTTGCCGCCCTCGTCGCCATGGTAATGATTGACGAAGAGAAAGTCCTACTGGTCAAGCCAACAACATTCTATAACGAAACAGGGCGCAGTGCGCAGGCACTAATAGATTTTTACAAACTCGACCCCGCACGCGATCTACTGGTCATTCATGATGATCTATCGTTGCCACTGGGGACTATTCGTATTCGCGACAAGGGCAGTGATGCCGGTAACAACGGTATCAAGAGCATATCCTCACATCTTGGACCAGAATACCAACGGATTCGTGTTGGAATAGGAGATGAGAAGCGCGAGAGGCAGCCTGATGCCGATTTTGTTTTGTCACGTATGCCCGCCGACACCATCACCTTTACAAAAGAAAAAATCGCTCCTGTCGTCATAGAAGCGATCGCTCAGTTCTGCCGCGGGACACTACCTATCACCAGTCAACAAGTAGAATAAAACTATTTCATATTAAAAGAGGTCGCGTGAGGGGAGGGCGGGTGCCTCTCCCCTCACGCGACATACCCCTCAGTGGTGCACGAACCGCGAATCATGCGCCTCGTCGGCCTCCTCGTCGGACTGCTTCGCCATCTTGCGCGTGTCGCGCTTGTAGCGCCAGGCCTGCAGCGAACGGGACCACGACTCGTGGAAGACCGCCGCGATCAGCAGCAGCACGCCCGTGGCGCCGACCAGGCCCAGCACCGTCATGATGACGCTCGAACCCGCGACCAGTGCTGATGCCGTCACCGACATGTACGTCGCCAGCATCAGCGTGACGAACAGCAGGATGAGGGTGAGGCCGAGGTCCATCAGTCGTCGGCCGATCTTGCCATCCCGGATGGGGCGATAGGATCGGACGAAGGTGACGAGGGTTGCGAGGATGAGTGCCGCCAGGGCGGCGTAACCGAGATAAGTCATTTCTGACTCCTTCCGATGGGGTACACGTGCGACTGCACGATAGTATATATTATACATAAGTTTATTTATTTTGTCAATGTTCTGTGATACACTACCTCTAATTCTGTCGAGCGGCGACGGATGTCGCTTGACCCACCACCACTCCGGAGTCGGAGCTTGAAAAGAAAGCAGGTGATAGCCATATGACTATCGAAGAAGGTGGACCGATGTCCGCCCGCGAAGAACGCTGGGACCGCATCGAGTTCACGACAAGACAGCACGTGCCGTTCCCCAACGAACCCTTCCATCCGCGCAGCATCACCGCGAGGATACGAATCTGGCCGAGGCTGCCGTTCACGCAATCCGTCCGGCTCAGCCCGGTCGCATTCGTGCCTCACATCAGCGGCTTCGACATGATGGGGATCATCTCGATGATGGGCAGTATGAGCCCCTACCTCTACCTCGACCCAGACCGACGTCTCGTGCGGAAGGTTCTGACAGCAAGAGGGTGCTACCGGTACGAGTACGTAACCGACCCATTCTCGATCACGGATGAGGACATCGCGCGTCTTGAGATCGGTATCCAAGGAAACAACGACCTCCTGGATGCCGAGTACGACAAGGCCCGCGACGCCATCCTGGCCGACCTCGGATACCCCACCTGACCCCTCTCAAGCTCCGAGCCCCGACCAACACGGTCGGGGCTCGGTTCACACTTTATTGCCAAATAAAAAACGGCCAGGTAAGGGTGGGCATCACCTGGCCGCATTTTACCCTTCAACCCACCCCAGACGAAGCACTCAAGACCCAAACTCCACGTAGGGTGGTGCCTGAAGATTCACTACTGAATAGTCGTCTTTGAACGGGACCTACTCTCGGGGGTCGAAAATAGGGGTTAAAGGGATTAGTATGCATGCAATGTTTTTTTGCGGCCGCGTGGAGGGTAGAATACGAGACCACCATTGCATACAACCTAACATAATAGTTAGAATAGGGGGTATAAGGTGCGTTTGATTAACCTCGCTGATCAATCAATCGTTTCTTATATTAGCACGTACTTGACTTTATGTCAACACTTTTTGACACAAATTCTATGAAAATCAATAGAGCTACCCCTGATAAGCATAAGTACCTCGCACCGTTGGTTCATATTGCACGCCCGCCTCAAACTGTCTTTTACAGTGGTGTGCTGCCCGAACAGCGTCGTCCAACTATCGCAATCGTAGGGACTCGTCGACCATCTCGGTACGGCCAAGAAGTCACCCAGATGTTTGCCACTGAACTCGCGAGGCAGGGGATTATTGTCGTCAGCGGGCTTGCACTCGGCGTTGACGCCATCGCCCACCGGGCGGCCCTCGAAGCCCGCGGCACAACAATTGCCGTCCTTGGCAACGGGCTACCGACCATCTATCCATCAAGTCACCGGCACCTTGCCCATGAGATTATTACGAATGGCGGCGCCCTCATCAGTGAGTATGAACCCGAGACTCCTGCTCGCAACTACCGTTTTCTCGAGCGAAACCGCATTGTCAGCGGCATTGCCGACGCCATTATCATCACCGAAGCAGCCGCGCGTAGCGGTACTCTTAATACCACGGTGCATGCACTTGAACAGGGTAAAGAAGTGTTTGTCGTACCTGGAAATATTACAAGCCCGCTGAGTGCCGGATGTAACGCGCTCCTCCGCCAGGGCGCTACGCCCGCAATGCACGCCGACGACATTCTGAATGTCATCGCACCAGATATAACGACCACTCAGCCCCAGTTGCCCCTCGGTACAACTGTCGAAGAAACAACCATTATCCAGTTAATTCAATCGGGCATACGTGATGGCGACGAGCTACAGCGGGCAAGCGGCATCACCGCAAGCACCTTCTCGACCACGCTGACCATGCTCGAGCTTGCTGGCACAATCCGGTCACTTGGATCAAACCAGTGGACACTGCGCTAGGCAGCGAGGCGGTAGGCATCTCTGACATTATGGACAGTCAGCTCGGCCTCAACTTCTTGGCGCCATGTCGTGGCGAGGGTGATGAGTTTTTCGTCCTCATTATCCTCAACAAGTTCGTGCACCATCGTATCTAGGACATCTATCATCTCAAGGTAGGCGCGCTGGTCTGACTGGTCATAGTCGTGACCACGGACCTCGATACGACGCTTGATCTCGTCCATCGTCCAATCTTGCACCGCCCGGGCATATAATTTATCTTGCTCTGATAACAATTCAAGTCGCTCTTTTAGCTCTTCACAGGCCATTTGCGCCTCGTATTCGAGGTCTTTCAATAGATTGGTTGCCTCAATCGCCATACCGTCACCTATACGATCATCCCGCTCGCTAGCCCGTCGCTGCAGCTCTAGCGCATACGCTAACCGCTCCGAATAGGGCGCAATCAGCAAATCCGCCCCGTTTGGGTCGTATCCAGACGTCTCATATTCGTCATACACTTTCCTAGGATCAGGAAAATCATCATCCTCTTCAACCCATAACGGGTAAACATTGGCGGCTTCTCTTGTCTTCATAGCAACCCCTTTTGTGCATGTTTTGTATGTTAGCAACACAGGGTGGTTACAGGTTTACCGTAAAATCCTGTATTTCTATCCATATCGTACACCTGTCAAGCACACCCGTCAACAGCCACGGTTTGCTTTTTCTTTCTTGACCAAGTACTATAACACACTGTGTTTGCAAAAAAAGACAAGCACGTATATCGTTAGACGTAAGATTTATGAGCAAAAACCTAGTTATCGTAGAGAGCCCCGCCAAAGCTAAGACAATCGAGAAGTATCTCGGCAAGGATTTTACGGTACTCTCAAGTATCGGCCACATCCGTTCTATTCCAAAAAAGACGGCCGATGGTACGCCTCCCATCGATATAAAGAATGGGTTCAAGACCCAGTACGAGATTGATCCCGAAAAGAAGAAGACCATCGCCGAACTCCGCAAGGCAGCCAAGTCAGCCGAAACAATCTGGCTGGCAACCGATGAAGACCGCGAAGGAGAGGCAATTGCTTGGCATCTTTGCGAAGTCCTGAAACTCGACCCGCGAGTCACCAAACGTATCGTTTTTCATGAAATCACAAAATCTGCCATTGAAGAGGCGGTCAAGTATCCTCGCACTGTTGACATGAGAATGGTCGAGGCACAACAAGCTCGCCAAATCTTGGATCGTATTGTAGGCTTTGAGCTATCACCCGTGGTATGGCAAAAGGTTCCTGGCGGCAAATCTGCCGGCCGCGTACAGTCACCAGCCGTGCGCCTTCTCGTTGAACGCGAGCGCGAGATCACCGCCTTTGAGGGCTCGTCACAGTTCAAAGTCAGCGCTTTGTTTTATCATGGCAATGACGAATTTAAGGCTGAATTAAAACAGCGTTTCGATACCGAAGAAGAAGCCAGGGATTTCCTTGAAAGTCTAGAAGATGCCACTTTCACCGTCAGTGGCATTACCAAGAGTCCCAGCACGCGTAACCCAGGTGCGCCTTTTACCACCAGTACTCTACAGCAAGAGGCCAACAGTAAGCTCAGCTTTGGATCAAAGGCGACTATGGCGGCGGCTCAAAAACTGTATCAGGCAGGTAAAATTACGTATATGCGTACCGATAGCGTCAATCTGTCGGGCCAAGCTATTGCCAGCGCAACCGATTTCATCAAACGCCTCTACGGACCGGAATATTCAACCATTCGTAAATTCAAAACCAAGAACAGCAGCGCCCAGGAAGCGCATGAGGCAATACGCCCAACTGATATCAGCCTCGAAACTGCCAGCAATAATGAATATGACCAAAAATTATACGACCTCATACGTAGGCGTACATTGGCATCCCAAATGGCACCAGCACAACTCGAGAATACCACCGTCACCATTACCATTTCATCCCATAGCGAAGTATTTGAGGCGAAGGGGCAGGTGATTACTTTTGATGGCTTTCTGCGCGTATATGGGTCCAATAAAGAAGAGATCCTACCGTCACTGACTGACGGCGACACGATACATTCTAGCGAAATTAGCGCTCGTCAAGCATTCACCAAGCCACCAGCTCGATACACCGAAGGAAGCCTCGTGAAGAAACTTGAGGACCTCGGCATCGGTCGACCATCAACCTACGCCACTATTATTGATACCGTTCAGACCCGTGGGTACGTAGAGAAGGGTGACAGCGAGGGTGCACCGCGTGATGTTGTTACACTTGCGCTGGTCAACGGTGCTGTCGAACGTGAAATCGTTCAAGAAAAGACCGGTTCGACCAGGGGAAAGCTGATTCCAACACCGTCTGGTGAACTAATCGCCGATTTCTTGACTAACCACTTTGAAAAGATTGTCGACTACGACTTTACCGCCAATGTTGAACAAGAATTCGACAAAATTGCCACTGGCAGCCTGGCGCGTAATAGTATGTTGCAAAACTTCTACACGCCGTTCCACGAACTCATCGCCCAATCTGGCGGCATCGACCGCAGTACCGTGGGCGCCAATAGGGAAGTCGGTACCGATCCGGTGTCCAGCAAGCCGATCTTCGCCAGGTTCGGCCGTTTTGGCCCGATGCTACAGCTAGGATCGCAGGACGACAACGAAAAACCCACTTTTGCACCTCTGCCGCGCGGCACCAAAATTGAGACCGTCACCCTCGAACAAGCGCTTGAGGCCTTTAAACTCCCCCGTATTGTCGGCAAAACCCCAGAAGGTGTCGACATCCGCGCCAGTGTCGGTCGCTTTGGTCCGTTCATTCAAATCGGCACCAAGACTACCAAGACAAAACCTCTCTACGTCAGCCTTAAAGAGGACGACCCACATGACATCACTCTCAATCGAGCACTCGAGCTTTACGCCGAGAAATTAAAGCTCGAAGCCGAAAAGAATGTCGCCGACTTTGGCGATGGCATCAAGATTCTAAACGGTCGCTTCGGTCCCTACGTTACTGATGGCGCTAAGAATATCAAGGTTCCAAAAGATACAGATCCTAAAGAGGTAACCCACGAACAAGCCAAGAGCCTACTGAAAGAGGCAAAACCTAGCAAAAAACGCCCTACACGCCGTACGTCAAAAAAGAAGTAGCGCGGGCATTACTGACATTACATAAAAATAGTCAAAAAAACCAAAATAGTGTAGGATAGGCATAGACATTATGAAACACCTCAAAGGCTTTACTATCATCGAGATCGCAGTTGTTATTATTATAATTTCGATTCTTGCCACACTTAGCGTCGCTAGTTATCAAGGCCTTCAAGGACGCGCCGCCAAAAATGCCGTCCTTTCAGATCTTCAGCACGCTAGCGTTGTTGTCGAACAATACGCACTAAAGAACGGTGGCAATTTCCCCGACAATGACTACCTTGCGGCCAACTTCAATAACACTAGCGACGTCAATCTTTCGATGATAGTCGACAACCAAGAAGTGAGCGAGGAGTCTACGGGTCCGATATACACAAACCTTACTGCAGTTCAAAATACAGTACTATTTCACGAGGTATGTCGTCAGGTAATATCCGAGGAGGAATTCCAAATACTGCGTAGTCATGACGGCCAAGCCGTGAATAACAGCTACAACATATGGTGCGGAAGTAGCGATGGTGTTAACGGAATTAATGCTGGCTACTATCAGATCAACGGCTGGAACTCCACCCGCTGGAACATGCCCGTCACCCTAAGTCAGATTAATAATCGCATCAACAATCCACCAACTGACTCTTGGTGGAACATCGCAGATCTCGACAGTAGAACATATAGGGAAATACGCGATCGGTTTCTTGCCGTAGGTGGAACATTCCCACTTACGACCGCTTGGGACTCATGGGGCAGTTGTGCTCCAAACTGGGCCGGTGTATGGACCTGTAATGGTAGGCCCCGAGAAGAACTTCCTGTCCTACCACCAGCAGGTGGTGGTGGAAGCGACGACTCGAGCAATGACGGCAGCAGCTACTGCATTATCGCTACGCATGAACGATACACAGATCTTCTGTATTCATTCTCATCAGACAACTTAACACCCAAAGAAGGCAACTGCGGCGGTACAGCTGCCGTCTAGTACCGCTTACGCTTAAAACCTCTCACACCACAAAACTATCCATCTAGCTATCACCAAAACATTCTTTACATGTGCCGTCTACAATGTGATATAATTTGTATAAGCACCCGAATAGTTTGACATTATGTATATAATCTTATATAATCAAGCTAAAGAACATATATAAATCAGTTAATTCCTGAGGTGAGGCAGAGAGGATTCCACCAAAACATGAGCGATACACAAACATCCAGCATGGTCGAAAATATTACCAAAGCAGTTGAACAGACACTTGAGGTAATCGACCAAGAGCGCGAGCGCGAGATTATTACGCGTCGTTTTGGGCTTTTTGAACGAAAAGAAACACTAGAACAAATCGGTGAACTACTAGGCATCACCCGAGAGCGCGTGCGCCAACTTGAAAAGGCGATTATGATTCGTTTGCGAACTGCCGCTGAAGAAGGTAAAATCCCTGCCTTGACCGCTATTGAAAAACAAATTGTCGCACACCTTAGCGAATCTGGCCGCGTCTCCCGTGTCACCAACCTTGCTGACGCCTTGACCGGTCACACTAGCACCTTGCAAGAGCGCGCACGTGTCGCTTTTTTGGCAGAACTTGCACCAAACCTCAGTGTTGTTAGTGAAAACGATCACTATTATCATGCTGTAGGTCTCAAAGAACACGGCGACGACAAAAAGATCAAAGGTAACGTTGACATCATCGTCAAACAAATCAAAACGCATGGCCAGCCAATCACGGCCGAACAACTTCATGATCTTTTGGCGTTCGAACATCCGTCACACATTCATGCGCATGCCACCGTCAGCAAAAACCTTGCCAGCCTTAAAAAGAACTGGGGCCTTATTAAATGGCCGACTGTTAACCCAAAGAACATTCGCGACAAAATTTATGTTATCCTGTCAGACCACGGCAAGCCACTACACTTCAGTGAAATCGCTGGCGCCATCAAAGACAGTAGCTTCAAACGCCGCGATGTTACCACTCAGGCAATTCACAACGAACTGATTAAAGACAAGCGCTTTGTGCTGATCGGTCGTGGCATTTACGCACTGAACGACTGGGGATTCTCTCGTGGTACCGTCTCAGATATCATCGCCGACATCCTCAAAGAGGCGAATGAGCCACTTCACCGCGACGAGATTGTCAAACGCGTACTAAAAAGCCGTCAAGTCAAAGAAACGACCATCCTCTTGAACCTGCAATCAAAGCCACAGTTCAAGCGTGTCGCCAAAGCAACCTACGCTCTCGAGAACACCAAGACGAAGTAAGTTGCTAATCTTGGGCGTTAGTGCGACAATAAAAGGGTAAACATTATGAGCATTTTCTCTTGGTTATTCGATACATTGTTGCAATGGTACGTTTGGATGCCTATTGTTGGCGTTCTTGCATACCTAACATGGCGCAACAATCGTATTATCGATGCCGTCAAATCAACCGACAGCGTGCTACTAATACTGGAGATTCCAAAGGCCAACGACAAGCAAGAGCTCGCCGCCGAGCAGCTATTTGCGAGCCTCCACGGTATTCTTCGCGACAAACAAGAGCTAAAGCTCAATGGTGGCGTCCAAGAGCACCTTAGTTTCGAGATTGCCAGCGTCAACGGTCAAATCCGATTCTATGTCTGGGTGCCCAAGAATCTCCGCAGCTTTGTCGAAGGTCAGATCTATGCCCAATATCCGACTGTACAGATTAACGAAGCCGATGAGGACTACGTCGTTCATGAACGCGACCACAGCGTCGTGTATACGTCGGAAATCACACTGACTGATAACGAGGCCCTCCCAATCAAGACCTTCCAAAATTTTGAGGTCGACCCTCTCGCGGGTATCACCGGAACCCTGGCAAAGCTCGACAGTGGGGAAGAGGTGTGGGTACAAATTATTGCACGTCCTGTCGCTGACGAATGGCACAAAAAGTCCGAGCAATGGATTAAATCAACCAAAAACGGCAACCCGTTTGGGTTCTTGTCGGGTGGCGGGTCACTTAACTTTCGATGGCTGGCTGAAGTCCTCGAAGCACTCTGGAAACCACCAGAAGGCACCGCTGGCGCACCCGCTGCGGGAAAAGAATTGTCTGATCGTGACAAAACGCGCATTAGCGAGGCCGAAAAGAAGGCGGCAAAACTGGGGTACCAAGTCAAACTGCGTATCGCATACCTTGGCGAAAGCCAGACCAACGCCAAACTGCAAATGCAGGCGATTGTCGGAACATTCAAACAGTTTAACAGCACCAACCTCAACGGATTCAAGATGGCTAGCCCAAGCTTCGCGAAAGACGACCTGATGTTCTATAAGGCTCGGTCATTCGCTGATCGTGGGTTTATTCTTAATATCGAGGAATTAGCCTCGGTCTTTCACCTGCCACACACCAACGTTGAAACACCGAATATTGTCTGGGCATCGTCAAAGACTGCCGAACCGCCTGCCAAGCTGCCTGTCATCACCGGCAATGACGCCATTGACGAGAACATCAGCGCCTTCGGCCTGACAAACTTCCGTGGTATCAATCATCAGTTTGGCATGCTTCGTTATGACCGCAGCCGCCACGTGTATATCATCGGGCAGACCGGTGCGGGTAAGTCAGGCCTGTTAGAGTTGTTTGCACTGTCTGACATCTTTCATGGACAGGGTTACGCCATTATTGATCCGCACGGTGACTTTGCCATCAACAACATGAAGTTTATCCCAGGGTCACGCCTCGACGACGTCGTTTATTTTAATCCCGCCGATACCGCGTATCCACTCGGCTTTAACCCGCTTGAGGTGTATAACCCATCGCAAAAGACCAACATTAGCTCTGAGGTTATCGGTGTTCTGAAACGTATGTTCGGTGAGAGCTGGGGACCACGCCTTGAATATATCCTGCGTTACACCATCCTCGCGCTGCTCGACCGACCGAGTACCACCATGCTGGATATCACACGCATGCTCACCGACAAAAAATTCCGCAAAGAAACGTTGGACTACTGCCAAGATACCGTGGTGTTGAATTTCTGGAAGGTAGAGTTCGCCAGCTGGAATGACAAGTTCGTTGCCGAAGCCATCGCCCCAGTCCTTAACAAGGTCGGCGCCTTTACTGCCAACCCTGTCATCCGTAATATTATCGGCCAGCCCAAGTCAACGTTTAATATCCGTCAAATCATGGACGAAGGCAAAATCCTGGTAGTCAACCTGTCCAAGGGTCTGATTGGCGAAGATAACGCCAGCATTCTAGGATCATTCCTCGTCACCAAAATTCAGCTGGCCGCAATGTCGCGTTCGGATATCCCCGACATCAAGGATCGCCGTCCGTTCTATCTTTATGTCGACGAGTTCCAGAACTTTGCCACCGACAGCTTTGCAACGATTCTATCTGAGGCACGTAAATACGGTCTGAATCTGACAGTCGCTAACCAGTACATCTCACAGATGTCAGAGACCGTACGCGATGCCGTGTTTGGCAACGTCGGAACAATGATTAGCTTCCGCGTGTCGGCCGACGACAGCCCAATTCTGGCTAAACAGTTCGAGCCGCAATTCGAGCCAAATGACCTCCTGCAGATGCACAACCGTCACTTTATCATCAACATGGTCATCAATGGCGAGAAGTCACCAGCATTTAGTGCAACGACCCTAACATTACCGCCGCAACAAGCAGATAACACCAGCCGCATCATTGAGCATACACGTCGTCGTTACAGCCGTCCTCGTGCCGAAGTTGAGGCCGAAATCAGCGCCGCTATCCAACCGCCAGATCACCTCAAAAAGCCAACGCCGCAGGCGGTGGGAGCCGTTAACTGGCCGATAAATGCACATACCCAAGTCGTAACGCCCACTCCGCCCGCGCCGGCACCCGAATCGCCAAAGCTTGAATTGCCACTCGTCGAAGACGGCCCGGCCAAGCCAACCGAGGCAATCGGTAGCGGCAGCGTAAAACCAAAGCGCAAGCGCACCCGCAGCCGCAAGAAGAAAACGCCGGCAGCCGCCGACGCACCAAAGACAGAATAATTCTCCCCCAGAAAGACTTGCGCCCCGCACCACGAATGGTGCGGGGCAGCCACTTGGCCAGCGAGCCCTCGAGGGCAGAAGAGGAACTCAGTCAGAGCGCTCCTCATACGGATGCCACTTCCAGGTGTCGGCCACCATCATGGGAAGGGCGTGCATGACGCCATCCACCTCGATGTGCTCCTCACGAGAGACAACGACGATGTAGTCCTGGTTCGCGACCTCAGCGTTGATTGCATCGAACACCGGGTCGGGCAGGCCGAGCACCGTCAGGATCCGACGACTGAGCTTCGATCCAGATCCGTCATAGCCCAGCAGGGCGTTGACCGCGTGGATCACCGGCACACCCTTGTCATCGAAGAAGACAGCCCCACGCCGCGACGTCGGACGATCCCAGATGAACTCGACACGAGCGATGCGCCCCATCGAAGCATGAGGACCGGTAGCCAGGTTGTTGTACCCGCGCAGGATCTCTCCCAGCACGGGCCAACATGCCTCGGCATCGTCACTGAACGTCATGAAGCTCACGGCGTACAGCAGCGCACCGTCATCATGACGGTCGGTCGTACCGAGGGTCATGACGCGCGGGTCCTCATACGGAACCTTGGTATGCGCCTTGTAGGGCACTGTTACTCCTCTGTTCGTGCCTCGCTCACTACGGATGTAGGAACATAAGCATCATCTTATTATACCATGTTTTTATTTAATAACAAAGAGTCATAGGTATTGAATATAGTACAATAATGTGATATAATATTTCTACTTGTGCGGATCCCCGCGCAAGACGACCCTACACAGATTGGAGCCGAGATGGTTCTCGAACTTTCCGCCGTCAGTGTCACGATCATCACACTCGCCGCCGCACTCTACGTCGGCAATCAACTGGCCGAGTTCATGAACTACTGGCGGAAGGCAAGGATCAACCGCATCATCGCCGCATTCGAGAAGATCCACGAGGCAGCGTTCGACGACGTCGACAACGTCTCGTTCGATCTCTACTGGGACGACGTCTCCGATGTCGTCAAGCAACATGTCAAGGAGTCCAACCTCCTCATGCCCGAGGAGCTCCGCGACATCATCCCGACCGAAATGCTGGATCATGTGATCCAGCCCCAAGTCAGGGAGGCTCGCAGCATCGCCCGACACCTGGCCGCCCATGCCCGCATGGGCAACAAGGAGGCCTCGTTCGCCAAGAAGCTGCCCAAGATGCACCGCGAGGCACTGACCCAGATCATCACCGATCACGAGAAGGACCTCGACAAGCAGCGCAGCCTGCTCATCAGCGTCGGCGTTGACGTGTCCGCCCTCGAGCGGCACTTCGCCTCCCAGTAGGGTCTTCGGGGGTGGCCACCACGGCCACCCCCGTCTACCCCATGAACTATTATCGTAGACTTTTCTACACTTGACGACACATCGTTGCCTCAGGCTATACTGAATATAGCTATGTAGGTACTGGTGGATGCCTTTTCACTTACAAGCGTAAATGTACGATTGACGTCCGAAAAAGACGTTCTTACACCTCCATCGTGGTAAACAGATTGGCGCTTGTCCTTCAGGGCAGCAGAGCGGCAGCCGGTCCTTTCCACCGCTGGATCACTCCAAAATCCGCTCGCTTTATTTCAACAATAGGCAGAGGAGTGGTGTTATGACCAAAACAATCATAAATAAAGAGGTAAATGTGACACGCGTCGGGTTCAAAAAGAACTTGATGGCGTATCCGCGCCGAGTCGAGTACGAGGGAACAACCTACGACTTCATCGACGCCGGAATCAGCTGCATCATTCGCAGTGGCGAGCACATCGCACAGATTCTGACACTTACCGATGGTCGCTCGCAGTTTCGATTGCGCAGCGACAACAGGGGAGGCTGCTGGACATTACTGTCGATCAGCGCCTAAACCCCCTATCAAAACATCCCGCATTGCAATGCGGGATGTTTTGATGTTAGGCGAGCCGCGATCGTTCAATCTCGGCAATTTGCTCGGCGCTCGGTTGAATAAACTCTGCCTCTGTAACACCCTCATCAATCGCAAATCCAAATCGTGACAGTGGCGCGAATGACAATGTAAAGAGATGCGTATGCAGATGCCCAATCGATTTGCTGGGATTGCGCGGTGATCGCGTATAGCTTTGTACGGCTGTGCCCTCGGCCACCGATTCTTCCGCCTCGTAAATGTACCTGTCGCGCAATTCCCGAGCCATCGGCGTAAGGTCATTCTCGCTATCAATATGCGCATCAGGGATAATCAATTTATGGTCAATGACTTGCTGAGCATCAAAATGAGCATAGGCAGGGCGAGCCTGAATGACAAAAACACCCAGGCCTTTCTCGCCAATTTTCTCGACGACTTCGACACCTCGTCTTTCTAGACCCTCTGGACAGAAAGTACAATCCGCATCAAGACTTCCTGTTGCCACTCGCGCTGCGTAGGCAGGGCCAGAGCCATCAGCCCCGCGGTAAAAACCAGGACGAACAATTTTTCCATTACTAATATGTAGCGGGCTTTCGCTCATAACTACACACATTATACCACTATTACTTCATATATTCGACACATTATTAAATATCTCGTACAAAGTGTTATTTTATCAACCAAAAGACCAAAAGGAAGCTCCGTGCATATGCTATACTTAGTATAGTAATTTAATAGAGGTAGCATGAAAAAAGATACACAGCCAGAATATATATTCGGATTAGATTCATTCGGTGATTTGGCCGCCAAGAAAGATGGCACGATGACAAATTACGCCGAAGCAATCCGATTGGTCATTAAAGAGTCAGTGCTCGCCGAAAAGGTAGGCATTGATGCTATTACCCTTGGCGAGCACCACCGTGCGGATTTCGCTATCTCCAGCCCCGAAATGGTCCTTGCCGCCATTGCCAGTAAGACCAAGCGCATCAAGCTTGCCAGCGGCGTCACCGTTCTTTCCAGTGATGATCCCGTGCGAGTATTCGAGCGCTTTTCAACCCTCGACGCCGTGAGTGGCGGCCGGGCACAGATTATCTTGGGTCGAGGCTCATTCACCGAATCATTCCCACTGTTTGGCTATGACTTGCGCGACTACGAAGAACTGTTTGAAGAGAAAATTGAGCTGTTCAGCAAGATCCTCAAGGAAGAGCCCGTGTCGTGGCAGGGTACGCACACGCAATCGCTTGACGCGGCAGATATCTTTCCAAAAACTGAATCTGGTAAATTAGAGACGCTTGTTGGTGTTGGCGGCTCGCCACAATCGGTCATTCGTGCGGCTGCCTATGACTTCCCGCTGATGTTCGCGATTATCGGTGGTAGCCCGGAACGCTTTACCCCGTACGCCGACCTGTACAAACGTGCCGTGGCAGAGTTCGGCCGTACCCCGCACCCAATTGGCATGCACTCGCCAGGTTTTATCGCCGACACTGATGAAGAGGCGATCAAACTGGCGTTCCCATGGTTCAAAGAGCAAATGGACCGCGTCGGCAAAACCCGCGGTTGGGCGCCCATGAGCCGCGAACACTTCCTTGGTGAGGTAAAGCACGGCAGCATGTACGTTGGCGCACCCGAAACGGTCGCCCAGAAAATTGCGGCGGCTATGAAGGCAATTGGCGCCACCCGCTTTGATCTGGTGTATGGTTTTGGGCCAGTCCCCATCAAAGCCCGTCAACGTATGATTGAACTCTACGGCACCAAGGTTATCCCGCGCGTCCGTGAATTACTGGCAGGCAACTAAGCATGCAGACTATTGGAATTATCGGCGCCGGCAAATTGGGAATCACCCTGGCCCAACTCGCCGTTAGGGCAGGGTACCAGGTCTTAATCTCTGGATCGGGCGATCCAGGAAAAATACGGCTGGCGGTCGACGTACTAGCGCCGGGCGCTGTCAGCGCCCGTTCTCAGGAAGTTGCCGAGTCTGCCGATATCATCATTCTGGCACTGCCGCTTGGCAAATTCCACCAACTTGCGCCACAGTATTTTGCGGACAAGCTCGTTATTGACGCCATGAACTACTGGTGGGAGGTTGACGGACCGCGCAGTGACATTTTACCTGACGACCAGTCGTCCAGCGAATACGTCCAGGCGCTTCTGCCTGCAGCCCATGTCATCAAGGCGCTCAGTCATATGGGATATCACGATCTTTATGACGAAGCTCGGGGGAAAGACCTGCCAGGTCGTAAGGCTATCGCCCTGGCAGGAGATAACACGGCTGACATTGCCGCTGCGAGTGAACTCATCGATAGCCTTGGTTTTGATCCGCTGCCAATTGGACAACTGGCAGCCGGCCGCAAGCTAGAACCTGGCGGCCCCGCATTTGGTGTCGACGAAAACATCCAGGCGCTGCGCCAACTACTCGGCTAGCCTTATTTATTTTTGAGCCAACGTGACAGGCGAACCCGCCTCAACGGCTTGCTTAGTTTTGTAATCGTCTTGTTACTACTGAGTTTTGTCAGCAGGCTAATCAAGTGCTCGATATCATTAACGCGGAATCGCGCGTCGGTCTCACCACCACCAACCTTAATGGTCGTGGCCTGGCTGTTCAGCGCACGAAACATATCCTCATCAGTAAAGTCATCACCCGCACACAGCACAAAATCAGGTTGGTACGTCTCGACAAGCTTTTCAACGGCCATACCTTTATGGATATCGCGCTGCTTGACCTCGACGATTTTGTGACCTGTGTGCACCGCTAGGGCATCGCCATCAACAGCCTTGACCAGGTCGTGGCGCAGTTTCATTGACCGATTATAGGCAACTTCAGGTACGACATTACGGAAATGCCACACCATCGAGAACTCTTTCTCCTCGATACGTGATCCCGGGGTGCGATCGGTGTAGGTTTCCATAATCTTACGGATTGCCGGTTTAGCCTTTTTAATACGATTCGGCCGCGTCTCCCATTTGCCGTTAATGCGAATGCGCGCGCCATGTTCGGCTGCCAGGTCAATCCCCAGTGCCTTGAACCACCATGTCATCACCTTGCGCGGTCGGCCGCTGACAATCGCCACGCGGGTCGATTTCTTCTGTGACAAGGTAGCCAACAGTAATCGAAGCTTGATCGACGGGGCGCCGGCAATAGCCGACGGGGTAGGCTGAAATGGCTTCAGCGTGCCGTCGTAGTCAAGAATAATCAGACGCTTTTTAGCCTGCTGGAACTCATGGATGATTTCGGTACGCTGTTCGCGCGTCATCACGATATCGTGCGCATGATTGCCGCCCGACTGGGCTAGTTTCATATCATCAATAAATGCCTTGGCCCATGTTTGTACGTCGTATTGCCGGATGCGCTCTTGCATGCTTTTCATGCGACGAGCCTGGTCGCTCGGTAGCATTCTGAGCGCCTCGTCCAATGCCGAGGCGATTGAACGGGCATTGCTTGGGTTCACTAATACCGCATCGGTCAGCTCGTCGGCCGCGCCCGCCAGCTCGCTCAGTACCAAAACGCCGCGCTGGTTCTGCTTGCTGGCAACGTATTCTTTGGCAACCAAATTCATGCCATCGCGCACTGGTGTCACGAGCATAATATCAGCCGCGATGTAATTGGCTACAATCTCATCAAACGGACGGTTCTGAAACTGATAGGATATCGGCGCCCAGTCAGCTGTGCCATAGATACCATTAATACGTGCTACGGTACGCTCAATTTGATCACGAAGATTCTGGTATGCCTCGACTCCCGTACGAGACGGCACTGCCACCATCTGTAACACGACGTTACCACGATATTCTGGGTATTCCTCTAGCAGTAATCGATATGCCTCAAGCCGCTGCGGGATGCCCTTGGAGTAATCAAGACGATCAATTGACAGGATAATACGTTGTTTCAGGTAGCGGCGCTTGATCGAACGTTCAATCTTGGCGGTCGCAGCAGAGTTGACTGCCTTCACATATTTCTTGTAATCAATACCGATTGGGTAGGTGCCGACCTGAACCGTACGCCCCTGGTACTCAACCTGTGCCTCATGCGCCTCGACGCCCAACAGGCGATGAACGCTGCTCATAAAGTGACGCGCATAATCGTAGGTATGGAACCCAACCACATCACTACCCATCAGGCCCTCAAGCAACCGACGGCGCTCGGGCAACAATCGGAAGATCTCAAACGAAGGGAAGGGAATGTGAAGGAAAAATCCAATTGTCGCCTTCGGCACGTCTTGACGCACCATCGCCGGAACTAACATTAGCTGATAATCATGTACCCAGATGCGCGCATTTGATGTTGCTGACTGCTTAACAGCAGCAGCATACAGCTGATTCACTTCGTCATAAGCCTGCCAGTACGCGTCGTCATATTGCGTTAATGACTGGAAGTAATGGAATAGTGGCCATAGCGTATCATTCGAGTAACCTTCGTAAAAGTTATGAATCTGCGCGGCCGTCAGAAATACCGGCACGGCGTTGTGTTTGGCAAAGTGGTCGCGGATCTCTTGCTTGTCTTTATTGGAAAGGTCATCACTTGGCGTGCCACACCAACCAACCCATACAGTGTCGTCCTCACGCAGAGATGACATGGCCGTCGCCAAACCACCCGAAGAAGATTCGTAGGTTAGTTTCCCATCCTTTTTCGACACACTCATCGGTAGTCGATTCGACACAATCACAAATGAATGTTTCGTCATCAGTATCTATTATACCATGCCGTCAATCCTTAACTGATTATGGATATACAAAAAACGCCCTCATGGCGTTCTGAAGATATTCGAGTTGTTGGGTTGGGCGGGGATCCGAAGATCCCCGCCCGCACCTCAGACGGCGCGTGGCCCGGTCGGCTGACCGGACAGCTTGATCGCGTGATCGAGCTTGGCGCGAACGCTGTCGACATGAGCCTGTGCGGCCTTCACGTTGTGGCTGTCCGCCCGCTGGTACGTCTGATGCGCCATGGACAGCTGCTTCTGCGCGTGCTGCAGATCCGCACCGAGGACGTTGGTGTAGTGCAGCCATGCGGTCGCACGCACCGTCTCCGGGTAGGACTTCAGCAGCGCTACAGCGTCCTCGTCCAGCTCGTCGAGCTGACGCATCATCTCGACCACGGCCGAGACGTCAGCGTAGTGCTGCGCGGCAGCCTTCAGCTCGTCGATCTGACGACTCAGTTCGACAGGCAGGAGGACCTGCATCTTGGCGTTGCGGTAACGCCACAGCAGCCAGGCGATAACGCCCAGCAAGATGACCGCGATGACCAGGGACACTTCGGTGATGATGTTCATAACCGTTCTTTCTGAGGTGCGACCATTCCGCACCTCTTGTCGTTGTACAACAAGGTAGCGGTAAGGCTAAGTTATATTATAGCATTTTTTATAGTAACATGTCAAGTATCTACATTATACCCATACTGGTATAGTAGTCATGTGAGATCAGTTCTATTTGTAACAGGTAATCAACGGAAGCTCGACGAGGCACGTCTTGCCTGTGACCTCTATGATATCGAGATTATTAACCAGGTCTTCGACATCGATGAAATTCAATCTTCTAACCCGCGTCAGGTGACCGAACACAAGGCACGAGCTGCCTATGATTTGGCGGGTCGTCCCGTTGTTGTCACTGACACCTGTTGGTCGATTCCCGCACTGGGTGGCTTTCCGGGTGCCTACATGAAGGATATCGCCAATTGGTTCAGCGAGCAGGATTTCCTGAATCTCATGACAGATAAAGATGATAGCCGCATCAGCTTCACCGAAAACATTGCCTATTATGATGGCAAGACTCTGCAATTTTTCTCAAAAGAGCTCTGGGGCCAGGTTGTTCCACCCCGCGGCACGGGTAACTCGATCGAGAACGTCGCCGAATTTGAAGGCAAGACACTCGGCGAGCGTCGCGCAGAAGGTGGCGTTAGCCACGCACCTGAAGACTATGTGTGGATAGACTTTGCCAAATGGTACGCAAATAGGCCTTGACGATACCAATAAAACATGACACTATGAGACTATGAACAGATTAGTTTCATACCAGTATCGTACTAACGGCACCGACATGAAGTTCGGCGGCTTTGGCGTGGCAATCGTCAAGAACGTATCTGGTATGGCTTATCTCCCTCTCTAACATCTGACATTTTGACACTCGATAAGCCTCCAAGAGGTCTTATCATACATCACCTTTTGGCGGCTCATCTGGTCTCGAAATACGAGGCCAGTAAAAGAAAGGAGAGGATCATGGCATTTGGTCCCATCATGCGGTTCAAGGTCGGCGACCTTGACATCGAACTGGCGCCCCTAACGCACGAGTCGATGAGCGAGTTTGTCAATCTCAGCCACGGCGGCGGCATGCAGCGCCACCAAGTGACACGGTATCTCGGCAGGCGGCTGGCGCCGACCGTCGAGGACGAGCACGAGTGGTTCGACAAGACCAGGGCAGACCGCACCAGCATTGTCTGGGGCATCTGGGTTATCGACGGGAATGAGCGCATTCTCATCGGCAACTCCGCCCTCAACGGCATTGGCGAAGACGGCCACACCGGCTTTATCCGCCAGGCCACCAGCGGCTCGATGATTTTTCGGCCGGAGTACTGGGGTAAAGGCATCGCCAGTGCCGCCCACAAGGCACGCACCTGGTACGCCTTCCAGCACCTGGGGCTGCACCGCATCAAGTCCGCTGTCATCCACGGCAATGGTGGCAGCAGCAAGGCCCTTGGCCGCAGTGGCTACACCTTCGTCTATACCGAGAGGAACGAGACGTTCGTCGACGGACGGCTGCGCCACATGGACTGCTTTGAATGCCTGAACCCCCTGGATCTCTTCTGGAGGCAGTGGTGGAATGGTGACAAGCCGCCCGCCGAATCCCTCAAGGCCCGTCGTCTCACCCGGGGCGTCATGGCCTGGGCCGAAGAGAACGTGACGCTCCCGTAGCTGGACGTCACCCCCTCCTGCGCATCACCGCGCAGGAGGGCTCTTCATATTCACGAGAGATATCCTTATGCTTGCCCTTGTGACCACCTCTGCTATTATCGAAAGATATGACTAAACCACGCGCGCATGTGGAACACGTTTCTGCAGCAGATTATGACGCCCTACTGCCACAGCGCCTGCCAGGTGACGCACTGGGCGAGCAGCAACCTTTTTCGTTGCTGGTTCGCGAGCATGATCGATCACCAGACGCGTTTCGTATCGTGATTAATGCCACCGAGTTGCGCCGTCAGTTCGGGTTGGTTGCGTTTAAGATGATTGTGCTTGATCAAGATTTTATTCCTGCATCGCGCCCGCTTGACTCGACAATAGGACCAGATAATATGTGGTCAGGTAATCTTTCCCTGAAGGCACGTGACCGTGTGTTTCGTGCCCCGAATGGATTTATCCTACCGTACGAGGACGTTGACGAGCGATCGTTGCTGGACGCCTTCGAGACCATTGGGGCGTCACAATGACCGCTAATCCCGAAAGAACCCCCAGTTCACGCCCACTTTCTCCTGACGAGCTAAGCATTGAGACCTCGCTACTTATCGACCAGGATAATCGGGGTATCGACGAACTGGAGACGTTCGTGATGTTCCGTACTCTTTTGATAAAAAAGATCGAGCTGCTCGCCAATGGGGATTCCTCACAAGAAGATGCCGATGCATGTGACATCCTACTCGTGACAGTATCAAAGCACTTTGCCCGTACCGTCCAGACCGAATCCACCGCCGAGGCACGCGCCGAATACGCAATCGAGCTTTTAATGCAAACACTCGCCGAACTTAACGAATTATGCCGTCAGCGTGGCCAAGCAATAACTGGCCCATCAGCCGAAGAACTCAGCAAAGTTGCGACCGAACAACTCTACCAAGAGATCGCCACCAAAAATCCCCAAGAAGAATTTGCTACCCTCGAGACTTTATATGGCGCCAGCTACACCAGCGTCGTCAACCGTATTATCTAGCCAGCCTGTCAATGATACCCGCCGCCGTGCGGCCTTGGCGCGGCGTCAATTCATGCGGCCCCAGTACGCGTTTAATGCGAACATACCGTGGGTTGGCGCGTCGGACCAGACGGATATTACGCCGGATGATAAAGAAATCCAACAGTCCATTAATGAATAGGGTAGGGACCGTTAGTTCCGTTGCCCGTCTGTACGACTCGTACTGCATGATGGTGTTCTCGAGACTCTTCCAGCTGAGTAGTACGCGGAGTAACGAGGTCGGTCGTTCGCCCCGGCGAAATATCGTACGATCCGTCAGTAACGCTATGACTAGCACGGCTGCAGCGACAACGACTGTCGCATGATACAGGCCATGGGGACCATTCTCGCTCAATAATCCGCCAAACAGTGCCACAAATACAAATATGATTGACGCCAGGGGAGACACCATCAAGCAAACCCAAGCCCGGTCAATCGGGGCTTGCACCGCCATGATATTCCAGCCATGACCAACCGTGCGTTCATGATGGCGATTTCCGGCTTCACGGCCGTCTTCATCGTGATCGCCATGGTCGGGGCCTCGTTCAGCTACGGCTGGACGTTCGGCGGCAACGCCTGGCTGATGATCGGCTTCATGCTGGTCTGCCTGCTGGCCTCGATCGGCGGTGGTGTCCTGGCGCACGCCAACGACGACCCGATGATCTCGGTGGTGGGCGGCGCCATCTGTTCGGGCGCGATGGGCCTGATGATCGGACCGTTCGTGGCTCTGTTCACGACCGGCAGTGTCGTCCAGGCGTTCGTCCTGGCAGCGGTCGTCGTTCTGGCCACCGGATTCATCGGCGCACTGTTGCCGAAGGACCTGTCGGCCTGGGGCGCTCCGCTGTTCGGACTGCTGCTGGGTGCGATCGTCATCCAGTTCGGCGGTATCATCCTGTCGGCGCTGGGGTTCAACCTCCAGCTGGCCTTCGGGATCCTGGACTGGGCCGTCCTGGTCCTGTTCTGCCTGATCATGGTCTACGACCTGAACATGGCGCGGCGCCTCAACAAGACGATGAACAACGCGATCGACGTCGCGGTCAACGTCTTCCTCAACTTCGCCAACATCTTCATCCGGATCCTGTCGATCATGGGTCAGAAGAAGTAGCGGAGTCCCGCCCACAGCCTGACGCGGTACAGGCTTTAGTGAACGACGCTCCCGAAAGGGAAGAGTCATGTCACAATACCGACACCCACGCGCCGGCCATATTTGGCCGGCGCCTTAACTTTTGCGCATTACTTGCCGAACAATCCGCCCAGCTTGTCCTTGACATCACCCGCGATGCTACCCAGGTCGATGCCTTTAATATCGTTGAGGTCCAACTTGCCATCGTCATTCTGGTCGGCCAACTGCTTTAGCTTGTCCAGCTGCTCACCGTTGATGGTACCTTTCAATTGCTCAAGGTCCTCCGCACTCAGTTTACCGTCGCCGCTCATATCGGCCTTCGCCTTCAAATCGTCTAGTAACCCCATAACACCTCCTTTGTTATAGTTCCATTGTACTCCTATTTAAAAGAGCCGGGCGGGCGACCGGCTCTTTTTATGCGTGCTATTTCTGTTTCTTAGGCTTCTTCACCTCTTTGCGCTTGTTCTGACCTTTGGCCATATACAACCATCCTTTCGTCTTATGATTTATGACTACTCGTACGGATGAATGTTAGCTTTTCATGATGGTTTGATAATCTCCTTCGCCTACTGGCCATATTATAGCAAAACAGGGGTAATAGTGCTATAATCACAGCAACATGGCCAATCTATCCTGGAACGAAATAACTGATCGCGCGACCGAGTTTGCGAGCAAATGGCAGGGCGAAACCTATGAAAAGGGCGAAAGCCAGAGCTTTTGGAGTGATTTCTTGGCCGTCTACGGCATCGATCGCCGCCGTCATGGCGCGTTTTTTGAATACGCGATCAAAAAGGGCAGTGGCGCACAGGGCTTCATCGACATGTTTTGGCCAGGCAAGTTGCTGGCCGAGCAAAAGTCTGGCGGCAAAGACCTAAATAGGGCAAATATCCAAGCCTACGAGTACCTAGAGACCATGCCCGACCACGATTTGCCAGAAGCAATTGTCGTTAGTGATTTTTCCAGCTTTCATTTCATCCGCCTCGAAACTAACGAGAAGGTTGAGTTCTCACTCGCCGATTTTCCAAAACACGTAAAGCTTTTTGCCTTTCTCCTGGGGCAAGCAAGCAAAAATATCGCCGAACAAAACCCCGTTAACCGCAAGGCCGCCGAAAGCATGGCCAAGCTTCATAATCAGCTTCGCGACGATAACTACACGGGGCATGATCTTGAGGTTCTGCTTGTTCGTCTCGTTTTTTGTATGTTTGCCGATGACGCCGGCATCTTTGATCGCCATGTTTTGCATGACTATCTTGAGCAACGCACTTCGTCAGATGGCTCCGATCTTGGTCCGCGTCTGACGCAAATCTTTCAGACACTTCGCACACCCGTCGCCGAACGACAATCGAGCCTAGACGAAGCAATTGCCAGCCTACCTTATGTGAATGGTGGTCTTTTTGAGCAGCCCATCAAAACGCCATATTTCAACAGCACGATGCGCAATGAACTTCTTGAGGCTATGCAGCTCGACTGGTCAAGGGTGAGTCCCGCGATCTTCGGCAGTATGTTCCAGGGTATTATGGACGAAAAGCAACGTCGTAACCTTGGTGCGCACTACACCAGCGAGGTTAATATCCTCCGTGTTATCAAGCCGCTATTCCTCGATGATTTGTATAAAGAATACGCCGATGCGTTAAATGCTGGCCCGCGTAAAAAGTTCGACGAACTGCGCAAGCTGCAAGACAAACTTGCCGGTCTGAAGTTCCTCGACCCAGCCTGCGGCAGCGGCAACTTCCTCGTGATTACCTACCGCGAACTACGCAAACTTGAGCATAAGATTGTGGCGAGCCTTGCCAAGAATAGTGACCAAATCGACATGCTTGCCAGCGCCGGGCAGGGCAGCGGCAGCCTGCGCATGAACGTCAACCAAATGTACGGCATCGAGATTGAAGAGTTCCCGAGCCTCGTCGCCCAAGTCGCCCTCTGGCTCACCGACCACCAAATGAACATGGAATACTCCGCCGAATCCGGTAAGACCTTTAAGCGTATTCCGCTGACTGCCAGCCCAAGTATTGTTAATGCCAATGCCCTTACGACCGACTGGGCGGATGTAGTTGCGCCGAGCGAGTTGAGCTATATTTTGGGGAATCCGCCGTTTATTGGCGCAGCTTTTAAATCAAAGGAACAGTCGCAAGAGCTTCTTAGTGTCTTTAATGACAAAAATCTGCTCAAGCTCGACTTTGTCGCTGGCTGGTATTTTAAGTCGGTCGATTTCATGAAGAAAAATCCTGCGATTCAGACAGCACTTGTTTCGACGAACTCCATCGTACAAGGCGAACAAGTTCCGCTATTGTGGGGTAGGCTTTTTGAAAAGGGTGCAAAAATCAACTTTGCACACCGCACGTTCAAATGGACAAATGATGCAAAAGGTAATGCAGCAGTTTATTGCACCATCGTCGGCTTTGCGTTATTCGATAAACCAGAAAAACGTATCTTTGAATATGCTGACATAAAAGGTGAGCCGAACGAAATACAAGCAAAAAACATCAATGGTTATATTATTGATGCGCCAAATATTTTTATTGAAAAACAGCGCCAACCATTGAGCGAAGTGCCAAATATGATTAGGGGCAGTATACCGTACGATGGTGGCAATCTACTCATGAGTCAAGAAGAGTATGACGAGGTAATTACGCGTGAACCACAAATCGTAAAAATGATACGCCGTTACGGTGGTGCGTACGAAATGCTTAATAACAAATGGCGATATTGTCTGTGGCTCGCTGATGCTAGCCCAGCCGACATCAAGTCCTCAAGTTTTATTCTTGAACGCGTTAAGGCGACAAAAGATTTCCGCGAAGCCGCAACAACTTCGTCAGTTCACGGCAAGAAACACACGCCGACACTTTTTGGTGATTTGCGCCAGCCAAATAGCGATTATTTGCTCTTTCCACGAGTTTCATCTGAACGACGCGACTACATGCCGATAGGATACTTTACGAAAGATACGATTGTTGCAGATTCTGCATACGCAATCCCCAACGCCACCCTCTACAACTTCGCCGTCCTTACCAGCCGCATGCACATGGCGTGGATGCGCGCCGTCGCCGGCCGCCTTGAAAGCCGCTATCGCTACAGTAAAGACATCGTCTACAACAACTTCATCTGGCCCGAAACCACCGAATCGCAAAAAGCCGAAATCGAAACCCTCGCGCAGGCAATCCTCGACGCCCGCGCCCAGCTCCCAGATTCATCCCTAGCCGACCTCTACGACCCCCTTACCATGCCACCAGCCCTAGCCAAAGCCCATAAAGCCCTCGACCGTGCCGTCGACAAACTATACTCCAAAACCCCATTCGCCTCCGACACCGAGCGGGTAGGGATGTTGTTCGAGAAATACCAAGCCTGGACAACAAAATAAGCGAAGCGCTATATATAGTGCCAATTATGACAAGTGTTGTCTTAATTACGCTATATATAGTTTGACAGTATCAACCAGCGGGGTTATATTTAAGAGTAGCTGCCTCTGGGAGGTGGCAGGTGTCGAGAACGCAAATAGTCGTACACGACTCGAACCTTAATAAAATATTTTCGAAAGGGGGCCTACATGGCCTTACCTACCTGTAGCGCATGCGGCGAATCAATGATTTGTCGTAGCAGTATCATTGGGGAAAATGGAAAGAAGGTGGTGCGCCGTTCAAAGAACGGTAAGGTGTTACCAATCTGCTTCTTCCCCTGTAAATGCAAAAATCACTCATAAAATGAGCGATTTTTGAAAGATTTTCCAGCAAGTAAATCTTGTGAGTCTTTGCGAAGGCAAGGACTCACATAAGTCACCGAATTTCGGTAATTTGTGTGAGTTCTTGAAATTATAGACTGCTATGTGCACCACCACTTTTAATGTACGTAACTTTACCTGACCCGATGATATCATGCAAGCATAACCAGAATCAAGACATAGCTAAACATCGCAAACTAAAATAGCATATACGGGCAACACCGACCGCATTCAGTTATTAAAATCTTATGAGTCATACATCCCGAGGGTGAAATAGCAGAAGTGCCCTTCAGATCAATAGGTATGAAACTTATCGTACCAGTTGAGCGCGAAGCTTAGTGGCCTTTTTAGCAACTCGCTTTTGGTCCTGGATAGACTCTCGAGCAGCTTTTTTAAGCGCTCGCTCGTCGTAAACAACGTCGCGAACATTTTTTTTGGTAGCTTTTTTGAAACGCAGTACGTTCATGAGAGTATCCTTTCTAAATCACTCTTAGTATAGTTCACCTCAAGGATTTTGTCAATACGGGCGCCGTCACGCGTCATTTGAAAGTTGTCGTTTTCCATATCTTTTTCGATCATTGCAAGCGATATCTTATTGCCAAATTTTTCGCGTACGACCTTGAGGTTTAACGGTACATTGATGCACGCATCTATAAAGCCACTCCTCTCGACGCCTCTTTTTGTGACGAGCTGTCGATCTTTTGTGTGCTGCCATGCTAGAGACGGCTCTTTCCAGACATAAAATATGACAACCGCATGGCGCTTTAGCGCGCTACGTACATTGTCGACCGCCCGACCTCCACCAAAAGTACCGTCAAGGACAAAATCTAATTTATGCTTGCGACAATATATGACGGCCTCGTCAACGATTATGAATGCTGCGCTCCGAAATCTATAGTAGTTTTCGGGCGCGTATTCCGGAAACATCTTAACGATCTCGTCCATATCAATACGTACAATATTCAGCGTATCTGCAAGCAAGCGATTGAGAAATTCCGTCTTACCGGCTCCCGGAACACCTGCAGCAAAAACAGCAACGGGGCTTTCCTCTTCTGGGGCAGGTTTAGCGTCACCTACGAGTTGCTGTACTAGGCGTTTTTTGTTTTTCTTTGCCCATTCGATCGGATTCATAGTGTAATTGTACCAGTTATCAGAGAATGAAATAAGCGTGGTGTAAAAAAGTAAAACACCCAAAGAATACGCCCATAGAGCCTAAAAGACAACCGTGCCAAAGCTCAAATAGGTGATAAACTAGGCCTATGCAGCCATTTCTTGAAACTACTATCATCGCTCTTGTGGTGCTGTTCTGTGTCGCAATAGCCCTCCTAATAACCACATCACTCAAAGCTTTATTTGAGTGGATGCGCAGAAAGAAAAAGCACGAGAAGATTCAACTCCCTATTAGTGGCGATCCCGATAAGATCAGTCATTGGCATTTATACATACTTAAGCTTCAAGACGGAAAATACTATGTTGGCATAACATCAAAAACACCTGAGATTCGTATGCGCGAACACCTCAACGGTGTGCGAACAGCATATTGGACTGCTAAGCATAAACCTCTTAAGATAATCTATACTGAAGACCTTGGTAATATTACGCGACGACAGGCTGAAAAAAGGGAAAACAAAATGGTACGCGCCTGCATGAAAGAACGCGGCATTAATGATGTAAGAGGAGGCGATCTTACAAGTACCGAAGAGTATATCGTGCGATTCGGCTACATCTTCAACAAAGAAGGTTGGACTGAACTCATGATGGTAACCTGTCTATTTCTCCTTCTAATCTACTTTATGATAGACAAATATCTTTTCTAACCCATCAGCTATGTCTATATATCCAAGACGATGAAGTAATTCACCGTAGATAACCGTCTATCGTAGAGCGTTTACTCGCAAGCAGTGCTAACTTCTCTCTATCTATCAAAATACAATTTGTGGAACTCGCTAAATCAACCGCGTGCTTGGTGAAATGTCGATTGGTAATCACTACTCCAAGGCTACAGTGATACTTCGTCATGCCGGCATACACTTCGCGTACGGCTGCTTGGTCGATGTTTTTCGTGTATCGCTTGCATTGGATGGCGATGTGTTGCTTGTCCTTTATAGCTACGAGATCGACGCCGTAATCACCGCTAGTAGGAGTTGTTTCGGTTTTGTAGCCGTCGCGCCGCAATAACGCCTCGACGTAATTCTCAAACTCGACACCTGTCATTTTATCAACTTGATCAATACTGAGCTGTACGAGTGCCTCGCGTCGAGCCTGTTCTTTGAGATACACAAAATAGTAAAACCATACGCCTATAAGAGCAATGACACACAAGCAGAATGACAACAGGTACGATGATACCTTGCGGCACAACAAATCCACCTCCCACCAATAATCCTATACCGGCCACGAAAAACCCAATGAGTAGCTCCGTAGGTTTTGCCTGTCTGCGAGAGCGATTTCTTTTGCGCGCCATATCAACAGTATACCTGGATATTACGTCAGGCGCACGCTCAAGCCAACCCACGAAACCCCTCACACCAATACAGATACAGACTATAGTAACGTAATCCCTTGTCGGGCGCGGAATTCGCTAGCTACACACTCAGAGAGGAATCAAGAATGCTATACTATATCCATGAGAATACACATCGCTACCGACCATGCAGGACTTGAGTTTAAAAACACACTTGCCGTACACCTGCAGCAGCAGGGACATGAAGTCATTGACCATGGAGCGTATGAGTATAATCCCGATGATGATTACCCGACCTTTATTATCAGCGCCGCCGAGGCGGTGGCGAAAGAGCGGGGCGAGGGCGGCGAAACGCTCGGTGTCGTCTTCGGTGGGTCAGGCAATGGCGAGCAGATTGCTGCCAACAAGGTAAAAGGAATTCGTGCTGCTTTGGTCTGGAACGAGTCGACCGCCAAACTGGCACGGCAGCACAACGATGCCAATGTTATCTCGATTGGTGCACGTCAACATAGCGAAGACGAGGTGCTGCAACTCATCGACATCTTTATCGCCGAGCCATTCTCGGACGAAGAACGCCACATCCGCCGCATTGGCCAAATCGCTGATTACGAAGCGTAGAGCAAGCTAGGTGGTGGCTATTCGCGAATCTTAATCATCAGTTCTAGATTCTTCAGATACTGCGCGGGGTTCACATTTTTGTTCTTGTTGAGGTACGCAATGTGAACCTCGCTAAATGGCATAATGTTGCCCGGCCACTGAACGGCGGTGGGGCTGTAGCGGCCGACTGTCTTCATAGTTGGGTCGGCCTCGATAGCGACCAACCGAGCTTTGGCTTCGTCGATCGTCATAAATTCCATCAGGCTGTCGCCTTGGCGGCTTTTTTCTTTTTGACTTCTTTTTGTTTGTTCTGACCCTTGGCCATATAAGTACCTTTCGGATTGCGTTATGTGCAAACTATGCCTTTATTATACCTTAGTCAGAGGTATAAAGACAGCTGACCACCTATGACAACCGCACGCTCAGCCCCAAACCACCGAACTCATGACATACAAATACCGGCTGCGCCGTGGTGCCAAGACTTGGATCATAGCGATAGTTAAGATCTGAAAAGTTTTGTAACTGCGCCACATCCTCGACACGATTCTGCACTACCCATCGCGCAAACGCCCCACGCGCAATCTTCGTATGCACTGTCACGAATGTTGGCTGGCCGGTCTTTGGACTGACGGTGAGGAACTTTGGCGTAATAACTGGCAGGTTAGTGTAGGGCAAAAGTGCCTTAGTATATTCAACAGCTGAAAGGTTGAGAATACAATCGGCCCCAGTCGGCAGCAATGAGGCAATAGAATCACCCCAAAATTGATACATGCTGCGGCCGTCAGGCATCTTATATCCCATTTCCAGACGATAGGGCATGACGCCGTCACAAGCACGCAGGCCACCATACAGTCCGGACAAGATTAGTAGGTGCCGATGCGCATATGCTCGGTCCTCATCAGACCATGTTTGCGCTTGCAGACCACTGTAGATATCACCAATAAATGCATCAATGGCTGGCACTTGCATAGCGGCATCAGACGACCATGCACCATACATCTGCGCCGCTTCGACGGCCTTTTTATCCGAGACCTTCATCAGCGACTGAATGTTAGCAGGTGAAGCACCGCGCCATATCTCCGCCAGTTCTTCAGCCTGCGTCAGTAACTGCGGAACGCCCAGCGGCGCACGACGATGATCAGGAACCCGCATCGTCTTGGACGAATGAAGAAGAATCTGCATATTCATATACCTTTAGTATACGGCATGACAAAGCCCCGCGATCAGGGGCCTTGCCTATGAAGTTATAGGGCGGGGCCAGCGCGGGGCTAGCTCTTCTTGATGGTGACGGAGGGCGGTGAGATCCGGTTGCCGTCGTGGACGACAGTGTAGGTCCCGTTGGGCTTCATCGACAGCGACTCACCCTCGGTCGGGGGCTCGACGAAGTCGATGAGCGCCTCGTGGTGCTCGCCATTCTTTTCCCACCAGGTGACGAACTTCGTGTGCACGAGCTTCCAGGTGACCACCTGGCGAGCGATCTTGCGGACGATGCCCAGCCGGCGCGCGACGTCCATCAGACCCTTATCGTCCAGGACCTTCAGCTTGGTCGTGACATCCCTGAACTGGAACGTCGCAACCATGGTTGCGAAGGACTTGCGCTTCGGGCCGACCAGCTGGTCACGGTGTGAAGTCACGGCCTCGGCCAGGCGAGCATCGACATCGTCGATGCTCGCCTGGATCGGTGCGATCAGCGCGTTGTGATCCGCTGCCGCCACTGCCTGTGCCGCCTTGAAGTCGGCGTTCTTGCCGTCGAGCTGCACCTGCAGAGCAAATCGCTGCTCGGCAAGCGTGTTGATGAGGTCCAGGACCTCGGGATCGACGTTGGACACGTCAACCACCTCCTTGTTATCAATGAGCGTCCTATAATTATACAATGTATGTGTTATTTTAGCAATTACTAAGCTATTCGATTATCCCGTCCCAGGCATCAACGGCCTCTGCGGCCGCCAACCCCTCAGATCCACGCTCTAGCTGGATGAGCAACAGTGCAACGACGGTCTCGGCCATATCACTATACTCGCCGCTCGGATCAAGCTCTGGCATAAATGCGCCTGTCAGGTTGTCTATCGACGGGTGACCACCCATATAGGTCTGAGTGATATCGATGATATAGTCGCGTAGATGCGCAGGCTCTACATCGTTAAACACCGTAAAATCAAACACCAGACCACATCTTAAAAGATCACTGACCGAGGCCGCAAAATGAATCGACCGATAGGCAACTCTCCAAGATTCATCCGTTGGGGCAGCAGACAACACCTGATCGAGTTTTGTGGCATATTCGACCATGGCTAGATTTTGCTCTAATTCATCAACAATCACGGCGCCTTCATTATCGACTGACTCATGCAAAATAGTTACCAAGGTTGGCAGTTCAGTAGTTAGTTCGGTCTCAACACGTCGGATTGATTCTGGCCACATAGTTGTCGTTACTATACAATGTATTAATCATGTTGGCAATTACTGAGCCTGTCGGATGATATACTATACCTATGAACCCGATCACCTCTGCCAGTAACCCTCTCATTAAACAGCTACGCAAACTCACTGGCAGTGCCAAGGCGCGGCGCGAGGCAGCGCAGTATATCGCAGAGGGAACACACCTTGTCGAGAGCTATCTTACTACTGGCGCCACACCGCTGCGGTATGTATATGCCGAGTCCGCCACGCACAATCAGGAGGTTGCAGCACTTATTGAGCGCCTGAGGGAGCTGGCGATTGAAGAGACGGCTGTTTCGGATACCCTGTTTGAGTCACTCGCTTCCATTCACGCCAATGTCGGCATCCTAATCATCTTTCAGCCAATCACTACATCGCTTCAGGCATCGCAGACGACTGTCGTACTAGAAGATATCCAAGACCCTGGCAACCTAGGGACTATTCTGCGTACTGCTGCGGCTACGGGCATCACAAATATCGTTCTCTCATCAGGTAGCGCATCACCGTGGTCTCCAAAAGCACTACGTGCTGGCATGGGTGCGCAATTCTCACTGCATATCCAAGAGAATGTCAATCTTAAAGAGTTTATCAAGATGTCAACAATCCCAACACTAGTAACAACCTTGTCGGATACGAGCGAAAATCTGTATGATCTCGACCTTGCTCGACCCGTTGTGTGGATACTCGGTAATGAAGGGCAGGGGGTCAGCCAGCCACTGACCAATCTTGCCGATACTCAGGTACATATTCCGCAAGCCAACACTGCCGTTGAATCACTGAATGTTGCCGCCGCCACAAGTGTTTGCCTCTACGAGCAGTATCGCCAGCTTCATCGGTAGGCCATCCTCCTGTGGTATACTGGTGCCAATAACCATAACAGGAACCACGCCAGTGAATGACGATGCGCCAAACAACGATATCACCCCGACAACACCCGAATTGGGACGGGTGGATGACCAGTCAAGTATCGATGCTCTAAAACTTCAGGAAGTAGAAGCTGAACCAGATTTAAAGGCAAGTCAAGGTGATGCGTCAGAGACAACTACACCCTTGCCAGGACCCAAGCCAATCACGATTGCGTCACCGCTACGAACATCTGGATCATCAAAAAAACGACGTATCATCCTGTTCGGAGCGGCTGGAGCGATTGCAGTAGCAGCCGCGATTGTCACCTGGTTCGTCCTGGCAAGCAACAGGCAGTCTGATGAAGTCCTGACGTCTAATCAGTCGTCGACATCCGAAGTCAAGAAGCAGCCAAGACTTGGCGTTGCCGTCACGGTTGTCGATGGAACCGTGACCTACCAAAAGGCGAGTGACGTACAATCAGCACCGAACGCTGGTGATGGCCCATGGAATCCTGTAACCACTGACACAGACCTCAACGAAGGCGATCATGTACGCACAGGTAATGGCAGTCGCGCCGTCCTGACGCTTGATGACGGTAGTGCGATTCGTCTTGATGCCAATTCCAGTGTTGAGTTGACCAGCCTAGTGGCGACTGACGTTAAAATCACCCAACTGGGGGGAACGTTGTATTCCCGTGTTGTGGCCAGCGAGCGCAAATATTCAGTTGCCGTGACAGACACGACGTACGAGGCGCTTGGCACTGCCTTCATCACTGTT
>DAICXK010000004.1:0-66171 GCA_027312225.1 Candidatus Saccharimonadota bacterium
CGCAAAACTATTGGGCTGAAGATACAGGCTCAACCCAACAATAATGACAACTAGCAACGCCGCCGCTGTCAGTAGCCACTTCATCTGGCGCCCCCTACTCGGTCATATTCCGAGGCAATCACATCGCCAATAATCGAAACTGCTTCCTGGCACAGTTCTTGATTTGAATCTCTCCCGAGAGAAATGCGTAGGCTGCCATCGGCAACTTCCGGAGCAAGTCCTATCGCCGTCAGTACGTGCGAACGCGTCCCCTTATTTGCAGCACAGGCACTCCCCGTTGCGACAAGTACACCCTGAGACTCAAGTGCGAACAGAACGCGCTCTGCATCAATGCCAGGAAATGAAACATGCAGAAAGTTTGGGAGCTGATACTTTGGATTACCCGAAACAATCATTGCCGGAAAACGATCTTCGAGCGCTTGTCTCATCTCATCACGTATTGCTGCCAATCGCTCTGCTTCTTGTCGTTGGCGTTTCTCTGCGCGCGTTAACGCCACCATAAAACCAATCGTGCCAGCAACATTCTCTGTGCCCGAGCGCAACCCGCGCTCTTGTCCGCCGCCAACCACCACAGGATTCAGCACAACATGACTCGCTGCCCACAACAGCCCAACTTGTTTGGGTCCATATACCTTCCCGGCGTTCAACGTCATCATATCAACGCCTAGGCGCGATACGTGAATATCAATCAGCCCCAACCCCTGGGACGCATCAGTATGAACATAAAGTGGCCGCTTCTCACCTGCTGCTAATCGGCGTCTGCGCTCAAGCTTGGCAATTTCGACAATCTCTCGTAACGGTTGCAACGTACCGATCTCATTATTAGCAAGTGCAATGCTGATCAACTGCGTTTCAGGGCGCAGAGCCTTGGCCAGTCGTGCCGTATCGACTCGTCCATGCTGGGATACACCGACGAGCGTTCTGTCATGCTGGTCCGCCGCGGCTAGCACGGCGTGATGCTCGATCTCCGATGTTACGACGTGGCCATCACCTGCGCTTGTGAACGCTAAGTTAATTGATTCGGTTGCCCCAGCCGTCATCACCACCTCGTTGCCACGCGCACCAAAAGCGTGTGCAATGGTGTCTTTCGCTTCTTCGTAATCACGGCGCACCTGCAGAGCAGGACTATAAGGGCTTGAAGGATTATAAAAAGTATCCAAAAAATAAGGCGTCATTGCCTCAAGCGCACGCGGATCTAATGGAGTCGCCGCCGCATAGTCAAGATATATTTTGGGAACGTTCACTACGTACAATTATACCATTGTTACGGCTATAAGAGAGGGCGTCCGCTGGCTGGATCGCGCCGATACACCTCGCGCATCACGCGCTCGAAATAAATACCCACCGCCGCACGCAAGTTGACAAGTTCAGTACCTTCAACTTTCTCATACCGTGGGCCAGGCAACGCCTTCCAAATAGCATCATCACGAATCTCATACTTCACTGTCAGCTGCTGTAATTTACCGCTCGCATCGCGCCACTCTTCGTGCCATATCCATACACGGGGGTCAGTGTTGAAAAATTCGCGTCGATGACCTTTTGCAACAGGGCCAAACAGCTCGCGTCCTACTTCGCTTTCCAGTTGAATAAGCTCACGCTCCGTCAATCCCTTCAGGGGATTACTATCTGTCTGCAGTGAGGCAAGATCGGGCAACCGTATCAGCTGCTTTAAGGCTTGGCTGATTTTAAGGCTGCGCACCATCATTAAGCTGCCTCTAGCTCTGACTGGCGAGCTTGATAAAGACGCTCACCAAAATCTATAATTTCTGCTTGTGGTGAAGTTTCAATCTCGACACCAGCTTCCTTTAGGCCATCTTCAATAATTGCCTTGATCTCAGCTTCGGTATAACCGTCTCTGTCAAAGCCAGGGATGTTGAATTGGTGGGCATGGCGATTTTTGGCCGTCATAATCACTCCCGCTTAATGGTTGCTGTGGGTGCTTTTTGTATGAGACTGTGTATTTAAAGACCTGCGAATAGTTCGCGTGCATTTGCGGTCGTGGCTTTTGCTACCTCTTGAAGCGATAGGTTTCGCTCATAGGCGTGAAACTCAGCGACATGTTTTACAAATGCTGGCTCATTCACTTTACCACGAAAGGGCTTTGGTGTCAAGAAGGGAGCATCTGTTTCGAGCAACATTTTTTCAAGTGGAATTTGGCGGAACATCATCTGCTGGGCAGCATCCTTGGTAAACGTGCTGATACCGTTCACCCCTATATAGAGCCCCCGCTCCAAAGCGCGGTCCAACGTCACCTGGGTATCAGTAAAACTATGAAGGACCCCCCGAATGTCAGGAAAGTTGTCAAGTACCGGCCAAAAGTCTTCGTAGGCTTCACGAACATGAAAACTTACTGGCAGTTTATAGTCGCTCGCCCACTGCAGCTGCTCCTCTAGTGCCTGTAGTTGCGCGGTGCGCGGTGAATGGTTATAAAAATAATCAAGGCCGATCTCACCGATTCCCACGATTTTAGATGGTTTCTCAGACAGCAATCGCCCGATATCCTGCCAGCCGTCCTTTGTATCATGAGGGTGCACCCCAACGACCGCCCAAGCGTCGTCGCGATTCTGCACGAACCTCACCGCCTCACGCGAGTCCCCTTCATTGGTGCCCACACAAAGCATCGTCACGCCAGCTTGAACTGCACGCAAATACACGCCCTCCCTGTCCTCAGGAAAAAACTGGACATCATGAATATGGCAATGAGAATCAACTAACATAACTACTCGGTCTTTGACACACGCGGATCCGGTGTGTGCTGGTATACCTTGGGAAATAGTACTGAACCTTGAGGCACAACGACACCAGTTTCAAACGTCGCATGAATTGCAGCTGCTGCGTCCGGCAAGAATGGCACTAGCAGATCACCAATCTGCAACAGTACGCCAACGCAATGGCCAAGAATATCACTCAGGTGACCTTCTGCCTCAGGATCGGTGTCACGACGCTTTGCAACCTCCCACGGCTTCACGTTCTCAATATACTGGTTCAGCGCGCGCACACTAATCCACACCTCATCAACTGCCTTATTAAATTCGAGATCGTTCATGGCATCATGGTACTTCTTCGTATCGTGTTCGGTTTGACGCGCATCGCCAATCACGCCAGCTTGATAGCGCGTAATCATACTGGCCACACGCTGTACCACATTGCCAAGGTCGTTGCCAAGCTCGTTATTATAAGCATTCTCAAACTTTTCCCACGTAAAATCGCCGTCATCAAGTGTTGGGATGTGTCGTGAAAAGTAATAACGAAATGCGTCCAAGCCGTACCCATCAATAATTTCGTTCGGATCGATTACATTGCCCACCGTCTTGCTCATCTTTTGTCCGCCACTGTCAATGAATCCGTGAACCAGTAGTTTCTTTGGCAACGGCAATCCAAGTCCCAGTAACATCGCTGGCCAGATGCCTGCATGGAAGCGCAAGATGTCCTTGCCAATCACCTGCACGTCGGCAGGCCAGTAATCTTTCCATTCTGGCCGGTCAGGGTACCCAAGAACGGTGATGTAATTTGCCAATGCATCAATCCACACGTACATTACTTGCGATGGGTCGCCAGGCACAGGCACGCCCCAACTCAGATGCTTTGCTGGACGAGAAATGCTGACGTCTTGCAGGCCATCCTTAATAAGTTCAAGAAACTCTTTCTTGCGGAACTCCGGTACAATCCTCATTTTATTTTTCTCGATTGCTTCGCGGATTTGATCAGTAAACTCACTCGTCTTGAGATAATAATTTTCTTCACTGAGGCGCTGGTACGCTTGGTTATGGTCAGGGCAGATACCGTTATTCTCTGCGGCCTCTTTATCGGTCACGAATGCTTCGCACCCAACACAATACCAGCCTTCGTAACTGCCTTTATAGATATACGGCTCTAGTTGCTGCCAGATATACTGCACAGCACCGATGTGATGAGGATCGGTGGTGCGAATAAAGTCCGTGTAACTGGCGCCGACCTTCTGCATTAATATCTCGAAGTTTGGATACATTGAGTCGGTGTATGCCTGTGGTGTCAGGCCAGCCGCTTCTGCCTTGGCAGCGATTTTATTTCCATGCTCGTCGGTGCCCACCTGAAACCGAACCTCGCGGCCATTCTGCCGTTGATAGCGCGTCCAGATGTCGGCAATAAGATAATCAAGCGCATTGCCAATATGTGGCGTACCGTTGACGTATGGAATGGCAGTAGTGATGTATAAGTTTTTTCCCATTAGATATATTGTATCAGATTAGATGATCATTGCAGCAACGGCGTACCGACCGTCTACGTCTTGGCGTCCCTTTAGGAACTGACCGTGTGAGAAATATTGCGGGTTTGTTGAGGTATCGACCTGGCTTACTTCAATATTGTTATCGTTCACACCAGCCGCACGTAGCTGCTTGGTCAGGACGTCCGTAAAGCTACGCCCGTGAAATGCCCTTAGTGGGTAATCATCACCGTTTGGCGATGGCCCCAGCCACACCAATACATCAGCCGGATGGGACCCGTACTGTTTTGTCATGTATTCTACCGATTTGATGCCCCCATACTGTTCTGTGCTATGACGCCCAAGATGCGATACCATGACGGCGCGATGGACCGGGTCATACAATACTGTTGCCACACAATCCGCGATAGGTAGCAGAATTGGCTGCCCAGGCTGCTGCGTTGATACACCATCAGCACCAGGCATTAGCCCCGCGGCTGCCTCCTCGTAATGACAAAAATCCTCTGTTTCGTAATCAGCGTAAAACACCGCAGTACGTGTTGGAGACATATCAATACGACGCAAAAACGCCTCCCGATTGTGAATGGCATCGGACGTCATTAGATCAACACCATCCTTCATCGAGCCGTCACTGACCGAGGAGACCGCAACCCTGACGTTACTGGGAAATATCGCGGGCTGATCGCTGGTAATCATCCGTGTGCTCCATTAACCGGCACCAATCTTCAATCGTAAGGTCTTCGGCACGCGCGTCAGGTGAAATACCCGCTGCTGCCAGCAAAACTTCGACTGCTTGTTTGTCGAGTGCCAGACCGCCCGCGAGGCTGCTGCGTAACTTTTTGCGCTTGGCGCTAAAACCAGCCTTGACCAGACGGAAGAAGTTCTTTTCATCCTCTGGAGCAACCAGCGGAAATGGGCGTGTTTCGAGGATGACCACCTGGCTATCCACTTTTGGCGGTGGCGTAAAATACTCTTTTGGTACTTCTACGCCAAGGCTCGCCTCGGCGTACACTTGGGCAGCAATCGCGAGAATACTCATGTCACCCGGACCCGCCACAATACGCTCGGCAACTTCCTTTTGCACCAACAACACTGCAGCTGAAGGGCAATTGGTTGATGTCATCAAAGCACGAACAATCTTGCTGGTAATGTAATAGGGGACATTCGCCACCACCTTGTACCCTTTCGGAAGTTTCGTGAGGTCAAACGACAAGATATCCCCATTAACGACTTCGAGCGAAGTTCCTGGAAACTGTCCAGGTAATTTGTGCGCCAAATCGCGGTCGAACTCGACGGCAATCACTTTACCCGCCTGGCGTAACAATTCACTCGTCAACGTCCCGAGACCTGGGCCAATTTCAAGCACGGTGTCATCCTTGCTAAGATTGGCATCATCGGCAATCGCAGCCAGGATCTCGCGATCGCGTAACCAGTGTTGACCAAGCTCTTTCTTCGGCATTCTAATACCACTTGTTTTTCTGCCAAAATGCGTAAGCTTGCGGCCAGCCACCGTAGCGTCCATTGACATATCCATTCATCCAGTTCAGAGATACAACTGGGTCATACGGATTAGCCCCTACCTTACTACAAGGCAGTGCTTGCGCCAATCCACAAGCGCCCGATGATCGGTTGACTGCGTTCGGGTTCCATCCGCTTTCTTTCTGCACCATAAAGTCAGCGTATCCCCAATGGTCCTGCGGAATATTTGAAGCAGCCAGCCACTCGGTCTTGGTGCCACCACCCGTGTACGGCAAGAACTCTGGCTTTGTACCACGAATTTCGACTTGTTTTTTCGCAGGGGTAATGACGATACTGGTGATTTCCTTGCGGTTAACTTCCTTGCCGTCTCGGATGGTGACCTCATATGTCACACTACGCTTCCCCTTTTCGCCCGGAGTCTTTGTCTCACGATAATTTGTAGGACGATTCGCATCGCTGATTACCTCGACTTCAAAATCAACCTCTTCTTCAACAGTCTGCGTCTGCTTGCCTTCTCGCCAGACACGTAGTTCCATACCCTCAGTAATAGCTGTATTTAGTGGTAACGATGCCCTATCGTTTGGCCCCAAGGTAATATTCTTTTCTGCCAGCATTCCGGCCACCGTTGCCGCTTGAGTCCGTGCCGTAATGACTTCACCATATAATGTAAATGAAAATGCAGTCGCCCTTGTCACGACAAACTGCTCTGCCGCGCCATCTATCAAGAGGTTGCTCGACTGCCGCGAGACTGCCGTGTCCTCTGGGTATAGTGTAATGCCCGCGTCCTTGGCGATCTGTTCGGGAGATTGCGACGCGGTCATAATTTTCTTACGAGTTGCACCGTCAATGATTACCAAAGGACGTGCGCGGTACACATTGACCGAATATTCATTTGCAACGAGCTGTTCATCGAGTGCTGGCTCGACCATATCTCTTGCGTCAACATCAATACCAGCCTCGGCCAAAGCACCGCCGATTGTTGCTGCCGTCGTGATGAATGATTGCTCGATACCTCGATCGTACAAGGTAATAAGCCGCTCACCCTCAGCGCGCTCAATATTGTCGGCATGTACCCGAGAAGTAACAATACTGCCAACCAAAGACGCGACGACTACTGCAACCAGCAAGACTGTTCGTTTTGATGACCATGTTGTCACTCCACTGACAAATGCCATAACCCTATTCTTTTTCACTCGTTCCATTGTATCAAATCTTTTCCAGTCGTGCATACTCGGCGTTTAACCGTTTCGTTGTGCCCCCATCAAATTCAATCGTAAGTGCCAGTCCATCGACATCAACAACTGTCCCCTTGCCAAACGCTTGGGATTTTACCCTATCCCCACTGGTGAATGGTTCGTCAGGGAAGAAGTCGTCAAACTCATCAGCAGTATAACGATTCGTCGCACCCCTGTCTGGGCCTCCAGTTGTTTGTAGCACTTGGTCACCCATGTCAGCGATAAACCGCGAGACCGGCTGGTACGACCGCTGGCCAAAGGTGATACGGCTATACGCATAGGTCAAATGTAATTCTTCACGTGCGCGGGTCATACCTACATAGCACAGCCGTCGCTCTTCCTCTAGCTCGGCAGGGCCTGCTTCATACACGCGCGCATGTGGCAGAATCCCTTCCTCCATGCCAACCATATAGACAACAGGAAACTCGAGTCCCTTTGCCGCGTGAAGCGTCATCAACGTCACCTCATTGTCATCTGCCGATGAGTCTGCCGATGACAACAATGCCGCCTCTTCCAGAAAATCATCAACCGATGCAAACGCACTGGCATCAGAAATCAGCGCGCCCAAGTTCTCCTGTCGATCTTCTGCTTGCGGTGTATCATCCAAAATATAGGTATCATATCCAGTGCGCTTGATCAGTTTTTCAATCACCTCAGCTGGCGCGTCATTCACGATCGATGCCTGGATGCTGCGAAGAATTTCACCAAGTCCCGCCAGTGCAGCTTTAGCGCGAGGGGTCAGTGATGAAGTCTGTTCGACATTGGAAAGTGCAGCAATAATATCAAAATCAGTTGACCCTTGCCACGCCAGGAACTTCTCAAGGCTGGTGGCACCGATACCACGCGTCGGCACATTGACAACACGGCTAAAACTCATGCGGTCACGGGGCTGTACGGCCAGTTTAAGATAGGCCAAGATGTCCTTTACTTCCTTGCGATCATAAAACCTTACCCCGCCAACAATCCGATACTTCACACCGTAACGCATGAATGCACGCTCGAGCGGAGCACTCTGGGCATTGGTGCGATACAGTACCGCCACATCATCATACCGACGCGTCCCGATTGCTACTTGCGCAGCAATCGCTTCGGCAACAAACGCCGCCTCAGCCGTCTCGTCGTCGACGGCATGGACCCGTACCGGCGCGCCCTCGCCGGCGGCTGTCCATAATTTTTTATCACTACGCTGGGTATTTTTTAGTATCACGCTATGCGCCGCATCCAAGATGCTGGCCGTGCTGCGATAGTTCTGTTCGAGTTTGATGACAGTCGCACCAGGAAAGTCTCGCTCAAAGTTAAGAATATTCGTAAAGTCCGCCCCGCGCCAGCTATAAATCGACTGCCAGTCGTCACCAACCACTGCAATATTCTGCTGGTTATTCACCAATAATTTGATCAGCGCGTACTGCGCAGCGTTGGTGTCCTGATACTCGTCGATGAGGATATGGGTGAATTTGTCGCGCCACTTAGTTCGCACCGTGCTATGATCACGAAATAGTCGCACCGTTTCGATCAATAAATCATCAAAATCGAGTGCGCCTGCCTCTCGCCGCATTTTCTCATACTGCCGGTACACCTTGGCAATCGTTTTTTGATAGGGAAACTGAGCAGTCGATTCAAATTCATCGGGTGTCACCAGTTCATTCTTGGCATTTGACACGGCCGAGCTGATCGTGCGTGGCTTGATCTCTTTGTCACTCACCGACAGCTGCTTCATCGCTTGCTTAATCAGCCCCTGGCGATCGTCCTCGTCATAAATAATAAAATTACGCGGCACGCCAACCGCTTCGCCGTCAATGCGAAGTAATCTAACGCAAATACCGTGAAACGTTCCCATCCACGGCATGAACGTTCGCGTGTTTTCTTGCCCCAGTAGTCCACTGAGTCGCTCGCGCATCTCGCGTGCTGCTTTGTTAGTAAATGTTACCGCCAGTATCTGCTCAGGCCACACCCCCTCATTCGCAATCAAATAAGCAATACGGTGCGTTAACGCCTTTGTCTTGCCACTTCCGGCACCTGCCAAAATCAGCAAAGGACCAGAGGTGGTCGTGACCGACTGCTTTTGGGCATCATTAAGCCCCGCGAGAATATCCATTACCACCATTGTACTACGAAAATGCCTACATGAGGCCGAACGGGTCAAAGAAATACACAGCAGCACCCGCACCAACACCCGCCACAATAAACAAGATAATCAGAACAACGCCGGTCCATCCCGACTTCTGCTTTGGTGTATGCTTGAGGGGCTGATGGTACTGTGTCGTATCAAATACAGGCGTCGGTTCGTCGGTAGGAGATTGAATCTTCTCGGTATATTGCTGCTGGATTGACCCACCCGCCAAAGCTGGTTGAGCCGCTGTATCAACAGGGGTAGACTCAACTGCGACAATATCTCCCTTAAGTTCTTCAGGTACAATATCAACATCAACTGGTGTCTGTGCCTCGCGCTCGAAAAGTACGTCGTCGCCCTCTTCATCGTGCTTAGCCTCGGGCTCTGTCTCAGCAGAAGGAGCCTGTTCGGTGGCTAAAACCTCATCGTCAACTGTCTCGACGGGTGCCTCCGGCACCGCAAGAAGTGATGCATCGGTGTCTGTTGTATCGACCGAAAAGGCACCAAGTGGGCGCTTTTCAATCGTTGACCCATCGATAAACGGTGTGTCGACAGACACAGGCTCTTGGTCTTTCGCTATAACGTCATCAATCTCGTCAAGTTCACTAGCTACCTTCTCGAGTGCAAGCGTATGATCGTCAGTCTCATCCATCTCGGCTAGCGCATCTGTCTTGTCGAGTGATTCTGTATCCCCCATTGAAAAATTATGAAAATCAAGCGGATCGGGTAGTGTATGTTTATCTGCCTCAGAGACCTCATCTGCCTCAACTATAGCATCATTCTCTGGGACAGGAGGGGCCGATGGCACCGGACTTTCATCAGCGGAAGGCTGAACTGGCGGAGTCACCGTCGCGGCTTGACGTGAAACGGCTGGCTTTTGGCGATTCTTCATGTCCGAAGAGGCATGCATGACGTCCATAAAACGGCCCGACGGGCGACGTTCGACAAGCTGCTTCTTTGTCGTTGGCACATCCGGAGATGAGGTGGTAACCGACACGTCCGTCGGAGTCACAGCGACCGGTGCTTCACTGCGCTCGCTCGACGGCAAAGCATCTGTCTGTTTTGGTTCAGCATCGCCATTAGCGCCCAGTAGAGAGCTTACTGCTCGATCAAGTTCGTCAAAATCTAAGTCCTTCATCCTACTCCATCCTTCACCTACTTGGTAACACCCTTCCCTCGATGCGCTTTCTTAACAATTTCCGAAAAGGCAAACTCGTCGAGACTCGCGCCACCTACTAATAACCCATCAATATCAACCAATGCAAGATAATCTGCCGCGCTATCCGCCGTGACACTTCCTCCGTACAATACCTGCACCCCTTCAGCAGCTTTTTTCCCATACAAATGAGCAAGCTGTGATCGAATCGTCTTAGTAGCGCGAATAACGTCAGCTGGCTTTGCATTGACCCCAGTGCCAATTGCCCATACTGGTTCATAGGCAATTACAACTTGTTCAAGCTCTTCGCTGGTGATATTTGCGAGCCCTCCGATCAATTGGTCGTGAAGCACCATATCAGTCTCGCCGTTCGTTCGCTCCTGGATTGTCTCACCAACGCATAAGATTGGTCGAATATGATTGCGTACCGCTGCCTGTACCTTTGCACGCGTGTCTTTATCTGTTTCATGAAAGATATGACGCCGTTCAGAGTGACCAACCAGGCCGTACTGGACAATACCACGTAACTGGGATGCCGAAACTTCACCAGTATAGGCCCCATGATCACGCCAGTAGAAGTTTTGTGCTGCCAGTTTGAATTGGCGATAGTTGACCTGCACACTGAGCGTTTGCACCCCAAGCATCGTCGGCGCTAGCACCACCTCGACGTCACGTCGATTACGAATCTTTTTTGAGAGGCTATGCAAATAAAGACTCGCCTCATGAACGGTCATATTCATCTTCCAGTTGCCAATGATGAGTCGCTTATCTCGTGCCATATCGTTCTCGCATAATCCTTATGTTAAGTGTACTCTATTTACCGGTTAGCGTCTAGCAAAGCCTCGACCCCTGGAAGCTTTTTTCCTGCCATCAATTCTAGTCCTGCGCCCCCGCCCGTTGAAACATGCGTAAAGCTTTTTCCACCGTGCCCGTCCCACTTCAACACAAAGTCAGCCGTGTCACCACCGCCAACAATAGAGGTGACATTCGGATGTGTTGCCAGTGCCAGTGCGATCCGAGCCGAACCATGGGCAAAATTATCCAGCTCGCTGTATCCGACTGGTCCGTTCCAGATCACCGTCCCTGCACCCTCAAGCATCTTGACGTAGCGCTCGATCGTACGATCACCTATGTCAAGCGCGATATCATCGGCTGCAATAGCGTCAGAAGAAACCACGCGCCGCGACTCATCTTCGCTGATGTGACGTGCGACTGCGACATCGCTTGGCACCAGTATAAAGTTGTCCACCTCATCCTCGCCTGCTTTTGCGCGAGCGGCAGCATAAATCTGATCTAGCACCTCATGTTGGTTTGGTTCGTACTTGCTGGCACCGATTGATTCTCCTTGGTATTCCAAGAAGGTGTTTGCCATTGCACCACCGATTAGCAGTGTATCCGCCTTCTCAACAAACCGTTCAATAATCGTGATCTTGTCACTCACTTTCGCACCACCCAAGATAGTCACCAGCGGTCGTTTTGGTGATTCAACCGACTTTGTCAGCATCGTGTACTCTGTCTCAAGCAATAACCCCGCGACCGATGGAAGGAAGTGCGTGATAGCTTCGGTTGAGGCGTGCGCCCGATGTACCACGCCAAAGCCGTCCTGCACTAAGTACTGGGCGCCACTTGCCTTGGCAATCGCCCCTGCAAAATCCTCGTCATTCGCCTCTTCTTCAGCATGAAATCTAAGATTCTCAAACAGCACAATCACGTTAGGTGTCGCCTTCTTTGCCGTCTGATATGCACGATCCCCAACGCAATCATCAGCTAGGCGGACCTCTCGGTCGAGCAATGTCGCTAATCGATCAGCAACTGGCTGGAGGCTGTATGCTGCGTTACGGGCACCCTCAGGGCGACCCAGGTGGCTCACGATCACGACTTTACATCCACGGTCGAGTAAATACCTAAGCGTAGGAAGGCTCGCGCGGATTCTCAGATCATCGCTGATCTTACCGTCGCTCGTCAGCGGCACGTTATAATCAGCCCTGACAAGTACTGTCTTGCCATCAAGAGGTACGTCGCGAAGTGTCTTCTTGAAAAATGTCATCCCACCCTTTTCCTATTACATTACTTTTAGCATAACAGGTATCGCTGCCCTACTCAATAACGCGGACACGGATCGTATCCGTCGCACCCTCAAGACCAGGCTGTCGACCGCTCACAATAATGACCGTCGCGGGCTTGCCGCCAAAGAAGCCTTCAGCTACCAATTCCTTGGCAAGTTCGAGCCCCGCCTTTTCTCCATCAGGACGGATGTAGCTGCGATTAGCATAGTTGAGTGCCAGTTGTTGCGCCGCGCGTGGTTCACTGGTGACACTGATAATTGGCAGATTAGGACGGTATCCCGCGATATTCGTTGCTGTCGCACCTGATTTTGTCTCAGCAATAATCGCGTCAACTTTTAATTGCTCGGCCAAATGTACTGCGGCGCCACTGATTGCATCGCGCTGCGCATTGGCAGGAACAGTGTGGTCCTTCACCTCAACAACCGGGGCGTTATCCTGCGTGTACAGAATCGTCTTCTTCATGGCAGCAACCGCCTCAAGAGGATACGAACCATTTGCCGTTTCATCTGAAAGCATGACGGCATCTGCGCCCTGGATGACTGCATTTGCAACGTCACCGACTTCAGCGCGTGTCGGTTCTGGTGCATCAACCATACTTGCCATCATCTGTGTTGCGACGATAACCAGTTTATTGTATTCGCGACACAGCGAGATAAGACGTCGCTGGACGATAGGGACAATCTCTGCTCCCGCCTCAACCGCGAGGTCACCACGTGCGACCATGATGCCATCAGCCGCATCAACAATAGCCTTCATAACATCATCTTTAACCGCTGCCTTGGTCTCAATCTTTGCAATGATTTGCGCCGTTGAGCCTCCAGCCGTAAGAATCTGGCGGAGATTATGGATATCGTCTGGGCTCTGCACGAAGCTGAGGGCAACATAGTCGATATCCTTATCAAGGCCGTATTCGATATCCTTGAGGTCTTTCGGAGTTAGAATATCCCCTCCGAAGTCAGTATCGGGGAGGTTGATACCCTTCTTACTCATCAAAACACCGTCATTCTCTACCTTCAAGGTAATGGCTGTATCAGATGAAATGTCGACGACAGTTGTTCGCACTTTACCGTCAAAGATATAAATCGGCTCACCCACCTTTACCTTGGTAGCAAGATTATATTGCACGGGCAGTCGATTGCTGCCATCGTGCTCTTCTACTGCAAAATCAAGAACGATCTCATCGCCCTTTTTCACGTCAAATCGGTTGTCGGCTAATGCTCCGAGGCGAATCTTTGGCCCCTGAAGATCCTGAAGAATAGCTACTGGCTTGCCGACCTTTTTGCTGGCCTCACGAATCCACGGTAGCTGCTCGTCACGTTCCTCAAATGAACCATGGCTGAAATTAAGTCGAATTCCGTTTACTCCCTCAAGAAGAAGTTTCTCAATCATCTCAGGGGTATTAGTGGCAGGGCCAAGGGTTGCTAGTATTTTTGTTCGTTTGAAAATTACACTCATGCGTTTAATTGTACCTTATCCTCTTACTTTTATCATAAGAGTTAGTCCTGCAGGCATACTACCGCAGTCTACCTCTCGTACTGTCAATTTATTATCTTGGTGACCTCACGGAGAATCGAACTCCGATTGCCAGGATGAAAACCTGGTGTCCTAACCGTTAGACGATGAGGCCACGAAGAGAATAAATCGACAGCGTCTTCCATATCGTAGCAAAAAAACAACCTCTTGAAAAGAGGTGATTGCGGGTGTCTGTCCTGCCGAGAGGACCGGTGGTAGTCTGGGGAGTATGTATACTTCATCCCATCTACGCTTCCGGTCCCCTCGGGCAGGGGTTCGATCAGACGTGGTCGCCGCGGTACACCTTGCGGCGCGGACGACGACCGTTGTCGTACCGCGGCTTGTGGTCACGCCCACGGAGCTGCCGGCTGACGCCGTTCTGCTTCTCCATGAACCGGGCGCTCATGATCGCCCGACCACCAGCCTCGATGACGATGTGCTGCTTGTCGAGCAGCTGGTACACCGTCAGCTGGACGAGCGCGGCGTGCGCCTGTCCGGTCTTCTTCATGTCGCCGACGGCGTGCGCCCGCTTGATCATGAAGTCGATCAGGCTGTCCTGGGCATCCCTGCCCTTCAGCTCGATCGCTCCCTCGTGCGCCCTGAAGACGCCAGCGACGTGGCGAGCCATCGCTTCCCTCTGTCCACGGTTGAACTTCCGGTAGAGACGGCTCATCTCGGTGTTGTCGAAGTGCATGCTGCATCCTTCTGATCGGAAATGTGCGGATAACAACCCCTGACAGGGGAACAGCACTGTGCTGTAATTACGTTCGTCAATCGAGGGTTCGATTGACGATCACCTCGGCAGAAGCCTGCTGATAATGATGGTGTAACTATACACCTATTGACACAATTTGTCAAATATATTGTAGAGTAGTGTTTTTATCTGACCCCTGTACGCTATATCTAGTGAAAAGACCCATAATTGCTTGTGCTTTTCTCAATATAATTGTATACAATATTGACATTTTAAGCATTTTGTGATACATTTGTAAGTAATCGCCCGTGGGTGGTGTGAGGACTAACGCACAGGTGAGGATCGTTGATAAGTCAGATTATTACAGTACATGTAATTCTGGCTGCAAAGTAGCACACATCGCACGAGTACGACCTGGTCGTACCTTTTGTCGTGATATGCGTGCTGCTTTGCAGCGCCACTTTAGATCGGTGTTTGAGCTTTCGCTCACACCGTAAAAGTGAAGAAGTGCATGTTTGTTTAGTTATTTTGGTTACACACTCACCTTAGTCGTGGATCTCCCCTGGAAGAGGCAGCATACTGCCGATGTTCTCCCCGAACGTCAGTGGCATGTTGCCCCTTCCATGAGGGCAACAACTCGCATTCGCCATCAACAGCGCGAACGAGCAAAGCCCTCAACAAAGGAGAATCACTACCATGGGAAAGAACACCACCAAGAAGCGTCCGGCGACCGCACCGCAGGCCGTGTTGGAGGAAGCCGTCGAGATCTCTGCTGAGATCAAGGCAGCCGCCGACTTCACGGATCTCGGCGCGGCCGTCGACTACGCCCGTACCATCACGGACCTGGCCAAGCGGGAGGCGTACTACGCCGAGCTGAAGCCGCTCCGTGACATCACGGCGTTCGACTTCTACAGCCGCGTCAAGAAGCCGCTGACCGAGATGCAGGCCGCTACGGCGACCGGCGACAAGGCAGCGGCCGGCAAGGCGGCGACCAAGGTCGCTGCCGGCCTCGAGGCCTTCGCCGAGATCAGCCCCGAGTTCCGGACGTACGTCAAGGGACTCGAGGACCGAATCGCGGCGCTCGAAGGCAACGACCAGGCGCAGGACACGCGGCTCGATGCGATCGAGCAGTGCCTCGCCGCACTCACCCGCGGTGAGCAGGTCAAGCCCTTCGACCCCCACAAGGATCAGAAGGCGCAGCCCGCCCCGGCTCCGACCACACCGACCTCCACCGTCCCGCCCAAGGACCCGCACGCCGTCACGGATGCGGAGAGCCTGGCGGCGGATACGGGGGCCGAGTACGAGGAGCCCGATCAGGGCAACAAGGGCGGCTTCTTCCAGAAGATCGTCAACGCGTTCCGGCTGGGGACGAGCAAGGACGGGTCCACCACGGACTCGGACAAGCCCGACCCCCGCAAGTACGCGGGACCCATCAAGACCGACAACACCGCCTCCGGCGGCACCCACGGAAAGGAGTGACGATATGGATACCCTCCATCTCGCCCTCATCATCATCTGGGGCGTCGTCACGGCGACGTCCTTCGCTCTCTGGCTGCAGCCCGGTCGGGTGCGTCCGAACGGCCTCCGGTACCGCAAGGTTCCCGGAGGGTTCGTCTGGTTCGCGCTCGTCGGGCTCACCGCCGCCATCTGCTGGCCGTTCATCCAGAACGGCTGGCTGGGGCCGTGGTGGTCGCTGGGTATCATCGCCGTCGGTGCCCTGCTGGTCTACTGGATCAGTCAGGTCCGATGGCTGGACATCCTGGCGACGGTGGCTGTCCTGGGTCTGTTGCTGGTGCCTCTGGCCCCGGCCGCAGCGCAGGCGTTCACCGGCTGGACCACTCCGACTTCCACCGAGTCGACCGAACCGTCGGATGAAGATCCGGTGGACCAGGTTGGCACCGACGAGTCGGACGTCCCTGACGTCTACCCGCAGCGGTACCTGGACATCCTTCGGGACAACGGGTACGAAACCGAGGTCGTCGAAGGCCAGGAGATTCCGATCTTCCAGGCCAAGTCGACCAAGCGGTATGACGATCAGCGGCGTGACTGGGCCGATGCGGTCTGTCTTCCGGTCGCTGATCGCGAGGCCGTTCTGGCCATGGTGCTGGGATCCCCCGACTGTGCGGCGCAGGTCGCATCGGGTCTCTACCGTCTGCCCGTCATCGGGCTGGACGGCAAGACCCAACAGCTGGGAGAGATCAGCCCGTGGCTGGCTCAGTTCGAGGACCCCTCGGGGCTCAACGACTGGGCTCAGGCGGCTATGGCATCGGAGGGTGCGGAGCGCATTGAGTACGCGCGGAAGCTCGTGCTCATCGCGATCCAGCTGGAGCAGTTCGCCGACGGGGGAGTTCAGGACGGTCGCGAGACCGACTACAACTTCCACGTCACCGATCGACTGACGGTCGACGAGCAGAACCCGTGGGACGCCATCCCCGAGTTCGCCCTGTCGCCCGACCAGTACAAGGGCACCTTCGTGGTGTTCACGATCACGTACAAGGGCTTCGAGGGCTGCTGGTCAGAGTTCGGCATCAACACCGGTGATGGCCGCTTCGCAGGGTTCACCTGCGAGACGCCCACGCCGGAGCCGTCTAACCCGCCGACACCGGAACCGACGCCGACACCAACGCCGACGCCAACGCCAACGCCGACTCCAACCCCGGAGCCCTGCCCGTGGGACCCGGATCTTCCGAAGGACGATCCGAACTGCCTCGAGCCCAAGGATGAGGACAACGACCCGACGCCCCCCGAGGGTGTCGATCCGCAGCCTCAGCCTGATCCGGTCGAGACGGAGCCGCCGGCACCCCCGGCAGATCCTATCGACCCGGGTGAGGAGCCTGGCGACCCGATTCCCCCCGGGGATGACGGTACTCCGGATGTGCCGGTTCCGGACGACGAGGGGCACGAGCCCCCCGCCGACCCGCCGGCTGAAGATCCCGACAACACCGGTGACACCGACGACCCCAGCGATGGGGAGATCACCGATCCGGACGCGGCGGCCACTGCCGGCGCAGGTGCACTCGCGTTCGCTCCGCTGATCCCCTGGTTCATCGGCACGCGGCGCAAGCTGCGCGAGAACGCGTAACCTCGCCTGAGGTCATGGCCTCCGGGCGGTACCGCTACGACAGCCAGTCGTATGTACCGCCCGGGGTCATACCTTGGCAACAACTAAACAAACTGCACTTACAACAGGGAGCTACTACTCCTGCTCGCAGCGTAAGCTCGCAGTCGAGGTTAGCTCCCTGCTAACCCATGTTTTGTAATAATCTGACTTGTATCGATCCAATTTTCCTTAACAATTAGGATTATGTTTCTCGCCTAAAGCGAGCCACTTTTGTTACTAACCTAGTGTTACAACTAAATTTACCCTATAAATTCTACATGTGGAGTGTAGAAAGGAGTGTGTTATGAAAAAACTATTTGCCGCGCTAGCCAGCGCGCCAAAACGAACTGCGGGATTGCTTACTATGCTTGCCGCGGCCGTTATCGTTCCCTCCGTCCTTTGGGCGTGGGGACCAGAACGACCAACCTATACATATGCGAAGCCTGCGCCGCATGTGACATTTAACTCAATTGTCGACAATCCAAGTGTTGGCGACGAGCGAAACTTTGTTCGCATCCGCGAAGTTGCAAACGGAACAAATTTCCGTGACGACGTGAGCCTACAAGCAGGAAAAACCTACGAAGTGATGGTATTCTATCACAACAATGCTGCCGCTAACTTAAACGAAAGCGGCAAAGGTATTGCAAAAGATGTAACAGCACGCGTCCAGATGCCTGGACGTTTGGCTGCCGGTGAAACCGCTACTATTACCGGTTTCATCAGCGCATCAAATGCAACACCACAGACTGTATGGGATAACGCTCGAGCTACTACATCTGATGCAGTAGCCCTTCGTTACGTACCTGGATCTGCGAAGATTGCAAGTAGCAACGGTGCTGTCAATGGAAGCGCCCTCTCAAGTAATCTTCTAACAAGTGGTGTCAAGCTTGGATATAACAAACTTGATGGTACGCTTCCTGGCTGTAACGAATACTCCGGTTACATTACGTATCGATTTGTCGTTGACAAGCCAGATTTCACCCTTGATAAGCAAGTTAGTGTTGATGGTGGTAAGACTTGGACTGAATCTGCAAAGACAACTCCAGGTAGCACCATCCAATACCGCTTGATTTACAAGAACACTGGTACAGTCCAGCAAGACAATGTCATCCTAAAGGATGAATTACCTGCTGGTGTTACATATGTCCCTGGTAGCAGTCAGATTGCGAACGCAAAAACTGGCGGTGTCTACAAGAGCACCGTTGATGGCATCACCGGATCGGGTGGCTACAAGATTGGATCGTTTACCCCTGGAAGCAATAACTATTTCAAATTTAGCGCTAAGGTCGGGGCAAACAGCACCCTTGCAAAGTGTGGCGACAATAAGCTCACCAACAAGGTGATTGCCTACACCGAAAACGGTAGCAAAAGCGATACTGCCGATGTTACTGTTCCAAAAGACTGTCCACCAACACCAAAGTATACCTGTGACAGTCTCACCGTAAAGAAGTTGGAACGAACCAAGTTCGAGTTCACTACTGCTTACACGGTTGAGAACGCAACGTTCAAACACGTTACCTACGTCGTTAAGAACGCTGCTGGCACCGAAGTATACCGTGGCCAAAACCGTGTATTTACTACCGAAACGGTTGGTACATACACTGTTGAAGCGTTTGTTACCGTCACAGTAAACGGTACCGACAAGACAGTTACCAGTGCAAAATGTAAGGGTACCTTTGAAGTGACCAAAAAGCCTGTCGAACCAAAGCCAGGTGTTACAATCACCAAAAAGGTAAATGGCGAAGACCGAAAGACCGTTGCCATTAACCAAGAGTTCACGTATCAGTTGACTGTAAAGAATACTGGTAACGTTACTCTTACAAACGTAAAAGTAACCGATGCTGCACCTGCCGGCGTACAGTTTATTTCTGCCGACAAGGGCGTCATCTCAAACAACGCGTGGAGCTACACGATTCCAGAACTTAAGGTTGGCGAAAGTATTAACTTTGCTATCAAGGCAAAAGCAACCAAGTCAAATCTTACAGGCATCAAGAACACTGCATGTGTTGATGCACCGCAAGTTCCTGGAACCCCAGACGACTGTGATGATGCAACGATTGTCGTACCACCAACACCTGTACCTGGCGTGAAGATCGACAAGAAGGTTGATGGTGTCGAGCACAAGAAGGTAACCGTAAATCAAGAGTTTACCTACCAAATTGTTGTTCGTAACACTGGCACGATGGACCTCAAGGATGTAAAGGTATCTGATAATGCACCTGCGCATGTTCAGTTTGTCTCTGCTAATGCAGGAACCATCGCTGATAACAAGTGGAACCATGTAATCCCAGAACTTAAGGTTGGCCAAAGCGTCAGCTTTGCTATCAAAGCGAAAGTAACTAAGGAAGTAGAAGGTGTCATTACTAACACTGCATGTGTTGATGCGCCGCAAGTTCCCGGTACTCCAGATGACTGCGATGATGCAACAGTCGAAGTTCCAAAAACACCTACCCCACCTGTCGATGAAGACATCAAGGTATGTGATCTTGAGACAAAGACAATCATCACTATCAAGAAGTCTGAGTTTGACGAGACCAAGCACACCGAAGACCTTTCAGAGTGTGCTGAAGCCCCAACCCCAGAAGTTCCAACCGAGCTACCAACAACTGGTCTCTCTGAAGGAATCATGGCGTTCGCAGGACTTGGCTCGTTGGCACTTAGCGTTACTTACTACGCTATCAGCCGCCGAAGCCTTGGCAACCTATAACCCGAGTCTGACCGCTCCTCACTGTTTAGCGATCAGCTCGACACATCAATACCCCCTGTTTGTATAGCAGGGGGTATTTTTGCTATTATAGTTTTATTATGGCGAAGCAGAAGAAAAAGCGTAACAAAAAATACAGCGGCTCGGATGCCGCTATGACTCGCCCATCAATCACACGAGTCGAGGCCGTACAGCGCAGCAACATTGGTCAATGGTGGCACGATCATAAACGCATTACCAAACCTCTTCTTATTGCTGGCGCCGTCATCCTACTTATCGTCTGGCTTATCATCGAGCTGATTCGCATCATCGCGAACGCGTAGCCGTTCGAGTGGCAAACGAAACCCAAAGGTGCTCCCCTTGCCTTCAACTGATGAAAATACCACCGATCCACCATGTTCCGTGATGACTCGTTTTGCAAGGTACAATCCTACGCCTGTACCATCAGGCCGCTGTTTACGAGCATTCGAAGCCCGGTAAAACTTTGTAAATAACCGTGCCTGCTCTTCTTCTGGAACTCCGATGCCAGTATCTTTCACCTGCAGTACGACATCCTCGCCCTCAACCTCTAGCGATACCTTAATCTCCGTGCCTGGACGCGAATAATAAAGAGCATTATCCGAAAAGTTCATGATTACCTGGCGGATCTTCCCTTCATCAAGCAGTAGCTTTGGAAGCGACTGTGGTTTCTTGTATCGGAATGCCAAGTCTCGCCCACTCGCACTTATCTTCAAGCTATCTAGTTCCTGTCCGACCACTTTTGCAAGATCGACCGGGCGCTTGTCAATTGCAAACGTACCCGTCTGCAGGCGCGACACGTTAAGGAAATCGTTGATGAGATGAACCATACGTTCGCTACTGACAAATGCCTCCGTCAAAAACTTTCTCTGCATCGGTGTAATCTCTCCTGCGTCACCCTCAAGAATCATATCGACATAGCCCTTGATACTCGTAAGTGGCGTGCGGAGCTGATGGCTTGCCATACTAATAAACTCGTCCTTCGCCTCATCAAGTTTGCGTAGCTGAGCGTTACTAAGACGCAATTCTTTCGTCGCCTCGTTAACGCGCTGTTGTAGCGTTTCGTTCAGTTCGCGGATCTCTTCAACTGATAGCGCATTCTGAATTGCAATCACCAATTCATCGGCAACTGTTTCAAGTACCTCACGGTCACGACGCATGTATCGTCCCGATTGGTGCTCGTCCAGAAATACATACCCTAGGATACCGTCTGCCTGCTTAAGAGGGAGTACCAATTGCGCTCGATGCGAGACAAGGAACCTCTCGAGCTCATTGTCCCCTGCCAAGCTTATTTCATTACGATCAATGAGTAGCGTCCGAGCTTGCTTTACCCTCTCATCAAGCCATCTTAAATCCTGAAGAGGGACAGGTGAACGCCTGCGTTTACCCGATGCCACCATCTCATCCCCACGATAGACTAGGATAACAACACCTTTGGACTTTAGGGTTGTTGCAAAAAGTGTCGCCATATTATTAAGCAGCTTGTGAAGCTCTGTTGTTTTTGTTAACGCTGCGCTTACCTGACGGTAGAATTGTTCGCGATGATACTGATGCCGATAAAATATCTGATTGGTGACACTGTCAAAGAAGCGCTTGATCGGCTGGAACGCGAATACAAGACAAAGCATAATAACCACATTAACGTTGTACTGCACGGAGGTTACTTCATCAGGCAATAACCACGTCGAAATCGCCGTCAGAGCAACCACATAGATGCCTGCTAAGGTAGCAAGAGTGCCGGTGTAGGCAAGTGTCCGTGCCACCGTCTGCCGAATATCAAACAACCCGTATCGCATAATCGCTACATAGACAATTGGCACAAATACGAGCAGCCCTAGCGGGCCGATCCATATCAAATGGTAGTTTCCAAGACCTGGCAACACAAGGTTGTACAACATGCCGATTACCCCTGCAGATGCGTACGCCCAAAACAGATAGTTCATTCGGGCGCGCTGTTTTGTCCGCGTGCGTGCAATAGAGCGGTATAGCAGCGTCACGCCGACCACGTAATACAGCGCAAAATAGATAATATACCAGATGTACAACGCAGGATTTAATTCAGCAGTGTTCTGGCCCCCAACCGAGACCCCCGGCAACAACACCTCTGGGAGTAACCAAAGGCATACCGCCCAGGCAAAGAACGGCAGACTCACCCAGGCAACAAAAGATTGCCTGGGAGCTTCTTGTTTATACGCCGTATAACCCAATAGAAACGCTGCAAGCGCAATCAGAGCGGCAGCAATGTAATACGCCGAAGCCGCAGCTACCAAGGTCGTTTCAGACGTAGCCGCCAGAAACAAGGCGACACCAAATGCCCAAGCCGAAGTACCAATCGTCGTCATCAAAAAGAAGCGCGCTTCGGGAATCCGTCCCCACTGGGGGATCGATAACGCACCCAAAGCAAGTGACAACGCACCTGCGACCAGTAGCCCCACCTCTATCAACATACTATTCCTCTGGCTTCCTTAACTGATAAATTGCATACGCCCCGTCATCAGGGCAGTAAACATCCAGTTCACCGTCAAGTTGTGCATCATCAAATATCTGGACCATTTCTTCAATCGAACGTGGCTTGATATGCGGCCACTGAATGACATCAAGCGTAAATGCAAGTTGAGGATGGGATTTGAGCATATTTCCTATCACTAGGATACCACCGGGACGGACCAATTCGTATGAATTCTGCAAGAACGTTCGAGCTCCTGCTAACTTGGTCTTCGTTTTAATGACGTTGCCATACGTATATGGCCAGTCATCAGCCTTAAGATATTCAACCAGCCCTACCGCATCGACCACATCAAACTGTCCTGCAGGAAGATGCTTCTGGCGCAGCGTACGAGATAATGCGTTTGAGGCAAAATCATGCATCCGCCTGCCAGTATCGGACCTCGTCATTCCCCGCAAACGCAAGATATTCATATTCATCGTTTCTAGCGACCCAGCCAAACCAGCCGTTGCTGCATATTCCTCGGCCAACCGCAACGCTTCTTGGTCTTTATCAACCAGTGTCATACGTGGCGTCACACCGTGCTCTGAGGTAAGATTCCTTGCCGTCGCAATAATAGGTTGCGCGGCCCCAGATGCCAAGCTTAACCACTCCACCTGCCTATCATGACGTACCGACTCGTCTGTCAGCAGTTCACCCACGACTGCGGCTCGGCTGCGAATACCCCTACCATCAGTGATATTACGGAACCAATCCCCCAACAAGGGATGAAGCGGTTTACCATTAGCAAGCGTTTCTTTGGACGGATCATACAATGAGTCCAGCGCGGCAGCGGTTGGCACAAGGTCAAGCCAGTCATTGAACGTTGGCAACCTGTCGATCAATGCTCGTGTGGCTGGATTACCCACACGATCAATTGCGTTCAAACGTTTACGCGCAAAATCCGTTTGCGTATGTCCGTAGTGGGCCAGCCCTTGATCGGCCAATTCTTCAAGAGCATTATTTACTTCCTCAAATGAATCCGAAACAAACGGGTCATCATACGTGAATTCATGCACTCGGTAATCGCGCGGCACATAGTGGTCGTAATGTACACGCTCGGTAGAATTGGCTTTCATAATCCTTACTATACCGTAACGGTGATAATTCGTGCTATACTTTAGCCATGACAAAGATAGCCATTATCGAAGATGACGCCGTCATCAATCAGATGTACCGCATGAAATTTGAAGCAGCGGGCTTTCACGTTGAGGTAGCAGATAATGGTGTCCGTGGCGTTGCCATGGTTGCAGCTTTTAAACCTGACATTATCCTTCTTGATATCGGTATGCCAGAAATGCAAGGCGACGAAGCACTGGCCGAAATTCGTAAGGATCCTGCCAGCAAAAATACCCCTGTTATTATCCTCACAAACCTTGGCGAGGAAGAGGCCCCAAAGACTCTGCGTGGCCTCGGCATTCATAGTTACATCGTCAAAGCCGACCTGACCCCCCGACAAGTCGTTGCACGCGTCAAAGACGCATTGGGACTGACCGAGGAGTAGTTTTAATTTTACTGGTTGTTTTTCTCGGCGACTCTTCGTGCTGCCGTAATGACGTTATCTAGCAGCGCCGCAATAGTAAGCGGACCCACGCCACCCTTGTTTGGCGTAATGGTAATATCATCACGCTCGCGAACCCGCGGATCAATATCGCCAATCACCACGCCCTCTTCGCTGGCAGTACCAGCATCTACAAGTACTGCATCCGCCTTTACCATGTCAGGCGTAATCAGACGCGGCACACCAGTTGCCGTTACAATCACGTCATGCTGGCGCAGCTGCTGACCCATACCAGTATGCGAGCTGTTGTAGACGGTGACATTATAGTTACTTGCCTTCCACATGCGTGCTAATGGCGCACCAACAAGCCTTCCCTCACCGACAATTGCAATACTCTTGCTGGCTAGATCAACACTGTAGGCCGCCAACAGCCAACTGATTGCAATCGGTGTTGCGGGGTCAAAAGCTGGGGCGGGGCCAAGGCCGTCAACATCTTTATCGGACGAGACGCGCGCCAATACTTCATCAGTTACCGTCTGGTCTTCAAGCGGTAATTGGATGATGATACCGTGAACATCATCACGTCCGTTGAGTGTGTCGATCGTCGCCAACACCTCGCCCGAAGAGACTTTGTGTAGTTCAAACTCAACAAGGATATCTTCGGCATACCGCCCCTTTAAACGAACATACGTGTCAATGACGGGGTTATCGATCGTTTGCACGACAGCAAGACGCGGAATAACCTTCCACTGTTGACGGAGGTTGCGAACTTGTTTCGCCTGGCGTTCTTTCACAAACAGCGCGATGTCTGATCCATTGAGTAGTTTCATCTGTACCAGTGTAACAAATCAGTCATATATTGACAAATGTCCAATATATGTGCTATAATCAAAAGATAGAGTAGGTGTATTTACACCTATCCTAGGTTTTGATATACTTTTTAAGTGTTTACGGGCCATTAGCTCAGCTGGTTAGAGCACCTGCCTCTTAAGCAGGGTGTCCTGAGTTCAAGTCTCAGATGGCCCTCCAAGGTAAAAAGTCCTGTCGTAAGATAGGGCTTTTTACTTTGAAATAATCAAGTTGTTATGACTGACATATGGATACATTGAACCCAACCCAAATCTGCAACTGATTACATTACTCTTGCACGACAGCTTACTGCAATCATAATAAAATATCGCTCAAAAAAATGAGCGATATTTTGTCAGCGCAAGCGATGTTTTATCGGCTTCTACCGTAACCACCTTGGTGGCCACCTTCACCACTACCCCATTCATGGTCAGCTGAGTTTGCCGCGTGACGTTTTTCGCGCTCCGCAAGACGTTCCGTAATTTGTTCGGTAGTAAGTCCACGCGCTTCCCAGCGAGCTTTCGCGGCTGCTTCCATCTTTGTTCGAAAGTCCTCTTCGGTCATGCCTTTTTCTTTGGCAATTTGCGACATTGTTTTAGTTTCGAGTGCGGTTTGTAGTTCTTCGACCGTCATACCGACTACACCAGCTCGTGATTCGAGTGATGCCTGGCGACCACCACCGTATCCTCTCCCACTGCCATTATACGACTGAACACCAGCTTGATTGCTAGTGCTATTTTGCGCAGCGACATTTAGGCTAGTGGCGCCAGCTACACCCACAACGGCGAGCACTGCGATACTTGCGATCAATATTTTATTCATATTACAAATCTCCTTTTTTAACTTATGTTTGCATATGTAGTACTACAATAGACGCAATATTATTTCACTAAATTCGTTCTCTGCCAGCCAGATCCACGGTGAGTGTTTTGTATATCGTTTTGCTTACCTGAATGGAACGTACCCATGCCAAGAATAGAAAAACCCACGCCTAGAACTATAGATATAAGCAAGAAAACTGTTAAGATTGTTGTGGTTTTTTGACGATATAGAGTGCCCTGCTTGCGAATAAGCCACACAGCAACAACAGAAAGTATCGCTGCAAAAATCACCGTCCACCAAGGAAACGAACTTAGGACAGCGCCTAATTTAGCACGAGCCCCCCATGCCATCGTATCGGCAGTTTGAATTCTTATCCACATAAACACAACGTTCATTAGATACGCTACAATTAGGCTAGCAGCTATCGTCCCCGCCGCGGACAATACGAGCAAGGCTGCGAAATACCACTGTGGGCGCATAGTAACATCACCATTTTTGATTTGCTCAATCACTGCTGCTGCCGTTGATTTATTCATAATAGGCTTTTTCATAGCGTCACCCCTTTCTGCTTGCATAATGTTCGTAACTTGATTTTTGCGCGAGACAACCAAACGCCAACGGTCGAACGCGGTATATGCAGCACATCGCTGACATCATCGTATTTCATGCCCTCAAAGTATATAAGCTGTATAACCTCACGGTATTTCGGCTCTATTTCCTCCAGACATTCATGGACACGCTCCTTTAGCATACCGGCCTCAACAAGATCATCGAGGCGAGATTCATATGATTGGTCAGGCAAAGCCTGGATGTCTTCATCACAAATATGTTTGTTCTTTTTAACGATGTTCATAGCTTCATTGTGAGCGATTCTATAAATCCAAGAGCTAAATTTATAGCTAGGTTTATAGCTTCGTAGATTTTGGTATGCTTTAATGAACGTTTCTTGAACCGCGTCCTCGGCGGCGGCTTGGTCATGGATGAGGTAGATGACGTAGCGCAGCAATCTTGATTCGTACCGGGTCATGAGTGTGGCATAAGCATCGGCATCGCCTTCGATAACTTGGACTACGAGTACTTCATCGCTTACCTCTACGCTTTTTGCCATAAGTACATGATATATCATTTGACGGAATGGCTGCTTAAACGGCTAACTTTGGTGTTTAGAAAGCAACACCCTAAAGTATCTAACCAAACTCATCCTATCGCTACGATATCTCCTTTTAGGTTTCTGAAGTTCATATGTGATACATAAAGAACGTTAAAATTATTTCAAGTTATTTTTTCAATCGAACATATTCCCTAAAATGAAATACAGATACTGTCTTCGGACGGAAGATGAAGCTACCAAGAGCCAAGAATCATTAGCGGTTAATATAATAATAAGTCAATCAATTCTCTTTTAGGTTGATACGTAAAACTCCTTTGACATTCTAATTTTAGTTGCAACAGTGATACATATGTCCCTCCAATATGGTTATGCTTAAACTCCTCTGTTATGAGGAGTTTTTCGTGTAACACGTATTGACATTTCAATGTATTTTTGTAATAATATAAAATGCTCACGTACCCTATCAGCATTGGAGTTGAAAAGCTAATGAGCAAGCTGACAGTCGTAAGAACCGAGCTTGCCGCAAACCCTGCGGTAAGCGTCGTCGAGGACCGCCAGAAGAACTTCATGTCCGCTGCTGGTTTGTGGAACCACTGGGTCGACATCATCGTCGTACCCGCCCATGGTCTCTACACAGCAGAGGAGCTTCAGAAGTTCATGGACGGTCTTGTCACGATCAAGCCGACGCAGTCCGACCACTTCTACCAGTACGACACCGGCATGGCGTTCGGCAAGCTCTACTTCGACGAGACGATCGGCACGATCGTCACCACCGGCACCCAGACGATCACGATCACCGACCCCGATGTCGTCGCGCCCGACGACTACAAGGAAGGTGTCCTGACCGTCGACAAGTCCGGAACTGTCGACCTCAGGCGTCGGACGCTCCTCTGGGTCTACCCAGATGAACACTTCGCACGACGAGCCATCGAGCAGGATACCGACGTGTATGACACGCGAGAGCCGGTCACAGTTGGCGCTCGTCGTCGCGGATTCCTGCGTAGCCGGAGCTGATCTCAGTGACGGCGTCAGCATCGAGCCGTTCAGGGACGGGCAAGAGCCCGCTCTCTGAGCGGCTCTTGTCATGTTTATCTTCGAGAATCTAGTTCATAGAAAACTGATTTTTCTCCGCGACAATAGTTGCAATAGACTCCACTATGGCCCTCCAAGTGTAGATTTGTAGCCCAGTGCTACCTGAAACAGTCCGTTCATATCTGTTGGCGGGCTGTTTTTTGGTGTTTCAAAGTCTATGTCAGCGTACGTTGGCATAGCGTTGAATATGAGAGCAAAAAATGCCGAGCGGCGGAGCGGGTTACTAGTGTTAAATACAAGTTCGTAGAGGTGTTTCAACAGGTACTTCGCGTATTGTAAAACCTGTTCCATATCGACGGTGTTCTCGGCCTGACAGAGCAACTGTTCATCGAGCGCTTTGATTTGCTTCTCCGTGCTTACGATATCGTCTTCCATGTATTTTATTGCCGTCTCACTCGTCAGTATCTTCATATGATCAAGCGTGACGCGGATTTGTGCTTCGAGAGCTTGTTTCTGCTCAATAAGCTTGTCATTGTCTTGGGTAGTTCGTGAGACTTTTTCTTCATACGATTCGGCTATCATTTGAGTCAGCTTATCTATGTACTCTGGTGCGATCTCAATACTCTTTATGAAACGCTCGATTGCAGCATCAAAGTCAGCAAGCGGCTTTCTAAAATAGTGACCGTTACGAGAACAATGGTAGGCTGGATAATATTTGCCCATTTTGCCACGCGCCGCACTTCCGGACAGCGGCTTTCCGCAGTAGGGGCAGCCTATGACTTTCTTGTACGGAAACTTGTCATTGATAATCTTTTTGATCTTCTGCCATTCCGGCGGCTCTCTACGGTGAACAGTTACTCTGTTGCTGTTGAGCTCAATGATATATTTGCCGTGATTAGCGTCGTTAAACATATCTATCGACACTAAGCCGTCAAACTGTGCCTTAACCGGCTTGTCATGCGTCCATTTCTCCTGAATTACACCAGCATAAATCAGTCGGTGGATGAAACGATCAACCATCTTCTCGTCCATCAGCTTCCCGCCATGCACGCTCTTGATCTTTGAAGGGTCATATCGATCACGCACAATCGTCTTGCGTGTCCTAAACCCAAGTCCATTGCAGGTATCGGCGATCTCTTGGTTACTATAGATACCTTGAGCTCTCATTTCAAAAACCCGGCGAATAAATACAGACTCCTCGGGATGCGGCTTGAGTATCATGCGCTTACCGTGGTTGCTATCAACCATTTCGCTCACGAAGCCGTAGGGCGGCATTCGCATCCAATAGCCCAGTTGCGTGTAGCGGATCTGAGCACCGATCATACGCGTCATGATGTCACGTAGTTCGTCCTTGGCGTGTTCGGCCTCGAGTATCTCGCTCTTGAAACTGGGGCTATAGTCGCTCCAGTAGTACTTAAAACCTGTATACTCCAATGTATTGACACGTCGAGTATCGATAATACCAAATGTATCGATAAGTGTTACATTGAGCTCGTCAAGCTGTTCTTTGAGCTTAATGTATGCGCCCGAACCGCCACGGGTGAAACGATCAATGGCCTTAATGAGAACAACTTCGATTGCTGGATTCTCTCGGCACTTTTCAACAATTGCCTGCATTGGCTGTTCTTCGTGTGATGCCGACTCAACCAAAACGACCGAATCGATAATCTGTATATTCTGCGTCCTTGCAAGGCTCTCGCCTCGTTGCCGCTGCTCCTCCGGCGAATCGCCCTCGCGTTTCTGTTTACCAGATGATACTCGTATAGCAAGCAGGCCGATTCTTTCACTGTTTGGCTGCATCGTCCGCTCCTATGTTCAGGATAGTAGCTATCTTGGCTCCCACGTCCTGATCTTCTAAAATTCGCTCAACAACCAGATCGGCTATGATTCGCATGCGTTGTTCCAGCGTATAAACGAATACCCCTTCGGTTACTGGTTTCGTCTTGTTTTTTGACCCCGCAGTTCTTGACATAATTTTGCCCAATCAACTATGCTTTATATGAATAGTATACCACCCGAATATGAATAGTTGCAATACTTTTATGCTAAATTCCTGTGGATAAAATCCCCACTATGCAAATACCATACATTTTGTTGTTTTTTCTCTGTTAGCTCTTTTCTTTTTTCTCTCCTTTCTTTATATATACATATAAGGCAAATGTATGAAGCGGTATGAGCCAAAAACAAGGTACAAGATTTCGGATAGTCAGGTGACGTTATTATTGGCTGTATTAAAGTATCGGTTTGTGAGTAGTGATGTTGTAGCAGAGAGTATAGGGAAAGATAGATCAACGGTATATGAGAGACTCAGTGTCTTAGTTGATCGAGGGTATGTCGTAAAGATGTATGACAAGACGTATAGATTGCGGCAGAGACCAGTTATTTACTATTTAGCACCACTCGGTATACGGTATCTTAAGAAACTTGGGCATGAACGGACGCAGCTACACTACAAGAACAAAACCTTCAGTGATGAGCAGATAGACGAGCAGTTCTTACTAGGTCAGATGGCACGAGCGATTCGGCGGCAATACGACGATAAGCTCATACTCTATACCAAATACCAGTTAGGAAGCGATGGTTTCTACTTGACGCCGCCGCCCTTTGCCAAGTTTGTCGGTAAGACAGACAAAATCCCAGACTACTTTATGGAGTACTTCCCTGAGCGTCATGAGAGTTGGAAGATTAGACGGCGTATTAACCAGCATATTGACTATGCTGATGAGAACGATGAGTATGCCTACCCACATCTACTCATTATCTGCGGCAACCAGAACACCGAGAAGAGAGTGGTGAGAACGACTGAAGACCTATGGGCAGACTTCCTCGTGTTTACGACTACCAGGGAACGGCTGCTCAGCGGCGAGAAGAAGGTGTGGCTCAGGCCCGAGGAGGTGGATTGGGAGGAGGAACTGGAGTTTCATAGCTTGCCGATGAGGTATGAGGAATGAAATATGCTGACAAGCAAAAGTGAAATACTACCCCTGTAAAAGAAAAAATTAAGTGAAATAATGTAGTATTCACGAGTGAAGTACTGTGATACAGTAGACGCATGATCAAAACGCCAGAGCCGAACTACAATTCGAAGTTAACGGACATCATAATTCAGCTAGAACACTTGCGAGGACGTAGCGTCTCTAGTTCAACAAGCCAACAGATATTCGTACAACTCAAAAATCTTTTCCATATCATCGAAGCGCTATCTAGTGCTCGTATCGAAGGCAATCATACGACACTTGCAGGCTTCGTGGAAAAGCGCGCTCGAAAAAGCGAAAATGTGCAAAATGAGGATGAGAGCATGAAGGAAATCATCAACCTCATGCATGCGCTCGACTTTATTGACGAGCATATTGCAGCCATGCCAATAAGCCGTGATTTCATACTTGAGCTCCATAAAATTGTCGTTAGTGGTTTGACCCGCGAAGGCGATGACCACACTGGTGGTTTCCGTACTAAAGATGTCTCAATTGCAAATTCAAAGCATACTCCACCGTCACACTACGATGTAGCCGACTTGATGCGCGAGCTTATTGAATATATAGGCAGTGATACGAATAGCCGCGATGAGCTACTTAAGATCGCACTGGCACACCACCGGTTCGTATGGATTCACCCGTTCGGCAATGGTAACGGCCGTACCGTGCGGCTTCTGACATACGCAATGCTTTGCAAGAAGGGGTACATTGAACCAAACACACTCCGCCTATTTAACCCGACAGCCGTGTTCGCTGGTGACCGCTACAAATACTACGACATGTTGGAACGCGCAGATACGGGCGATGACACAGGCTTACTCGACTGGAGCGAATATTTCCTAAGCGGCATAAAAGACGAAACCGAAAAAACATTGCGCCTAGCAGATAGTAATTTCGTGAACGGCAAATTGCTCCTACCGGCTATATCACGTCTCAACTCGGCCGGGGTGCTTACAAGATTGGAGACGAGCACATTGGAACGCGCCGTGCGTAAGAAGACTATTAAAGCAGCTGACATTGCCGACCTGTGGGACAAAGATGTTGTACCTTCTGCGGTCGCTAACCAAATTAAGAAAATGCGCGACGCCGGCTACCTGGCTACACTAAAAGAAGGTGGCCGCGAGTATAGTATAAACTTCATCGACAACGATCTAACGCGTCTCGTGCTAGATCAAATGGAAGCCGAAGAACTACTGCCAATTCATGTAGATGACCTCGCCAAGGGAAGAACTGAATAATGAAGATTGCCCTTCAGCAAGTTCAGGCAAACATTGGCGACATCGCCAACCGCCACGAATATAGCGCGGATGTTATCTATGAGCTGTTGGCGGCCTATGGCCGGTCAAAGTCGGCAATTACGCAGCTGCGTGAAGGTCACCTAAACAAAGCCGAAGACGCTGGCGCCGTACTGCAAAAAGACGTGGTCTATTTCAAGACCTTCGCGGCCGGTGCATCGCTGGAACACGAAGTGAGCGAACTATATGAAGACCCACTCACGCCGGCCGAAAAGCAGGCCATAGACGAGCAAGTTATAATCATCGACCCAATAACTCGCGGCAAATAAATCTTTGCCAAACATTGTATAATAAGGTCAATGTCACAAGATCTGTCTAAAGTCGGTAATAATTTGCAACGCGCTCGGCACCAGCAAAACCTCACCCAAGCTGAGGTTGCGAAGCGCGCCGGAACGACAGTAAACCATTACGCTAAAATTGAGCGTGGCGAAGTCGTGCCGTCACTCAAAACTCTCGAGAAAATCATCAAAGCTCTAGACGTAAGGTCGTCCGATATACTGCCGTTCTAGCTCGGCGTATCGTCGCCATGCTTTTTGAGAAACTCTTCAAAATCGAGCTTAGTCTTGCTGCCGATGCCGATAGAGACTTCATCCATACGTTTTAGCATATAGATTGCATAGTCGCGATTGGCTTTTGCCGGGTCATTGTAACGAAGAAACTTCAGCGCAGCTTGTATTGCCTCTTCACTTTCAGCGAGGTCTAAATCTTTGAAATCTTCGTCAGCGGTCGACATAATTCTTCATCCCTATAAAATCTATCAATTGTTCTGCTTGCACTGAGGATACGACTCTTCTCATTATCTCGCAACTGTCGCTAAACGACAAAATATTCAAGCTGCCCTCGTAAAATACCTCACTATCGATAATCGCTAGCTTGCGGTGATGACCAATGGTATAGAGCACTAAAATGCCCATTTCTTGCATCATGCTCACCGCTTCGAGTGCCTGGCGGCAATAATCACCATCATGCTCTACTGGATCTTTTGTGTTGATAATCACCATAACCCCACGACGACGAAGCTTTGTGAGAATGGGCAGCAGTGCCGCCATGCGCCGTGTGGTGATAAACGGGCTCTCGATAATAACTTCGTGCCGGGCGCGCCGTAAATCACGCTCAAACTGGCCGTAGAAGGTATTCTGGTCGTAAAGGCTAGAGTTTTCCATCTAAATCCTCCAAATACACCTCACCATCACGCATCGTTACGCCAAGTGCAACCATTCGGTTGTAAAGCAACTCTAAATCAGCAAACAACTCCTCCGGATTGAGTTTCAAATCTGGGACTTCAGACCCTCCAATACGCTTATGCTTAAAACAGAGATACTAATCTCTGTTTTTTTGATTTATAATCATTTCATGGACCTAAGAACAGTTACATGGAATATTGGTGGTGGGAAGCTGCTTAAAGACAGTGAAGACCCAGGACTGATGGCATCGTACACAGTTGATGGTATAGATGTCATTGCACGGCAAATAGCCGAAACTAATCCCGATATTGTTACTATTCAAGAAGCGCACGGTGATGACGGCGACAATCAAATTGCACAAATCGCCAAAGAGCTTGGTTACGAGCATTTCTTCTACGATGCGATAACTGATTCGCATATTGATTCGACTTATAAGCTTGGCAATGGGCTTATTTCGAGGTTCCCAATTTCTGATGTCCAAACTGGAAGATTCTTGAACCCAGAATTAAATTTCGAGCTTGAGGGCAGGAAAGCCTTCACTCACGATAAAGGCTACGGCTCCTGCACGGTTAGAATTGGCGATATTGCGATATACGCTACTTCACTCCATCTCATACCGTTTAGGAGAGTTGGATTAGATTTCGACTCCGATACTGCCCTGCAAATCCTGGCAAGCGTATCAGCTGAGCTAAAAGACAAGCAATCAAGTGACTATCGACTTATTCAAGGGGATTTCAATATAAATTCCGACACAGTGAGGGCTTATCTCCAAGACCTGTTTGGCTCAGACAAGCTTGCCGAGGTAGTGCTCGACCAACCGACCACTCCAAAGGAGCGAATGTACGACCATGTATTATACCGAGGCTTGAGGCTTCGTAGTTTTAGCGTGGATTCAGACGTTCTTACTGACCATTATCCAGTAATCTGTGATTTTGAGATTGAACAATAGTTCCAATAGAGTACACGATGGCCCTCCATACCGCTTATGCTTTAAATGATTTCTTTACGTAGTCATTTTTTCATATACAATTAAAGTATGGACTTAAATGACTTACAAAATAGAGCAATTGAGATTCGTGATAAGTATGATGAGTTGAATAAAGCTAAGCGCGGTATAACATGGAATGAACAGCAGCTTATGGCTGGATTCGTAGGTGATGTAGGTGATTTATCAAAGATAATTATGGCAAAACATGGCTTAAGGTCTATGGACGATGTTGATACAAAACTTGCCCACGAACTATCAGATTGCCTGTGGTCAATCCTTGTATTGGCAAGTAAGTATAATGTTAATCTCGAACAAGAGTTTCAGAATACAATGGACGGACTCGACGCTAGAATTGATTCTGAACTAGCAGCATAAGTTCGCAGATTGGTTGCTATAGCGTCCACCACGGCCCTCCACGAATCATCCCCACCTTGTGTGGGGGTTTTCGTGGAGCCAAGAAGGCCTGATTCTTGACACCCGTGGGGTGAAGAGAGTGAGAACTGCCAGTCGGCAGTTCGCAAGGAATCCTTCCGTTGAAAGTTACGCTTCATAGGTGAAGTTTCGGGGTCGCGGAACGTGACCAAGTCTCTCCTGTCCCTCCATAGAGCTTATATTAAAACAGAGATTATCATCTCTGTTTTTTGTTATAATGCAAATTATGAAGATACTCCAAATTATTCGAGATTCAAATGTATTTGATGGCTCAGAAAACCTTCCAAGTGATGATTGGTTTAAGCGACAAGCATCGAGGGCAGTCCTGTTTGATCAAGATGGGCGGGTATATCTCTTGAAGATGTCCACCTACAATTATCACAAATTACCAGGTGGCGGTGTCGATGAAGGCGAATCGCTAGAAGACGCTGTGCGTAGAGAGTTGTTAGAAGAAGTTGGATGTCCTGCCGATGTATCTTCGGAACTAGGAGAGATCGTGGAATACCGCAATGACGACAAAATGGAACAGCATTCTTATTGCTATGTCGCGCATCAATCCGGTGACCTCGTAGAGACTGCTCTCGAAGAAAGCGAAATCGAAGAGGGTGCAAAAACAGTCATTGCCAACAATATCGATGAGGCAATCAATCTTTTAGAAAATGATCAACCTACAAACTACGAGGGGCATTTTATTCAAATGAGAGATTTGCGATTTTTACGTGAGGCTCGGTCTGTAATTTAGTTGCTACCACGACACATGTGGCCCTCCAAAGAAAAATCACCTCAATACGGAGGTGATTTTTCTTTTACTTAGTGTTATAATCATACATGTTTTATCAGCACCCGTAGCTCAGTGGATTAGAGCATTTGTCTTCGGAACAAAGGGTCGTACGTTCGAATCGTACCGGGTGTACCAATGAAAATGGGCTAGTTCTTCTAGTCCATTTTCATTGGTTGTAGTTCACATAGCACCAAGCATCCAAATGATATACTAGGTACTGTCATGGATATTCACACAAACATCCCACTTAAGAACTACACAACTATGAAATTAGGCGGAAATGCTCGCTTTATCGCTGATATCCTCAAGCCAGAAGATGTTCCACCTCTGCTCGATAAAGCATCCCAGCAATCTCTCCCCGTGGCAATCCTAGGCGGCGGCAGTAATACTATCGTTCGTGACGAGGGGTATGATGGTATCGTTCTGCGTATTCGTATCCCTGGCATCACGACAATCTCGGAGGAGCTCAATTCAGTCACTATAAAAATTGGTGCAGGTGAACTGTGGGACAATGTCGTTGCGTACGCTGTCGATCTCCGCCTTAGCGGCATCGAAGCCATGTCGGCAATCCCTGGCACTGCCGGTGCCGCACCCGTGCAGAACGTTGGTGCGTACGGCCAAGAAATTGCCGACACGCTCGTCAGCCTCGAGGCATACGATACCGAAGCACGAACATTCGTCACACTTATGAATGAAGATTGCCGTTTCTCATACCGCAACAGTATTTTTCGTGACGACGCCAAAGGACGATACGTCATTACGTCTATCACCCTGCAATTATCAAAAAATCTCCCCAGCCCACCATTCTATGACGCACTGCAGCGATACCTTGACGAGCACAATATCACCGCCTATACGCATCAAGCTATCCGCGACGCTGTCATCGCTATCCGCAAAGATAAACTGCCCGACCCCACGGAACGCCCAAATACGGGATCGTTCTTTAAAAACGCCATCATTGAATCATGGCAGCTCCCTGATATCCAGGCGATTGACCCTGACGTCCCATATTACGACATGGGTGACGGCCGGTACAAAATCCCTACCGGATGGCTAATCGAGAAAGTTGGCCTCAAAGGCAAGTTGCTGCATGGCATGCGCGTCCACGAAAAAAACGCCCTGGTCCTCATCAACGAATCTGCCGGCAGTTATGCTGATCTGGCAGAAGCCCGCGAAGAAATCACTACTGCAGTCCGCGCCATGTTCAGAATCGAGATCAGCCAAGAACCTCTTGAGCTCCCCTCGTAGTTATCTTGCATATTACTGCCAAAAACCTTATGCTATAAACACATGAAAGAGCGTGGGTTTACTATTGTTGAGCTGCTCGTCGTCATCATTGTAATGGCAATTCTATTAACACTTGCGGTTGTTAATGTGCGATCAACGCAAGCCAATGCACGCGATGATGAGCGAATTGTTGATGTCGAAAATGTATCCCTTGCGCTCGAGAGCTTTTATGCATCAAATCATGGTGGTGTTTTTACAAAATCGTATCCCGGAACACTGGAGTTCAATAATGACCTCGTCATGAATTTCATCAAAGAGCGTACTGGAGAAAGCTCGCTCAGGGCACCTGGTGTTGATTCAGACAGTCCCATAAGCTTTGTGATTGCTACCAACAATAATACACCGACAACCGGCCTCTCACCGATGCCAACAATAACAACCTACGTCTACCAGCCTCTCACCTCAAATGGCACGCTGTGTCCCATTTCAGATGGTCCGTGCCAACGCTTTAATATTTACTATCGTCTCGAGAAAGCAACCGACGATTGTCCTGCCCCTGAAAACATATGTACCTATAAGAGTAAGAACCAATGATAGCCTATACATCACGTAATTCGGGTTTTTCGGCGGTTGAACTGCTCATTGCATTATTTGTTGCTGTTATCTTCTTGGCTGCAGGTCATCAACTATACGCAACGATCGTCCAAGACAGTGGTGAAACACGCCAACGAGCTAAGGCTAACAATATTGCCTATAATACATTGCGCCAATATGTCAGTAATACGCCGAGCATATGCGCACCTTCTACACCTGTTAACAATCAACCGATTACTCCGGACCCAGACGGTCTCACTAATGTATTTACCACCGTCACTTATAGCTGCCCTCAATCTGGCCTACCGGGAATCACAAAAGTACAAGTTCGCGTAACCTATAGCGCAGAATCAAGAGAGGTTGTTCATGCAATGTATGCCATCCAATAGATCACGTCCTGGTTTCACGTTGGTCGAGATGCTCGTCATATCACCGATTGTCTTATTGACAATCGCAAGTTTCATTGGCGTATTGATTTACCTCACAGGCGAGACAATGATCGCACGGACCAGCAACACACTTGCCTACAAGGTACAAGACTCTCTTACCACTATCGAACAGGATGTCGCACTCAGTGGTGCGTTTCTTGCGACAAACAGCGTGGCAATTGCCTCACCTCAAGGTTACAACAATGCAACGCAATCATTTCAGAATGCTTCAACGACAACGGGGTCAATGCTCATAATTAACGCTATTGCTACTCAATCTCAGCATTACACACCACAGCATCGGTTGATTCCTCTACGCGATATGCCGTATCCCTGCAGCAATCTCGCGGTTAATAGAAACCAGGTAATGACATACAACATTGTGTACTTCGTAAAAAATAACAGTTTGTGGCGACGCACCCTAATGCCAAGTAACTACGAAACTATCGGGTGCAACACACCATGGCAACGGCCTAGCTGCGAGCCAGGTCAAACGGGCGGCATGTGCCGTATCGAGGACATGAAACTACTTGATGGTGTCACCTCGGCAGATTTTACCGTGCAGTATTTTTCTTCAGCTCAATCGACAAGCCCCATGACTGACGCCACCGACACGGGGGCAGCAGCTTCTAGCCGTCAAGACATCCTTAGTAACGCCAATACGGCCCTCATTACATTAAAGGCGACTCAATCGGTTGCCGGCAAAGAGGCCGACTACACTGGTACCCTACGTGTAACTCGTATTGGACTACTGTCCGAGCAAGTTACACCTGTCCCCTAAATAAATGCTTGCAAAGCATAACCCGAATGCGTTATACTTCACCTATAAGTTAATTTAAATAGGGGGCATTCATACATATGAATCTTCAAACAAATCAAAAGGGTTTCACGATCGTTGAGCTTCTCATCGTTATCGTCGTAATTGCTATCCTTGCTGCCATCAGCATCGTAGCATATACAGGTGTGCAGGAAAATGCACGTAACACACAACGCGTTGCAAATGCGAAATCAGTTATTGACGCAGCAAATGCATACTACAGCGAAAAAGGGTCATGGCCTACTCTGACAGACCTACAAGACTACACAACTGTTAAGATTTCATCTGACGTGAGCACCAAGCTGACCGCAGGAGCGACAACAGCACCTTCTGACACAAATAAAGATGGTCTTCGTTACGTACAGCGATTCGCATCAGGAACTACACCTCCTGCAATCGGTGCAACCGTTACCTACTTCGGTAAGCCGATCAGTGGTGGTAGTGATACTGCAGCAGTTCAAAACGTTGATCTTCCATAACTAGTTCCTTAGTTGTATGAAGAATACTAAAAAGATCCGTAAGTGCGGATCTTTTTAGTATCATGATAGCTCTAGAGCTAGCCAAGTGCTTCAATAATCTTTCCGGCTATCTCAATCATATCAGCCTCGTCAGCGCCCTTCGTTGTCATCGCAGGTGTACCAAGGCGCAATCCACTCGGGCGATACGGTGGCAAGGTATCATTTGGGATGCTGTTGGCATTAGCAGTTATACCCGCCTTCTCTAGTCGCTCCTGTGCTTCCTTGCCATCAATACCAAAGCTGCCGTAGACATCTGCAAGGATTAGGTGATTACTGGTGCCACCCGACACGAGCTTCAGCCCGCCCTTTTGTAGCTCTTCAGCCAGTGCTGCTGCATTCTTCACCACCTGTGCGGCGTATTCCTTAAACTCGGGCTGCAAGGCCTCATGAAAGGCCACTGCCTTAGCAGCGATTGCGTGCATATGTGGGCCGCCCTGCGTACCAGGGAAAACTGCACGATCAATCAGTGTTGGAATGTTTTCTAACGTCTTTTCTGGTGCCTTCAGCGGATTACCAACCGTGCCCTTGCTGAGAATCAACCCACCACGAGGACCGCGCAGTGTCTTATGCGTTGTACTGGTAATGACGTGGAACCCATAATCAAACGGATTCTTTGCAACGCCACCCGCAATCAGCCCGGCGATATGTGCCATATCCGCCATCAACAGCGCGCCAACCTCGTTGCCGATCTCGGCAAACTTAGCATAGTCTAGTTCGCGTGGATACGCGCTGAACCCAGCGATAATAATCTTTGGCTTGTGCTTGAGTGCCAGCTCGCGCAGCTCATCATAATCAATTTCGCCCGTTTCGACATCCTTAATGCCGTAACGAATAAAATTATAAATATTGGCGCTCCGTGTGACTGGCGCACCATGCGTCAAGTGCCCACCATGCGCGAGATCCATCGCCAGCACCGTGTCACCAGGCTGTAACCATGCATAATAGACGGCTTCATTCGCCTGCGCGCCACTGTGCGGCTGCACATTAGCGTGATCCGCACCAAATAACTGTTTGGCGCGGTCAATCGCCAGTTGCTCGACCTGATCAGTGTTCGTCTGACCACCATAGTAACGGCGGCGTGGATAGCCCTCAGAGTATTTGTTCGTGAACACACTCCCCAGTGCCGCCAGAACTTGGTCACTAACATAGTTTTCGCTTGGAATTAATTCAATTACTTCTTGTTGACGTTTTTTCTCCGCCTCAATAAGATCGGCAATTTGCGTGTCTTGCATGATGATTCTCCCCTTTTCTCCATTGTATCATTGAATAAGGCTTATTTTTTATATCATTTATGATATACTATTACTATGTCAGTAGCATCATACAAGCAAAAAATCGGTACTCTTATTCAAGATACCCGTCAGGCAAAAAACTTGACGCAGACACAACTCGCTGAACTTATCGGCACGAGCCAAAGCGCCATTAACCGTATCGAAAAAGGCGGGCAAAATATCAGCCTTGAGATGGTGGCGCGCATCAGCGACGTCCTATCAACCAACATCTTAACCTTGGGCAACTCCAATAAAATTAATTTCCGTGTTAACGGAGGTAAAAAGCTATCTGGTAGCATTGAGGTAAAGACCAGCAAAAATGCTGCCGTCGGCCTCTTATGCGCATCTCTCCTCAACAAAGGCAAGACGACATTGCGTCACGTTGCGCGTATCGAGGAGGTGAATCGTATCCTTGAAGTATTCGAGAGTATCGGTGTGAAAACACGCTGGCTCAACAATAATAATGACCTTGAGATTATTCCGCCCAAGCGTCTTGACCTCGAGAACATGGACATTGAAGCCGCCAAGCGTACCCGTACGGTGATAATGCTGCTTGGTCCGTTGTTACATCAATACGATGACTTCAAACTGCCCTTTGCTGGCGGTTGCAATCTGGGCACACGTACGGTCGAGCCGCATCTTGTTGGCCTGAGTGCCTTTGGTATGCAGGTTGAGGCTCGTGAAGGCACCGACTACTACCATGCAACTGTCGACGAGACAGCACCTGAACGCGCCATCCTACTGACCGAGCGCGGCGATACCGTCACCGAGAACGTCATCATGGCAGCCGCATTATATGATGGCACGACCATCATCCGAAATGCCAGCCCGAATTATATGGTACAGGACGTCTGTTTCTTCCTAGAAAAATTGGGCGTCAAAGTTGAGGGTATCGGTACGACGACGCTCAAAATCACCGGTGTTCGCAGTATTAATCGCGACGTTGAATACCACCCTAGTGAAGATCCGATCGAAGCAATGAGCCTCATTGCAGCCGCAATCGTCACCCACTCAGAATTGACGATCACCCGCGTACCAATCGAATTTACCGAGATAGAGCTCGCTATCTTGCGCGGCATGGGTCTTGATTACAGCCTGACTGATGAATATACGGCACGAAACGGATCGACCCGCCTCGTTGACATTACCATACGCCCATCTCAACTAACGGCGCCAAAGGACAAACTGCACAGTATGCCGTTCCCTGGGGTTAATATGGATAACTTGCCATTCCTTGGCCTGATTGCCACCGCCGCCAAGGGTCGTACACTAGTCCATGACTGGTCATACGAAAACCGCGCTATTTATTTTACAGAGTTAACAAAATTGAATGGCACAATCGAACTGGTCGATCCGCACCGCGTCTATATCACCGGCCCCACCAAATGGAAGGCGGCCGATGTCGTTGCGCCACCAGCTCTGCGCCCATCGGTCGTGATTCTGCTCGCCATGTTAGCGGCGCCAGGTAAATCAATTTTGCGTGATGTCTATTCAATTAACCGTGGTTATGAAGACCTCGCCAACCGTCTCAACAGCATCGGTGCCGAAATCGAGACAGTTCGGGATATCTAAGCGTAAGGGTTATAACCGCGGCTCGATGGCTCTTTAAAGCCCGTGCTCGGCTTTTCTGGTGGCATATCGCCCGCATTAAATGCCTGCCGGGATGTCGCACCGCCACCATCACTATCAGAAGGGGCAGTCGAACGCTTTAGTCGCGATGCCCGCGGACCGGCCTTCTTGGCCTTTAGCACACCAAAGCGCCCACCAATAGCCGAACGCTGATAATCGGCGATGCTACGTGGCTGTTGGGCCAGGTCGATACGTTGCTGGAAGGATTGGTTGCTTGCAGAACCAATTTGATCGCCGCGTCCAATCCGCGCGTGACCGCTACTATGAAGAATCTCAGCTTTGATTTCTGATTCGTCTTTTCCAGAAAATTTACTTATATCTATCATGGTGTGTATTTTATTAGGTTTATAACCTTATAATACCATAAAGCTAGTGTTATTGTCAATAGTGCCTTTTCATGAGATAATTTGTTTGGTATAATACCTAGTAGTCGCGGGTGTCGTATAGTGGCTAATATACCTGCCTTCCAAGCAAGTGACGAGAGTTCGATTCTCTCCACCCGCACCAAAGAATAAAGACCTCCCTATGAGGTCTTTATTCTTTGGTATGTGGCGGGTAATTACGCTTCATCAGCAAACAAAGTGAGCTAAACGAGAGTTCGGCACAGTGCTTTCACCCCTACCTGCCCTTGCCTATCCCCCTGTTACATAGTACAATTATCCAGTACTAGGTTATGGCGACTGTAGCTCATTTGGTTAGAGCGTCGGGTTGTGGTTCCGAAGGCAGTGGGTTCAATCCCCATCAGTCGCCCCAAAATAAAAAAGAGTGATATATATCACTCTTTTTTATTTTGATTATATGTATACTATATAACGTCCGCTCACCAGTACGACACATATATTTCGAGTACACCCCTTATCTACATATAGTACAATGGTGTATACGCCCCGATAGCTCAGCTGGATAGAGCAGAGGACTTCTAAGCCTAAGGTCGCAGGTTCGAACCCTGCTCGGGGTACCAGGCATTTTATAGATAATGGTTACATTTTTTAGTTATACAAGTAAATTTCTCTATAGACATGTTGCAAAACCTGTACTCTTTAGTATGCAACCAGACGGCGTCCACAATGGCATGCTAGCGTTCAGTAAGGTGGTTCAGAAGCCACGAATTATGCGGAGAATGATCTCTGGAACGTTGGCCTACAAGAACCCCAGCTTCCTCACACAAACTATTCATGGCATTACTTTTCATAACCCTATTGGTATATCAGCCGGTTTTGATAAAAATATTGAGATGTTGCCGATGCTACGTTCTATTGGCTGCGGCTTAATGGAGGGTGGTACTGTCACTAACATTGCCAGCAAGGGCAATCCGCGCCCATGGTTTCACCGCCTCCCTAGTACACAGGCGCTCGTCGTCCATGCCGGACTACCAAACCATGGTATTGATACAATCTTAGCGCGTCTTGCGTCAATACCCGCGCACGTACGAGGTGATTTTCCTTTAAATATCTCGACAGCTCCATCAAATGTCGCAAGCATTGATACAACGAAAAAGATGATTGCCGACTGCGTCGCTGGACTGAAGAAAATTAAGAAATCAGGTGTCGCCAGCATGGTCACTATCAACCTGTCGTGCCCTAATACGACAGCAAAAGAGCCGTTCACTAATCCAAAGGAACTAGACCAACTATTAGCGGCCATCGACAAGGTCAAGCTGCCCGTTCCTGTGTTTTTAAAAATGCCAAACCAGTTGTCGTGGCGACAGTTTGACGGGCTACTAAAAGTTGCCGTCAAACATGGCATTGCCGGAGTTACGATCGCCAACCTTGTAAAAAATCGATCGCTCGTCGATATCAAGGATCCTCTTGCCGACACGACACTTGGCGGCATCAGCGGACGCCCAACCTTTGCACCGAGCAATGAGCTTATCCGAAAAACATATCAAAAATATGGCGACCAGTTAACGATTATTGGCGTTGGTGGTGTATTTTCGGCCGAGGACGCCTACGAAAAGATCAAGAGCGGTGCGCACCTTGTCGAGCTCATCACGGGCATGATTTTTGAAGGCCCAGGTATCGTCGGACAGATTAACCGCGAGCTTGTCACACTTCTCAAACGAGATGGCTACACCCACATCAGCCAGGCAGTTGGCGCACATCTGCGTAAATAATAGTTCCCGGGGCTATTCGTCAGGTGTTGGTTCCATCATTTGTCGGGCTGCGTCCTCACCCGCGAATACACCCTGAACATCCTCAAGTGAAAGATGGACGGTCTGTCCCGGCATCGCCGAACCTGCCAGCATCAATTTCGCCACAGTATTCTCAACCGCACGCTGTACAACACGACGCATCGGACGGGCGCCAAGACGTGGGTCGTATCCCCGATCAACCAAGAACAACTTGGCGTCGTCATCAACCGCAACGACAATCTTTTGCGCTGCCAGCGTCTTGTTAATGCCCGCCAAGATAAGATCAACGACCTGCAGGAGCTCTTTTTTATTGAGCGGGCGGAAGACAACAATCTCATCAAAACGATTCAGGAACTCAGGCTTGAAGGCACCGCTACTGATGAGTTCATTCGTGATCTGCTCTTCAAATTGCTCTAACTTGTACCCACGGTCGATATACTCGCGAATCCGATCTGCACCGGCATTACTCGTCGCGATCACAATTGTATCCCGAAAACTAATCTCACGGTTCTTCACATCACGCAGAATGCCTTCATCAAGAAGTTGCAGCAGTGTCGTCAGTACTTGCGGGTGCGCCTTTTCAATTTCATCCAGCAGCACTACACTAAATGGCTGCTTCATTGCCTGGGCGGTCAGGCTGTGCGGATCATCAGCACCATCGGCAATCAGCCGCGCTACATCATCGGCTCGGACATATTCGTTCAGATCAAGTCGGATCATTTTGCCTTCACCGCCAAAGTAGACGTCAGCCAGGGCCTTTGACAGTTCTGTCTTACCAACACCCGTCGGACCAAGGAATAAGAAGGTGCCGATCGGTCGATCTTGATTGCGTACACCGGCACGTGCTCGACGCAAGGCATCACTTACCACACGTACCGCACGGGTCTGATTGACCATACGCTCATGGATGAGATCCTCAAGATTGAGCAGCTTCTCGCGTTCGTCATCCGCGGTAGCAACACCCACCTTCACACCAATTGTCTCTTCGATTGCACGCTGCACAGACTCTGCAGTCACTAGTTTGCCTTCGGCATATCCCGCCGATGCCTCCAATAGCTTGAAGGCACGCCCCGGCATTTCGATATCATGCATGTATCGTTCACTGAGACTGTAGGCCTCTGTCAATGCATGATACGTAAAGATGACGTGGCGCTGATGCTCGGTTATTAGTAACTTGTCCTGCAAGACTCGCAATGTCTCTTCACGGTTCGCCGGAGGGACATTCACACGATTAAGCGCATTGTAAAGCGTTGGATTACGCCTGGCAATTTGCAACAGTCGTTGCTCATCCATCGTGAGCACCATGCGTAATCGCCCCGCCTCTAAGATAGGCTGTAGCACATTGGCAAGATCAACAGAGCCTATCCCCTCTTCAAAGAATAGCTGCGCATCATCAAGGCAGAGAATGATATTCTTTGCACTATATGCCTCGCTGATAATTCCCATGATCAGGTTCTCTAGCTCACCACGGCCAGGTGCTGCTGCAATTAACGCAGCCGAATCGAGCACAAACACCTGGCGAAACTTAAGATGTGAAGGAAGGTTAGACGAGGCGTCAAGCAACCGCTCCGCCAAAGCCGCAACAAGTGTCGATTTGCCGACGCCATTTGCACCCACAAGAACTGCGTTCTGGCGGCCGCCTGTGCCAAACATCTCGATCATTTTATCGAGCGCTTGCTGGTGAGCCTCAAGATCAACCTGCAGCAATCCCCCTGCAGCAATCTCCGCGCTAATATTATGTCCATAGCGTTCAAGCAGCGGAATATATCCAAATGACCAGTCACGCGCAATGCCACCTGTCCGACGAGGCGCTTGATGCTGATGAATGAGTTGCCTCAGATGATCATGCCACCTGACCCCGGCCTCTAAATCGACATCCTCCAGCTTCATGTGCGCAAGTAATGTCTGGTAGCCAGGGATGAGGCGTACTAACGCGACAGCCAAAACTGCGCCCGTAATTGCATGGCTCCCCGTCTTCTCTTTAATGGCGCGTGCCTGCGCCCATACCTCCGCCGATGCGTCAGGATCATCGTGAAGTAGGTTACTGAAAAAATTCATCGTAATACCAAACCGCACCGCCATAAACTGTCCGCCCGGTGTTGTTGATGCGGCCTTGGCGATGGCAACGGGTGATGGCTTTTCGGGTAGTAACCCTAAGACATCCGAAGCTAACTGATCTGACAAGCTATCGGTCTTACCAAGCGGAATATCCTGCAACTCGCCACGACGCCACTCAAGAATCATCATTGGAACCGCGGCAACTCCAATACACAACCATCCGTACGTGCTCCCGATAATAAAGAACGCTACGCCCGCCAGTGCTAATCCAACTGCTGTCACGACCAGCATAATACGCCACGATAGTGTCAGTGCCGCATTGATGCGAGCTTTCTCTGCCCGAGCTGAATGAAAGTTAAAGTCCTGCATGAGGCACCCATCCTATCGCAAACATTACCGCGCCAACAATCGGGAAGAACGGCACAAACAGCCACAGCACAGCCTCGACCAATCCGGCAATCGCCAAGGTCAATATCCATACAGTACCAACTACCAGCATGATTGACCTAACGATCGCCCCGATACAACGTGACAACAGGCGGTCAAAGAAGGCACGAATTTGCACATCGAGGCTCCCCCGTACCCGTCCAGCAGAAATCTGTCGAAACGGCGCAAACAACGTCTTGACGAGCAGGTCTAATGAAAAGAAGTCATATGCCTTCGCAAGTCGCTCGCCGATCATGCGGGTTCGCTCGCGCCAGCCAGCACCATACCACCACCCAAGAAGTCCCACTATAAACATATCTATATTGTATACTAGAATTTATGGTTCGACCATTCTCAATTATCCTTGGCAAGACAGTCCGTCATATCGCGCGATTACGTGGCGGTAGCGGCTCGGCCCTACCTGGCCTTTTTGTCGAGCGTATTGACCCTCGTTTTACAAAACGAACACTTGATACTCTACCGCACGGCGTCGTGCTGGTAAGCGGTACCAACGGTAAGACGACTACCACTAAGATGATTGTTGAGCTACTTGAGGGCCAGGGTCTACGGGTATTTACGAATCGCACAGGCAGTAACTTCAGCCGTGGAGTTGCAGCAGCATTGCTGAGCGAGATCAGCCTTAGCGGCAAGCTGGCGGCCGATATCGCCGTTTTGGAGCTTGATGAGGCTCACGCTGTTCATTTCGTGCGTGCAATCGCGCCTCGCCACACGCTGCTCCTGAACGTCATGCGAGACCAGCTCGATCGTTTTGGCGAAATCGACACGACAGCAAAACTGCTTACGACTATCGCTGAACATACCACCCATAGCCTGACGCTTAATCGTGAGGATCCTCGTATTGCTGCAATCGCAGATCTGATACCCGACACTGTATCTCTGCGCTATTTTGGTCTTGCACCTCAGTTACTGGGCCAGTTCCCGAGTGATGATAATCTTCACGATCAATCGAGTGTAAAAAGTACACAGTTGCCTGCGGACGTCATATTAGAGTCGTTCCGCGAAACCACCGCTTCGTTTGTCATTGATGAAACTGCCTATCCCACCTCACTAAAACTATCTGGTATCTATAACATTTTTAACGCTGCTGCTGCTCTTGCTACTGTGCGAAACATCCTTGGAAATAAAGCCGACACGTCAAAACTTATTGAGACTCTCAGCACTATCACCCCGGCATTTGGCCGCGGTGAAATCATCGAAGTCAACGGCCAACCCCTCGAGTTGGTGCTTGTCAAAAATCCAAGTGGGTTCCGACTCGGGCTGTCGTCATTCTCACCCGCTGGGTACGCCACAATGATTGCCATTAATGATAACTATGCCGACGGTCGCGATATGAGTTGGTTATGGGACGTCTCTTTCGAGAGCCTCAGGCAAGATGGCGTCGAGATGGTAAGCGGTATCCGTGCCTACGATATGGCACTACGCCTTGATTACGACAATGTGCCCGTCAGGACGATCATCCCAGATCTTAAACAGTCACTCAAAGACTTTATTACCGCGCACCCCGACCAACCAAAGCGTATATTCTGCACCTACACTGCGATGCTGGCACTTCGCCGCGAGATTAACCTAGTTACCCCTGTGAAAGCGATCGACTCATGAGCAAACGACCATCCAAGCCAATTCATATCCTGCAACTATATCCGCGCGATATGAATATTTACGGTGATACTGGCAATTTACTCGTGCTGCAGCGGCGCCTTGAACGATACGGATACGAGCCTGTCGTACATTCATATAACCCAGGCGATGCCTTCCCTGATGATATTGACATAATTCTTGGCGGCGGCGGGCAGGATAGTGGTCAAAATAAAATCCAAGATGACCTCATTGCGATCAGCCCACGACTCCATGACCTGGCAGACGGCGATACACCAATGCTTGTTATCTGTGGGTTGTATCAGCTATTCGGCCACTTTTTCGAGACTCATGACGGTACCCGTATCAAAGGAATTGATCTTCTGGATGTTACAACCTACGGCCGGAGCGAACGTCTGATCGGCAATATTCACACCCATAGCCGGCTATTCGGTGATATCGTTGGGTATGAGAATCATAGCGGACAAACATTCCTCGGTACGAGCGCAACCCCGCTCGCTGAAGTGATATTGGGCGCCGGCAACAACGTGGAGGATACACACGAAGGCGCAATGTATCGCCACGTCATTGGCAGCTACCTGCACGGGTCACTGCTACCCAAGAACCCTGCCATCGCCGACTATCTAATTCACCACGCCGTCAAAAAGAAATATGGTGAAGAAATTGAAAAGCAACTCAACGACTCGCTCGCCGATCAAGCACGAGCTGTCGCAATAAAACGACCTCGTTAAATAGATTTTAGTCGTTGCAACTCTTTGATGACCTGGTCACCATGACCAAGCGGTGTGACACGACCATACACTTTCACGACCTGTCCATCAGGATTGATGATGAAGGTTTTACGCAAGATACCTTCGCGGCCAAATTGCTTTTTACCCCACGCACCGTATGCGTTGATTACTTGACCCTCGGGGTCACTGAGAAGCGTAAAATTCAAGTTGTATTTTGCTTTGAACTTTTCATGCGCATCTGGTTCGTCCTTAGAAATACCGATCACTTCTGCACCGAGACTCGTTAACTCGTCACGCGCATCTCGCATTGCACAGGCCTCAATAGTGCATCCCGGCGTGTCATCCTTGGGATAGAAATACACGACGACCCATCGGCCGCGATAATCAACAAGGGAATGCTTGGTACCCGTTTCGTCTGATAGTGTAAATGATGGTGCGATATAAGGAGTCGTCTGTTTCATATACCCAGTGTACCAGCAAAGGAAGCCTTCAGTAAGCCATGGTACAATGGAACGTATATGCCGTCCGAGAATGTGAAGAAAAAATCGACCCGCATCGCCACGTTTGATCTCTTGCGTGGTTATTTTATGCTGTCGATCATTATTAACCATCTGCAATGGTATCCAAACGGACTTGATTGGGTAGCGTTTCGCGGAACCTTGCTTGTCTCGGCGGCGGAAGGATTCTTTCTCATATCTGGTATTGTGCTGGGCATTGTGCGTGGGGCAAAGCTCCGTACCAAACCGTTCCGTGAGGCTGCCATACTGCTCATCAAACGAGGCGTATTGCTGTATATCGTAAGTGTTATCCTTGCCTTCCTGTTTACGCTCATTGGCTGGTGGTTCTTTATGGATACTCCCGGCCTCAAACCCGGCATCCGACCAATTGACCAGCCATTAAACGAAGTTATCATGGGTATCCTGAGTTTCCGTTACATCTACGGCTGGGCAGATTTCTTGCGTCTTTATTCCATATTCATTCTCATTAGTCCACTGGCGTTATGGCTGCTCCGTAAGAATCTTTGGTATGTCCTCATGGCGATAAGCATTGGTATTTGGTCGCTGTTCCCGTGGGCACTAGAGGTAAATAATGTAAGCAATACCACCAGTGAACTGCTCATGGTACTATCATGGCAACTCATCTTCTTTGGTGGTATGACAATCGGCTATCACTGGGATGCCCTGACAAAATGGTGGCAATCGCTCACAGGCCGTATACGCCGCTCAATTCTCATACCAGTACTCGCCGTTGCTGCCGTTACCCTTGTTGTTGACGTAGGCATTTCAGTCATGCAAGCGCTCGGCATCGCCCCTGCACCAGTCACAGAATGGTATAACTCTCTCCGGCCGTTCTTTAACAAAGAAGAGTTACCAATCTACCGCCTCATATTATTCGGCTTATGGTTCATACTTGGCTTTTATATATTCTCTAGGTACGAACGAATTATCAAGAAACTGTTTGGATGGTTGCTATTGCCCTTTGGACACAACTCGCTGTACGTCTACATACTTCATGCAGTTATCTTATTCTTTGCGCACATGATTATCCTACCTGGTCAGGGATCAAATATACTCATTAATGCCATTGGTACGTTCGTCATACTCGGCATTATATATATCGCCGTTCGCAAGGAATTCTTATTTAAGATTATTCCTCGATAAGCTCGTATGTTTCAATCATCTGCTTGTCCATAACAGCCGTGCTAAGCAGCCGGTAGTGGCTGGAGGGCACAAACCTTGGGTCATTGCCTGCCCAGCGAAGATGAACAATCTGCCTGCTCGTTATTTCATCGGCGCTTGCAACCCGTACATTTGAATCATGGAGCATCGCATACCCACCAGCTCGCGCAACATTATCCTCGCTAAAGAAACGTACATCACAGCCGTCATAGTAAAATATGCTATCAATATAGGTGTATGGATCGTCCGCAATGACTACTGTGTCATTTGTACATTCAACTGTCGTCCGAAGTTCGGCCGTGCGTGGGTCTTGCATACGCTCGAAGTTAAAGTTGCCCGTCCGGCCAAGTGTTGCGACTCCCGTACCAAGAATAGCCAGGACACCAATATACATGACCGGAGCAACCAGACGATGGCCTTTACTACGCACCCAACACAGGCCGATGATAACCGCCACAAGTGCATACATAAACAACGCAACATGTGCGATATATCGAATCAAATATACGGGCGGACGTGGTGGCAACGAGCTTACTGCGAAGAAGATAATCGGTACGACAACAAGCATCAGAAGAAGCACGAACCCAGGTACCTGCGATGCTGGCAACCTCTTGTACGCGTATACTGCAGTAACAATTATCACAATTGCGGCCAGTGCCAATACCAACGAAAGCCAGCCTCCTATCGCCCATTCAGCGGTAAAGAGGCTTGTCATTGTTGCCATATCAACAAGACTTGTTAGTGTCACTTCCTGCCCGATGCCAGGCAACGCCGAGTTTTTTAACTGGTAGAAGAACGTGGAGATATACGGTGCAAACAATACGACTGCGCCAACAAACGCATACAGCCACTTCCAGCGCCAAATAGGCTGCCGTTTCTTCTTGTCACGCAACGACACCCAGGTTAGCCAGACCACATGCGCCACCCATACAGCCAGTGTCATGTACAGCGTGTACATTCCTAACGCGACGAGCGACGCATACAACACCCACCAAGCGTTATTCGTAGATTCGCGTGCTCGTACCAATGCATACGTTGCAGCCACACAGATAAGCGATGCCACAGCATACATGCGTACTTCGTATCCGTATCTGAGGGCGAATGGTGCCATAATAAGCATAAGTACCGATACCAGCATAACGCGCGCGCCAAATAGCTGACGAATCAAAACAAGCATCATTGTCACGGCGCCGCCTAACGCGACTGCGCTCAGCGATCGCAATGCCACTTCGGTGAATCCAAATAGCTCACCCCACATCTTCAGTAGCAAATAATAAAAGGGTGGATGCGCATCAACTGCCGTCAACGCTAAAAGCCCTCCGACAGGCTCGCGTGCCAACAATATCGAATAGCCTTCGTCGAACCAAATTGATTGCCCCGCCGAAAGCAACAAAGCAAGACTCGCAGCAATGACGCCTGCTGCAATCGCAATCACCCACCAATATTTCTCTAGCGCCGCCAATAACGTCTTGTCCATTGCTCTATTTATACCGCAGCTGTGAGGTAAATACCACTAGAAAAACACTCGGCACTAGTGTATAATCTCCTAAGTACCACCGTTTCGGGGTGTGGCGCAGTTGATAGCGCGCTCGGTTTGGGACCGAGAGGTCGAAGGTTTGAGTCCTTTCACCCCGACCATAGAAAAAAGACTGCCTTTTGGTGGTCTTTTTTCTATGACACAACATCGAGACTTAAGCCTTCGACCTTTTACCTCCCTCGCACAAACCTCTTACGCTTGCAAAACTCTCAATTTTACCTCATAATCACGTCCTGTCGTTTCTCTTTTATTGCGCGGTCCAGGGATTTCAGCTTTTCTGAACAAGCTTAGATCCCTGCACCGCGCAGGTATATACCGAAGAGAAAGGCGACAGCCATTAATACAATCAGAACAAAGTGGGTGTTCAGCAACGCGCTGAGTTACTTGCCACTGCACAACCACCTCAACCGCGCCTACCGCGAGGCGGGTGCATACGCGTCTATCCCGCCAGCAATCCTCCAGTGGCGGGTTCCATCACGGCTCGTGCCGAAGGCAATCCACAAGCACATCAAGCCCGCCTGGGTAGTGCCGGATATTCTCAGGCAGATTGAAGACGCACGCAAGGTAGTCGAAGAACTACGCTCGTCTCTCGACCGTGAGCAAACGACGTGCATCCACCACCTGCCGGACCGACCGCACCGCAAGCTGCATCGCAGCATTGAGGTCGCCCGCCAGGAGGTGCCAGCCGGGTTCACGCCAGGATGGGCCTACACCTTCAACCCGTACGAACTTGGCCTTGCGCTTCTCGACGAGTACGAAGCCTTCATCTTCCGAACGATGGAGCACCCCGGATGGACGCCCTTCACCAAGCTCGCACGCATCAACCAGGAAGCCAAGCGCATCCAGGCTAGCGGCGACCTGGTGTCGAGTGAATTGTGGGCTGTTAGCTCTGATTGACAGGCACATGCCCGCACCCAAGTGAGACGAAAGAGCCCAATCCACTAGCGGATCAGGAGTCATTGTCCGCCGAAGGTGCGGGCTCTTTCTATGATAAAATAAGACCATGACAACCCTTCTAGCTGGTACGATTCACAATAAAGTCCCCACTGATCTTCGTAGGGTTTTAACTGATAACAAATCGGCACGAGCGACGTGGGAGAGCATTACCCCTCTAGCGCGAAACGAATGGATTTGCTGGGTCGAGAACGCAAAGCTCAACGAAACTCGTGTCCGCCGTATTGTACGGGCAGACCATGATCTCAGTACGGGCAAGCGTCGCCCCTGTTGCTGGATAGGATGCATACACCGAACCGACAAAGAAGTCAGCCCGTCGGTTCGCGGTATTCTCGAGCGGAAAAAGTCCTAATTACTGGTACAATTCGTACGCCGGCCGTGAATCATCAGATGTACTAGCTATCAAGACGCTCTGTGTGTACTTTATATACACGTCCATCTTCTATGGAGAGGTTGTGTCGTCCCTCTACAAGATCCATTGTCACTGGTAACGTTTCACCGTCGCGTTCGACTACCCGAATAATCTCGTCATCACGGCTGGCTTTTTCGAGCGCTTCGTCTTCCGTCAGACCTCCATACCCGTCACCATCATCTACCTTTTGATCATGATTCGTAAATGACTTGTCGTCAATAAAGCATTGATCGGGATAACTCTCGGCAATTCTTCCGCCTGCATCTTTACATTCTTGAAAACTATTAATCTCAATAGCTGTCTCGGTATTCTTCTCATATATTGTCCATACAACCGACCCGACAATCAGCACCAGCCCTACCACCGTAAGAAGTATTGTCAGTGCTATCTTTGGTTTTTGCGATTCGCTCCTTTCGCTCATCAGAACCCTCCCTTTATCGTAACTCTATTGCGCACTACCATAGCTGCCTTATACTGCTCTCCCCATTATTCTAACCAAGAGGTGGTAATATCACACCATATTTCCTATTTAGCTACATGGAACAAAGGACTACTCACGACCAGACGCCTCACGACACCTCTGACGCTGTTCATAATGTCCTGGCCGGCGTTTACTACCGAGAATCTCAACGACAACAAGCGGTTAATGATTTGATAGAAAAAGCTGATACTGCCGCTTCGGGAGAAGAGCGAGCAATGTGGCTACAACAAGCCCATGAGCTTAAAGCGTTGCATGAAGAATCGCTTCAGCTTCCCGATCTATTCCGTAGCAATCCGTAGACACAACTGCAACACCACATACGCGATGTTGCAAATTACCCTGTGATTGCGACAGATTTGCATAAAATGCCCGTGGTGCGCTACCATGACGCAATGGATATTTTGCAAGTTATATTTTGGTCATTCATCGGGAGTGTCTTTTCGCTGCTCGGTGGCATACTGCTCGTTGGCAATAAAAAGTTGCGAGACAAAGCGATTCGCTTTGGATTGCCGTTTGGTGCTGGTGCTCTGCTAGCAGCAGCATTTCTGGGGCTCCTCCCTGAGGCTGTCGAGGGCAGCGATATTCATGTTGTCGCAATGTACGCACTGGGCGGTTTTCTTGGATTCTTTATTCTCGAGCGGCTGCTTGGCTGGTTTCACCATCATGAATCACATCACCATGACACCATCCACGGCAAGCGGAACGCGACTCATCAATGGCTGGTAATCGTTGGTGATACCCTCCATAACGCCATCGACGGTGTCGCCATTGGCGCAGCGTTCCTCGTCAATCCCGCAGCAGGCATCGGGACGGCCTTGGCGGTTGCCGCACACGAGATTCCTCAAGAAATCGGCGATTTCAGCATCTTACTTGGTAAGGGTATGCGTCCGCGTAATGTTGTCTTGGTCAATCTATTCAGTGCCCTGGCTACCGTCGCAACCGCGCTAGCAACCTATCTACTGGGAGATTCACTGAACCTTAACCCTGCATTCTTGATAGCGATCGCCGCTGGATTCTTTATCTATATCGCAGCCAGCGATATTATTCCAGACATTCACGAGAAACCACGCCGCGAGGGTAACATCCAGGCACTGATGCTGCTTATCGGTGTCATTGTTATTGGGTTCATTATCAGCTTGACTCCCCACGGGCATTATCACGAGGACAACCACAGCGATCACGACAGTCATCTTCACGAGCATCACAAAGACGCCGACCACGACCATCATCACGAAGAAGATCACGAATAATCATACAAACCGTCAAACAAAAAACACCAGTTGATCAGACTGATGTTTCTGTTCCATCGTGCGCACGTGGAGGTTCTACACGGCCCTTTCCTCAATTGTTTATCGGAATGTGCCCCGTAGTCAGGTGTAAGTGTTTCTTTTAGAGATTAACTTACTACCCTCACACTATCACAGCATAAGCATCATGTCAATAGCTACGTCTTTATATACAGTTTGTATGATGATTCGATCATATTTGTCAGCACACCAATGTCGATGTTGGTGAGTTTTGTCACGTACAGGCAACCTTTACTGGTCCTTACCTTGCCCAATTGCGCCAGTTCATCCTCGTACTGGTCAAACCCTTCCATGAAATAAATCGTGAGGCTTGCCTTGCGCGGACTGAACCCCAGCAGTGGCATATCACCTTCGCGACCAGAATCATATTTATAATGAACCGACCCGAACCCAATGATACTCGGGCCCCACATTACCGCAGGTTCGCCAGTGATTCGTGCCATAATGGCGATGATTTTTCGTGCTTCGTCGGCGCGCTCTTGGCTGACAGTTGCGAGGAACTCGTCAACGCTGACATTGTTTGGCTTGGTTTTATTACCCGACATACTAGCCTAATCGTACACCTAGATTATCTGGTACAGCAATCTCTTCCACTTGGCCCATACGACAAGTGTCACGACTACGACGAGCAAACGATACCTTTTATAGCGCCGGTATTGCATGATGAGAATTGGCAGCGTCAGTGCCACTGCGAGAAATGGCCATATCAACACAGCTGCCAGGAACGAAGTGCTGAATGACGAGAGAAACGAAAGCATAGCTCTATCATAGCGGCTCAGTTGCCCGGCTTAAATCGTGCCACGATCGCATCAACATCAAAGTTGCCATCCTCCGTGCCAACGATCATGTCCGCTTTTTGTATGATGGCATCAGTAAAATACTCTGGCTCGGCTTTGTCCCAAATCTCCCAAATGTCCTTCCAGTCATCTATCGTCCGATCATCGCGTGGCACGTCACGTCCTTTGGCACGTTGATCGCGAATGTCCTCGGGAACTTGTACGAAAACACGAAATGGATGCAGGTCATCAAGGCGATCATCAAACACACCAACACCCTCGTATATGACGATATCTTCCGTCGCCTCGCCTGCTAATTGGCGCAGTATTGGGATACCAATAAATGGCTTGTAGTCATCACCATAATCGTCCAAATGGAAAAGTCGTGCCTGCAATTTCTCTGCCAACAAACAAGCCAGATATGTCTTACCCGACCCACCCTTGCCATCAATTGCAATATATCGTGTCATACATACAATTGTAGCATCTTGCCAGATTGCTAGCTTTGACCGTCTAGTCGCGGAACTATGATACTGTCACTTGTGATTGGATTCACGGCCTCGCTTACCTCGAGCATCCTATCCTGCAGACGGAGACATTCATCACTCGTGATCGGATGCGTCGCGTTTACCTGCACATACAGCCCCTCTTCTTGCCGTTGCTTTGTCACGGAAGTATACCAGGCCTGACGGTTACCGTTGTTAAGCCAGTCAAAGCGATACATCTCACGCGTATTTGTCTGATTTAGCTCTCTGACGTTCGCCACCTCAAGAAAACTCACTAACATACGCCACTGGTTATAGTCGCGCTTTTGCACTTTGCATGACATATACGTATCAATGCTGCCATCATACATTTCGTCAGGGTCATCGGCTTCGTTGCTGTAATCGAGCATTGTCAAGTAATGGCTCTTCGTTTCCTGATCAGTTCGCGGTCGGCGGGCGCGCTTGCGCAAATAGCCCATCATTAGGCTTTGGACCGCCAGAATATCCTCGATCTCAAGCTGAGGCTCTCGGATCAAATCAATAGGCCACTGCGGCAGTGCTATCTCCAGCTCTCTCATATTCCCATTATGCCATAATTACTTGTAAATGCAACCTATTGTGGCTTGAGCTTTAGCGACACTGAGTTTACACAATGCCGTACATTCTTTGGCGTCAAATATTCGCCCTCAAATACATGTCCGAGATGCCCACCACAATTCGCACAGCTAATCTCGGTGCGGTGACCGTCAGCGTCAAGTGCTCGTTTGACAGCGCCAGGAATCTCATCGTCAAAGCTTGGCCAGCCACAATGTGCATCAAACTTATCTTCCGATTTATACAGCGGCGCCTCACACTGACGACAGACAAATGTACCCTGTCTGTGTTCGTCGAGCAGATCACCACTGAACGGCAGCTCCGTGCCCTTGTCTATAATGACGCGCTTTTCTTCATCGGTCAGATCATTCATCATCTGCCCCCCCCTGAACCACTTCGTATACGCCTGCCGCACCTTTACGATTTTTGGCGCAATCACGATACTGCAATACCCGTTGGTAGGATTATTGGCAAAATAATCTTGGTGTTCTGGCTCGGCTTCGTAAAATGCGTCAAGTGGTGCAAGCTCGGTGACAATCGGATCGTCCCAGTTCGCCTGGGCGCGCCTGATTGCCGTCTCAAATGTTTGCTTTTGCGGCTCATCGGCATAGAACATCGCACTGCGATATTGAGAACCGACATCAGCACCTTGGCGATCTTTCGTAGTAGGATTATGAATCAGAAAAAAGATATCCAGTAAGGTCTCGGCTGGTAACACCGACTCATCAAATGTTACCTTCACTGCCTCAGCATGTCCCGTCGTACCCGTAGAAACAGTAGCGTAATTGGCGTCACTCGCCAATCCGCCTGCATAACCACAGACAGAAGTTTCAACGCCCTTCAACCGTCGGAATACCGCATCTAGACACCAGAAGCAACCGCCTGCAAGTACATATGTCGTCATACTCTAACGTAGCTTTCCACCTGTCACGCCAATTATTTCGCCTGAGCATGTTTTGGCAAAACATTCCTCACACTCTCGGGAAGGTCGTTAATTGATGCGTACGGCATTAGCGCCTCCTTTCATTTAACGATTTGTACTTTCTATTATAGCGCTATTCAACTCGCCTGGCAAAAGCCTCTTCGGTTTCGCGCATGAAGATCTCCGCAACCTTTGGTCCGACGCCATGGAGTTTTTGCAAGCGTTTTGAGAACTCTTCCTCATCCTGACTACTCTCCAGCATAAGCCACAGTGATCCTTCGTAATCGCGGAGTAGCTTTTCCATACACATCCGCAAACCGTGCTCCGTCACATGCTGGTAGCGCGTATACCCACCTTCGCGCAGCACACTCACCAAGCGGCGTTCCGAAGCGTCAGTAATTGCCCAGGGTGTATCAAGCTTTTTTGTAATAAATAATTTCCACGTTGCAACAGCACTTTCCGAACGAATCGGCTTGCCAAAAAGATAACACAACAAAAACCAACGAAACAAATCTGTATCACCAGAAAATATATCAAGCTCAAACTCATCTGCAGTGTGATTTTTTTGCTCTGTGCGTGCCATACTTTCATTATACTCCGAGTCGAGAGGCGTATAATAGGCTCATGAAAGCACTGAAAAAAGCCGAAAAGCTCCTCACATCACTCATGAATCATCTTGCTGATTTCGTTGGCAAGCCACAGGTATTCGCAGTTGTCTTCTTGATTATGGTTGGTTGGTTTGGCGCCGGTTTGTTCCTAGAATATGAAACGTGGTTCGATATCATCGACTTTACGATCTTTGTTTCGACTTTCCTCCTCTTGTTTGTTTTGCAAAGCTCACAGAACGCCGACACAAAGGCAATCCAAGACAAGCTCGATGAAATCATCGACTCACTTCCCACGGCCGATCGCACAAAAGAAGGGGAAGAGAAGAAAATAAAACGTGGAGAAAAGGAATAACGACTCGTTACGACATACAAACAGATTTTACTCGCCTTGTGTTTGCCGAGCAGTTACAATTATCAGCAAGCGCCCCCTATGCTACACTAGGGATGTTATGCGAAAGAAAATTGTGATCTTTGCAGGCTCAATTCTCGCTTCTCTTGCTGCGGGTGCCGTCGGCTCATTTGCTACTGTACCGAACATTCCTTCATGGTACGCCGATCTCAACAAACCACCGCTTCTGCCACCGAACGAAGTCTTTGGACCAATATGGACACTGCTTTATATTTTGATGGGTGTCGCGCTTGCATTAGTCATTTTGCGCCAAGCAGGCAGCAAAACCTCTGCATACTTCTGGTTTAGCGCTCAACTCCTACTCAACACACTCTGGTCAATTGTCTTCTTCGGACTTCACCTGCCTTGGATCGCAGCCATTATCATCGCTCTACTTATCGCATCAATCATCATGACTATCCTAACATTCCGCAAGCTCGTACCTGCGACTATCTGGCTGCTCATTCCGTATCTCGCCTGGGTTTGCTTCGCGACCTATCTCAATGTTGGCGTCGCCATCCTCAACTAGCAACTGCGATGGCTTTCAATCATTACGCAAAAATCAAACGGATCCTTACCGAACAGCCAGAGGGCTGGTATATCCGACGTATCGACAAGCCAACCACCGCCAAGAACTTTCGCGGCGAAACAGTTCACTATGACCACTACTATCGCATCTACACCGCCGATAGTGCACCGATCAAATATTGCAAGTTTCAAAAAATCGACAAGCTTGCCAGCATTCTCAACACGACAGAAGAAGAATTGCCAATTGTTGAAGAAATGGAATAGTCCTACTGTGCCGTGCGCAGGATTTTTTCCATCGCCCTGCCCCTTACCAACTCATCAATGAGCTTATCGAGATAACGAATTTCACACATCAGCGGGTCCTCGATGTTTTCGATCCGCACACCGCAAATGACGCCAGTAATAAGTGTCCTGTTGGTATTCAGTTTTGGCGCCTGCGCAAAGAAATCTTCAAAATTCGTTTCATCCGCCAGCGCTTTTTCTAATTCCGCTTGGCTATACCCCGTTAACCAACGAATGACCTCATCGACTTAGACCTTCGCCCGAGCCCGACCCTTGGGAATCAACTCGGCACCGCCACTGCAGAAACGAAGGGCTTTTATTAAAAAGCAGGAGTTCTGACGATTTCGAAATTGACAAAGGAAGAAAAACGAGCCGAAGATTATAAGGAATGGCGAGAGTTTCGCGAAAACTTTCCCGCCCTACCTTGGAAAGCTTGGGGTAGTTGGTTCAGCTGGGGCAGCCCGGTCAGACTGGGACTATTTTTCATCGAAATAGCCGCCGCACTCTGGATATTTTCCCAGATGTTCTAGCAAGGAATACCACCCGAGGAAATCGGGTGGTATTCCTATCTTCAGTTCTGAAACTCAATTTACAGATTAGATTTTACTAATACAGCCTTCCGCCGAGCGGCGCCTCCCTATCCGCCGTCACCAACACACAATTCCCTTTACCGTCTGGCACACCAAGCGTCAACACCTCAGACGTCACAGGTCCAATCTGGCGCGACGGGAAGTTTACGACGGCAAGAATTTGCTTGCCCGTCAGTTCCTCTTTTAAATAGTTTTGCGGTAATTGCGCGCTGGATTTCTTGACGCCAATCTCATCACCAAAATCAATCGTCAATTTATACGCAGGTTTGTGCGCCTCGGGAAAATCTTGTACATCAACAATCTTCCCGACGCGGATATCTAGTTTTTCAAAATCATCATAGGTTGCCATGTCTCCAGTATAGCAATTCGCCTCTCCACCCCTACCTGTGATACGCTAGAGATATGTCCGATACACCCCATATTGCAACCTCAAACAACCAACTAAATAAACTTCGTGCGTCAGTACTGGGCGCGAATGATGGTATTGTCTCGACCGCAGGCTTAGTCCTGGGCGTAACTGGCGCTGCTGCATCAAAAGAAACGATTCTTCTTGCGGGATTTGCCGGACTAGTTGCAGGCGCGATTTCGATGGCAGCAGGTGAATTCGTCTCAGTCAGCAGCCAACGCGACAGCGAAAAGGCATTCTTAAACCGCACCAAGTCGCAAATCAAAAAAGAGCACGCCTCAGAGCTTGATGAGCTCGTCGAAATCTACACCGCAAAAGGTCTATCCGATAGCACCGCCCTACAGGCTGCCAAAGAACTACAACAAAATGGCACCCTGATGGTCGAATTGGAAAAAGAGCTGGGCATCGATCCAGATGATCTTTCCAACCCGTGGAGCGCCGCCATTGCCTCAGCTACTTCATTTGTCATTGGCGCAGCCGTGCCGCTGGCAGCTATTGCGCTCGCACCCGCCGATCTACAGTTACCTATCACCGCAGGCGCAGTGCTACTCAGCCTTATCCTGACCGGCACCTTCAGTGCGCGTGCGGGCCAAGCCGACAAAACTCGCGCTGCGCTACGTGTCGTCACCTGGGGTGTTGGTGCTATGGCGATTACGTACGCCATTGGACACTTAGTCGGCGTTAGTATTAGCTAGCCAAGACTTCGTCGGGCGTCTCGATCTCAACCTGAATGTGCCCAACAATCGGGATACGTTTATGCACCACGTGTTTGATGTTGTCGGTGATTTGCTCGATCTCGTCAGTATGCCGGTTGTCCTCGATGTGAACCTCCATGATAACCAGCAATCGCTCAGACCCAAGGTACATCGTCCGGAGGTCGAGCACTTCATTCACACCATCGACCGATACCGCAGCAGCAATAATCTCCTGCGAGGTTGTTGCATCAACCGCTTTACCGACAATCAGGTCGTGGACATCGCGTAGCAGCAGACAGGCCCCAACCATCATAGACAGACCAATAACAATACTACCGATACCGTCAAATTGTTCGTGCCCGGTTATGATAAAGAGAATTAGTGCAGTAAAACCAAACACGGCGGCCAATGTTCCTAATAGATCGATTACAAATGTCGCCTTTGTTTCAACGATACTCGATGACAACAATTGTTTCCACACGCTGCCACCGTTGCTGCGCTGCGCTAGGCGCTTTAGACTAAGACGAAATGCGTAAAAGTTCGTCATAAATCCGATGACTAGCATCACCATCGCAATCCACACACTTTCAACTGGACCTGGGTTAACGAGTTGCTGATACCCAAAGTATAGTGACGCACCGCCTGTACCGGCAAACATGATAATTCCCGCGATCAGCACCCAAAAGAAGACTTCACGTCCATAGCCAAATTGAAAGTTGTGATCAGCCGTGCGCTTGGACCGACGAACGCCAAAAAATAATATGCCGCCCGTCACAAGGTCAGAGAGGCCCTGCAGGGCTTGTGCCAGCATGACAGTACTGCCCGTAATAATTGCCACAAAGATATTGAGCGCCACGTCAAATAAGCTAACAAACGCTGAGGTTGCGACAACCCTAAAGTCCGAGATAGGTTTACCCATTTATGACTATTAAAATATACTCTCGATGATAAATCAAGATGCACGATAAATATAGATTTTACATCCACCCCCTCAGTCGCTATACTGTATAAGTTGTGTCTGCAGAAACAGTAAACCCATTGAAAATTTTCTGGCTATCCAGCCTTATTACTATCACGCTTGGCGTGCTGATGCTACTGCATGGCGGGCTGATGGGGTTCTTACTCTTTACCATCCTCGTTGTCCTCGAAGTCACCTTCAGCTTTGACAATGCCGTTATTAATAGCCGTGTGTTGGTACGCATGTCGCCATTCTGGCAAAAGCTCTTCCTGACTGTTGGTATCTTTATTGCGGTGTTTGTGGTGCGTTTCCTGTTACCTATTATCATTGTCATGCTGACGTCTGGACATGGTTTTATGGAGGTCGTCAACCTAGCCCTCTATAACCCAGATCAGTACGGTGAAACGCTTCACCACGCCGCCCCTACTATTGATGCCTTCGGTGGCACATTCCTGATCATGATCGGCATCAGTTACTTTATGGACCGTAAAAAGGATATTCACTGGTTGTCGCGTATCGAAAAGCAGCTGGCAAGGGCAGGCGGCTACCAGAATCTCACCGTCTTCGTCATGCTTAGCGCTGCCATGGCCCTTTATTTCACTGTTGATGATGCGCATAAGGTTACAGTGCTGGTGGCGTCAATCATCGGAACACTTCTCCATATTGGCCTCAATATTTTTGGGTCATTCTTTGAGAAACGGCAAAAAGCATCTGCCACCAAGCTTGTCGGTTTAGCCGCCTTTGGATCGTTTATGTACCTTGAAGTTCTCGATGCCTCGTTCTCTTTAGACGGCGTCATCGGGGCGTTTGCCATCACCAACGAGATTGTTTTGATTATTGCAGGTCTTGGTGCCGGCGCAATCTGGGTACGTTCACTGACAGTATACCTGATGCGATCTGGCGCGTTAGGAAAATATCGCTATCTCGAACATGGCGCACACTGGGCGATCTTGGCGCTGGGAATCATCATGCTAGTCAAACTTTATCACGTCGAGCCGCCAGAGTGGTTCACGGGATCACTAGGACTCATCGTTATTTCAGTCGCCATTATTTCCAGCGTGTTAGAGCGCCGGCGAAACACAGTAAGCTCGTAATTACTGCTAGCCCAACGATCACGCAGGACGAACTTTGTTAACGCTCAGTTGCTTTTTTCGATACGTCACAACACGCTTAATTAAGTCGACTGGCAACGGCTGATCATTCGGAAATTGTACCGAGCCCTTACCTTGTTTGTACTTTGAAAAATCTTCAGCAAATACCTGGTGACCATTTGGCGTCGCATAAAATCCAATATGACCTTCGTAGCCCGCAAAATACACCAGCGGCTTGCCATTTAGTTTGTAGGATGGCATGCCATACGAAATTAATTCATTCGCCTGTGGCGCTGTGGTTCGAACAAGGAGACGTATGACTTCTAGGCGCTTTTTCACTTCGCCGTTGAACTGATTGATATAGGCATCGACATTCATACGGGCACTCCTTTGTTTAGCTATATTCTATTATACGACGAAAGAGACCTTCGCGGTCGAGACTACGTGTTGACGTAGACCTCTCGGCGCATTCCCCTGATGACATAATTCAACCCGACAAGCCAATCATAATCTTCTTGATCGGTCACATCCACGTCAAATTCACGTGCAGCGCTTCGGAACAAGAGACGCGAACCGCCAAATGCTCTTCCATCTTCTGGTGGGTCAACAAAAACTAAAAAAGGACCTGCCTCGCGCGCCACGTTGCTCATGTCATCAAGTTATATCCCTGACAGAGATAATTGTAAAGCTTGAGAGGTATATCCCTATTCTCGCGTGAATCGCGCAACCGTCTGACCGCCAAGCATGACTGACTCAACGAACATCGCATATGGACGAGCGAATATCTCGTACTGTGATTCATATAACGGACGATAGATGACCAGCTGTTCATTCATCTCAGTGTGCAGGGCGACGCCAAGTACCTCATATCGTTTGCCTGACTTTGTATGACGGTACACGCCCGGTTCAATCGTGAGAGGGGTTGGATCTTCCATACGTCTCATTATACTTGACGTTGTTCGCACCTTTCGCGATACCCACCACCTCAAGCTACTAGCGACTACTGCGAGCGTAACCTCGTTGTACATAGCAAATCCGCCCGCCATCCTATACAATAAACGTCATGACAAACCAAGACGATGCACGAAAAAAAGCCGAGAAATTAGTTGATTTTATTATTGCATCGGACCGCCTTGAAGGACTTGCAACACCGCCCGAAGATCGTGAGACACTCATTAAAATCGTACTGGGAGAAATAGACATCGACGAATATGTCGGCAAGGTCAGCGACGAATTTCGCGAGAAAGCCAAAACATTCCGTGCAATTAACGGGTCGTCATACGATCCGTCTGGGCCGAACAATCGCCAGCCTCATCCACGGTTTCACTTCAGCAAGGATGCAGATGATGAGCAAAAAGCAGCCTGACAAACCTAACACATGGTATGACTTTTTTGCCCCTGGCACAGATGTCCTACGAAACTCACTCGGCATTGAAGATCCTCAGGAGCTGGAGGATGCAGAGCGTATATTGTCTCAGGCGCGCCTCGCAGTTGGCGCAGACACGATTCCGCGAACGTTCGACTTTGAGCATCTTAGAACAATCCACCTCAACTTATTCCAAGATGTTTATCCTGATTGGGCGGGTGAGGTTCGGCCTGTCGGCATTAGCAAAGGCGTCAATTTTACCGAGCCGTATCATATCGAAGCATATGCCAAAGACACGTTTCGAAAATTAGCAGAGAAAGATTTCCTTCAAGGTCTTCCTCGTGATGCATTCGTCATCGAGGCCACTGAACTATTAGGTCATCTCAACGCGATCCATCCGTTCCGCGAAGGTAACGGCCGCGCCCAGCGTGAATTCATACGACAGCTTGCTGATGAAGCTGGCTACGACTTTGACCTTTCTGGGGTGACTGCCGATCAGAATAACGAAGCAAGTTATCGCTCGCTCGCCTATGGTGATGACTCGGGATTGCATGAAATAATGGATATGGCAGTAAAAGAACGTGCTGCGAAAGCGGCGTAATACGTTCTTTATACCCGTCAGACTACTTAGCGAATTCAATCGCGCGAGTTTCGCGAATCACGTTCACCTTAATCGTACCAGGATACTGCATGGTACTCTCGATTTTGGTTGCAATATCGCGGGCCAACTTGATTGCACTAAGATCGTCTACTGATTTATTATTGACGATAACTCGTACCTCGCGCCCGGCACTGATTGCATACGCCTTGTCGATACCATTAAAGCTTGTTGCGATGTTCTCGAGATCACGCATGCGTTCAGCGAAGTTCTCGGCGCTGATATTGCGAGCGCCTGGACGTGCCGCCGAAACAGCGTCAACCACACGAACCAC
>DAICXK010000004.1:66181-66485 GCA_027312225.1 Candidatus Saccharimonadota bacterium
TGGTGTTGTCGCTTCGATATCGTCATGGTGTGCTTCGATTGCGTGAACAATTGCATCAGACAAACCATGCTTGCGGGCTAGTTCGGCACCGATATGGTGGTGCTTGCCCTCGATCTTGTGTGTGACCGCCTTGCCGACATCGTGCAACAGGGTGGCAATCTTGACGGTGCGAACATCAGCCCCAACCTCTTCGGCGATCATGCCGGCAATGTGTGCCATCTCAGTGCTGTGCATCAATACGTTCTGACCGTAGCTGGTACGATATTTCAGCTCACCCAACAGGCGCAGCATTTCTTTCGGAATG
>DAICXK010000005.1 GCA_027312225.1 Candidatus Saccharimonadota bacterium
GCCGTAGCACGCTGAACGGTAAGTTTCTCGAAGTGAATCCGAATCTTGTTCGCGAACTAAAGCGACTTGATTTGTGGGAAAGCGTCAAAGAGGAAGTGTTTGCCAATCAGGGCGACATCCAAAACATCGATGGTATTCCTGATGAAGTGAAGGCGGTCTATCGCACCAGCTTCCAACTATCGCCATACGCATTCATCGAGGTTGCAGCCCGAGCGCAAAAATGGGTTGATCAGGCAATCAGCCGCAATATGTACCTTGAGACACGTGATATTGATGAATACGTCAAGATTTACAGCGAGGCATGGAAGCGTGGTCTGAAGACGACCTACTATCTCCACGTGAAGCCACGCCACCAGTCAGAGCAGACGACGGTGTCGGTCGAAAAGACTGCAGAGACGAAGATCAAGCGACAGGGCGGCGCACGCGGCTTTGGCTTTGCTAAGAGGAGCGCGTAATGGTTGATACAAAAAAGCACCTCTCAGGCCAGCTGCTTGACGAAACATTTGGCGACAAAGACCGCAGCGAAATTCATGGAATGATTGCGACACTTCGTCGGTCATATACTGATCGCCTGAGCGAGGCAGCGCTGGAATTTCATCGTGCCCAGCGTGCCGTGAACCGAGCAAGTCACGAGATTACTCGCCTTGAGCGACATATCGAACGGATCGATGGATTTATTGCAAAACACAACATAATAATGGAGGAGAAGTAATATGTCAGACTATCAACATCCACAGGGAGGCATCTTAGGATCGGGTCTTCGTGACGGGCTCAGCCTGCACCCTATCCGTTACCCATGGGCAATGGATTTATATAACCAAGCGGTAGCCAACACTTGGTTTCCAAACGAGGTACAGTTAGTGCAAGATCTACAGGACTTTGAAAAGCTGACTGATGATGAAAGGCACGCGCTGAAGACGGTCATTAGCTATCTCAATCCGAACGAGCTATTGATTAATAAGTCACTCGCCTTTGGTATTTACCCATATGTTAACGCGGCTGAAGCGCAGTTGTACCTATCCAAGCAGATGTGGGAAGAGGCCAATCACTTTATGACCTTTGAATACATCATCGAGACCTTTCCGTTTGACCGTGAAGAGATTTACGCCGCCGGATTTGGCAAAAAGTCATTGGCTGACAAGGCGGACTTCCAAAACAAGCATCTTGATGTGATGCTTGATCCGAACCTTGATATCTACAGCCTCGAAGGTAAGAAACAATTTGTGCGCAGCCTGGTTGCCTATAACATCGTGCTTGAGGGTATCTGGTTCTATAGCGGCTTTATGGTAGGTATGAGTTTCCGCCAGCGCAATTTGCTCCGTAATGTCGGATCACTTCTTGACTGGATTACTAAGGATGAGAATCTTCATCTGACATTCGGCATCAACTTGCTACTGACGATTTTGGATGAAAACCCAGAACTACAAACGCAAGAGTTTGCTGATGAGATTCGTGCGCTGATCTTGCAAGCGGTCGAACTGGAGAAGGCATATAACGAGGATATGTTGCCAAAGGGTATCCTTGGCCTCAATGCTGATTATGTCAACCAGTACGTCATGCACATGACCGACCGACGCCTTGTCGAGCTTGGATTCGAACCTGAATATAACGTACCGAACCCTGCCAAATGGATGGCGACGGCTAACGACACGCTAGAGCTCGTGAACTTCTTTGAAAGCACCAACACCAGTTACGAAGTAAACAGCGGAAACTAAGCCATGAAGACGGAAATCGAGGTAAAGTTCGTCGATGTCGATATTTCCGAAATACAGAGGCAGCTAAGGCGAGCCGGGGCACACTGCGAATACCCAATGAGGCTCATGCGGCGACAAGTGTTCTACCTTGTTGATCGCAATAAGGATGCCTATGTGCGGGTACGTGACGAGGGTGACAAGGCAACTATGACGTACAAGCAGTTCGATGAGATCGGGCTGCACGGCGCAAAAGAGGTTGAGGTGGTGGTCAGTCACTTTGAGGATGCACGCAGTATTTTGCAGAACTCTGGACTGATACCGAAAAGTTACCAAGAAACAAAGCGTGAAACATGGAAACTTGGCGAGGTCGAAGTGGTTATTGATGAGTGGCCATGGCTACGACCGTTTATCGAGATCGAGGGATACAGTGAACAGGCTGTTCGTGATACCGCCGCAGCGTTGGGATTCAGTTGGGACGACGCGGTGTTTGGCGCGGCAACCGAGGCGTACCGGCAACAGTACACTGACTTGCCACCAGATTTCATCATGGATGACGTGCCAGAGATAAGATTTGACGCACCATTACCGGAGAGATTAAAGGGCTAAGTATAGCCACAAGCAAAGGAGGGGGTATGACAGAGCAAGCACAATTAGTATTTGACGAGAATGTGATCGGAACAGTCGCTACAATTAATGAAGATGGGTCTCCGTGGTCGTCGCCGCTCCATATGGTCACAGATGGCGAGTACGTGTACTGGTTTTCAAAGGAAACGACGACGCATTCACAGAATATCGCACGCGATAGCAGGGTAAGTATTTCACTCGTCTCGTCCGATATGAGTAAGGGTCCAAAAGGTGTGTATGTGAATGGTAGTGCAGAGAAATTGACGGGTGATGATGACGCGCACGCACGCACGGTTGCGGCGAATCGTCTTGGATCGCTACCGCCAGTGTTTGACGTGGCCAGCGCCTATCGGCTACCTCTGGGGCAGTTTAATGACCAGAAATCCACAGGCAATTGTTGGTATTTTTACAGCTAAAAAAGCTTGCAAAATGCTTGTGTTACGCTATATGTGGCGTATAATCAGACATAGAAACCACCACAAAAAGAATATAAGGGTAATAGGGGACAACACAAAATGAACGCATCACAAATCATTTCAGACGACATGACTTTGGAGGAAAAGCTTGCTGCTATTGATCAGGCAATGGCAAATGCAAACGCATCCGCCCAGGCATCAGCAGCTGCAAACGGCACTGCCTTTGCGCCGCTTGATCCAGCTGATTTGACGATGTGTGAAGGCTGCCAGTAGGCATCGTGACCGCGAAAGGGAGGGCTCGTACATAGTGCGAGCCTTTATTTAACTACCATGATAACTGCATTCCTTATCACCCTCCTTGCCGGACTTGCCACAAGTATCGGCGGGTTGTTGGCGACACATAAAAAGGTGCTCGATCGGCCAATGCTTGCCGTGGCACTGGCATTTGCTGCCGGGGCAATGTTGTTTGTGTCGTTTGTGGAGATATTACCGCTGGGGCTCGAGGGGGCGGACGGGGCAATGGAATGGCTGGTGTACGGGGCATTCTTTGCTGGTATTGCGGTGGTGCTGATGATTGATAGGATCTTGCCAAAATCGCTAAATCCCAATGAACTAGAGGGTAGCGAGGACGGGCTGAGCGGCCACGACACCAAGGCAAACAAGAAGCTCCTACGTAGCGGGCTGTTGGTGGCGTTAGTATTGGCACTGCACAACTTTCCCGAAGGCATATCGACCTTTTTGGCATCGTACCAAGATTTGACCGTTGGTATTGCACTGGCTATCGCGATTGCGATTCATAACATTCCTGAAGGCATCGCGGTGGCAGCACCGGTGTATGCGGCGACCAAGAGCCGCAAGAAGGCGTTTTGGTGGGCGACGGCATCGGGCTTGGCAGAGCTACTGGGGGCGCTGGTTGGTATCGCGCTACTGCAACTCATCATCCCAGCCGAATTAATGGGGCTGTTGTTTGGATTCGTCGCTGGCATGATGGTGTTTGTTGCCATTGATGAACTGTTACCAGCAGCACGACGCTATCAGACAGATAAACACCAGGTGGTCTACGGATTGATAGCAGGATTTACGGTGGTGGCACTGAGCCTTTTATTACTGTAAAATAGAGATAGTATGAAGACAAAACTCCTTATTTTTGGTATCACGGGCGACCTCAGTACGCGCAAGTTGCTTCCGGCTCTGCGCGCAATTGTAAAGACGGGTGATTTTGATGACGTGTCCATTATTGGTGTGTCGCGCCGGGAAGTGGATGTAGCGGAACTGTTGCAGCGCTCGCTTGGCAGTACTGACCTCTTGGATCGTATTTCAATCGTGACAATGAATGTGGCGGACGTACAGGATTACCAGCGGCTGAAAGAGCAGCTTGCTTTGGGCGACGACGAGCAGCTGGTTGTGTATCTTTCCGTACCTCCAATGGCTGCGACGCAGATCGTTGACTTTATGGGTGAGGCAGGAATCAATACGCCAAACGTCAAGATATTGTTTGAAAAACCATTTGGCGTTGACCTGGTATCGGCGCAGGATATTATCACACGCACAGCCCGATATTATACAGAGGATCAGTTGTACCGAATTGACCACTATCTTGCCAAAGAGATGGCACAGGATATCGTGGCGTTTCGTGGCCGTAATGCCCTGTTTAGCCATATTTGGAACAATAACTTTATTCAGTCGATCGAGATTATTGCCAGTGAGACAATTGGCATCGAGGGCAGGGCACAATTTTACGAACAAACGGGTGCCTTGCGTGACGTGGTGCAGGGGCATTTGATGCAATTATTGGCACTAACACTGATGGATATTCCTCATGAGTTCGACTGGCAAGAGTTGCCCGAACTCCGTTTTAAGGCACTAGAGCTGCTGCGTCCGGTGGACCCAGCTGCAGCGATCCGAGCACAGTACGAGGGATATCAGGAAGAGGTTGAAAATCCAGGTAGCCAGACCGAGACATTTGTCAGCCTCGAGCTGCAATCAACCCAGCCGCGCTGGCTTGATGTGCCAATTCGTCTGATTGCAGGAAAGGCGCTACACGAGAAGACAACAGAAGTACGTATTCATCTTAAGAAGCTGCACGAAGCGCAGAGCAACTGTATTGTCTTCAGAATTCAGCCTGACGAAGGTATTCATATTGAGCTGTTTGTGAAAAAACCAGGCTATGCCCGTGAGTTCGAGACACGTACGCTGGGATTTAATTTTCCCGAGGATGAAAAGCTCCCTGATGCCTATGAACAGGTGATTGTTGACGCTATCCACAGCCGCAAGAGCCTGTTTACTGGTAGCAACGAAGTGCTGCGCAGTTGGCAGCTGCTCGGCGCGGTGCAGCATGCCTGGGATATGGAGACAGGTCCAATCCTACGGTATAAAAAGGGTTCAGATATCACGTCTATTATTGACGGCGCAGCATAAAGCAAAGCATGGTAAATGACAGAGCAGCAAAGATACCGCTGAGGGATAGCGCGGTGAGTGGCGTAGGCATGCCCGTCAGCCAGCCGAATTGGTGCGCAATCATAAGGATAATAATGAACAAGCCACAGAGCACAAGGAACAGTCCTATAGTCCTGGCGAACATCTCGAAAATACGTGCTGTGTATGACAGGACAAACTTTCCGCCAATTCCAACACCGATCATAATGAGGAATGAGGCCGAGATACCCGATAGCCCCATCGACCAAAAGTATTCAAGGTTGAACATGAGAAGTAGCAATAGAAAGCAGATGAATCCCAGAAGCAACGCTACTTTTGTGCGAGCAAATGAGGGTGGTGTCGGTAGGCGTCGCCTCCGTTCGAGATTTTTCTCGTATATTTGACCTTGTGTGAGGGCGGTTGGATAGAGGGTTTGAAGGTCAACTTTTTTGTTTTTATTGTCCATAATTCCTTTATTATAGCACGATAACGACTGTACTTATCCACACATATAGCGTAGTGTAACTACTACAACATCCTACATATAGCGTGCCATAATAAAAGAATGCTATAATGAAACCCCATGGAAGAGCAATCAAACATGGGAGCGAAAAAATACATATTTGTAACTGGGGGTGTACTCTCGGGGGTAGGAAAAGGCATTACCGCGGCCAGCGTGGGTGCCGTCTTGCAGGCCAAAGGTCTTGCCGTTTCAATTCAAAAATGCGACCCGTATCTTAATGTAGATGCGGGTTTGCTTAATCCTGCGGAGCATGGCGAATGTTTCGTGACCAAGGACGGAGCGGAAACTGATCTTGATCTTGGACATTACGAGAGGTTTCTCGATATTGAACTGACGCAGAAGAATGCGACTCTAAGTGGGCGTTTACTATTAGATCTTATTCAGAAAGAGCGCGATGGCGGCTTTGGTGGCAAAACGGTCCAATTGGTACCACATCTGACGGGTGCAATCCAGGACAAGATTGCCGAGGCTGGCGATGGTAGCGATGTGCATATTGTCGAAATCGGCGGCACGGTTGGCGACTACGAAGGCTTGTCATTTGTGGAGGCAATCCGTGAGTTTGCCTGGCGTGTTGGACGCGAGAATTGTTTGTTTGTTCATGTTGTGTATGTGCCGTTTATTGGCACAAGCAAAGAGTTTAAGACTAAACCGGCTCAGAATGCATTAAATGATCTTCGTGGTTTTGGTATTGTGCCTGACGCCGTGATTGTCCGTACGGACGAACCAGCGCCCGAGAGCGTGGCGAAAAAGATTGCACTGTTTGGCGGCGTACCAGAAAAGCAGGTGCAGTTGATGCCCAATGTTGATACGGTATTTCGCATCCCATCGATTGTCGCCAGCAATGGTCTGAACGATTTACTGTCGACGTTTACTGGTGTAACGAAGAAGCCACAGCTCGATAAATGGGACGATATTATTGCACGCCAAAGCGCGATGCCGATCAAGCGAGTTACTGTCGGATTAGTGGCAAAATACATGGATAATGAAGATACCTATATTTCAGTGATCGAGGCGCTGAAGGCGGCAGCGTGGAACCTGCGAATTGGCCTTAATATTAAATGGATCAACGCAGAGGATGCGACTGATGAAGATTTTGATAAGGTCGATGCGTTGTTAGTGCCTGGTGGCTTTGGCACGCGTGGCGCCGAGGGCAAGATCGCCGCTGCCAAATATGCGCTTGAGTATGATATTCCATATCTTGGTATTTGTCTTGGCCTTCAAGCTGCAGTGATTGCTGCTGCACGCCGTGGTGGGTTGAAGCAAGCCAATAGTGCCGAGTTTGATCCCGAAACGCCTGAAAACGTGGTGTATATTATGGAGGGCCAACAGGGTAAAGAGTCAACGGGCGGTACCTTGCGCCTTGGTGATTACACGGCGGAGCTACAGAAAGGTTCGACAGTAGCAAAGTTGTACGGTCAGACAACAGTCACCGAACGACACCGCCACCGGTACGAGGTGAACCAGACGTTTATGAAGGCGATTGAGAGGGGCGGATTGACGGTGAGCGGTACCAGTCCTGATGGCAAGCTTGTCGAATATATAGAAGCACCAGGACACCCATACTTTGTGGCTACCCAAGCACATCCCGAGTTCCGCAGCCGTCCGTTTCGTGCACATCCATTGTTTGTTGGATTGCTGGAGAGCGCTCTACGGACGTAGCGTCAAAATTCTTGCAGTACAAGCATAAGTGTGATAAAACATTGATATGAACACTCAAAATAAACATCATCTTTTTGAAGACGAGCATGTCGATGATTACAGCGTGCTGAACTTTTTGCTCGAGCATGTCAAAGGCTTGAGTCCGTCTTCATTTACTCCTGAATTTGTGGTGTACGAAGAAAACGAAATCGAATAGTCGTCATCTGTTACAATAGATGTGATGAATGAGACAATTGCTGAGGCTGTAAAAAAGTTATTCGACCAGGATGTCGAAGTTGTAATGACTCGCCCCGATCCTCAATTTGGTGATTGGGCGACTAATGTCGCCTTGCAGCTCGCCAAGCCACTCGGACGTAGTCCCCGTGAGATTGCTGAAGAACTGGCTTCCGAACTGCGCCGTATTGAAGATTTTGCAGAGGTGACAGTCGCAGGACCTGGTTTTATTAATATCCGTTTGAACGGGACGGCGTTACTCGCGGCAATCCGCGAAGAACCGATGGCGACGCGTAAAGAACAGACTATTGTCATTGAGACAAACAATCCTAATCCATTCAAGGCGATGCATATCGGACATGCCTTCAATGCCATACTGGGTGACACCATTGCTAATCTTTTGGCGGTGAGTGGTGCGCATGTGCACCGTGTCAGTTACCATGGCGATGTTGGGTTGCACGTGGGCAAAAGCATGTATAGCTTGTTACGGTACGCAGATGGTGACTTCTCTAGAATTGAGGCAATCCCTGAGGACGAGCGTAATACTTTTATGAGCAAAATGTACGCCGAAGGATCAAGAGCATACAAAGGGGATGAGGCAGCAAAAGCGGAAATCCAAGACCTGGCCGAACAGTCGTTCGAGCCAAAATCGGCGCTATATATCCAAATCTATGATCTTTGTAAGGCGTGGAGTTTTGAGCAAATCGACCGCACGGTTGCACGTCTGGGCAACGTACCAACCGAACGAAGATTCCTTGAGAGCGATGCCGATTATCGCGGCGTGTTAACGGTCCAAAAGCATGTCCCTGATGTGTTTCAGGAGTCAGACGGTGCGCTGATTTTTAAGGGCAGTGAACATGGCGCATTTGATAATGCGTTTGTGTCATCGAACGGCCGTGGGCTATATGCTGCCCGTGACCTCGGATTGATGCAGCTCAAAGACGAACAGTATCACCCCGATCATAGCTATATCGTCACAGCCGAAGAGCAACGCGATTATTTTAAGGGTGTGATTGCAGCAGCTGAACTCGTTTGGCCAGATAAGAAGGGCGTGACAGTGAACATTTCAACCGGTACGGTCAAGCTGAGTACGGGTAAAATGAGCAGCCGCGATGGCGATGTCATCGAGATCGCTTGGTTGTTTGACCAGTTTGGTGAGGCAATCGTGGGGCGCGGCGGCGAGCCGACCGACGCAATCGTTGCCGGCGCGCTGCGCTATCAGTTTTTGAAGGTAAAAATCGGTAGTGATGTTGTCTTTGATATTGGTGAGGCGGTCAGTCTGACCGGTAACACGGGTAGCTATCTCCAGTATGCCCATGCTCGCGCACGCAGTATCCTTGATAAAGTAACTGCCCAGGTGCAGCCACTCACTGAGGTGAAGGGCGAGGATCGAACGCTGGTGCGGAAGCTTGGCGAATATCACGAAGTAGTAGACCAGGCGTCCAAGTTACTAGAGCCACATCATATCTGTAATTACTTATTTGAGTTGGCACAAGAATTTAACCGATACTATGAGAAAAACCAGGTGGTGGGATCGGACCAGGAAGCGCATCGCGCTGGTCTGGTGATGACCTACGCCGATACACTAAAGGCTGGTCTGGCAATTCTGGGTATCCACGCTCCAGAGCGAATGTAAGCGAAACATACTTGCGCATCAGCCATGTTTACTGTACGTTAAGAAGTGAACTATGGTAGTTACGAATCATATCAACACATGTATTCTTCTCGGACTCATGTTTGATGTGCCCTCGGCGCCGTAGTTTGCACGCATCTGCATCCGAAAACGACCGCCGAGGGAAAACCTCGGCGTTTTTTGTCGGGTCAGAGCATCTGACCTTGGGGACCGTCCCCGAGGCAAAACATTTTGGAGGAGAGATGACACTCTCAGGAACGCGGCATACTGGCGGGAGCCAGGACTGCCGACATGTGACGGCTGCGCTCAAGAAGGTTGGCGGTTCCGTACGGGCTGCCAACTGGTCTGAGGTGCGGTCAAAACTGAAGCTGGGTCGGTGCATGACAACACAGACGCTCAAGTCGACAGTCATGTCGATGAAGACGACTGACGACCTTGAGGTCCGAGTTGTGCCCGACAAGGGCATCATCTCCATCAAGCTGTCCCGTTAGCCCTACAGGGCCGACGGGGCGTTCCCCGGCTGGCACCACGACACACCCCGTCGTTGGTGTCAGCCGGCCCCTTCTTTTCTCCTCAGTCCTCTTTGTTATAATGATTGATAAATAATTAAAATTATGGTATAATTATAAAATACTATGTATGCAGATCATTTGATTACTCCACGGCCCGAAATGATAAAAGCTGGCGTTGCGCCAGAAGCTCTTCTGGAGTCGACTCGACTGCGCACGATCAAGGCGGCATATGAGACGTCGGACCAGACCTATGATGATCGGGTTGAAGCCGCGTATGCGACTGCCAACCTTGTTCGGCAAACGTTACGGTTTGAACCGCATACTCCGCTTCATCCGCCGTTTAGCCCTGAAGCCATCGCCGAAACTCATCGGACAAATTGTCATGGCCATTCAATTGTGGCATCAGAATGTTTGGACGCGGTAGGGATTAATCACTGGATTAGTTTTGCGAATCAACACTCGTTTTTGTTACTTGAAGATGAGGGGTCGCATCGAGTCAATCTGATCGATACGGCGGTAAAGCCTCTGTATATCGACATTACGCCGGCGTTTGGTGGTACACCACTTGCCGATCAGGATAACGAGTATGGGGCAGTCAATAGACTACGGGGCGATATAGTATTAGGACGTTCACATTTTCCCGACAAAGAACAAGCGCTAGCTGAGCGGCCGTGGATGAGCTTTACGGTGGGGCGGGACTATCGATTCAAGGGCGAGGCAGCAGTTCGACAGGCTAGTACATTAGTGATGCGGTCATATCGACCCGAACAAGGGCGTGCGCTGCTGGAATCATATGCTAATTTTACTCATGCAGTGACACGAAAAGATTTTTCTACCGCCCATCAAGCGTTTAGCACGCTTGATGGGGTATACCCCGATATTGATCGGCGCAACCGATTGTATGGACCGACTCAGCTTGTACGGGAACTAGCCCATGCAGGTAATGTTGCAATGGCACTCGATGATATTCGGATCGTCGAAGAAAGTCTATGGCCAACACAGGACCTCGTGCTAAGGTTATGGCCGGCCGACCAGCGCCGACGGCTAGGGATATTGGCCGGGAAAGCTGACTTGCTCGACGATGCAATTGAGGCGTACGAAGCAATGATTGAAGAGCGTGCACGGCAGAAGAAATCGACGGCTGCGGTTCGGGGACGACTAAGGAAGACGCAAGATCAGCGCAAACGGTTGTTTACACCGTAACAAGTGGTGTATGCTATGCCTATAAATAGTAAAAGTGGAGAGAATACTATGGCAGAAGCTAAAAAAACGAAACGACCATCGGTGAAGAGCGTTGCGGCAAAGACAAAGGCGGGAGCGGCCTCGGCCGTAAAAGGCGGTGCGAGCCATGGCAATGGATTTATTGAATTTATCCGCACACAAGGCGTGATTGGCCTAGCGGTTGGTTTGGCAATTGGTACTGCAGCAGGCGATACAGTAGCAAAACTGGTTGAAGGATTCATTAATCCAATCGTACAGTTTGTGGTTGGTTCACAAGCAGGACTGCAGGCAGCAGTTTGGCATGTCGAGCTATGGGGACGTAATGCGGACTTTGCATGGGGGGCATTTGTGTCATCGGCGATTACGCTGCTTGCGACAGCACTCGTGATTTACTGGATTATCCATATCATGAAGCTTGATAAACTCGACAAAAGCAAATAAGATTTACGTGCTACCTCACAATAAATAAGAGATTGCCTGAGGCAATCTCTTATTTATTGATCGATGTAGGTGGGGTGAGCGCGGGCGTGATGCCCGCACTCACCCGGTGGGATAGCTCAGCCGAAACGACTACCCCGTGAGGGGCGATCAGTTGTCGGCGAGCACGTAGCCCTGACTACCGTGGGCGAAGACGCCACGAGCCACCAGCTCACGCAGTGCCGTGTCCAGCTTCTCGGGGGAAGCCTTGATGGCACGCACGAACGAGTCGGTCGCCTTGTTGCGACTCCAGTTCCGCACGTAGTGCGGAATGACGAGGTGCTTCTGGCAGAGCTCGACGAGCTCTGCCATCAGGTCCCCCACGGTGGAGTCGTGGTGTGTCAGGTTGAGGGTTGCTGAAGTGGTCATTACTGACCCTTTCTCTTGTGGGTATCCAAGGCAGGTGCCAAGAACACTGTTACTATATCATGAAATATAAACTATTACAAACAACCACCCTGATCCATATGATACACTGTACGTATGACACAGCGCGCAAAACTACTTTGGATTGATCTTGAGATGACGGGACTTAGTCCTACTGACGACAGAATCATGGAGATAGCAGCGATTGCAACCGATTGGGATTTTATTGAAGTTGCGACGTACGAAGCAGTAAAAAAGGTCGGCACTAATCTTATGAAACAACGTATGGTGGGTGAGTTCTGGGACAAGTATTCGGGCGTGCGTGATGCTTTGCAGGCACAGAACGAGACCGGCAAGAATGGTCGTACGGTAGAAAATGAATTACTGGCATTTCTTGATAAGCATTTTGCCAAGGGCGACCAGGTGATTCTGGCGGGAAATTCAATTCATCAAGATCGTAAGTTTATCGAAAACGAATGGCCTAGGCTGAATGCACGTTTACACTATCGGATGCTCGACGTTAGTGCTTGGAAAGTGGTTTTTGATGGCAAATACAAAAAGAAGTTCGCTAAACCCGAAGCTCACCGCGCGATGGAAGACATCCGAGGCAGTATTCAGGAGCTCAAGTATTATCTTGGCAAAGTTCGTGCCTAGCCGTACACTGTAGGTATGACTATCCAGGTGAGGGGGCGGAGGCGTATATGGCCGTTTGTAGTTGGCGGAGTGATTATTCTTGTTGGCACTTGTTTGATTGCATGGACAGTATGGCCGCGGGACGAGCTATCGACGCCAGCACCTGATGTATCGACACCGGCGCCTTCACCTGTGGCGGTGACATCTGATGTTCTCTTTCTGGGCAATACATTTTGGGGTCGTTATACACACGAATATGCAATGAAGAGCCCGTTAGGGCATGCATATCCCTTCTCTCGTTTACATGAGCTGCAGCGCGATGATTACGATGCCTGGATATCGGGTCTCGAGTGCCCCATGAAGGCAAGCGTTCATATGACAGCCGCCGAGCAAGAAGAGAATCTCCAGTTTAATTGCTCCCCGGATTTCTTACCCGAGGCGAAGAAATGGTTCACGGCATTTAGCCTGGCAAACAATCATACTGACAATCAGGGAGTCGATGGCTTTGAGGAGACGAAGGAGCATCTTGATGAACAGGGGATTCAGTATTTCGGACATTATGACCCCAACAAACTTGATGACATATGCGAGGTTGTTGCACTTCCGGTGACGGTACAGTACAGCGATGACAGTACAAAAAAAGAATTTCTGCTAGTAGCAATATGTGCATATCACGGGGTGTTCCGTATTCCATCACAGGCGGCGGTCGATGAGATCTCGCGCTACAGCAAGATGATGCCAGTATTTGCAATGCCGCATATGGGTGCGGAGTACAAGCCAGTGCCTGACCAAATCAAGACTGACTTTTATCGTCGCCTGATTGATGCAGGAGTAGATGTAGTGTTGGGGGACCACCCTCACTGGGTGCAGTCAACCGAAGCTTACAAAGGTAAACTGATTGTATACTCGATGGGAAATTTCATGTTTGATCAAAACTGGAACCCCGAACTGATGCGGTCGGCAGCGATTCATACGCGTGTCACAATCAACGAGGGATCTCTTGCGGAGTGGCTCGCGTTAGGTGAGACATGCCGTGCGTATCACGACGATTGCCTTGAGACGGCAGAGAGCAAAGGCTTGTCACGGCTAAGTCCTTCCTATCAATTTGACGCTGTTATCACACAGACCGATCGGCGGGCGTTGACGGGACTTGCAGAGCCAAGTGTGGAGCAGTCAGTCCGCGACCGGCTGGGCTGGGATCGTACGATGAGTGCGCTTGATGCGCCGTATGGGCTATTGCAAACCCGCTAGTTCTTTTTATTGCATATGCATGGTATATTGAGGACATGCATACCACTTATGCCTATCGAAAATTGTCAGGTTTTACACTCGTAGAACTAGCGGTAACGATAATCATAATCGGTGTTCTTATTTCAGTCTCCGTATTCGCATGGGGATCGTGGCAGCGGACAACGGCAGCGAATGTGCTGAAGAATGATTTGTCGCAAGCGGCTGCCCAGCTCAAGAGCGATCTCAACTGGAAGAATGCCTATCCTGTAACCGAGCACGAGGCAAATGATGGCAAGGGCTTGCCAAAAAGTAAAGGAACGAGCTACTTGTATGACAGGCCTGCAGCGAATGAGTATTGCCTGACTGCGTATAGTGACCGAGATGGAGTGCCGGCATTTCATGTGACGAGCGGTAATACCGTACCAAAGGAAGGTGCTTGTGCTTGACACTATGATCCTGCTGTGGCTGTCGTCACCGGCACCTTTGAGGAAGAAGTGGCAGCAGACAATCCATATCAGTGGTTCCGTTTTCAGGATCCATCTGGTAATAACCGCCACGGCTCTTTGATTGGATCGCCAAGCCGTGTGAGTGGACCAGTTGATCGGGCTATTTCTCTCAACGGTTCATCCCAGGCAGTTAACGGTAATATCACGGCGCTTGGCGCAAATATTGCTGCGGCAACATTTGAAGTAACCATTGCTACTACTGATACGCGCCAGCAATCAGGTGTCACTTTATATTGACGGTCCACTGAGGGGTGCGGTAGCTAGCGAGTCTGACAGTGATTCATTTGGCGAGTGGACAGCTTCGCCCTATATAGGAGCCCGTAATGACTCGGCCGTCGATGGTCCGTTGACAGTTCGACTGGCGGAGATAGCGTGGTACGATCATCAGTTAAGCTCAGCCCGTATCATAACGCATTATCACGCGCTGCCGTAATAACCGCAGTATGCTACAGTGGTACTATGACGCACAAAGAACTTGAAGCATATATACTTAGTTTTCCGAACACTTGGTTAGATTATCCCTTTGGCGAGGGTACCAGCGTCTATAAAGTGGGTCACAAAGAAACGGGCGAGGGGAAGTTGTTTGCTATTATTGCCGACGGGTCAAAGCCGCTTCGTGTCAGTCTTAAATGTGACCCGCTGCTAGCCGCGAACCTGCGAGAAAAATACGAGTCGGTGTTGCCTGGGTACCATCTTAATAAAAAGCACTGGAACACCATTATATGCACAGGCCAACTAACCGACGACGAAATCTACGACCTCGTTCGTCTTAGCTATAATCTTGTCACAAACACGTCGTCTTAGCTTGTTGTTGCGCTGTACTCTTCAAGTTGCTTTTGAAGGGGTTGAAGGTTCTTGTAGGTTGACTCTAGATACTCCCGCAACTCTGCGCTATTCGTCGATCTATGGATAGAGTCGAGCTGTGCCATGATGGTTGCTAGTCTAAACGACATCTCTCTCGCGTAAACACGGTCAAAGACTCCATTGAGCCTGGCATCGTCAAGCTTCTTCGTTGTATCAGCGCTCGTGTCGTCTTCTTTGGAGTTTCCTATCTCACCAACAATCACGCCGGCACTTGTAAAGGCACTTGTCAACCCTGTATTGGTGTTTGCGAGCTGGATAGTCAGACTACTATTGAGGGCGTCGAGCTCGCGACTGCGAAGGTGCTCTTGAGAGTCCTTGGAAATAGCACCCGTCGCGCCAACTTTCATGAGGACTTGCTGGCTGAGTGCGCTGATATTTGGTTTGCTTCCTTGTAAGACGGCAGCAATGGCAAAACCAAGAAAAGCCAGGAGGATGACGCCGCCAACGATAGCAACTTGCTTGCGAGAGAATCCAAAAGAGGCCTTCTCCTTGGGTGCAATCTGTTCAAGATAGTCAATTGGTGCAATTCCATCTGGTGTCAGTGGTACGTCAGGTTCGTTATAGGTACCGGTCGGATGCTGCTGCCATGATGATTGAACGGGTTGCGACGCCGGTTGCGCTAATGGCTGCCCAGGTTGTGGCTGCGGAGTCGCCTGAGGCTGCTGTAGCTGCCACGGGTCTGCAGGGGCGGTAGCACCTTGTGACTGCTGAGCGGGCTGCACGGGGTACGGTTGCCCAGGCTGCTGAGGTTGCGGTGGAGTAGGGGTGGTGCCTTGTGGCTGCTGGCCAGGTTGTTGCGGATACATGCGTCCATTTAAGCATAGTTACCAAGGAGGGGTCTACCCCTCCGTCTTGTTTTGGAAGTAAATTCCAAAACTTTACTTTTTCACCTAAAGTCCGGGCATAGTCCTCGTGCTAGCACCTTAGGGGGTATAAGGGGTATACTAGGGGCATGCAAGATGCCAAGGAAGAGGTACGTGCGCGGCTGAACATCGAGGACGTTATTGGAGAATACGTCCAGCTCAAGCGTGCTGGACGTAACTTTAAAGGTCTTAGTCCATTTAGCGGCGAAAGGACGCCAAGCTTTATGGTCAGTCCCGACAAACATATTTGGCATGATTTCTCGAGTGGCAAGGGTGGCGACGTCTTTAGCTTTGTGATGGAGGTTGAGGGAATGGATTTTCGTCAGGCACTGGAATATTTGGCCAGGCGGGCAGGGGTTGACCTTTCAATGTATCAATCCGCCCGGAGTGGCGAAATCGCAAAAAAGAAGAAGCGATTGCTGACGGCACACACACTGGCTGCGCACTACTACCAGCAGAGTCTGCTTCGTAATCAGCATGCACTCGAGTATGTGTTTAAAAAACGAGGCCTGAGTAAAGATATTGTTCGTGACTTTCAGATTGGCTATGCTCCATCAACGGGCGATGCATTGGTGCAGTTTTTAACCAAAAAAGGTTTTTCGGGAAAAGAATTGTCCGATGCTGGCCTGACGAACCGTTTTGGTGGTGACTTATTTCGCGGCCGCATGATGGTTCCATTGATGGATAGCACGGGACAGGTAATTGGATTTACAGCTCGGATTATCGATGACGATCCATCCGCACCGAAGTATCTCAACACACCACAAACATTGCTATATGACAAAGGCCGTCATGTGTTTGGCCTAAGTCTGGCAAAAGAGGCGATCCGAGCCCATGACTATGCGGTGATCGTTGAGGGAAATCTCGATGTTATCAGTAGTCATCAGGCGGGTGAGACGATGGTAGTAGCAACTGCGGGCACAGCGATGACCGAACATCATTTGAAAGCATTGTCGCGTCTTAGTGCTCAGGTACGTCTGGCGTTTGATGGTGATAAGGCTGGCGTGGCTGCGACTGAACGGGCAATTCCTATTGCGCAGGCTGTGGGTGTGGAGCTCACGATTATTACGCTTCCAGGAGATGCCAAGGACCCCGACGAGCTTATTCAGCAGGATGTTGCCTTGTGGCGCACGGCAATTGATATGGCCGAGCCGGCGGTTGATTGGTTGCTGGGCCAATATGAACAACGTGTTGACATGAAAACGGCAGCGGGTAAACGACAGTACACGTCGGCAGGACTGAACGTGATACGGACATTATCGGATCCGGTCGATCAAGATCACTATGTACAATTAATGGCGCGAACGACAGGAGCCTCACTTGAGGCGCTCAGAGAAAAGATGTCGCAAGGAAAATCTGAGGCACCCTCACGACTTCGCCCCGTATCAAATAACCTACGCGTGAACGATTCAGTAGCCGACTCATCACGTCAAGATGATTTGCTTGCCGTGCTTCTTATCGATCCATCAGTGCGCCAGCAGCTTACATCAGCGCATGTCGGACTATTTGAGGGCGAGGCTCGTCAGGATATTGCGAGATATCTTATCGAACACCAGGAGGTGATTGAAGATACGCCACCGTTATTGCAAAAACATGATACGTATGTCAAAATATTACTATTACGTGCCGACACTCGGTATGCTGCATGGGATACGAAAGATCGTTCCCTCGAAGTGGCTCGATTGCTCCGCCTTGGTATAACTGAACACAACAAACTAAAAAGAGAACAATTAATTGCCGAACTCCGCGACGCCGAAGATCAACAGAATGACGAACGGTCGAGCGCGATTCGTGCTGAGCTGAATACACTCATAAAGGAGATAAAGCATGGCTGATGATACAACCCAAGATCAAACTATCGATGATGAGGCTTCAGATATCATTGACGCAAGTGGGGGATTTGTTTCAAGTCTCACGGATATCGATGGTCCAGCGATCGATGAGCTTGAGGAGGAAGAGGAGGATATCGACCTTCTTAACCAAGGTCAGTACTTTGACGATGCGAGTGATGACTCTGTCCGTCTGTACCTACGCGAAATTGGTAAAATTCCACTATTAAATGGTGAAGAAGAGCTCGAGCTTGCCCAGAAGGTCGTCGCAAACCGCGACGAGCTTGCTGAAGCACAAAAAAGGCTTGCCGATGATGACGTCAAGCCGGCTGAGCGTCAGAAGCTTGAATCAAAGATTACCAAACTGAGTCGTCCAAAAGACAAGATGGCCGAGGCGAATATGCGCCTCGTGGTATCGATCGCGAAACGTTACAGCGGCCGTGGACTTGATCTGCTTGACCTCATCCAAGAAGGTAACACGGGGCTGCTTCGTGCTGTCGAAAAGTTTGATCCAGACAAGGGGTTCAAATTTAGCACCTATGCCACGTGGTGGATCCGTCAGGCGATCACCCGCGCGATTGCTGATCAGGCACGTACGATTCGTATTCCAGTTCACATGGTAGAGACAATCAACAAGCTGCTTCGTACTCAGCGCCGTATGACGCAGGAGCTCAACCGCGAGCCAACCATTGAAGAGCTAGCGGTCGAGCTGGAGATGGAGCCTGAAAAAGTCGAATACGTTATTAAGATCAAGCAAGATATCACGAGTCTTGACGCTGGCGTTGGTCGCGACGAGGGCGAAGATGACAGTGTGCTTGGTGATTTTATTGAAGACGAGGACACGGCAACTCCAGAAGAGTCGGCTGCGAACCAGTTACTGAAAGAGCAGGTTCAGGGTGTTCTTTCGAGCCTCTCCGAGCGCGAGCAGAAGATTATCAAAATGCGATTTGGCCTTGAAAATGGCAAAAGCCATACTCTAGAGGAAGTGGGCCAAGAATTTGCAGTGACACGTGAACGTATTCGCCAAATCGAGGCGAAGGCACTGGCAAAATTGCGCAAGCACAAAGATGCTAAGAAGCTTCACGAATATCTTGGGTAAGTTGTAAAAGTCCCCCCAACCAGTAAACTTAACGGCATGAGGTATTATGCTCGTGGTTTTACGATAGTTGAATTGTTAGTAGTGATTATAATTATTGCTATCTTGACGACGACGAGCCGGCGCTTGCTACTCTTATAGAGGGCACAAATCTCAAGAACTTCATGTCGGAGGTGCCAAAGGTGGGCGGCATGACCGAAGATAATTCATTTTGGATGTATGACAACGACGGTCCCGAGGACGATGATGACATATATGACCCCGCTGTGTGCCCGCAATCACACCGGAGCGGTGGCGTGAACATTCAGATAGAGCTACGGAATAATCGACACCTGGCTCAGCGAATCGATGACGTCCTTGACGATGGTAACCTAGAGTGTGGAAAGTTTCGCGAGCATCATAGTAATGAAGGCGAGTTCTTGTGGCTTTTGTCTGCCAATTGGCGAGAAATCTAATGGCCGAATAATGCCACAGACAAATGGCGATTTAGAAGTCTAGTTCTTTCAATATTTTCTCGAGATTAGCATCGTAGGCCTCGATATCGTGGTCATTAATAACAAAGTATTCAGCCATAGCGATAGGGCCGCCTTTGTTGAGCATTTCAATTTCATTCCAGTCGCGCTGTTTCGCCTCTTCGGCATTTAGCGGCCGTTCGGGGCGGTTTGCGAGACGGTGATGCCGGATGTGTCGTGGTGCCAACACGGCAATGAGTGATAGCTCGCCGGGGAAGGCATGCTTGAGCGTCTTGTATTCGGTCCACGAATAAAGCCCATCGGCGATAATGCGATGCTGTCCCGCTGCGATAAGGTCATTAATTTGACCCGCGATACGCTTGGCAATAAAATCATCACCTTCTTCGGCGCGGAGTTTGTTACGGATAGTCATTTCGTTTTCCGGGGTGATATCAAGTCCAGCCTCTTTTACGGCTGCGAGAACGACACCACCGAAGTAGACTTTTGGATATCCTTTTTCGGTGAGATAATCAACGGCAGTACTCTTGCCACTGCCTGGCATGCCGACAAAGGCAATGATCTGAGTTTTTGAATGAGTCATATATCCATTGTAACAGAGATTACCAGGGTGAAGACGTGGTACACTAAAGTATATGAAGCGGTTGGCAGTCATTGATGGAAAGTCGGTATTTTACCGCGGGTATTATGCAATGCCGGGGCTTAGCCTGTCTGACGGCACACCCACGGGTGGTGTGTTTGGATTTGCATCACTTGCCATCGAACTGATTAAAAAGCTCGAACCCGACTATGTGGCGGTAGCCTGGGACAAAAAGGGGACCAATATCCGCAAGCGCCGCGAGATATACCCTGAATATAAAGCGGGACGCAAAAAGGCACCTGACGACTTTTACGCACAACTGCCGATACTGTTTGAATTACTAGAGGCGTTTGGTTGGCCTCTGTATGAGCTGGATGATTACGAGGCTGACGATATTATGGCGACCTTCGCAGTTGAGGCGGCAGGCAAAGACATAGAGACATGCCTTATTACCAGTGACCTTGACGCTCTCCAGGCAATTAGCCCAACCACCAAGGTGTACGCACTGAAGAATGGCCTGTCTAATATTGAAGAGTTCGATGTGACGGCGTTTGAGACAAAGTATGGCATTCGTGTTGACCAGTTTCTCGACCTTAAGAGCCTCAAAGGCGACGGTTCAGATAATCTACCAGGCGTTCCGGGTGTAGGTGAAAAGACGGCAGTAGCTTTGTTGCAAGAGTTTGATACACTCGAGAACATCTACGATCACCTGGAGGATATCAAGCCCACTGTGGCTAAAAAGCTTGAGGCGGGCAAGGACTTGGCATTTATCACGAAAGAAGTTGGTCGTTTATGGACTGATGCACCCGTCACGGTAGATTGGGATATTGCGGATGTTGATGATACTGACCTTGAAAAGGTGGCGAGCATCCTGAAGCGTCTCGAGTTTCATTCATTGGTACGGCGTCTACCAAAGCACATGCAGCAGGCTGCCGACGTTGGTTTGCATTTTGAGGCGGCGCATGAGTCGCAATTAACTGAAGCCCAGTGGCCCGATACGTTGTCACTGGAGGGTCCAGTTATGTTACATCTGCATGAAGACGAGCTGTGGGTAGCGCCGAATAATCAGACAGTGTACAAACGGGCAGTGAATGCCATTGATGATAGCTTGTGGCGTGCCTTAGAATTTGGGACGATCGTTGCCTACGACGTGAAGGCACTGTATCACCAATTGTCCGACAAGGGCGTGTCAGTAAGATTCGACCAAGTTCATGACGTTAGCCAGGCAGCGTTCCTCATTGATCCGCTTCGTCGTGACCGCAGCCTCATGGCATTATCGGGCGATCCGGTTGATACGCCCCTGCAGCACTGCGATGCACTATGGAAGGTCTATGCCTGGCAGGTAGCAAGTTTCGAGCATATGCCCCGAGTCGCTGAAATAGCCCGCCAACTTGATTTCCCCGTCATATATCCGCTGTTTTTGATGGAACGCCGCGGCGTCAGAATTGACGCAGCATTCTTGGGGAAAATGAGTAAAGAACTTGGCGATGAGCATGCCAAGCTTGAACAGGAAATGTATAAAATGGCGGGCATCGAGTTCAATATTGGCAGCCCGGCACAGTTGTCGGAGGTTCTATTTGCAAAGCTGCAACTACCAACAGCTGGAATTAAGAAGGGAAGGACAGGGTACAGTACCGACCAAAAGACACTCGATAAGCTGCGAGGACTCCATCCGATGATTGAACTGATTGAACGGACGCGCGAGCTTGCCAAGCTAAAGAATACCTATGTCGATACATTACCAAAATTGGCAGACGAGAATGGACGCGTTCATACGACGTTTGCTCAAGATGTAGCGGCGACAGGACGCCTGTCGAGTAATCACCCGAACTTACAAAATATCCCCGTTCGAACCGAAATCGGCCGACGTATTCGTGCGGCATTTGTTCCATCGGAAGGCAATGTATTTGTCAGCGCCGACTACAGCCAGTTTGAGCTGCGCTTGGCCGCAGTACTGGCGGGCGACACCCAGATGATTGATGACTTTAATAGTAGCATTGATATCCATGCCAAGACCGCCAGTGATGTCTATGGCATTCCGCTTGACGAGGTAACAAAAGATCAGCGACGCGACGCCAAGGTGATTAATTTTGGCGTGCTCTACGGCATGAGTCCGCACGGGCTTGCGGCAGCCACGGGAATGAGCTTCACGGAGGCAAAGCAATTTATTGATCAGTATTTTGCTGTGCGTGCGCCAATTCGCCAATATATTGACGCGACCCTGCAGCAGGCACGGAGTGAGGGATATGTTGAGACGTACTATGGCCGCCGCCGTCCAACACCTGATATTCACAGTAGTAACTTTATGGTTCGTCAGTCGGCTGAACGGGCGGCGGCTAACATGCCGATTCAGGGTACCGAGGCGGATCTCATGAAGCGGGCCATGCTGGCGGTTGAAGAGCGCTTGACGGGCAAGGCGGATCAGCTGTTGCAGATTCATGATAGTATTTTGGTTGAATGTGCGCCGAACGATGCCGACGACGTCGCAGAGATTCTGAAGAGAACCATGGAAGGGATTGCACCCGAGCTCGACATAAGCCTTAACGTTGATGTGTCAATTGGAAAAAATTGGGGAGAACTATAATGACAAAACTACAGGTAGGCGTAAAAGCCCTTATCGAAAGAAATGGATCGTATCTCTTTTTACGCCGAAGTGCTGCATTCAAGGCTGGCCCGCAGAAATGGGATATTCCTGGCGGAAGGATCGAACCAGACGAAGCGTTAGAAGCAGCATTGACGCGTGAAGTACGCGAGGAGACAGGCTTGAATCTTTCGAGGGTTGATACATTGCTTGCGGCGCAGGATATTTTTGTCGCGGATGCTGACGTGCATGTTGTCAGGCTGACGTATAGAGGCGTAGCAGAGGGTGAAGTAGTCATTAGCAGTGAACATGATGACTATCGCTGGATGACGCTTGAAGAAGTCCAGGGCGAGCCGCACGTTGATTCTTATTTAAAGGAGGTGCTCCGAGCACAAGGGCAGAGCAATGGTTGAACAATGCGTTTTTTGTGAAGAATATGGACAGGGCAGGAATACACTTGCCGAGACTGACCTGTGGAGGGCACGGTGGGATTTGTATCCAGCAACACCTGGGCATGTAGAAATACTGCCCAAACGTCATGTGCAGTACCTTGAACAGCTCAGTGATGATGAACTGAACGCGATGATGTGGTTCGCGCGCTATGTCATGGGGCAAGTTCGTGCCACCAATCTTATCGGCCTTTATACGGCCTTGCTACCGGAGAGCACCGAAAAGAACCAGCCGCTCTTATCGTCGGCACTCTTGGCGGCTCAGTATCATGGCAGGCAACCAGATGCCTTTAACTTTGGCCTCAATGATGGGCCGATTGCTGGGCAAAGTGTCCACCATCTTCACCTGCACCTCATGCCACGCTGGGAGGGTGATGTCGCAGATCCAAAGGGCGGCGTGCGCAATTTATTTCCAAATGATACCTATGGGAGGATACGATAAATGAACATTAAAATTGTGAAACTCAAAGATACTGCCTTGTTGCCTGAGTATCAAACGAAAGGGGCGGCCGGTGCGGACATCCATGCATGCATTGACGAACCAGTGGTACTTCAGCCAATGGAACGCCGTATGATTCCGACGGGTCTTGCGATGGCAATCCCCGAGGGTTTTGAGGTACAGGTCCGGGCGCGAAGTGGTATGAGCATCAAACACGGCATTACGATGGTGAACGGTGTAGGTACCATCGACGCGGATTATCGTGGTGAAGTGGGTGTACTTCTCATAAACCTGAGTCAAGACGCTTTCATGATCGAGCCTGGCATGCGAATTGCCCAGATGGTGGTAGCGAAGTACGAAGTGGCCGAATGGGACAGTGTGGATACACTTGATACGACCGAACGTGGAGCTGGCGGCTATGGCAGCACAGGCCACGCGGGTGCTCACTAACAGATCACCTGATTGACTAAAGCCTCGCCTTGTACTACTGTGGTGGTATGTCACGTTATTCACGATCACGGTTTCTTCCAATATTACTTGTCGTCGTTGTTATGATCATCGCCATTGTGGCGCTGGTTAGTTTAGCGCGGGCGATTTTCTTTTCGGGCGATCAATCGTCGGAAACAACGCAGCAGATTGATGTCAGCCGAGAGGCGTTACTCAACACTTCAGAAGGGCACCGTGTCCAGATGACAATCAGAGGTCCTATTGTTGCTGACGAGACATTCAACTCGTACCGTATAACAGTGACTCCGTCTTCTCGATCACTGGTGACATATACCGGCTATCTTGGTGGTCAGATTGACGAAATTCGGCTTGGTAATAACATTCCCGCCTACGAAGAGTTTGTTCACGCCTTGGACAAGGCTAATCTCCCTGTTGGGACGCAGTTTCCTGAGGACAAGGATGATACGCGTGGTATCTGCGCGACAGGTCGTATTTATGAATATGAAATTATTAACGGCGATGACGTCGTAAAGCGCCTCTGGACCTCAACATGTAAAGGCTCTCCTGGATCACTGCAGGCAAGTGCCGAGCAGTTGACCAACTTGTTCACAGTTCAGATCCCTAACGCAAGGGAAGCACTAAATAAGATCCGCATTTAACCTATGGCGGTAAAAGCGATTATATTTGATTGTTTCGGGGTACTGTACACCGACGGCAAAAGTCGGATTGTCGAGCTGTGTCCTCCTGAGAACCGCCAGGCACTCGATGATGTCTTTTTGCAGGCCGATTATGGATTTATTTCAAGTGACGAGTTTTCGGAGGCTGCCGCTGATTTGCTGGGCATTAGTCGGGCGGATCTTGCGGCCGCAACCGAAGGGCTCTATAGGCGCAACGAGCCACTGATACAGAAGGTCCGGGAGTACAGGCAACAGTACAAAATTGGGCTGCTTAGTAATGTGAACGAGAGCTTTGTTGATGATCTATTTAGCTCTGAAGAACAGGCAGCATTATTCGATACGGTTGTTCTGTCGAGTAAAGTTGGCATGGTCAAGCCATCAACCGACATCTACCTACTGACGGCTGAACGGCTAGGCGTAGAGCCGTCAGAATGTATTATGACCGATGACCTAGAGAAGAATGTTGCTGGGGCAGAATCGGCTGGCATGAAAGGGGTGTTGTTCACCTCTACGGGTGAGCTGGACGTGCGTATCAAGGAACTGCTTGATGCCTGAGCTTCCCGAGGTAGAGACCGTCCGGCGGGGGCTCCATCGTTTGATTATTGGCCGTACGATTAGCAAGGTAACACATGATACAGGGAAGAGTTTTCCCAATAGCGAGGCGGATGTTCTGCAATTTGTTGTCGGTGCGAATGTCACGGATGTACGTCGGCGTGCAAAGGTGCTGCTGGTCGATCTTGGTACAGAATATACATTGGTGATTCATTTAAAAATGACGGGGCAGTTAGTGTTTGTGGGTGCCGAGCGGTTTGGGGCAGGACATCCTACGGACAGTCTTGTCGGTGAATTACCGGACCGTAGCACGCGCGTGACCATCGATTTTCAAGATGGAACACATCTTTACTTTAACGATCAGCGTAAGTTTGGCTGGGTGAAATTATATCCGACTGTCGAGGTGCCGAACATTAATTTTATGCAAAAAGTTGGGCCAGAACCGCTTGAAGATCATTTTACGGCGCAGACGCTCTATGATCGATTGCAACGTCGAAAAAATACGACGATCAAAGCGGCCATCTTAGACCAGACGGTCCTGGCGGGCGTTGGCAATATCTATGCCGACGAGGGACTGTGGGGTGCGTGTATTCATCCGGCGACGCGTGTCAAAGATGTGTCGCGAGACCAGGTGAACGATTTATGGCGTGAAATTCGCGAGGTGATGACGCTGGCAATCGAAAAAGGTGGCAGCAGTAACCACACCTATATCAACGCCGAAGGTAAAAAGGGAAGCTACATGGACTTTGCACGTGCATTTCGTCGCGAAGGTCTCGGTTGTCCGCGCCACCCTGAAACTATGATTGAGAAAATCAAAGTTGCTGGTCGCGGGACACACATATGTCCCATCTGCCAGGTACAGATACGATAACGTCGAGTCTTGCGAAAATACTTCGCAATACCGAGATCTTCAGCGGCGACATTCCCAAGACAACGGTCTTCCGTGTCGATGGCAAGCTGCTGTTGGTGTACCGGGCGGACTACACGGCCTACGACTCGGATCTGCTCGACGGGTAGCTGTTTCTCCTCACCTGCGGTAACGGCCGGAGTACATAGGGGATCCCCTATGTACTCCGGCCTGTTGTTCTTTAAGGGCATAATTGCTGGTATAGTGGGAGAAGTATGATCACACTTCTCACGGGAGAGAACAGCTACGAAATTCATCAACGGCTTCGGCAGCTTGAGGCTGAGTTTCAGGACACGGTCGAGAGAATCGATGGCGCAGAGCTTGAACTGCATAATCTTTCGGATTTAATTTCAGGAACGAGCCTCTTTCATCAGAAAAGGATGATAGTAATCCGTGATTTATCAAGCAATAAGACGATCTGGGAGAAATTGCCTGATTGGCTAGATCGAACCAGCGACGATATTCATCTTGTCATTGTTGAACCAAAACCTGACAAGCGCACCAAAACGTACAAGGCGTTGCAGAAGTCCTCAAGCGTACTTGAGTATAAACCATGGAGTGAGCGCGATGACGCGCAGGCAGCAAAATGGATAATGAGCGAGGCCGAGGCACGCGAGCTAGCTCTGACGCCTGCTTTGGCGCGGCTACTTGTCGCACGGGTTGGTGTTGACCAGTGGCAGCTCACTCAGGCGCTCGATAAGCTTCTGGCTGCTGGTGAGGTCACGGAAGATGTCATTACTAATGTTATTGATGCGCGACCCTCTGAAAATGTATTTGATTTACTTGAAACGGCACTGAAGGGCGACGTGAATCGGCTACGTGAACTGCTCGCGGTCCTGAGTGCGACAGAAGATCCGTATATGCTATTTGGCCTGTTGTCGGGGCAGGCATTCCAGCTAATGGCACTTGCGCTTGCACGGGACGAGCAAGATGTCGCAAAGAATTTTGGCGTGCATCCCTACGCGCTGTCTCGCATGCGGCCGTATGCGAGACAGCGTGGTTCGGCGGGGGCACGAGAAGTGCTTCTTGCGTTCAACCAGGCAGACGAGGCGATGAAAACATCATACGTTGATCCGTGGGCGGTGATTGAACAGGTGCTCTTTACGGTTGCAGCACCCAGCAAAATAAATCCGCCCTCACAGTAAGGGCGGAGATAGTCATCTGAAACGATAGATTACGCAGCTTTTTTAGCGGCTGGCTTTTTGGCTGGAGCCTTCTTAGTAGCTGGCTTCTTTGCAGCGGTTGTTGCTGGCTTTTTAGCAGCGGTCTTTGTTGCAGCAGGAGCTTTAGTGGCTGTCTTTGGTGCGGTAGCCTTTGCAGCCGTCTTTTTAGCTGGAGAAAGCTTGACACCGGCTTCCTTCGCAACACGTGCGAGCTGGCTTTTGCGGCGAGCAACAGTGTTTTTCTTTAGCAAGCCCTTCTTGACGGCGGTATCAAGCTCGCTGTGAGCAGCTGACAAGGTAATAGCACTTGGCTTGGCGTGGAATGCCTTCACGGCACTCTTGATATCACGCTTGATACCAACGTTGCGTTCACGTCGCTTGATAGTTTGCTTAGCTCGCTTGATAGCGGATTTGATGATTGGCATGTAGTTTCCTTTACGTTAACAGATTTATATATACAATCAAGGAGTGATTATAAGTGAAAACAGCCAAAATGTAAAGAGGTGACACGGAACCTGCATGATACAATGACAACCAGATGAATGTGCTGATTTGGGGAATGATTATTGTCGTTGTAATGCGCTCGTATGCGAAGCAATGGCTCCATTGGTCTGCCGCAGCCGTACTTGTCGTGGCAGTACCCTACATTGTTGAGGTGGGTGCTTGGGCGATTGCGCAGAAAGTATGGGATAAGGATCCAGCCGAAGCGTTTGCACTTGCTATGTTTCATCCGGTGACAGCCATCCTGCAGCTTTGCATCGCATTCGGAGTATTCTATTGGCTGGAGCGTCGCGAAGAATCGTTAACTGCTTGGGCAGTTGGTATTGGTATGATTTTCATCGGGATGGTGTATGTCGCGCCGTATATCGGGACGCATTGGCTATAGCCGTCATAATTCCATTGACGCGTCGATTTCGCTTGTGCTATAGTGGTGGCAAAGTATAGCTAATACAAACAAAAAAAGGATGTCATGAACGATCCAAAAGTAAAACAACAGATAGCAGAGAAGATACGAGATGCTTCTAATATCTTGGTAACGGTCAGTAAAGACCCGTCGGTTGATGAGCTGTCGGCGGCACTTGGCCTTACATTGTTGTTGAACAAAATGGACAAACACGCCACGGCAATCTTTAGCGGCCAGACGCCACCTGCCATTACGTTTTTGGAGCCTGACAAGACCTTCGAGGGGACGACGGATAGTCTGCGAGATTTCATCATCGCTCTCGATAAGGAAAAGGCTGATCACCTACGGTACAAACTAGAGGGAGATTTGGTAAAAATCTACATCACGCCGTACCGCACCACGATTACCAGTGATGATCTCGAGTTCAGCCAAGGCGATTACAACGTCGAGTTGGTCATTGCGCTTGGCATCGAAGACAAAGATCATCTTGATGCGGCCCTTGATGGCCATGGCAAGATTCTTCATGATGCGACGGTTATTACGCTCACCGCTGGGGACCAAACCAGTAACCTCGGCAGTATTGATTGGCATGATGGCAACGCCAGTAGTCTTAGTGAAATGCTGACATCGCTTCATGAATCAATGAAGTTAGACAAAAAGCTGCTTGATCAGTCGATCGCGACAGCGTTCTTGACCGGCATTGTGTCGGCAACCGAACGATTCAGTAACCCGCGCACGACTTCTAAGGTAATGACAATCGCGGCGACGTTAATGGCGGCTGGTGCTGACCAACAGTTGATTGCGGCGCAACTTGAAGAAGCAGAGGCAGAGCCTGAGGTGGATGATGAGGGGCCAAGCAGCTCTGGGGCAGCTCCTGAATCAAAGAACGGTGAAGTCGTACTGACAGAGGGCCAGGCGACAAAGCTACAGGAAGAAAAGCAAGCTCCGCCCAAGAAAAGGGGCAATGGCGAATTGGTCATCAACCACCAAAAAGAAGGAACGCTTGAAGAGGTTGCCGAAGAGACAAATCGCGAACGGTTAGAGGAGTCGGCGCGGGCGGCCGAGCGAGCACTCGAAAAGCAAGAAGAAGCCGCGGCAGCAGCAACCGAACAAGTACCTGTCGAACCAAAAGCTCCAGCGGGCGCTGTTGACTTTGCGCCAAGCGCGAGCCAACCAGCCACGCAGATACAAGAAGGACCGCTGCTTGGCGGAACGTTGAATGCAACGTCCGAGCAAGCTGAAGAGGACAAACGACGAGAGATTGAAAGTGACAAGAACAAAGTTATCCTGTCGCATAGCTATCTTGGCGGTGGCGGACAGCCAACGTACGATTCTCCGATAAATAGTGCTAGTGCTGGCGTACCTAACGAAGAGGCACCAGTCGATATATTCAAGGATGCTTCAACTCCTAACACATCAGCAGCAATGGAACCGTCATCGGCACCAACCTTTACGGCACCATCGATAACTCCGCCATCTGAAAGCAGCGCTACATTGCCCGAGCCCGTTATTCCAGAACCAGAGCCTGCAGTTGTGCCACCGCCACCACAAGTACCGTCAGCTCCGACCTTGGCTGATATTGATGCGCAGAACCGTGCACCTCAGGCAGTGCCTGACATGTCGCATGACGAAGCCCGTGCGGCGATTGACGCAGCGTTTGCTGCTTCACCAGCGCCAGAAGCTCCTCAGATACCGGTAACGCCTGCTCCTGAGGCACCAGCTTTGCCCGATCTCGCTTCGATTGGGTTGCCACTACCGCCGCCGCTACCAACCGATTTTTCAGCAGGCATGCCGCCAATGCCACCAACTGGTGAGCCAGAGATATTGGGCGATATTCTGGCTCCCGAGCCAGTAGCATCTCCGCAGGTAGGCGCTCTCGACATGCCAGCACCGCAGCCAGTGGTACCAAGCGATCCAGGCCAGTTCCGTATTCCTGGTCAAGGTTAAAACTGATCAATATGAAAGCACTCGGTTGTTCCGCCGAGTTTTTTCATAGTAGCGGCATCGACTCGTTGTGAGACATGAGCATCCATGATTTGATGCTTGAGGGTAAGATATTGCGAAACGTCGACGCGGTCAGTAATATAGGCGTCTTCGCGGGCGCGCGGCTCGTAATATGCGGTGCCTGTCAGTGGTGCTTGGGTGCTGTCGAGGCAAAAATACCAAACGGTCACTCCTTCGTCCTGCTCGGCTATTTTTGTCGTAAGGCGCGAAGCAACGATATGATCATGGTGGCCAGTCAGGCCGTCGGGCTCAAACGTCATGTAGGCATAGTCTATGGGTTTGGTGTAGGTGGCAACTATGTCGCCGATAATGCGCTGCATTTCTTCGCCAATTTCTCGACGGGGGATTGTGTCAAGTTTGCCATCAGGGTAGTGAAGAGCATGTGTAGAGGCTGCACCCATTATGTTCGCTGCCGCCTGCCATTCAGTGAGGCGCGTGCTTCCCAAAGAGGGCAAATCGCCGGGGTTGCTGCCTGCCTCACCGTCAGTTAATAGTATGAGGTGAATATCATATCCCTCGTCGTGCAATTTCAACAATGTGCCACTGGGACCGAAGGCTTCGTCGTCGGGATGGGCAAAGATGCCAATCATCAGCTTTTTCATGTGTCTATAGTACACTAGAAACTATATGGAGTTTGATCTTACGAAGGCCCAAGATGGCATTCTTCTTGTCGACAAGCCGGCAGGCTGGACGAGCTTTGACGTGGTGGCGAAGATTCGTGCCCAAATTCGTGCAGAGTATCGAGCACGCGGCGAAAAGCCAACCAAGCGGCAACTGAAGGTGGGTCATGCCGGCACGTTGGATCCGTTTGCAACCGGGTTGCTGGTGATTCTGCTTGGTGATGCGACCAAAAAAGCGGGGGAGCTCCTAAAGCTCGACAAGGTGTACGAAGCAGCCTTTCGATTAGGGCAAACCAGTACGACGGGCGATCCTGAAGGTGAGATGACTAATGTATCAGACAAAGTGCCAACGCGAGAAGAAGTCGAAGCGGTTTTGCGGCAATTTATAGGTGAGATTACCCAAACCCCGCCGGCCTACAGCGCTATCAAGATTAATGGCCAACGCGCCTACAAACTAGCGCGCGAAGGTAAGGAAGTCGATGTGCCTGAGCGTATTGTGACGATTCATTCGATCGAACTCATCGATTATACTTATCCCAATCTAAAAATCCGCGCCCATGTTGGTAGCGGTACGTATATTCGCACGCTGTGCGAGGATATCGGTGTTGCGCTGGGGGTGGGGGCGTATTGTAGTCAGTTAAGAAGAGTGACTGTGGGGCAATGGAGGCTGGGCAGAGAGCCGTGTGGATAAGCAATCTATAAAATATACTTGACACTTAAAGTAATACAATTTATAGTATTCATAGTCAAAGCACAGGGCTTTGATCCGACAGAAAGGGGTAGCCATGAGTGGCTATCGCGATGGAGACCAGTGGACCGACGCCGATGGCACGGCTCACACGGTGAACTCCACGAACGACCCCAACGTCCCGGCTGGTGGGTACTACTACAACCAGCACGGTCCGGGTGGGCATGCAACCGCCGTCTACAACCCCGACGGCACCCTCGCCGACGTTCCGGCCAACCGGGACTGGCGGGATTCCCCGCGTCAGGACTGATCACTACGGTGGTCTTCTGACGCCGCGCAGACCTGGAGTATGTCTGCGCTCGCCCTACGGGCGTAAATCAAAAAAGGCTCCCTTTTCTTTGGTATAATGTGTAATAAGTATGAGAAAAATCGCCGATGCTATACGAAAAAATGATGTGCCTGCGTATCAACAGGCAAGATACCCTTTGGTACCCGATGGCGAACCTCTTGTCTTCCAAGATGAAGATTTTTCTGGTGTAAACTTTGAAGGATTCTCGTTGGGATTCTCCGAGTTTCATTATTGCAATCTTGATGATGCTGAGCATCTTCATGGTCAGCCTATTACATTTGAAGACACCACCGCAAGACGGATAGATTTGCGTGGGGTTAGTATGATTTTGCGCGCAACAAATAGTAACTTTGAGGGAATGTTATACGATGAGAATACGCGACTCTCGTATGATGACACGACTTTCTCGCAATTTAAAGACTGTACCGTGGACGACGATACTAAACAGTATTTCACGGAACGGGGTGTCGAGTTTAGCTAAGACGCACGGCCATTGCAAACTATTTAAATTTATTGTATAATTATAGTATGGTAAATCCACTCGACCGTGTAAAGGCGAATATCCACAACGAGAAGATACAAGCAAATGAGCTAAGAGAGCAAGACTCGCTGGCGCAGTTGCGTGACTTTTATGCTGCTTGTGACGAGTATTTCAATCATGTTGTCGAGAGCGACTTTAGTGCCAATGGGCTAGAAGTTATTACGTTTGATGCCACTATCGGACAGAGAGAATACGAATATGTAGGGAGGGTATTTAATTCTAGCTTTCCGTCTCCATCGAATATTGCGATGATCTTTCAAGACAGTGAATCATATACACTACTTAACGATGGGGGAGCTGGCGGGGTTATCACTCCTGCAGGAGGAAGGCATGGCCTTCCTCTCAGAGTCTTACCCATTGACCAGGGCGGGGAGGAGCTGTCGAAACCATATCTTCCGAGCGGACTTCGAAGGTCTCGTTGGGCAGAGTTTGATGAGCGTACATATCTTGCCAATAATACACCTCTAAGTATCAGGAACACAGCGATGCAGATTCGCGCAGACATGGTTGAGCCAGGTCGTACACCAATGGCGGCGTACAGGGTTCTCGGTAGGAAATACGAGTAAGCATTGCGTATTACGCCTCAATAATGAAGTTTGATATTGTGGAGCGACATGACGCAACAATACAACATTATTGATATTATATGAATAATATAGTATTATTACATGAATCTTAGTCGAGCGAGAAAGGAAATAGACATCCAATCGTCAAGCTCCTGAGAAGTTGCTTGACACTATTTAGAGGAGGCTCATTGTGGGCATAAACAATCGTTCGCCTGCAGTGCAGGTTGACGAGATGAGAGTTGTTTCTCTCTTGGAGCAAATTCGGAGAGAGCGACTCGTAATTGATCCTGGGCTTTCGGTGTATCCAGTCAGGCAGCTTGTGCTTGATCCCAGAATTACGATGTCTCCGGCTGAATTGCTCGAACGGACAGGCGAAAGCATTCCGACGTGGCGCTTTCCTGTTCTAATGAACAACAAGTCGAGTACTGAATATGACAGAGATAACGTCATCCAGGTGCTCGTCGGCGCCTATAGTGGCGAGCTTTTCACGGAACACGTAACCTTGCTGAGAAATCAGCGCACCGTGACTAGACTCGAAAATGGGCTGGGGCATCACCTCAACAGGCCATCTGAAGTTGACCTTTCGTTGACCATACGCAAGCTCGAGGTCGAGGTCTCTAGCTTGCGGCAGCAGGTCAATGCTATAGAGTCGACGGCCGATGCTAGGCAGAGGCGTGAGTATATTGCCCAGATCGGTCGACGGGAGATGATGCGTGATCTCTACAAGGAGACCATAGATCTGTTGCATGAAGATCGTCTCAGAGAAGCTCTTGAGCGGCAGTGGACTATAATCCAGGTCAAGAGGGAGCAGCGAGCGGCTCGTCGTGCGACTATGTTGCGCGGTGACGCGATGCTCGACGATGCAGAGGAGAACTTCGAGGAATGGACCGCAATCCATAATCGGACCGTGATAGCATTGGGGGTTTCGGATGCCGAAGCGGAGCAGCGCCTGATAAGGGCGAGGCGGGAACTTGAGGATGCGCGCAGCTCTCGAGCATGGCGCAATCTCCGACATCGACTGAGGCAACTCTTTCTGTAGTGGCAGGCAACGACCCTGCTCTGGCAAAGCCAGAGCAGGGTCGTTTGCATTCTAGGGGTATATACTATCTTCTATGGACGGGGAGTTGGAATCTTACCCAACTTGATAGCCAAGGCAGCCTCAATATCCCTAATGTGGTCTTCGCGGTCACCGATGGTTGCAAGAACGTCGGGGTTATTAAGTGCCTGGTAGACGTTATTGTATGCTTTTTGAAGATCCTGGGTAGAGCCATTATTAAGCATACCATGTAGGTGTACATCAGCTAGATCCTTAACCCAGCCATACTTAAGGTTGGCAAGGAGGTTCGCACTTGTGTCACCAAGGGTCGCGATACGGTTAGCGTTCATGACGTCATCGCTTGCGTTCGCCAGGTCAGGCTTGAGTTGGAGGTGGAATCCACCTTTTGCCTTGAGGTTCGGTACATTACGAGAGAAGACTTCTGAAAGCATAGACTGATCTATGTTGGCACTTTGGCGAGCCGCTTCAAGAAGAGATATATCGCTTTCTGTTGATGCTTGGAACTCAAGGGCTGCTTCAATGATGTGCTTATCATGCTGCCTTGCGCCACTGATCGTCTCATTAATGATATCTTTAGTGTAGAATTTAACGGTCGTTCCTTTAGCCTGCGCCTGCTGGTTGAGTAGGACGATTTGATTATCAATAGCTTCCTTATCGATTTTCTTCAGTTCAGAAACGGCACCAGCCTCTGCACGCAGAGCTCCGTATGGATCAATAATTTGTGCACCAGCGACCTCCCGGAGTGTTTGACTTGCTTCAAGAGCTCGGGCAATGTCACCCTTCTTAACATTCTTTGCTGATTGGCTACGTATTCCCTGAATAGCAAGGTTCTCTGCGGTGACGCGTGAATCGTCAACGAGTGATCGCATTGTTGAAGAAAGCGCTCTATACTCTGTTGTATTTTGGTAAGCGTCAGATTTCTGGACATCATATTCAGCATCATGAGCAGCGTGAAGAGCAGACTGTGTATCCTTCAAGACTCGCTGACGTAGTTTACTCTCCATGACTGGCGCCGTATGATTGCGTTCCCAGTTCTCAATTTCAGCATTCAATTGTGCATTCTCAAGATTCAACTTGACCTGCCGCACATCAACATCAAGTTGCTGCAAGGAGGCATTCGTTACCTTGGCGCGGTCATAACGGAGGGCTGATTGGTTCTCACCGACCGTCTTGCGGTCAGCCGCTTCGCGGGTGCGTTGATCAAGGTCGCTAAAGTCGCGGCTGTTTGCCCAACTGGCATCAGCCATCGCATTGTGCGCGTTGCGCCAGCCCTCACGGCGACGACGATTGTGGTCGAGGCGCTGACCAGCGCGCTTTGCTATCTGCCATCGGCTAGTAGCGGGTGTGCCAAGACGGCGTGCCTTGATGTTATCGGCGCGATCTTTAGCAAAGTTGCGGGTACGGTCGATGATGCCCTTGTTTGGGTTGTTGACCATGCCGGCGATGCGTCCCAATAGTGATCCGCTGAACTTGATGAGGAATGGAGTAACGAACAGAGGTGCCACCTGAACAATCATACCGAGGATAATAAGGTTGATGCTGTCGGCATTCTGAATAATAAGGATACCAGCCAGCTGTGAACCACCAAAGATAACCGAGAAAGCAGGGAAGAGAATCAGCATCGTCATAAAGAGACCACGCCATTTATCGAACCATTTTTCGGTATTTGGCAGCAGATATGCCACGAAGGCGAGCGGTGCCAGGATTGTCAGAATGGTAATGATGGCCTGTCGACCAGCCATCACGAGCAGGGCAACCAAGACGGCAACGAGCAGTGTTACGAGCGCAGGTAGCAGCAAGGCGATGGAGCCGATGACGCCGTAGGTTGCGATGCTGCTAAAGGCAGCGATACTACCGGCTGTCAGCAAGGTTCCGCCTGATAAGATGAATGACGCCATGCTCTCCCAGCTGAGAACATCCCAGGTATTACCCTCGGTGCCAACTAGCCCATTACGCATCTGGATGAATAGATTCTGGATACTGTGACCAAGAACGTTCGAGATATCTATTGCCAGTGCACAGATAATGAACGAGAGGTTCACTAGGAGTGCGGCGATGATAATACGAGGCAGCAGCTTTTTGATACCGTAGTTACTGACACCAAAGCTTGTGAGCTGAGAGTAGATAATAATGAGGAATGCGATAACAAAGGCGATATTTGCAAAGGTGCGCATAAAGCCCCATGCCCGGTACATGGCGTTTTCTTGACTGGTATCGATAGGGCGTACTGTCAGGAAACCGACAAGGACGTCAAAGATCCAGTCCATGAATCCAGCAAGTGTGTTTGTGACGGGGCAGATAATCCAGCCAAGGCCGCCCTCAACCACACAAGAATTCGTACCGACATTTGCCGTCGAGGGGTCGAGTGTTAGCGCCTGCGCTGAAGAAGGGCTGCCGAAGTTGTTCGGCCCGCTATAGGGGTGTGTACGGTAGTTGACACCATCTGCGGTGCCGGGGTCGACCCCTGGTGCAAAGTAAAGAATATGGATTTTTCGGTTTGTTGTTCCTGTCGGCTCGACATAGGTGTAGACATTGGTGTCCTTTGGTAGGTTGAGGGCTGTGACAGTTTGCTCAGAGGCAGGGCCCGCATAGAGGTTACCATCGTAGGTGATCGAAGATCCTGTCCATTCGACGTCAGCTGCAAACGTATCTTGAGGAGATGCGACTATCCATAAAAATGCCGCAATGAGTGCCGCGAGCGCATAGGTAATGATACTGCGTACAGAGAACCCCCCGTGCGCAGTGGATAGTCGTTGCTCCCACATATCACTGTTAATCATATCACTTTAGTCATAAAAAGTCAATGGTTAGACGCTACTTTTACAGAGATAGCAAATATAGCGCATGAAAATAAAAAATACCACCAAATGTGGTGAGAGATTCAGAAAAGACGGAGTAGGCGTATTCGGGGTGTTCGGGGGTCGTAGCGGGCGCTACGACCCCCGAACGTGATGACGCCTCAGCGGCAGTCCGCCGGAAACTCGTCGGCCTGCTGGGAGGTGCACGTTTCCTTGAGTTTCTCGAACGGCGTCTCGCTGCTGGTCACGCTCTGCTGAGCCATGAAAACCACGACGATGCCGAGTGCCACCAGGCAGACGACCGTTGCCCGGGTCGCCCCGTAGGCGGTCGCCCACAGCAGAGCCGTGGATGCCAGACCCAGCAGGACGAACGCCAGCAAAGGCGCCAGGGCTCCCGTCCAGCTTGCCAGCCAGGTCATCAGGCTAACCAGCGGGGTCAGGCCGGTCAGGGCACTGAAGCCCCAGCTGATGAGCCCTGCGATCAGGCCAACAACGGCGATCCAGAGCGCGACCTTCAGGCCGTTCCGTGCCGGCAGATCCGCCAGCAGCTGGACACCATTGGCGCGACCGTAGCAGTGCAGGAACCACAGAATGGCGGCTCCCAGCATCAGCAGGGCCACGAACACGATCGGCCAGGCCGATGCGGCCATCCCGATGACCCCCGCGAGGGCACCGTAGATGATTCCGTACCACCATCCCCAGGAGGGGCGCTGGTCCGTGTTGTACTTCTTGTTGTTGCCCGGAGCGGGCGGGTGTGAAGTGTGAGTGGCCATAACGACCCCTCCTTTCGTGTGAGAGTTGTCGTTGATGGTCAATCCGTCTTTTCTGAATGAGCGTCTCTCGACGTCAAAACACTATCTGACGGAGAAACTGACTAGCATACTACCATAAAAATATAAAAAAGTCAATGTACCTCTTGATTAATACCTCAAGAGCTGGTACAATCTACCCTTGATGATTACTAAAGAGAACAAATCACAGGCAATTGCTTTGACTCAGGTTTCAAAGAATGATGTCGGGAGCCCACAGGCTCAGGTATCAATCTTGACGGCTCGTATCAAAGAGGTGACAGAGCATCTCAAGGGTAACAAGCACGACCACATGGCTCGTCGCGGACTTATCCAAATGGTTGGGAAGCGAAAGCGCCTTTTGAAATATCTCGAGCGTAAAGACTTCGAAGCATACAAAGACGTTGTCGCAAAACTAGGCCTCCGCAAATAGCGGGGGTCAGTTTTTATATGGTAAACTGTAGGAAATGAAGACGAATTATCAAACATCCCGATGGTGGCACCGATCACGGTAATGTGACGGTTTGTTTGATGTACTAGAATATTTCGAGAACGAAAAAGAGGCCGGCACGGTCTCTTTTTATTATCACTTCATCCCGTGAAAGGAGCGGATATGAAATATTCTATCAAAACACCAGATCAAATGAGTGGTCATGATATTGATCAGCTGGCACATCTAGCCGGTATTGGGTTTGGTCAGGGCGATACACCAGCTATGCGGCAGGATACACTTGACCATGTCATGGCTAGTGAGCAGACTCAGTTCGTGCATGAGGGAGGCGACTTAGTGGCATTTGCCATGACCCGGGAGTGTCTTTGGCGGCCAAGCCGTTGAACTTGCTGGGCGCGTTGTTCATCCACGGCTTCAGGGCCAGGGTATTGCTAGTGGAATGCTGCAGCACTTTGTCATGGAAGCGAGGCCTGCATACTTGACGACATATACCCGTAATCCACGAATCTTACGTATGATAGGGCGGGTCAGCGGTGCCATCTATCCGCTGGTTGACGATCCGATGCTCCGTGATATGGCAGCAGGCATGAATGGCGCTAGTATGCGCGATGTGGCGTATCACCTCGATCGCTATGGTGAAGATGGGCTGTTTCATGGCGGTGATCCCGCTGATGGTTCGGTTGAGGCAAATGGAGTATCATTGAGACAACGGTATCAAGAGCTAGCTAGTGTTCGTAACGCATTAGTCATTGCGGCCCGTGTAAGGAGGAATGGATGAAAATATTGGTTATTGGTGCCACGCACGGCAATGAGCTACTGGGTGTAAAGTTATACGAACGACTCATCAAACAGCGGTCACGACTCCTTGAACATGTCGATTTTATCGTTGGCAACCCACGTGCGTACGCGGCCAGGCAGCGGTACATCGACAGCGACTTAAACCGAAGCTACGGCAAAAAAGGCCATGCGTACGAAGAAGGGCGCGCCCAGGAAATCACACAATACATCAGGCGAACCAAGCCAGACCTTGTGCTGGACATGCATACTACCACTTGCGACCAGCCAGTATGCTTGATTGTTGGTAGCACCAAGGGCAAGGCCAAGCGTCGCTTTTTGCGCGCCAGTCATGTCAAGGCGATCTTGCAGGTGCACCCGATGGATAGCATTGTTACGTTAGGTGATAATGTTGCCGCCTATGAAGTGCCAAATGACCAAATCACGACAGAGTTGTTGGATAGCATTATTGCTGACCTGCAGCGATGTATTGACGACGCAGGTGGTCATGAACGCAAAAAATTGTTTGCAATGAGCGACAAGATATTCAAGCGTGATGTGACCCCTGAACAAGCTGCATCATTTGTTAACTTTGAACTCAGCCCATTGGGCTTTGTGCCAATCATGACCGGCGAGAACTCGTACAAAAAACAAACTGACTATCTTGGGTTCAAGTCACCTGCGCCCAAAGACATCAGGATTCGTTAAAATTGTCAGCAATGTAGACTGGCTGATGCTGCCTCGTATGGGCGGCGATATCAACATCCGATAAGAATCGTGGATATATCAACACTTCTTTCGGATTAACAAACTCAATACGAGCAATTTCTTCATCGCCGTGCGTAGTGAGCGAGAGGTTGATATCGACAAAGTCCTCTGGATTATCAATCTGGAAGAAGAATTCCAATTCTTCGGTATGGTCGCGGCGTTTTGAGTTGAACTGCTGGATAAACAACAGTTTGCCCACCTGAGCCGTAATGGCTGTTTCTTCCATCAATTCACGTGCGACACCGTCATACAACGATTCGTGGGGGTCAAGCCCTCCGCCAGGGATAGCCCAATAATCTACCTCGCTGCCATCACTATTTTTGTGTTTGACGGCGAGTAATTTTCCATCTCGCCAGATAATACCACGTACGTTGACGCGTCGCTTTGTCATTACTGCTCCTTATAATTATTAGTTACTGGAGCGCCAGCGGTCCGGCTCGTCCGTACATTCCGCGCATAGAGGAACCGCGCTGGTTCATAGTATTCTCAAGTATACTATAGCTATGACAGTATGGGAATCAGGAAGAGAGTCAGCGTTGCTGGATGAGATTATCGCTGGCCGTAAGACGATTGAGGGACGGCTAAACAGGGGGAAGTTCGCCGAGTATCGCCCAGGTGACATTGTAAAGCTACGCCGGGATTATCGTGATGAGGCGGGAACTCTTCAGGACGGAGAGCCAGATGCCGTACGGGTAGAAGTGGTGGCGATTCGCCAGTATCACGACTTTTTGTCGATGATAGAGGCTGAGGGGTATCAGCGTGTCATTCCTTATGCTTGTAGCGCACGCGCAGCAGCGGATGAGTACAACAACTATTACTCTGCCAAGGATCAGGCCACGCATGGCGTTTTAGCAGTCGAAGTAAAGGTGGTTGACTAAGATGGCTAGAGATACGCGCAAGCTATCCACTCGCGAACGTGCCGTCGGCATTGCTCGCGTGGCCCGTATTTCGTTTAAAGCATCGCCACTCGCCGTACTTATGAAAGCGGCTGGCGCAATTATCACTGCAGTGCTGCCGCTCGTGACCACCTATTTTGCTGCCTTGACTACCACAGCACTTGCCGAAGCGTATGCAGGTGATGAAGCGGCTGGTGGTCGGGCGATCATGTACGTGCTAGTTACGGCGCTACTCGGTGTCCTTATGACGGCGTGGTCCAGCTTTGAACGCTATGTTAACGAGCTGGTTGGATACAAGATTAATGCAGCTATTAGTGATCAAATGTATGAACACTTTTTGAAACTAGAATTCTGGCGCTATGATGACAAGCACACCGCCGACCTGTTTGATAAGTCCAAACAATTTGCGCAGTTCTTTGGCTATGCTTTTGATAGCTTGGCGCGCATTGCAGCTGCCCTGATTGCTCTGATTGCAGCGGTGGCGGCTTTGGTGTTGGCTAGTTGGTGGCTGGGGCTGATTGTACTGATTGCTGTCGTGCCAGGAGTCATCATTCAATTTAGCTTGTCGCGCTTTCGGGTGCGCCATTGGAATGAGAATGTCGAGACACGCCGTAAATTGGCGCGCATTGAATGGGATATGTTGCAGCCGCAGCGCATCGCTGAGCTACGCCTGTATGGGCTGGTGCGGAACCTACTGAACCTTCGCATGAAGCTGCGCGACACCGATGAGAGGACGCGCATCGAGTTTGAGCGCAAGGTAATATGGAAACAACTGGGTTCGGATATACTCGAGGCGGCAGCGGAGGTGGTGGCACTGATTTATACAACGTTGCAAATTATTGCGCAAGCACAGCCAATTGGACAATTCTTGTATGTGCAACAGATTGTTTCACGGGCGATGGGGGCCGTCAGGCAGTTCACGAATGGTATTAGTTCGGTTGACGAGGACATTGCGAACCTGTTTGACTATAACGAGTTTATGGGTCTTGAGGCGGGGCAGGACCGAACCGTCAAACTGCGGCATCAGCCAGATAGTATTGTATTTGAAGACGTGTCGTTTCATTATCCAAGTACTGATGTGGCCGTGCTAGAGGATATTTCGCTTAGGATTAAAAGAGGTCAGAATGTTGCAATTGTTGGTGAGAACGGTGCGGGTAAGTCAACACTGATCAAGCTCATTTTGGGACTTTACGAACCGACAGCCGGTAGCGTACTTGTTGATGGTATTAATCTTAAGGACGTCGAACATGAAAGCTGGCATCAGTATATTGGCGTACTACGCCAAGACTACGGCGTGTATTCATTTGCGACGGCCCGCGAGAATGTCATGTACGGTGATGTCTCGAAACGCGGGACAAAGCAACGCTTTGATACGGCAGTTCATGACGCTGAGGCAACGAATTTCTTGGAAAAGCTGCCAAAAGGCTATGACACCTTTGTGCACCAATGGATGGAGCATGACGACGGTACGTCGGGTGTTGAGTTATCTGGCGGTCAGCAGCAGCGGCTTAGCTTGGCGCGCAATTTCTATCGTGACAGTCCAATTATTATTTTGGATGAACCGACCAGTGCCATCGACGCCTTAGCAGAGTCGCGCATTTTTAAGCGTCTCTTCGCTGAAAAAGCCAAGACGATTATTACTGTTAGTCACCGATTGACAACAATTCAGAAAGCAGACGTGATCTATGTGATCGAGCATGGAAAAATTGTTGAACAAGGAACACATACAGAATTAGTAGGAAAGAAAGGCGTGTATTATACGCTTTTCGAAAGTCAATTATGATTGTTCGGGTGATACATGCCCGATATAGCTAGCCCACCGCTCGGCCTCCGGTGCATGGGCTGCATCATCCATACCCATGCCAACAAGCCAGACGTCGGGGGTGTCAAAGCCCACGAGAAATGGTGTCTCGCGGCCAGGTTCACCAGTTTGCTTGTGCGCGAGAACGACAAGTTTAACTGATACGGCCCCTTGATCGAGAAGTTGCCGTTTTGCGTCTTGATAGGTAAACCCTCTGTCGAGACAGTCGTCGAGTACAATAACGTCTCGTCCACGCACAACATTTTCGGCGATGCTACTGTATGTTGTCGCGTCTGAGGCTTCGCGTTTATCACCGTAAGCGCTGACGTGCATATATTCGACTTCTGGGTAAAATGCAGGATTTATTTCAGTGATGGCAGTGAGCAACTGGCTAGCAAAAGGAACGGCACCTTTGAGCAGGCAGACGAACAGAGGTTTATCGGTGGGGTAGGTGTTAATGATCTCTTGGGCCATATCCTTGACCCGCTGCGTCACCTGATCAGAGGTATAAAGTATCTTCATGGGTTTAGTATACTGGACCTATGACATTGATAACAGCAAAGCAATTCTCGGTCGATGAAACCGGAGCGTATATCACCGAACTGTATGACGTGGACGGCAATCAGGTATTATTTCCTCGTACAATGATAGGAGAAAAGCTTCGAGGTGGTAGTCACGTGTGTTTTCCTTATTTTGGCCCTGACGGGGCAGGCGTACTACCCCAGCACGGGTTTGGCCGTACTGTCCTGTGGCATGCCGAGGTCTCTCCTGACGGACGGACGGTGACCTGTACTTATGAAAGGAATGATGATGAGATATTCGGTGGCCTTGACGCGGAACTACGATATGAGCTGAACGAAGCAGGAGATGAACTAGTGACGACGCTGACTGTCACAAACAATAGCGACCAGCCTCTGCCCGTCACGCCCGGCTTCCACCCCTATTTCACTATTGATCCAACAGACACTGTTCTGAACGGCCAGCGAATTGTCGTGGCGGACTTTGAGCCCTTCCAGTCGTTTCCCGACATGACACAGATGAGGCTAGAGACAGCTGGGCGGACAGTCGCGATTTCGTCCAAGGACCTGACACATATGATCGTCTGGACCGACAGCAAGGGCAACTATCTTTGCATCGAACCAACTATCCAGGGTAATGGTTTTGATTCGGGACGGTCCCTACAGGGGGGCGTGTTGCCGGGAGACACTGTATCGTACAACTTTTCAATTAACTGGTAAGAGGTGATACTTGCAAAAATAGTGATTTTATGCTAAAATATAATATGAGTCTTGCTCATTCACATTACTAGTTCAGAGAGAGGTGTATCTGCGATGGCCCACGAGAACAACAGATTCAACCTGTCAGGTGTGCTTGAAGGTGGCGGTGTCCGTCAGTTTCGGCGACCGGACAAGGGAGTATCGGGGGTTCTCAGCCGTCTGCTCCCACCACTGCCGGGGTTCGTCCCCGTGTGGTATCCGACTCCGGCTGTACTGCGTCGGTTGCCGTCATACCGGCTGGCCGCCTTTGGGTTGCTGGTCGGGGCGGTGACACTGCTTATCATGCTGGTCCTGACCATCCCATGGATGCGCACCAGTCCCGCGACGCTCGTGTTCACCACAACGGGCCATTTGTTTGGCGACTTGTGGGGGACGGTTGCGGGTGTGCCGATCATCATTCTGCTGTTCGTCATGGTCAGCAAGGCCGGAGGCACGACGATTCTGCACTACAAGGCACACGGCGTCAAGTTCTGGGACGGGGCTGCTATGTATGAAGAGCAGTGGTTTCGGACTGGCGCGGAGAAGTGGTCGCCTGGACAGCGTGTCTACTCGACGATTGCCTTTGGGGCGGTGCATGTTGTCAACATCATCTACCCGATCGGCAGCCTGATCGTCGTGACGTTGGTCGGCGGTGTCTTCATGGCCTGCTACCTGCGCGTCTATCGACGGACGGGTGACACCCAGGCAGCCACGCTGGCATCCACCAAGCTGCACGCCACCTACAATCGATTTGCGATTGTCTACATGGCGGTCGCACTGCTGATTGTAGCGGCGACCAGCTTCATCTGAGAACAAGGCTCGCCCCCGAGCCACCAAGGAGAGCCTCTGGCCCCTTTGGTGGCTGGGGGTTTTCTCCTTTTTGACCCTTATGTATGAAGCGAGCCCCGTCATGACGACGGGGCTTTGCCTCACTCTTCCTTTCTTTTTCAGGCCCTACAAAGGGCTGTTTGGTAGTCGGGCATATGCCCATCCAGCGGCACATGAAGCGCCCAGTCCGAAGACAGTTGCTCCGAACAGAAGCAGGAATGGCAGTGTGACGGGCATTAGCAGCAGCGAAATTGCCACCACCAGTGCCGCCATAGCGAACCGACCTGCCTCTGTGGCGGACGTCAGCGGTTGCCGGCTCTTCGCCCAAAAGACGACTGCCTCGCGGACAAGGATGACGGCTGTCGCGATGATGACCAGCCACCAAAGCGCGTCGTCATCGAGTCGGGCGATGAGAGCACCGAGCGCGGCCAGGTTGATGACCTTATCGGCCAGCGGGTCGAGAATCTGACCGAGTTCGGTCTTCCAGCGCCCGTTGTTTCGCTTTGCCAGGTACCCGTCGAGCCAGTCGGTACTGACGGCCACGACGTAGCAGCCAAAGCCGATCCAGCTCTGTACGCCAGGTACGAGTGCGAAGAGCACGACTGGCAACGCCAGCCCGATACGGAACATCGTGACGATGTTTGGCGGTTTGCGCCAGTCACGCCTCACAATGGCCGTGAGACTTTCCGATTGTGGCACGGGTGCCTCCTTAATAGGGAAGGGAGAGTGAGGTACGAACACCCCACCCTGAGTGTCGTAAAGTATATAATATCATCAAATGCCATAATAACAAATCATGATTCAAGAGAGTGTCACTATGGGGACGGATGTGATACAATGAATACGTAATTTAACACGGATGGTGATAGCGACAAAAGCTTGCAGCGAGGAAGCTTTTACCCCTGTTACTCTCCGTGAAAAAAAGGAGGACAATTATGTCTATTATCAACCCTCATGGCAAAGAGATTGTTTCTGTTACCCGTGATTTTTTGGGTAAGCCGCTGACGCTTGAGGTGAATCGTGTTGGTTTTCGTAGCACCGCCAGTGTGTTGGTAACGTACGGTGATACCGTGGTGCTTGGTACCGCACAGGTGGGTAGCCGCCCGGTGCAGTTGGATTATTTCCCGCTATCAATCGACTATGAAGAAAAGTTTTATGCAGCTGGCAAAATTAGTGGCAGTCGCTTTATCAAGCGCGAGGGACGCCCATCTGACGAAGCAATCCTGATTGGTCGCCTGATCGATCGCCCGATTCGCCCACTGTTCCCGAAGGGCTATCGCCAAGAAGTGCAGGTGGTCGCCAGTGTCCTCTCAATGGATCCGAATTTCCGTCCCGACAGTGTGGCGATGATCGCCGCTAGCGCAGCACTCTCTCTTACTGGTACGCCATTTGACGGTCCAGTAGCAGGTTTACGTGTTGGTCGGGTCAACGGCGAATTTAAGGCCTTTTTGACGGCTGAAGAGCGCGCCGAGAGTGACCTTGACCTAGTGGTCGCCGGTATTGAATCTGGCATTACCATGGTTGAGGCTGGTGCGAATGAAGTATCTGAAGATCTGATCGGTGAAGCATTGGAATGGGCCTTTGCTGCTTACCAGCCAGCCATCGAGCTACAGAAAGAGCTGGTCGCCAAGGTCCAGCCTGCCGCTCAAGAATACGAGCTTGTACTACCAAACGAAGCTATTCAAACTGAAGTTGATGCGTGGATTGCCGACAAGCTGGGCGAGAAGCTCCGCGCGCCATATCCAGAGCGCAACGAGATGGTGAACGAGCTGCGCTGGGCGTTTCACGAGGCATTTACCGAAAAGCTCGGGGAAGAGGAATACACCAAGGAAGTTCGCGACGAATACGACGAGGCCTTCACGATGGCACTCCATAAAGACGTACGTCGCGGCATTGTCGAAGAACAACTGCGTCCAGATGGTCGCAAGCTTGATGAAGTCCGCGTCCTCAGCTCTGAGGTTGGTGTCTTGCCACGCACGCACGGTTCGTCCATCTTTACGCGTGGCGTCACCCAAGGTCTTAATATTGTGACGCTGGCACCGCTAAGCTATGCGCAGCTGGTTGATACGATGGAAGTTAACGACGGCGAACGCCGATATATGCATCACTACAACGCACCGGGATATACCGTGGGTGAAGTGCGCCGCCTCGGCTCCCCAGGTCGTCGTGAGATTGGTCATGGCTATCTCGCGGAACGTGCGCTGATTCCAGTACTCCCAACCGCCGAAGAGTTCCCGTACGCTATCCGTAGTGTGACAGAAATCATGAGCCAAAACGGTTCGACCAGCATGGCCGCGACGTGTTCAAGCTGTCTTGCCTTGATGGATGCCGGCGTGCCAATCAAGCGCCCAGTATCAGGGATTGCCATGGGATTGATGATGGACGGTGATACACCATATGTCTTGACTGACATTGCTGACGCTGAAGACTTTGCTGGTGATATGGACTTTAAGGTAACAGGAACCAGCGAAGGTATTACTGCCATTCAGATGGACATGAAACTGCATGGCCTTCCGGTTGAAATCCTCAAGCAGGCAATCTCTGGCGCCAAGAGCGGCCGCGCCCATATTCTCGAACACATGCTGACGACAATTGCCGCGCCACGCACCGCATTGTCGCCATTTGCGCCGCGCATCGAGAAGATCAAGATTAATCCAGACAAGATTGGCGCAGTTATTGGTAAGGGTGGCGAAGTCATCAACAAGATTACTGCCGAGACTGGGGCCGAGATTGACATCAAGGAAGATGGCTTAATTACCGTTGCCGCCAGCGATACTAAGAATATCGAAAAGGCTATCAACTGGATCAAGAGCTTGACTGAAGAGCCTGAAGTTGGCCGTGTTTATGAAGGCAAGGTTGTCAGCATCAAAGACTTTGGTGCCTTCGTCAACATCCTACCCGGTATTGATGGCATGGTTCATATCAGCCAACTTTCAAACGAACGCGTCGAGAATGTGACGGATGTCTTGTCTGACGGTCAAATCGTCAAGGTTAAACTGACTGGCATCGATGAACGCGGACGCCTCAGCCTGAGCATCAAGGCAGTTGAGGAATAGCCCCGGCATGCCCGGCCGCTATTTGATTACCGGTGTGGCCGGGTCGGGCAAGTCGACGCTGGAAAAATTATTCCGTCAGGATGGGTACGTCACGATTGATATCGACGATGGTTTTACGGAGTGGCGACACGCTGAGACTGATGAAGTGCTGCCTTATACGCCAGACGAAGAAGGCTGGCATGAGGTCGCCGAGTGGGTGGTGAAAACAGATAAATTGCAGGTGTTTTTTGATGAGCATCCGACCGATGATGTGTTTGTATTTGGCAGTTTTGCCAGGTTAACAGCTGTGGTTGGCATGTTTACGAAAATAATCTTGCTGGAATATCCCAGTGAAACGACGGTCCGTCAGCGTATTGCTAACCGCGATGGTGGCTATGGCAAACATACGCATGAACTGACGCGAATTCTTAGTTACGTGCAGCCCTATCAAGACAAGATGAAAGCGGCCGGGGCGCTGGCGATTGACTGTACGCTACCGATTGATGAAGTTACCCAGTGGATTAAGAGACAACTTTGCTATAATACAGACTGATTATGACTGCACAGCGCTCCACAAAAGAAGAACATTTATATCGAAAAAAACGAACAGACGATAAGGGCAAGGAAGATTGTGACTTTTGCGCCATGACTGAAGGCCATCCGCAGCACGTCCGTGAAACTGCACATCTAAGGGTAATTAGGAACCGCACGCCATACTCGTTGTGGGATGACCAGCGAGTATTGGATCATTTGATGGTCATTCCAACGCGTCACACCGCGAAACTCGGCGATTTTGACAACGACGAGGCACGCGAGTTAATCAGTCTGATTGATGAATACGAAGAGCAGGGGTACTGCTTATACGCACGAGCGCTTCATTCGAAGGTCCGCAGTGTTGTCCATCAGCATACGCACCTGATGAAACTCGACGGCAAAAAACGCAACTTCTTGTTGATGGCGCGAAAGCCATGGTATTTTCGCATCAGCAAATAAGTTCCAAGGAGGCCTACTATGACACAAGACAAACTGGACGCCCTAAAGGCAGAGATCATAGCAAAGAATATTTGCCCTGAATTGGCTGCAACAGCGACACAATTGGTGATGGGCGACGGCAATCCTGATGCCGACATCGTGTTTATTGGTGAGGCGCCGGGTAAAAATGAAGACGAACAGGGTCTGCCGTTTGTGGGGGCAGCAGGGAAGTTCTTGAATGAAATGTTGGCCGCGGCTGGTATGACACGCGGCGATGTCTATATCACCAATATCGTCAAATACCGCCCGCCAAATAATCGCGATCCCAGCCTAGAGGAGAAGGCAGCGTTTTTGCCGTACCTTTTGCGCCAACTGGAGATTATCAACCCCAAGGCAATTATCACGTTGGGGCGGCACAGCATGGAGTATTTTCTGCCCGATGCAAGGATTAGCCAGATTCATGGTCATGCCGTACGCAAAAAGGTCATTTACCATGACAAAGCGCCGCATGAATTGTTAATTATTCCGCTATATCATCCGGCGGCTGCACTGTATAACGGTAGTATGCGTACGGTCTTGATCGACGACTTTTTGCAAGTGCCAAAAATTATTGCCACATCTAAACCGTAGTATTGGTGTATCTGTCATTGACATATAATACCCCCACGGGGTATTATATTGTTATGGATAACGACGTAAAAAAGAGAGCGTTGAGGCGCCTAAAAATTGCCGAAGGCCAAATCAGGGGTCTACAAAAAATGGTTGAAGATGATGTCTACTGTATTGATATTATTACGCAAGCTTCAGCGGTCAAAGAGGCACTGTCCGGGGTAGAGGATGTGCTGCTGGAAAATCATCTCAGTACGCACGTCATTCATCAGGTCAAACACGGCAAGGAAGACCAGGCGATCGAAGAGATCCTCAAAGTGTATAAGCTAAAGCGGAAGAAATAGGAGGAGTATATGGAAAAGCTTTTGGTACTGATCGGTGCAGCTTTACTGATTGGCTTCATTGTATGGTGGTTCTTTAGTAAACGAGACAATCAATCAACGGAGGCAACGATGTCAGACGATAAACAACAGGCAGAGGTAACCGTAAATGGCGGCTATGTGCCAAACACGGTTGTATTAAAGCAAGGCGTCCCAGCCAGTCTCGTGTTTGATCGCAAAGACCCCTCGGGTTGCTTTAACGAGGTAGTGTTTCCAGATCTTGGTATTCACGAAACGTTACCGGTGAATGAAAAATTTGCTGTTGAAATCGACACAAGTAAGGCTGGTGAGTACCAGTATAGTTGTGGCATGAACATGTTCCACGGAAAGGTCGTCATCAAGTAATGAGTGTGAAGGCACGCTTTATTGTCTCGCTGATTCTCTCACTGCCGATGTTGGCGGAGATGATGACAAAGCCACTGTTTGGCATTGGCTTGCCGGGGCACACCTGGACAATGTTCACACTCACGACCGGTGTCATGGCTGTCGCGGCGTGGCCGTTTATTCACACTGCCTGGGCGGCGTTTCGTAATCATCACGCCAATATGGATACACTGGTTGCTATCGGCACTCTGGCGGCGTATATCTACAGTATTTACGCCATGCTGAATCATCAGCCGGTGTTCTTTGAGGTTGCGGCGTTTGTGATTACGTTTGTTCTGTTGGGGCAGGTGCTAGAAGAGACGATAAAGGGGCGAGCCAGCGGCGCAATTGAAAAGTTACTTGGCTTGCAGGCAAAGGATGCAGAGGTATTACGCGGGGGCACAGTCGTTCGCGTACCATTTGCCGAGATAGTTATCGGTGATATCCTGCGTGTCAAACCAGGGCAGAAAATTGCTGTCGACGGCGTCATTACCGAGGGATCGTCAGCCATCGACGAAGCTATGGTGACGGGTGAAGGTATGCCAGTGAGTAAAAAGACAGGCGACGCAGTGATTGGTTCGACCATCAACACGTCTGGCACGTTCATGTTCAGGGCTACCAAAGTCGGCAATGACACACTACTGGCGCAGATCGTTGACATGGTCAAGCGCGCACAGGTCAGTCGTGCACCGATTCAAAAGACTGTCGATACGATTTCAAACATCTTTGTACCTACTGTGCTTATCGTCGCGATTTTGACGTTTGTCGTTTGGTTTGTGTTACTTGGTGCTGATGCTGCGACCGCGATGCTGTTCGCTGTTGCTGTGCTGATTATCGCTTGTCCGTGTGCACTAGGGCTGGCGACGCCGACTGCGTTGATGGTTGGCACTGGCCGTGGGGCAAAAATGGGGATTTTGATCAAGAACGGCGAAGTATTAGAGGCGGCGAATGACATTCAGACGGTCGTATTTGATAAAACGGGCACGATTACGCTTGGCAAACCAGTTGTGACTGATATAGTTGGCGATGAAAATGCCGTGCTGGCGCTGGCAGCCAGCCTAGAACACGTGTCAGAGCATCCACTGGCGGCGGCGATTGTCGAAAAGGCCGAGAGTTTAGAGATTGCACCGCAAGATGTGACTGATTTTCAGGCGATTGAAGGCAAGGGTGTCACGGCACATATAAATGGCTCATCGGCCTTTGTTGGTAACGCAAAACTGCTTGGCAATAATGTACTTGACGTGAAACTTGAACGTGAAATGCAGCGCCTGCAAGACGAGGCAAAAACGGTTGTCATCGTCGGGCGTAACGACCGGGCAATCGGTCTCATTGCCATTCAAGACACACCAAAAGACACAGCTGTCGCCGCCATAACAGCGCTCAAAAAACGTGGCCTGCGCACCATCATGATAACTGGCGATAACGAACGCGTGGCACGCGCTATCGCCGATGCGGTTGGTATCGATGAAGTGATTGCCGAGGTCTTGCCTGGCGACAAAGCCGATCACGTGAAGTTGCTGCAGCAAAAGGGTAAAGTCGCCTTTGTCGGCGACGGTATCAACGACGCGCCCGCCTTGGCCGCGGCGGATCTTGGTATCGCCATGGGATCAGGTACCGATATCGCTATCGAATCAGGCGGCATTGTACTGGTCAAAAACAACTTGCAAGATGTCGTGCGTGCCCTGGCTCTCAGTCAAAAAACCTTCAACCGCATCAAACTCAATCTCTTCTGGGCGTTCATCTACAACACCGCAGGCATCCCGATTGCCGCTGGGCTCTTCGTGTGGGCAGGTCTTACCCTTAGCCCAGAACTCGCGGGCCTTGCGATGGCGTTCAGTTCGGTATCTGTTGTCATTAGCTCGCTGTTATTAAATCGTTCAAAACTCGTATAATGTAGGCACTACTTGCCAAAACACGAGAAGTTTGCTATACTAAGAGGTACTTACAAGGGGAAACTACTGAAAATCTGACCGCATCCCACCTCTCGTATACCTTATTTTTTTAAGCAAACAATTATTTTATAAACAGGAGTAATAACCTTATGGGTCAACGACGACTCGCTAAGACTCAGTCAGATGACATGAGCAAACGCCCTCAAGGGGCACCAAAAAAATCTAATATCGCGGCACTGAACCAAACCAACACTCGCAAGGGTGAGGTTTTCAGGGCTCAACGTCGTACCAGCGAAAACGTTAATCTACGTGCCAGCCAGCACATGATTAATGTGCCGGTAAACAAATCTATTTATAACGGCTATGGGGGCAAACAATTCAGCCTTGCCGAGTTTAAGAAGCAGCCGCGCTCTAACGCACCAAAGCTAAAGATTATCCCAATCGGTGGTCTTGGCGAAATGGGTATCGGTAAGAACATGATGGCCATCGAATACGAAGATGATATTATCGTGATCGACTGCGGCTTCCTCTTCCCAGGCAGCGACTATCCGGGTATTAATTACATTATCCCCGATACGACCTATCTTGAAGAACGCAAAGATAAGATTCGTGCGATTGTCTTTACGCACGGCCACCTTGACCACATCGGTGCGTTCCGCCACGTGGCTAAAAAGATTCCAGCACCGGTCTATGGTAGTAAGTTCACGCTCGGTATGGTAAAGCGCACCATGGAAGAGTCCCCCGATGAATACGAGCCAGAATACATCGAGATGAATCCTGAAGCGCATGAACGAGTGGTGGTTACTGACAACTTCAGTATTGAACTCGTACGTGTTAACCACTCGATTCCAGACGCAACGGCAGTTGTTATCCGTACACCGCTGGGTGTTTTGGTTGATACAGGTGACTGGCGTTTTGAGGACGAACCGGTAGACGGTAAAAAATTCGACCTTGAACGTCTGACTGAGATTGCCTCAAAAGAAGGCATTTTGATGCTGATGAATGAATCAACCAACTGTGAATCTGATGGTTCTCATACGCACGGCGAACCGGACATCCAGGCGAGCATTGGCCAAGTGATGGAAAAGCATGCAAATAGCCGCTTGATTCTTAGCTGCTTTTCTAGCCAGATTCACCGTATGCAGGGCATCTTGGATGAAGCCAAAAAACACGATCGCAAGGTTGCGTTTGCGGGGTATAGCATGATCCAAAACCTCGAGATTGCACTTCGCACAGGTGAGATCAGGATTCCAAAAGACGTTGTCGTCAAAATGGAAGATGTTGTGAAACTGCCCGACAGCAAGGTGACGATCGTTTGTACGGGCTCGCAAGGCGAGTTCAACGCGGTGCTGAACCGTATGGCCAGTGGTAGTCACAAGTTTATCAAGATCAAGAACAGTGACATTATTGTCTTTAGCTCTAACCCGATTCCAGGTAACGAGAAGTACGTGGTACGTACCGTTGACGGTCTCATGCGTGAGGGCTCTGAAGTCATCCAGAACGGCAAAACACACCTGACAGGCATTGGTCCATTGCACCTTTCAGGACATGGCTATTACGACGATCACGTGAAGCTAATCAGCGCGCTGAATCCAAAGTACTATCTTCCAATCCACGGTGAGTTCCACATGCTGGTACACAATGCTAAGTTGGCCGAGAAGGAATGCGCAATTCCGCGTCAGAACATCTTTGTTGCCGATAGCGGCGATGTGATTGAAATTACGACAGAGGGTGCCAAGAAGAACGGCCGCGTCCAGGCCGGTGGCATCATGTACGACGACAGCGGCGCTATCGTAAGCGAGGTTGTGCTAAAGGATCGTATTCATATGGCAACCGAAGGTATGTTTGTGGTGGTCCTGACAGTACAGCGCGGCACGGGTCGTTTGATGACGAGCCCGGATATTATTAGCCGTGGCTTTATCTACCTTCGTGATAGTGAAGAACTAATGAACCTCATGCGCCAGTACCTCAAACAGAAGGTTGCCCGCAGCTTTGGTGGCAAAAAGATCGATATGGACCAGCTCAAGAAAGAGCTCAAAGACGAAATTACCCATCTTTTGTATGACCAGACCCGTCGCACACCAATTGTTATCCCAGTGATTAACGAGATTGGTGGCGGTGGTGGCCAGGGCCGCGATAACCGCGGCGATAAGTCGTCCCAACCTGGTGGCCGTCAAGGTGGTGAGTTCAAGCGACCTGCTGCCAAGAAGTTCCCAGCACCAGCCACGCCAGATACTGAGGCAACTGACACTCGTGCGCGCGAGGTTCGTGAGGCGCGTTCGTACTAATCAGTACAGGGGTACCACATGCCTGTCCATGCCTTTCGTGACCATGACTCAACTATCCCCGCAGAGATTGTATCTGCGGGGTTTGCTGACATCGAGAAAGTCATTCTGATGGGTGGAGGCGTGCTCGAGCTGCATGGTTTACGACGAGCTACTGATATCGATCTTGTGACAACGCCAGCCAATTCCGAGGGTCTTATTACCGTGGACCCTGATCGTTGGCGCAAGGTGGTGAGGCAGTTTACGGCCATTACTGACGGGCATCCCTTTACGCGTACCAGCATCAGCGATGCGGACGGGCGTTTTGACATATGGAACCAATGGTATGACGTCCGTCGTCCAGTGGGAGATAGGCAGTTGTATCCACTACGTGATCTCCGTGAGCGTTCGGTGCAGCATCCAATGGGATTTTACGTAATGCGGCTTGACGAGATGATTGATATGAAGCGTGCCGCGGCGCGTGATAAAGATCTTCAGGACGTCGCCCTGTACCAGACCCAACAAAAAGCATAAGAGATACTTGCAAAACGTTGCAAAATATGCTACAATACAAGCATACAATCATAACAGATATGGCGTATACTAAATAAGGTTATGGCACAAAAGAAAAAATCATCACGAAAGAAGGCTCCAGCGAAAAAGCCGCAGGCACCAAAGCACTCGTTGCCGAGTGGTTTTTGGATGCAAGTCGGGGCAGTCTGTTTGATTGCAATCTCTGTGCTATTTGTGGCAGCTTGGCTAGGCGCGGGCGGCCCTGTCCTTGAGTGGGTAAACACGGCTGCATTGAATACGATCGGCTATGGGGTATATGTCATTCCGTTTCTTTTTGTCTATCTTGCGGTGGCAACTTTCAGGGCCGAGGAAAACCGTATTCCATTTGTCGTGAAAGCCGCGGGCTTCATGACGGTCGTCTGGTTTGCGGGCATTTTTGGCTTGATGCAGACGAGTACGGGTGACGGGGCCGGTGGGTTCGTCGGCACAACCGTCAACAGTGCAATGAGCGCGCTCGTCGAGGCCAGCTGGGTCGCAGCACTCATTTATACCCTCCTTATCGTTATCACGGTGCTGTTTGTCGTGCAAGTAACACCGATGGCATTGTTCCGTAAGATTGCTGATATGGTGCGCACTGACCGTAGCGAGCAAGAGGCGAATGTCAAGGTGATGCGCAAGGCAGCTGCTGAAGACGCACCAAAGCCAAGCGGTGAGATCAAGCTTAATGCAGGCGTCCCTATCTTGGATCACAAACAAGAGGAGAAGAAAAAGCGCGCCAAGACAGGACTGAAAACTGACGAGCCTCGTGACAAGGTGGCTGAGAGCGGCGCAGCGCTCGTAGTGGTGACTGACCCTAACTGGAAAGCCCCTGATGTCGAGTTCTTGGAGAAGAAGCAGAATCCTGCTGATGCTGGTGATGTCCAGCAGAATGCCCAAATTATTAAAGATACATTGAGCGAGTTTAATATCGAGGTTGAAATGGAGGGCGCCAACGTAGGACCAAAGGTGACACAGTATACGCTCCGTCCGCCAAGCGGTGTCAAGCTGACACGCATCACGCAGCTCGAAACCAATATCGCTCTCAATCTGGCAGCACAGAGCCTTCGTATTGAGGCACCAATCCCTGGACAAAAGGCGGTGGGCATCGAGGTGCCGAACCGCCGTGCTGCCGATGTACGCCTGTACGGTATTATGAACAGCAAGCAGTGGAAATCAACGCGTGAGCCTTTGCCATTTGCGATTGGTAAAGATATATCAGGTGAAGCAGTCATCGGTGAGCTTAACAAGATGCCACACTTGCTGGTTGCTGGTCAGACGGGCAGTGGTAAGTCAGTGATGATCAATACACTTCTGACGAGTCTTCTGTATCGCAACAGTCCTAGCGAGCTGAAATTAATCTTGGTTGACCCAAAGCAAGTTGAAATGGCACCGTACGAGGACATTCCGCATCTCCTAACGCCAATTATTACCGAGCCAGAAAAGACGGTCAGTGCTCTCAAGTGGGCAGTCAACGAGATGGAGCGCCGTTACAAGCAAATGGCCGAGCTGAAGATTAAAAACATCAAGGACTACAACGCCAGGATCAAATCGGGCGGGCATAAGATTGCAGTTGAAGACGAAGATGGAAATATGCAGCAGCACGAAGATGGCGCTATGCCATATATTGTCATCGTCATTGACGAGATGGCTGATTTGATGATGGTGGCAAAGCGTGATGTTGAGGCGCTGATCGTTCGTATCGCTCAGAAGGCACGTGCGGTTGGTATTCACTTGGTCCTAGCGACGCAGCGTCCGTCAGTTGACGTTATTACGGGTCTTATTAAGGCTAACGTACCAGCGCGTATCGCTTTTACCGTGGCCAGTCAGATTGATAGTATGACAATCCTCGACCAAGCGGGTGCCGAGAAACTGCTTGGACAAGGTGACATGTTACTCAAGACCGTGTCGATGCCAAAGCCAAAGCGTATTCAAGGCGCCTGGGTAACGGATGAAGAAGTGGCCAAGATCACTGATCATCTGCGTATGCAATCAGCACCACAATACAATGACGAGATTATCAGCCAACCGGTCCAGTTGAACGGCAAGGGCGGCATCGTGATGGGCGACTTTGATGGCGGCAGCAGTGACGATGACATGTATCAGCGGGCCGTGCAGGCGGTTGTTGAGGGCCGCAAGGCCAGCACGAGTTATTTACAGCGTCGCCTGCGCATCGGCTACAGTCGCGCAGCACGCATCATCGAAGAAATGGAAGAACAGGGCATTATTGGACCAGCCGACGGCTCACGCCCGCGTGAAGTGTTGATTACGAGCATGGACGAGTTATCATCGAGTGACACCGAATAAATACCGGTGTTGTCGTTGCATTTTTACCACCAACGGTGGTTCTAATGGCTGTTGATCAGTGGGAGAAATCTATAAGGCTTGGAATTTACCTATGGCATGGACCTCTCTTTTCTGGATGGCGTTACTAGTTATTGCCTTGGTAGGATTGAAGACTTTACTGCTAGGGACGGTTTTGCAGAGGGTGAGTGTCTTGTTGGTAGTAACGGAACTGTCGTCTCGGCCAGCGCTACACTTCCCGAAGCCTTCACGGTACCCTCGGACATGCCTTCGGGCGACCTGCCGGTTACTACTCTCAGTGAGAGTAGCGTAACGTGGCGTTCGCGGGGTATTTTTATCTGGCAATAATACGACTGCCTGGTTGAACTATATTCCTCAGGTCGCTGGTCAATGTGGTCGTGGCGTTGCGGTGGGGGCTGGCACCGGTGGTCAACTTGCCGGTGATATATGTAGGCTACCGATATCACGCTAGCTCTGGAGGCAGCCTATGGATTTTTTCTTACTAATCTGTTAAAATAAAGAGGTTATTAACTCGGCTTATACCAGATATAAGCATCCATAAGGATTCCAGAGGAGGAAATCTATGACTAAGGCATATGAACTGACCGTTCTTATCCACCCAGATCTTGAAACAGATCTCGAGACTCCGCTTGGCAAAGTTCGCGATATCGTGAAGGCTGCTGGCGGTACTATTACCACCGAAGATAACTGGGGCAAAAAGCGCCTGCAGTATCGCATTAAGGGCGAGGATTTTGCCGTGTATGTCTACCTCGAGGTAGAGTTGCCAGCTGATGCGCCGCTGAAGATCAGCAATACGCTGAATATCACCGACGAAGTGCTGCGCTATCTGTTGGTAACGGTTGACGAGAAGGGCCGTACATTGTTGGCCGAAGCTGCAGCCAAGAAGCAAGACGACGATTCGAACGAAGACGCTGAAGCGTAATAAACAAGGAGGAGTAGGGAGATGGCTAGGGGTATAAATCAGGTAATTTTGATGGGGCGCCTGACGCGTGATCCAGAGACACGCACAACTACCAGTGGTAAAAGTGTGACGAGCTTTTCGCTCGCGGTTGACCGACAGGGTCAAGACGACCAAGCAGACTTCTTTGATGTAACTGCATGGGAGAAGACGGGTGAGTTAGTTGCGCAGTACCTTTCAAAAGGCCGACGCTGTCTTGTACAGGGACGTCTGCGCCAAGATAGCTGGGACGATAAAGAAACCGGCAAAAAGCGCAGCCGTGTCGAAGTAGTTGCGTTTGATGTCACCTTCCTTGATGGCCCATCTGGTGATAATCAGGGTGGCGGTGTGCCTCGCACAAATCAATCAAGCAACAATAGTAAAGATGTAGTAATTGAGGATATCGATGACAAGCCAATCGACTTGTCTGAGATTCCATTCTAGGAGAATTAACTAATGGCAAAACGATTCAAAAAAGATACACCAGTGTATTTTGATTATAAAGACCCAAAGACATTGATGCGATTCATCAATATTTATGGTCAGATTGAACCAATCGCAAAGACTGGTTTGTCTGCAAAACAACAGCGCCAACTGGCTGTTGCAATCAAGCGCGCACGTCACTTGGCACTATTGCCATTCGTCGCACAAGGCTAGTCCTTGGAGTATCCCGCGACGTATATCTGTGCTTTTCTCTTAAGCACTTTGATCTACGTCGCACGATAACCCCAATGAATCCACACATAATATTGAGGAGAAACTATGTACCAACCAACTGATCTTAAAAAAGGAACTGTCTGTCAAATCGATGGCAAGCCCTACCGTGTGATCGAATACGGTCAAAAAGTAATGGGTCGTGGCGGTTCAATTGTGAATGTGAAGCTGAAGAACCTGATCGATGGCAGTGTTATCCCTAAGACGTTCAAGGGCCAAGACAAGATTGAAATGGCTGAGGTGAGTAATAAAACAGTTCAATATCTTTATAATGACGGCGAGCTGTTCTACTTTATGGACCCTGCTAGTTTTGAGCAATTTGAATTGAACGCAGATATCGTTGACAGCGCATCGAGCTATCTGAAAGAGGGCGACGAGTTGACACTACAATTCTTTGACGGCAAAGTGATTAATGTAGAATTGCCGAAGAACCTCTACCTTGAGGTGACGTATGCGGAAGATGTCGTAAAGGGTGATACTACCAGCAGTGTACTAAAAGATGCAACACTTGAGACGGGACTTGTTATCAAAGTGCCTGCGTTCATCAAGGTTGGTGACGTCGTATCGGTTAGCACCGAAGACGGTAGTTACCGCGAACGCAAGAAAGACTAGTGGATGATATACTAGGTCTATATGCCGGCCGAAACAGAAACAGAAAATCAGCATAAAGATCGATTTCATATACGCTTTCATAGAAAGGCGAAGCATCACTACTACCGAGTGATGCCAGATAAAAAACACCACCGTGTACTAATATGGGTGGTGTTTTTTGTTGTGTCGGGAATTATTGCCGCGCAGCTACTGTATCCGCCCGATCGAGCCCTGCCATTTGCTCATATCGACGGCCAACGTGTGTCGTGGCAGCAAGAGAATGAAATCATGGCGCATGCCGAAGAGCGGTTTCAGGCAACGAAACTCAAGCTGACTATTGAGGGGGGCGTCTCTCGTGAGTATCCACTGGCGACTGCAGGTGCCCATATAGAAGCAGACCAGATTGCAAAAGCAGTAACGGACTATCCATTTTGGCAACGATATATACCATTTTCCGTTCTGATGCCTCGCAGCTACCACTCACATGAAAGCGTGAGTTTTACACCGTCAGTGCTGAAGACTTTTTCCGACAAAGCAGGAAACGAGCTGGGGTATGCGCCAGAGGATGCGAGGCTGCAGATAAAAGACGGTGTACTGGAGGCGCATCGTGAAAAGTCGGGGCGTACGGTTGAAAGGACGCAACTCGCGGAGAGGATAAAAGAAATCGCGACTGCTGACGGCCGGACGACGACGCTTACCGTGCCGTCGCGTCTCGTTGCCCCTGCAACCACGGCTGATAGCTTGCAGGAGGTACGGGTTCAGGCCGAACGAGCATTGGCAATTCCTCTGACGCTGACGGCTGATGGCAAGACTTTTACTCCTAGCAGTGCCGAGCGTGCATCGTGGTTACTGCTGGGTGAGGGTGAGGGTGGCAAAACTGAGCTTCGTTTTGACCCTGACAAGCTGAATGAGTACTTGGCGAACCTTGATAAAGAGGTCGGCGTGCCTGCGGGGCAGACGCGTATTACGTTGGTTGACGGCAAAGAGACCACGCGTCAGACAGGTGAGAGTGGGCGGACAATTGACACATCGGCGGTGCTCGCAGCCGTTCAAGGCCATCTTCTAGAAGGCGCAGGTGACAATGCCGTTGAATTACCGTTTCGATCGACCGCACCCCAAATAATCTATAACGAATCATATACGGCAACGCAGGCGGGGTTGCAAGCGTACGCCAATGATGCAGCGCATCGGTACAACGCGGCAATTGCCATCCAGCAGGTCGGAGGCGGTGGATGGTCAGCAGAAGGCCGAGCGACTGTGAGTATGCCAAGTGCGAGTACCTATAAGCTCTATATTGCAAAAATGTTGTTTGACAAAATAAATCGAGGGGAAACAAGGTGGGATGATCGTATACAGGATACAACGGTATCGGGTTGTTTTGACCGTATGATTATTGCCAGTACGAATGCATGCGCTGAAGAGTGGATACGCCAATTCGGACGGACAAATATTAACAATACATTGTACGGGCTCGGTATTAGCGGAGGAACAACCTTTACGCATCCTGTTGCAACGCACACCACGGCTCGCGATTTGAGAACATTCTTGCTAGGGGTGAACGACGGTTCTTTAGTAAGCGGCGCCGAGAGGGACAGACTGCTTAGCTCTTTGTCGCGCCACACATTCCGCCAAGGTATTCCTGCTGGCAGCAAGGGCAGCGTTCAGGATAAGGTCGGGTTCCTGTGGGATTATACGCATGATGCAGCCATCGTCCATCATCCACGGGGGACATACGTGATGGTGATTATGACGAAGGGGCAGTCGTATGCCCGGATTGCCGCCATCACGCGCGAAGTCGAACGGATTATGTATCCATAATAACAGTGGTACAATGGAGATATGAAACAACGACTTGATCAATTGGTACTGGCTCGTGGTTTTGCGCCGACTCGGTCGCAGGCCGAGAGCTGGATTCGGTTGGGTGAGGTGACGGTGAACGGTCAGATCGTGACAAAGCCGGGGTATTTTGTTGATGATACGGCAGATGTCCGCATGACCGCCAAAGAGCAGTATGTCAGTCGTGCGGGGTTAAAACTTGCGAGCGTCGCTGCCACGTTTAAGGCTGACTTTGCTGATGCGATTGTCCTTGATGTCGGATCATCGACGGGCGGGTTTACTGATTATGCCTTGCGCCACGGCGCCCGAAAAGTATTCGCGGTGGATGTAGGTACTGACCAGCTTCATCCAAGCCTGCGTGGCGATGTGCGTATTGAACTACACGAGAAGACAGATATTCGTGATTTCGTACCAAGCGAAACACCAGATATCGTGGTGATTGATGTATCGTTTATCAGCTTACGTCAGATTTTACCTCATGTGGCCAGTGTATCAGGGCCTCAGACGCAGATTTATGCCATGGTGAAACCGCAGTTTGAAGCGTCAAAACAGCAGATTACGAGTAGCGGTGTCATCAAGAATGACAGCGTGCGCCGGACGATTTTGAAAGACTTTGAGGATTGGGCGAAAGGGTATTTTGTCATTAAAGGCAAGGCCGACAGTCACGTCAAGGGCGCGCGCGGCAACCTCGAACGATTCTACCTACTGCAGACTATACGTTGAATCGGAATTCAACCACATCATTTGGCTGCATGATATAGTCTTTGCCTTCGGTGCGCATTTTGCCGGCTGATCGTGCAGCTGCTTCGGATCCAGCGGCAATAAGGTCGGGATAACTGACGATTTGTGCGGCAATGAAACCGCGCTCGAAGTCAGTGTGAATAACGCCAGCAGCTTGTGGGGCAGTGGCTCCTTGGTGAATCGTCCAGGCACGGACTTCTTTTGGTCCGGCAGTCAGATAACTTTGCAACCCCAGTGTATTGTAGGCGGCATGAATCATTTGTTGCAGGCCGGTTTCGGTGACACCATAACTCTCCAGCAGCTCTTTAGCATCATCAAGGTCAAGGCCCTTCAGCTCCTCCTCCAGTTTGGCCGATACAAACAGCGAGGCAGCCGGGGCGACAAGGCTGGACAACTCTTTTTTGCGCGCATCGTTGGTCAGCGTATCCTCGTCAACATTAAATGCATAAATCACCGGCTTTGCGGTCAAAAGATGCAGATCAGCAATATGATCTTCGTCGAGACTTGGCAAGGCGGAGAGGGGAGTGCCGGCTTCAAGGTGGCGCAGCAGGCTTTCGAGGTAGCTCATGGCAGTTTTTGCCGCAGGCTTGGCTTTGGCCTCTTTTTGTAGTTTTGGCAGGCGGTTCTCAATCGTTTGGATATCGGCCAAGATAAGTTCGGTATTAATAATCTCGATGTCGGCCTTAGGGTCAACGACGCCGTTGTCGTGGCGCAGGATTTCACTGTTCTCGAATGCGCGCACAATATGTACGATGGCATTGCATTGGCGAATGTTGGCGAGGAATTTGTTGCCCAGACCTTCACCCTTTGATGCACCAGCAACCAAACCTGCAATATCGACAAAGGTGACAGTGGCGGGGAGGAGCTTCGTTGATCCATAAAGGTTGCCAAGTGCTTGGAGGCGTTCATCTGGTACAGGAACAATGCCAGTGTTCGGCTCGATAGTTGCAAATGGGTAATTGGCAGCTAGAATATCGTTGTTAGTGAGCGCATTAAAAAGCGTCGATTTACCGACGTTTGGCAGTCCAACAATTCCGATTGACACGCTCATACTACATCCCATTGTACAGGGGTAAGGGTCGATTAGTAAAGTGATTGTAGGAGTTTGACCCAGGTTTTTGTTGAGTATACTGGCGGATGGGGGTATGATAAAAGCATAAGTATGAAAAATATGGTGATTATCGGGGGAGTTGTAGTTATACTAGCGGCCAATGGGTGGTCGTCAATGCCGTCCAGCATAACGTGACGATCACCAGCAACATTGAGTACGC
>DAICXK010000006.1:0-58116 GCA_027312225.1 Candidatus Saccharimonadota bacterium
ATTCTCAGGCGCGGCTGAGGATAAAGACGGGCCAAGTAATGCTGCTGCGATGCGACTTGATGCGATGCATCAAGGCGTGCCTTCTGAAGCTATTTTGATTGAGGAGGTGTCCGAGAATACACGGCAAAATGCCGAGATGACGAGCGAGTTGCTGAGGAGTAACAATATTTCCGATATCATCTTGGTGACTTCGGGGTATCATATGCGCCGAGCCATGCTGGAGTTCACAGCACTCACGCGTGATGACAATGTCACAATTCGCTCATCTCCGACTAACGATATCCATTGGGGTTGGTGGTGGTGGATGACGCCTCGTGGCTGGTGGCTGGCAACAAGTGAATTTGGGGGCATTATTGCGTTGTATCTTGGAGGATCAGCGTCATGACGCGAGTGTATGTTGGGATGAGTGGCGGTGTAGACAGCAGCGTAACGGCGGCACTGTTAGTTGAGCAGGGCTACGATGTAACAGGCGTCTATATGAAAAACTGGACACAAGACTTGCCTGGCATGAAATGCCCATGGGCAGACGATTTGGCAGATGCAAAACGGGTGGCCGTACAGCTTGGCATTGACTTCAAAGTTTTTGATTTTGAGAAAGAGTACAAGCAGAATGTCGTTGATTACATGATTGACGAATATAAGGCGGGGCGCACGCCAAACCCAGACATTATGTGCAATCAAGAGGTGAAATTCAAGCTATTTCTCGAAGCAGCCCTGGCGGACGGAGCAGATATGATTGCGACGGGGCATTATGCTCGTACCGAGAATGGCATGTTGCTGCGCGCAAAAGATGAGAACAAAGACCAGACGTATTTCTTGTATCGCGTGACGTCTGAGGCGCTTGAGAGGACGTTATTTCCACTGGGTGGTTATCTCAAGTCTGAAGTGCGCGATCTGGCCAAAGAACGAGGACTATATACGGCGAGCAAAAAGGAAAGCATGGGGATTTGCTTTGTCGGCAAGGTCGGGATTCGCGATTTCCTGAGTCAGTATGTCGAAGCAACCCCCGGCAAGGTTATCGACAAGCAATCGGGCAAGGTGTTGGGGCATCACGACGGTGCGATTTTCTACACAATCGGCCAGCGGCACGGGCTTGATATCGGTGGTGGCCTCCCGTATTATGTTGCCAGCAAGGATATGGACAAGAACGAGGTGTATGTGACGACACAACTCAATGATGAGGGTTTATGGAAGTCTAACGTCGCCCTTCATTCGCTCCACTGGATTGGCCAGCAACCTACTGATGGTGAGTATCATATTCGCATTCGCCACCGTGCGCCGTTAATCACGGCTACGCTGCAAGGTTCAACCCTGCAACTGTCTGAGGCGCAGCGGGCCATCACTCCTGGTCAGTCGGCCGTCATCTATGACGGTGAAGTCTGCCTCGGCGGCGGCATTGTGATACAATAACAGATATGAATGCTCAACATATCCGCAACGAATATCTCAAGTTTTTTGCCGACCGGCAACACAAAGTTATTAATCGCGCGCCGTTGGTGCTCCACAATGATCCGACAACGTTGTTTACGGGTAGTGGAATGCAGCCACTATTGCCGTATCTACTTGGTCAGCCCCATCCTGATGGGGTGCGTTTGACCGATAGTCAGACTTGTTTGCGTGCGCAGGACATCGAAGATGTGGGCGATAATCGTCACACGACCTTCTTTGAGATGCTGGGTAACTGGAGTATGGGCGACTATTTCAAAGAGCAGCAGATTCGCTGGTTCTTCGAGTTTTTGACAGATGTCGTCGGGCTTGATCCTAACAAAATCTATGTGACGGCATTTATTGGCGATGAGACACACGGTATCCCACGTGATGATGAGGCGGCGAACATTTGGCAGAAAATATTCGAAGAAAAGGGTATTGAAGCTAAAATTGTTGAAGTTGGTAGCCAGGAAGATGGCGACAAGCGCGGTATCAACCCGGGCGAGCGAATCTTCTTTTATGATGACGGTGAGAACTGGTGGAGTCGCGGCGGTGGCCTCGACAAGACACCAATCGGCGACCCGTGTGGTCCCGACAGTGAGGTATTTTATGATTTTGGTCCGCAAAATCATGACGATAGCTATGGTAAGGCGCACCCAGCCAGTGATGGCGGGCAGTTTATGGAGATCGGCAACCAAGTCTTTATGCAGTACCGTAGACTAGAAGACGGTAGTTTTGAGCCGCTTGAAAAGAAAAACGTTGACTTTGGTGGCGGCCTCGAACGTATCGCAGCCGCCAGGATCGACAGTCCTGACGTATTCAAGATTAGCTTGCTGTGGCCAATTATTGAAAAGCTACAAGATCTTAGTGGTAAGAAATACGAGAGTAATACCAGCAGCATGCGTGTTATCGCCGATCATTTGCGTGCCGCGGCGTTCCTAGCAGTTGATGGTGTTGTGCCAAGTAATAAGGAGCAGGGGTACGTGATGCGTCGCCTTTTACGCCGCGCAATTCGTTTTGCATTTGATCTTGGTCTTGAACAGAACTTCTTTGAAGAAATCGTGCCGGTAATCGCGGATCTCTACGCCGCAGATTACCCTGAAGTTGCTGAGAAGCGCAATGAGGTCGTGGCGGTACTTGCCAAGGAAGAAAAAGTATTTCGTCAAACACTACGAAAGGGCTTGAGACAACTCGAGAAATTTGCTGTTGACGGGCTGACTGGCGTCGAGCTGTTTACGTTGTATGATACATTTGGCTTCCCCGTAGAATTATCGACCGAAGAGGTGTTCAAGCAAAATATTAAACTGTCGGAAAACTGGCGCGAAGAATTTGATGTACAGATGGCCGAGCAACGGGCACGCAGCCAGACAGCTGCAAAGGGTACGTTCAAGGGAGGCCTAGGCGGCAGTACGATGGAACATCGTAAACTTCACACCGCAAACCACCTGATGTATGCAGCACTGAAAAAGGTTGTTGGCGAGCACGTGACACAGCACGGTAGTAATATTACCGAAGAACGCCTGCGCTTTGACTTTAATAACGACGGCAAGGTGCCGCGCGAACAGCTTGATGAAGTTGAGCGTATGGTGAACGAATGGATTGCGTGGGATCTCCCCGTTAGTTTCAAGGAATATCCAACTGACGAGGCCTTCAAAATGGGTGCAATTGGTGCCTTTGGTGATCGCTATGGTGATACCGTGAAGGTATATCAAATGGGCGAAGGTGACCGACGTGTATCATTTGAGATTTGTGGTGGTCCTCACGCCGACCACACCGGACAATTGGCCGAAGGTGGCAAGAAGTTCAAGATCACTAAAGAAGAGGCCTCAAGTGCAGGCATTCGCCGTGTTAAGGGCGTACTGGCTTAGTCTTAGAACTGTTCGTCAGTCGACGCGAAATCTTTAAGATCAGGCTCGATTGCTGTCAAGAATCGGTCGCAAATAACCGTCCATGCAGCATAGTCGCGCGTTGGGTCGATGAAGGTGAGCTCGTCAGCCTCGTGATGTTCAGCAAAGCGTTTTTCAAGCGTCATTGGTTCTCCTAAAACAGGGGTATTGACGACGTTTTGGTGAAGATCAGTCTTGGAGGATTCTTCGAGTGATATGACTTCGGCAAGTTCGAGCTTGCTTTGTAGGCTGCTATAACGAGGGAATTCACCTTCGGCAAGTCGCGCCATCAGCGTCTCACCTGTCGGAGTCGTAAAGACTGATGAAGTCGTAATTGTCGATTGGCCGTCATGATGCCCAAGTGTCATGAGAAGTTGTTCGGCAAGCGTGAGTTCTGGATCTCGTGGAACGTCGAGCTGACTCTCAACAAAGGTGGGTGCGGCAGTCGGGTCGCGTTCATTATATTGCCTGGCATAGGCAAGCGCTGCTAGGAGCGCGACTCCGACATGAGGGCCAACGGTATGCGTAATATCATCCATGCTGTATGACTCGACATGATGCAGGAATCCACCGTTTGTCGTCTGAAGCGTATGGGCTTTGCTGTCAGCGGTAAAACGAATATCCAGGCTGGCTGGACCATTTTGCGGGTCTCGCAAGTAGGCGCGTAAATTGTCGATGACGCAGTGCGAAGAGGTGATATAGGGTGTGAGTTCTGGTGGAAAGCGTGTATCGAGCAGCGTCGGATGAAGTACGATGGGCTCGCTCATGACATGCTCGGTCAATCGTAGCGCGCGGCGATGGTACATGATTTGTTCAAACTCTCGCGTAAAGGGAAGCGCCTCGACAATTTCAACCCGTTCCATTAGCGCAGGATCAAAGGCACTGTTGTCTGGTGGAGGAAAGTCAAGACTCATATAAAAATATTATATCACAAAAATAATAAAAACACAACTTTTGAGCACAAGCGTATTTGGGGTATAATAAATGACATCTATGGTTTTAGAAAAGATACGCGCTGCGCGCAAGACTAAAGTTGATAATTACATCGTTGCCCTCGATATTGGAACAGAATTCGTCAAGGCCCTGATATCTGAGGTAAAGGGCGATTCCTTAGAGATTATTGGAGCAGGTCGTGCTCATCAGGAGCTATCAGATATGCATAGCGGTGCGATTGCAGATATCAGCGGGGTGGTTCGTAACTGCGAACAGGCACTGGCTGAGGCTGAAGAGCAAGCTGGTTTGCAAGCGAAACGAGTAGTGATTGGAATTGCTGGCGAACTCGTCAAGGGCGTGACGAACACGATCCGGTATCGTCGTCCGCAACCTGATCGGCCACTCGATAATGCCGAGATGGAATTCATTATCGAAAAAGTGCACGAGCGTGCCCAAACCAAAGCGCAAAAGCAGATTGCGCTGGAGACAGGCAATGAGGACGTCGAGGTAAAGCTAGTCAACTCGGCGCTTGTCAGTATCCATATTGATGGCTATAAAATTTCCAATCCGATTGGATTCCAGGGTCGTGACGTAGCCGTGCAGATTTACACCGCGTTTGCACCAATGGTTCACATCGGGGCACTCGAGCGTGTAGCGGACGAATTATCATTAGAGCTGCTCGCAGTCGCGGCCGAACCGTTCGCCGTTAGCCGTTCGGTGTTGGGCGATGATGCCAGCAGCAATTTTACTGCCATTCTCGTTGACGTTGGTGGCGGTACCACAGATATCGCCGTCGTGAATGATGGTGGCGTCGAAGGTACAAAGATGTTTGGTATCGGCGGACGTAGCTTTACACGCACCATTGCCGCAGATATGGACCTTAGCTATAAGGACGCCGAGAAACTAAAACTGAACATCGAGAATGATAGCGTCAAACCGCAAGTCCGAAAGCAGCTCGATGATTCAGTCGAAAAGACGCTTGATGTATGGATTAGCGGTGTCGAATTGGCACTGAGCGAGTTTGACTCGGTTGATCATCTTCCTCATCGCATGTTGCTATGTGGGGGCGGCGCCAGCCTCAGTCGGTTAGTTGATGCGCTGGGCCAGGATGGCTGGCACAAAGAATTGCCGTTCACGCGAAAATTGAGCGTGCATCATATCAAGCCGGAAGATGTTGTCGGTATCGTGGACGAATCGGGCAAGGTCACCGACCATACCTTCATCACAGCCATGGGGTTGCTGCGGGTAGGATATGATACAATGATGGGGAGCAGCGATACTGGTATTAAGGATAAAATTAACAAAATCCTGAGAATATAAACATGAATAAAGACGTAGTATATATCGACGTAGAAGACGACATCACCGCCATTATTGGCAAGGTGAAGGGCAGCAAAGAGAAGATTGTCGCATTGGTACCGCCAAAACGTATTGGTGTTTTGCAGAGCGCAGTAAATTTGCGTCTTTTGCAGCGGGCTGCCACTCAGTCGAATAAACGGATTGTTTTGATTACAAATAACCAAGCTCTTTCAGCCTTGTCGGCGGCTGCTTCTATCCCAGTAGCAAAGAACCTGCAAAGCAAGCCAGAGATTGCTGAAATTCCTGCGCTTGACGTTGACAACGGCGAAGACGTGATTGATGGATCGCAGTTACCAGTTGGTGATATCGCCAAGGCACTTGATAAGAATGATGATACAGACGGTGGTGAGGAGCTTATTGAGGGCATTGACCTCAGCGAGACCGAAGAGAATACCAGGCCAAAGCCAAAGCCTATCAAAAAATCTTCAGGCAAGAAGGTCCCTAATTTTAACAGTTTTCGTAAGAAATTATTCATTGGGCTGGGCGTTGGCGTCGTATTGATTGGCGTGCTGGTATGGGCACTTGTTTTTGCGCCAGCCGCGACGGTTATTATTACTGCCCGCACAACGACTGTACCTGTGAGCGGTGTCGTCACATTGGCAGCGGCGACCGATGCAGAGGCGGGGACGCTGAAGACATTGACTGAGACAATAGAGCGCGAAGCAAGCGTGGAGTTCGAGGCAACTGGTGAGAAAGATATGGGAGAAAAGGCAACTGGTGAGGTACGGTTCTCTAACTCGAATCCTTCATCTCGTACGGTTGCAGCTGGTACGGAACTTTCTTCTACAAGCGGTAAGGTGTATATACTGGATACTTCGGTAACTGTTGCTGGTGCGTCGCTGTCATGGTGTGGCGGAACCCCATGCGCAAGTCCGGGCACTGCTACGGGCTCGGTGACGGCGGCAGAGGCCGGTACAAGCTATAACGCAGCTACTGGATCGGTGAGCGGTGCGGGCGTTAGCGCGAGCTTTGTTGGCGCAACTAGCGGCGGTACGACCAAAGTAGTTCCGATTGTATTGGCGGCTGATGTCCAGGCGGCAAAGGAGAAGCTAGTCGCCGAGGCGACCGACACTATCCAGGCAGAATTAAAAGCCGAGTTTCCTGATTCTGTACGTGTTATCGACGCAAGCTTTATTGCAGATAGACAAGATGCTGTGTCGACCCCCGCTGTCGGTGCAGAGGCACCAGATAAAAAGGCAAAGATTACGAGTAAGGTCACGTATCGGTTGAATGGCATTGAAAAGTCAGAGCTAGAAACATACCTCAAAGATGTCCTGAAAAAACAAATGCAGGATCAGACTACACAGAAGGTCTACAAATCTGGTATTGACGATGTGAAGTTGAATGATTTTGCGAGGCGCGGTGATGCGCTGACGGTCCGCCTCGTAACAACTGGTCACATCGGACCTGTTATCAATGAAGACGAGGTAAAAGAGGCGGTTATTGGCAAGAAATTTGGTGACATACAGAATGAACTGACGAAGATTGACGGGGTAAGTGATGTTGAGGTGAAGTTCCCCTACTTCTGGGTACGTACGGTGCCGAATAATGTTGACAAAGTAACTATCGAGTTTAGCGTCCAGAATGCCAGCGAATAAGACGCTTCTTGGTCTCGATGTAGGTACGACGCGAACAGGTGTCGCCCTGGCCGATACGGGGGTGAGAATCGCTGTCCCGTATGACACTATCGACATGGAAGATGGCCCGGTTGAGGCGGTAGGCGAGATAATTGTCAGAGAAAAGGTCGCCACTATTGTTGTAGGGTATCCACGAAATCAGGCGGGGCTCGCGACAACACAGACGACACATGTCGAGGAATTCGCCAGGAAATTGGAAGCATTTGATGTGCCAATTGAGTTTCAGGACGAGTCGCTCACGAGCGTGATGGCGGAAGATCGGCTAAAAGTACACGGTCGTCCCTATTCGAAGGAAGATATTGACGCCGGGGCAGCGGCGATTATTCTCCAAGATTATATAGAGGCGAATTATGGATGAGTTTCGTCGACGGCCGGTAAATAGGGTTACGCGCTCTGTTAACCAACCAGGTGCACCCTCGCAAAGCCCTACACCTCCGCAAGGTAGTATGCCTCCACAGGCTACTGCGCCGCAGCAGGCACCTGTAACGCCTCAAATGACGCACCAGCCTATTGATGACGCTCCGACCCTTGGGCCAAAACCACCTAAAAAGTGCTGGAAAAAGAAAATCTTATGGACTGCTATTGGATTTTTGGGGCTTGTTGTACTGGGTGCTGCCGGCGGCTGGCTTTGGTACTCGTCGCAGTTGGCGGCGGTAAATAAAGACGACACTCGTAAAATACTCGTTGCTATTGAAATGGGAAGTACGCCAACGCAGATTGCGGCAACGCTAAAGGGCGAAGGGGTGATTCGTGGTGAAAAGGTGTTTTTATGGTATACACGCTTGAACGGGATGCAGAATAGCCTTCAGGCGGGTTCATACAGGCTTTCTCCGGCCGAAAGTACGCCGCAGATTGTCGAACACCTTACAAGCGGTAAGGTAGATGTATTCGATGTGACACTTTACCCGGGGGCGGTGCTTGTTGACACTACAAAAACAAGTGAGGCAAAAAAGCTCGATGTTACAACTGCCTTGAAACGAGCAGGCTACACCGAGGCCGAGATCCAGGCCGGCTTAAAGGCTGACTATAGCGACTTTAATGCAACACTATTTCAGGGAAGGCCAGAGACGGCTGATTTAGAAGGGTACGTCTACGGAGAGACCTACCGTCTTTCAAGTAGTGCCTCGGTTGAAGATGTGCTGCGAGCCAGTTTTAATGAATTTTGGAAAGTGATACAAGAAAACGACTTGATTGCAAAGTTTAAGGCTCAAGATCTTACTTTGTACGAGGGCATTACGATGGCCTCTATTGTGCAACGCGAATCGGGTGGCGATGACAAGGCGGGGATTGCGCAGGTGTTCTTCTCGCGCTATCGTACCGGCGAGGTGCTTGGGTCGGACGTTACGTATCAATATATTACCGATAAATTAGGTGTTCCGCGTGATATTAATTACGACTCACCGTATAATACACGCCGTTTTGCAGGGCTGCCCCCTGGGCCAATTGCGAGCCCCGGTAAAGACGCCTTAATTGCAGTAGGGGCACCAGCAACAAGCGACTACCTCTTTTTCTTAAGCGGGGATGATAACGTGACTTATTTTGCGCGTACTGTTGAAGAGCACGAGGCAAATATTCGCAATCACTGCCAGCAGAAGTGCCAAATTATATAGTAACAAAATAAATTGACATTTACGTCAATAGTTGCTATACTCATAAATAGCACATTTGCGGCTTCGTCTCCTTACGCCAAACTGGCGTACAGGTGGGCAGATAGAAGTTGACAGATGGGCCTACCGACAAATGTCGAAACGAATACGGCAAACTATTGAAACTAATATTATTAATGAAATAGGTCGATCATGTATTCTGTTCCTGCGAGAAGAAAGACAGAGTAAGGTAGCCGTCCTTGTAGCAATACGAGTGACAGGAGAACGAAAATTAGTATTCAAACTCAGCGGCGCACAGCAGGTCTCGAGATTGCCTCGGCTGCAAAGCGCGCTAATAGGCGAAAAAAGGCTGCAATCAAACCTTCGACGATTGCAATCTACGCGAGTATATTTGTTGCCGCAATTACTGTGGTATCTGTTAGTTATAAGAAGCCAGAGTCAATTACTGCCACGGCAAGCGTCAGCGACACAATCTCCCGTCAGTCAGGTGTTCCCGAAACCTCAGTGAACGAGGTTGTTGCGACGTCGATTGCTGCTAATGTTGCTGATGCTGCCAATCTTCCTATTGCCGCCAACGTATCTAATCTCTCGGTATCTCTTGCCGCTAAGAATGAAATTACTCCGTCGAGTACGACGACAAGCGTAAGTAAACAGCAACTTGTTCAACCCGGCAGCGATCGCCGCGAACTTGTAACGTACACAGTAAGGCCGGGCGACACGATTGACTCAGTTGCTACTAACTATGGAGTGTCCAAAGATACTATTAAATGGGCAAACAATCTCACCTCAGACAGCTTGAGCGAAGGTAAAGAATTAATCATACCACCTGTCGACGGGGTTGTGTACACGGTCAAGGAGGGCGATACGGTAGAGAAATTAGCAGAGAAGTATAAGGCAAGCCGAGATCGCATTGTTGCGTTTAATGACCTTGAGATTGATGGTCTAAAAAAAGATGTAAAGATTGTAATCCCTGCTGGCCAGCTTCCCGAGACAGAGCGTCCGGGGTATGTTGCGCCAACGCTATCATACTATTCTACTCAAAGCATAGCGGGCACCCTATTTAGGGGTAGCTCGGCCGGTAATGGGTACGCATATGGGTATTGTACGTTCTACGCAAAGAACATGCGTCCTGATTTGCCAAACACGCTCGGTAATGCTAATACGTGGTATGCTCGGGCCGCAGCTATGGGTATTCCTGTTGGCTCGACACCTCGTGCTGGCGCCATTTTCCAGACATCTGTCGGTGGTGGCGGATATGGCCACGCTGGATACATTGAGAGTGTTGATTATGAGACTGGGACAGTGACGTACTCTGATATGAACGGGTTAGCAGGCTGGAACAGGATTGGACGCAGTACGACTACTATCGCAGAAGCATCGGCACGTTGGAACTTTATCTACTAGAGCAATAGGGGGGGGAGCTCTTTGCTCTAATCCTTGATTTACGCACTGACTTCCTTGAGTAAAGCCACAGCTGTACAAACAGGGGTGATTTTGCTATAATAGACATAATTATGTTTGTTGATACCGCCAAAGTGTTTATCCAGGCAGGAAAAGGCGGCGATGGCGCGGTCAGTTTTCGTCATGAAATCTATGTCGATAAAGGTGGTCCCGATGGCGGCGATGGTGGCAAGGGTGGCGATGTTATATTTAAGGCGACCGACAACCTCAACACCCTGATTGATTTTCGGTACAAGCCAGAACTCAAGGCCGAGAACGGCACTAACGGCTCCAAGGCAAAGCGCACTGGCCGATCCGGGGCTGACCTTGTCGTCAAAGTGCCTGTGGGAACCATAGTCAAACGGGATGATACCGTCATTGCTGACTTAACACACCATGACCAAGAGGTAGTGGTTGCCATGGGCGGCGATGGCGGCTTTGGCAACGCGCATTTTAAATCGTCGGTTCGCCAAACACCACGAATCGCAGAGATTGGTGAGTTGGGCGACACGTACGAAGCGGAGCTAGAGCTGAAACTACTTGCCGATGTTGGATTGGTTGGATTCCCGAATGCAGGTAAGTCAACCTTCTTGAGCGTCGTCAGTAATGCGCGCCCAGAAATTGCCGATTACGCCTTTACGACACTGACACCAAATCTTGGAGTTGCAGATATTGATGATGGATCGCTGCTAATTGCTGATATCCCGGGTCTCATCGAGGGCGCCAGTGATGGCAAAGGGCTGGGTGATGCCTTTTTGCGGCACGTCGAAAGGACGTCTGTGCTGTTACATCTCATTGATGCATACACTGACGATATCGCAGCCGCCTATACTACAATTCGTCGTGAGTTAGAGCTATATAGCCCAGAACTTGTTGACCGGCCGGAAATTATTGCACTGACCAAGACGGAAGGTCTAGATGAAGAGATTATTGCCATGCAGACCGAAGCGGTTCGTGCAGTTGCCTTGTCTGATGCACCGGTGTTTGCGATCTCGGCAACGGCCCACAAGGGCCTCAAAGAAGTCCTGCGTGCTCTCAGGAAAGAAGTCAGCCAGGTGCGTGACCGGGTTGCTGAAGAAACTGATAGCGATGACGCGGCTGATTTACCGGTCATTGGCCTGACTGATGCACAGCGAGAGAACGCGTGGTCAGTAACAGTATCCGACGAAGACGGCATGACAATTTATGAAGTAACGGGCGACAAGATCGAGAAGTTTGCGAGGCGTACCGACTTTGATAACTTTGAAGGTCTCAATCGACTTCGCGATATCATGAAGAAGCTCGGTATTAGCCACGAGCTGACACGCAAAGGTGCCACGGGCGAGAGTATCATTCGTATTCATGGTCGTGACTTTACCTTTTTAGAGCAGTAGTGACTCGTGATACACTAAAAAGGTGACAAAGACTTTCTTTTTTTATGATCTTGAGACCAGTGGTCTGAGCGCACGCGATGATAGGATTATGCAATTTGCGGGGCAGCGTACCGATCTGGATTTTAATCCCATTGGTGACCCGGTCAATGAGCTGATTCGCCTGAGCGATGACACGTTGCCGAGTCCTGAAGCGCTGTGCGTCACAGGCATTACCCCGCAGTCAACGATTGCTGATGGCTATTCTGAGGCAGAGTTCGCGCGTATCATGGTGAACGATATTTTTACTCCTGATACGATCGCCGTTGGGTTTAATAACATTCGATTTGACGATGAATTTATTCGTCATTTTTTGTGGCGTAATTTTTATGATCCCTATGAATGGGCATGGAAGGACGGGCGTAGCCGTTGGGATATTCTCGATGTTGTGCGGATGACGCGTGCGCTCAGGCCTGATGGTATTGAGTGGCCAGTAACTGAGGACGGCAAGGCCACGAATCGGCTGGAGCTACTGACAAAACTCAATGGCGTCGATCATTACAAAGCACACGACGCATTGTCTGATGTGATGGCAACGATTGAGGTGGCGAAATTGATTCAGGCACGGCAACCGCAGTTATTCAGTTACTTACTGAAACTACGTGACAAGCGCGAGGTGATGGGTCTAGTGAATCTTGACGACAAGCGGCCCTTTGTCTATACAAGCGGCCGTTATGATGCCGAGCATGACAAAACGACGGTCGCGTTTCCGCTGACGGCTGGGCGCAATGGTAATGTCGTGGTGTATGACCTCAGGTACGATCCAAGTAGTTTTATTGATATGGATCAAAAGCAGTTGGCCGATATCATGTTTGCCAGTTGGGAAGAACGCAAGGCTGAAGGCTTCCAGAAACTACCCGTTAAAGAGTTGCAGTATAATCGCGCACCTGCGGTCGCTCCTCTTGGGGTGCTCGAGCAAGAAAGGGGTTGGGATAGGATTCATCTTGATCTCGAGGCCATTGAACGACACAAAAAACTGCTACTGGCAGCACCGCAACTCGCCGAGAATATCCGTACACTGCTCGAAGGCCGCCCTGAATTTAAGAAATCTCCCGACCCAGAAGCACAATTGTATGACGGGTTTGTGGGTGATAAGGATAAAATCCGCATTGAATCAGTGCGTAACGCCAACGAGCGCGAGCTGGCTGACTTTCATCCGAGCTTTGATGACGAACGATTGCCACCCTTGCTGCTCCATTACAAAGCGCGCAACTATCCTACAACGTTGAGTGAAGGCGAAGTAACTGAGTGGGAGGCGTGGCGAAGCATGCGAATTGCCGCTAAGCTACCATTGTTTATGAAGTCGTTGACGAAAATGGCGCAGACGGCCTCGGACGACCAACAATTTATCTTGCAAGAACTGCAGCTGTGGGCCGAGAGTATCGCGCCAGCGGTTGATGACTAAAGCTCTTGATAGCGACGGCGTGGTCGATCAGACTTCTCTTTGGTCTCTTGAGGGTCTTTCGTGTCGGTTCCGATGAACTCATCATAGAAACTAAGACAATACTGGTAGACGACACGATATTTTCTGAGCGAGATAACCAGCACAGTACTGGCGATCATAACAGCGAGCATCGTTGATGGTGCAAGCACGATATTAATGCCAGGCACGAAGCCTGAAAGCAAGAATACGATAATCGCGTCAAACCAGACCGTACATACGATAACGCTGAGGATGAGGATAGCGGCGTATAGTTGCTTCATTTCGACCGAGTATAAAGAGGTATCGATAGTATTGCAAGCATAGCCAAATTGTGTTGTAGCATTCGATGGGACCGTTAATATATAGACTATCGTCGCACAGGGGGATATGCTAAGAGTCATGGCGAGAAAAGCTCATGGTTTTACTATTGTTGAGTTGCTCATTGTGATTATAGTTATTGCTATTTTGGCCACAATCTCTATTGTTGCGTACAACGGAATTCAAAACAGCGCAGCTGAGACAGCACTCAAATCAGACTTGCGCAATGCGGCGACACAGCTTGGCCTCGCATATGCAAATGATGGCGTCTACCCTGGCTTGGCTGCCACGTTGTCTAAAAGCGCGGGAACAACCTTTGAATATGATTCCGATGGCACAGGGTACTGTCTTAGCGCGACGTCAAACCGACCCGGTGTTGGCGATTGGCACATATCAAATACGCTTGGCCTGACAGAAGGAGTATGTGATGGGCATACGGCAGGACTAGGATCGCCTGAGGGCTCTACTTTTCTTACGACGGGCGGATTTACTGATATAACGCATTCGTATGGCACCGGGGACACGATGCGAGCCAATATCGCATCTGTTCCAACGGGTGCATGGATGGTTGTGGTGTTGAGCTATTGGCCGACCGAAAATGCGACTGCTCCGGCAGGATGGACGACACTTGTGGCACGCAAGACGACCAATACAATGCGAACAAGTATCTTTGCAAAGATTAAACAGTCTGGCGATGCCGATAATCAGGATTTCCAGGCAGCAGGGACGAACGGTATTAATAATACCAATGGTGCTTTTCTATGGGGTCGTAACGGAGCCGCGGTGAGTTCATGGACATTGGGCGAGTTCGGAGATAGGGCAAATAATGCAACGCCAACAACCGCGCTCACTCCAACGCTTACCACGACGGCCGCTAACTCGTTGGTATTGTCGATTGCAACCGAACGAACGAATGCTGACGAGGCCAACTATGTATCGTTGACAGGCGCAACCCCTTGGGCATGGGTTCCACAGCCTACGGGTGTTCTTGCGAAGAACCAAACGATTACAGTCGGATACAATGAGCAGGCAGCAGTAGGGCAGTCCCAGGCTATGACAGTAACATATCCAAATTCAATGAACACAAATGCAACTGCCGTGCAGATTGCCATCCCTCCGGCTAATTAACTTCCTAGCTCGCGTAACTTACTTATTTCCTCGCCTGATGGTATAATAGACCAGATATGTCAGAGGTGATTCGAGTTCGTGGTGCGCGTGAGCACAATCTAAAAAACGTGGATGTTGAAATTCCACGCGATAAACTAGTGGTTATTACTGGCCTGAGCGGTTCCGGCAAATCCAGCCTAGCTTTTGATACGATTTATGCCGAGGGCCAGCGTCGCTATGTTGAAAGCCTGTCGAGCTACGCCAGGCAGTTCCTGGGCATCATGGATAAACCGGATGTTGATAGTATTGACGGGCTTTCCCCGGCTATTTCCATCGACCAGAAATCAACGAGTCGTAACCCGCGTTCGACCGTCGCGACCGTCACTGAAATTTATGATTATCTGCGCCTCTTGTACGCGCGCATTGGCGTGCCACATTGTCCGATCTGTGGCAAAGAAGTTGCTCGCCGTACACCGCAAGATATCATCGACGAAATTATGAAACGTCCTGACGGTACGCGTGTGATGCTGCTGGCGCCGATTGTCAAGCAAAAGAAGGGTGAGTTTGCGCATATTCCTGAACAATATCAGAAGGCTGGCTTTGCACGTGCACGTGTCGATGGCGTTATCTATGCGCTTGATGAATTCCCCGAGCTACAGAAGAGCTACAAACACGACATTGAAATTGTCGTTGACCGTATTGCCTTGGGGCCTACGATGGCCAGCCGTATCACACAATCAGTCGAACAGGCGCTTGAGGTTGCCGATGGCGTTGTTGAGTTACTTGACGCTGATTCTGGCGAGTTAACAACCTATAGCCAACGGTACGCGTGTGTTGATCATCCATCAGAGGATATTCCCGAGCTAGAGCCTCGTTTATTTAGCTTTAATTCACCGCAAGGAGCGTGCCCGGTCTGTACTGGCCTTGGTAGCCGTCTTGAGGTTGACCCAGACCTGGTATTTAACCCAAATTTGACGATTGCTGAAGGTGCGATTCGTCCCTACAACCGTGTCAATAGTGACGCATGGTACATGAAAAAACTCTCCAAAGTTGCCGAGGCGCACGGATTTAGTGTGCATGTGCCAGTGCGCGATCTATCCGCCGAAGAGCTGGACAAGGTGCTGTATGGCACGGGTAGCCAGAAGTATACCGTTGATGTTGGTAGTGGCCGCAGCTATGAATCAACATACGAAGGGGTTATTCCTAACCTTGAACGTCGTCACAAAGAGACTGACAGTGAATTTATGCGCAAAGATATCGAGCGTTTCATGCGTGAGCGTAAGTGTCATGCCTGTCAGGGCGCTCGCCTGAAGCCTGTGGTGCTGGCGGTCACGGTGCATGGGCTGAGTATTATGGACATCTGTGGGCTGGGCATTGATGCGGCCTTGGATGTATTTGCCGAAATCAAGTTAACTGAACAAGAAGAGTTTATTGCGCGTCAGATATTCAAGGAAATTACCGCTCGACTCGGTTTCATGAGCAATGTAGGCCTAAGCTATCTGGAATTGGGCCGTGCAGCAAATACGCTGAGTGGTGGCGAGGCGCAGCGTATCCGTCTGGCGACGCAAATCGGCGCGGGATTGCAGGGTGTATTGTATGTATTGGACGAGCCATCGATTGGCCTCCATCAGCGCGACAACGATCGTCTCATTGCGACACTAAAGAATTTGCGCGATCTTGGTAATACGGTCCTGGTGGTAGAACATGACGAGGATACGATTCGTGAGGCGGATTATCTGCTGGACATTGGTCCTGGAGCAGGCGTGCATGGCGGGCAAGTGGTGGCGGCTGGTACGCCTGACGAAGTAGCGAGAGACAAGGACAGTATCACGGGGCGTTATCTCAGCGGTGCAGAGAAGATTGATGTACCGAAAAAACGGCGCTCAGTTGATGCAGACCGCAAACTTATTATTCGTGGTGCTAAAGAGAATAACCTGAAGGGTATCGACGTGGCGTTCCCGCTAGGTATTATGACGGTTGTCAGTGGTGTGTCGGGTAGCGGCAAATCGACGTTGGTAAACGACATTTTGGCGAAGGAGCTGTCGGCGCGGCTACATCGTGCGCAGACCGTGCCAGGTGCACACGAGAACATCGAGGGCATCAAACAACTCGACAAAGCGATTATCATCGACCAATCAGCGATTGGTCGAACTCCGCGATCAAACCCTGCGACCTATACAGGCATCTTTACGCCGATCCGTGAATTATTTGCTGGTACGCCTGAGGCAAATATTCGCGGTTACAAGGCTGGGCGCTTTAGCTTTAATGTGAAGGGCGGCCGCTGTGAGAACTGCCAGGGCGATGGCATGATTAAGATCGAGATGCACTTCCTGCCTGATGTGTACGTTACCTGTGATGTTTGTAAGGGCAAACGCTATAACCGCGAGGCCTTAGAGATAAAATACAAGGGCGTAACGATTGCGGATGTTTTGGAAATGACGGTTGAGCAGGCGGCAGAGTTCTTCCAGAATGTTCCTGCTATTGCACGAAAGCTCGACACGCTCGTCGAAGTTGGGCTAGGATACATTCGACTTGGACAGCCCGCCACAACATTCAGTGGTGGCGAGGCGCAGCGTATCAAACTAGCAACTGAACTTAGTCGTCGTTCTACTGGTAAGACGCTCTATATTCTTGACGAGCCAACAACAGGACTTCACAGCGCCGATGTCAAGAAATTGCTTCATATCTTGCAGCAGTTAGTTGAGGGTGGTAACAGTATGATTATTATTGAACACAACCTTGATGTCATTAAGACTGCTGATTACATCATCGACATGGGTCCCGAAGGTGGACTAGGCGGCGGTATTGTTGTCGCCGAAGGAACACCAGAAGAAATTGCAAAGGTTGCCACTTCCTTTACTGGTCAATATCTGAAGTCATTACTATGACCTTCTCCCGACATAATCAAAGAATTATAGATTTACCATCTGAGAGGCGCCCAGGTGAAGTGTTTCATCATGCAATGGCAGCTCGAGCAATGCTAGAGCGTGCGTGGTCTGCGGAAACAGCTTTTCAGGGAATCGCACTGACAGAAGATGACGTTGCATCGCGAGGGCAGTGCGGTGTATCGAGTTTATGGCTCGCTAGGTATCTTAATAGACAAGGTCTTGATGTTTCCTTTACGGAAGGCAGGATACACCTGTTGAGTGGTGAGGGCGATGAGCATGTTTGGGTTGAAGTGCGCGGTATAGCTGACGAGCCTTTGGTCGTTGATCTTACATCTGACCAGTATCAATCAGAACTGGGCACGAGCGTTCATATGGGTGTGTATGCCAATGATTACGAGACGGTTGGACGCTACACGCCAGACCAGCAGTTATCCCCCGATAACGTGCCACGTAGAAAATTGCTGGCACGATATGCAATTCTTGAACAGAACATTGCGCGTTTACCACGACGCTATCGGTTAGTTTAACACTGTTGCGGAGATGGGTTCGGGCGGGGCTATTTCTTTTTGCTGAAGATCGAGCGAATCTCCCGCTTTGTGCCTTCCCAAAGGATGGTGCGGTTTTTCTTATCTTTAAGGATGTGAATAGCGGGCGGTGCAACTGAGATAAGAATAATTAGCAAGATGATAGGGAGAAGCACGTGGTCAATATCGAGTCCAGCAGCTTTGAAGGCAGCACCAACCGAATAGCCGAGCGAGGTGACACCAAACGTCCAAATAAAGCCACCAACGAGGTTAAAGGCAAGAAATCGCCGATAATTCATCTTTGCCGTGCCTGCAACGATTGGCGCAAATGTGCGAACAATCGGCACGAACCGGGCGATGATGATTGTCTTGCCACCATGCTTTTCATAGAATTCTTGCGCTTTTCGAATATGACCTTGTTTGAAGAGGCGGGCATCAGGTTTCTTAAAAATATGCGGTCCTGTCTTGCGGCCAAACCAGTATCCGACGGTGTCACCAAGAACGGCAGCGATAAAAAGAAGTATCAGGAATAGCCAAAACGGAATAGGCACGTTGCCAGGCAAGATACCCGAATGATAGAGGACACCGGCGGTGAATAGCAGGCTATCGCCTGGTAAAAAGAAGCCGATCAATAGGCCTGATTCGGCAAAAATAACGAAAATGACGGCAAAAATGCCAAGACCAATAATAACGTCAACAAGGTCCAATCCTGGGATGGCACCAAGGGTCAATATACTAGTAAAAAGAGTTTCAATCATCCTTGGCTAGTATACCACGGTTAGCCTTAGCTGCCGCTTTTTGTTATACTAAATACACAATATTATTTCCGTAAAGGTATCCGAACGAAAAGGAGGAGAGACATGGGAGATAAAATCAACTTAACGCTAGGGCAGCGCGAGCTGCAGGGTAAGAAAGTGGCACGTCTGCGCAAGGAAGGAATTGTACCGGGTGTCATCTACGGACACAACCTTGACCCAATGCTGGTGCAGGCACCATACAATATTCTTGAAAAAGCAGTACGCGACGCAGGCAAGCATACGCCTGTTCATGTAACGATTGATGGCAAAAAGAAGATTACTTTAATCAAAGATATTGACCGCGAACCAGTCAAGATGCGGATTCGTCATGTCTCATTTCATGCGGTAAAGGCAAGCGATGTCGTGACTGCCGAAGTACCTATTACCCTCACGGGTGAAGGTGAAAGCGCGGCAGAGAAGGCTGGCCTCGTCGTTCTGCAAGCTATCGAGCATATCGAGATTAAGGCGAAACCAGCAGATCTACCCGAGGCACTTGAGGTGTCAATTACTGGTCTTGCAACGACTGAGGATAAGTTGACACTTGGCGATATTACCTTGCCTAACGGTGTTGAATTTGCCGATGCCGAAGTTGATCGCGATCTTGTAGTGGCAAATGTGTACGAACCAGCAGCGTTGCAGGCGGCAAACGATGCGGCTGGTGGGGACGCTGATGAGGCGAGCGCCGAGGACGTACCGGCTGACAATGGCGAGGATGCGCCTGCTGCCGAAAAAGCAGAATAGACGTTGCCCTTTTAATACATACCCCGCAGACTTGCGGGGTATGTATTAATATTCGGTGGTATCGTAGGTGTATTCCTGTGCGTGATAGGGAGTACCTTGGTCGTGGTGGGTAACAAAATCGTACGCACTTTCAAAATAGTGGTTCTGGATGACAAGCTCTTCTTGGGTCATCCAAAAATTCTTGCCGCCTTCAAACGTTTCCATCATCTCACCTGTGACGTTATTGCAGTGCATGATGACAAAAATCTTATCTTCCAATAAGCTGCCGTCAGATGTTTTGTAGTCGCGTTTATGGAAAATATGGCTGAAAGTGAACACTCCCTCAAGACCTGTTTCTTCTTTCAGTTCGCGCGCTGCTGCCTCTTCAAAACTCTCGCCCCAACGCACTTTGCCGCCGGCACGTCCGTAGAATCCATACCAAGGCTGTTTGAGGCGTTGTTGAGTAAGAAACTCGCGTCTATCGTTATGTCGGCGCTCAACGAGCAGGACGACAGATACTTTTGGTTGCTTTTCGATTTCGTTTTCGTCAGTATCCATGCGGTTGGCGTATTCTTTGCCGCGAGGCGTCAGGCTATAGCTGGCATCTTGTTTTTGTATGTAACCGACTTCGACCAGTTTTTTGATATGAAAGTTAAAATGGTCACTGGTGAGGCCGGTGCGTTTTTGTAATTCGGCAAACCCGGCCTCAGGCACAAATAGTAGGTGCCTGAGGATTAACGTCTGCGTTTCGTGAATGGCCGGTTCATAACTCATAATATTCTCCTTTATTGTATGATTTCCAGCCTAACAAGTTACATCGTAGACATCTAGTAAAGTAGACTTTACTATTCCTCGATAAAGCCGCCTGATTGATGTTTCCATAGTGTCGCATAGGTTTTGTTGTTGGCCAATAACTCGGCGTGGGTACCGTCCTCGATAATCTTGCCATTCTCAAGGACGATGATGCGATCCAATTTAGCGATTGTGGAGAGGCGGTGAGCAACCACGAGGGTTGTTTTGTCTTGCCATAGTTCACCGAGGGCGATTTGGATGGCATGCTCGCTCTCACTGTCGAGGGCGCTGGTTGCCTCATCAAGGATAATAATCGGTGCATCTTTGAGAATAGCGCGAGCAATGGCAATGCGCTGACGCTGGCCACCACTGAGTTTCACGCCGCGTTCACCAACCAAGGTATCAAGGCCGTCGGGCAGATCTTTGATGAAATCGTAGGCTTGGGCTCGTTTTGCGGCGGCAATAATTTGGTCGTCGTCAGCGTCTGTTTTACTGTAACGAATATTGTCGCGCAAACTGCGGTGGAACAGTAACGGTTCTTGTGGTACATAGGCAATGTGTTTTCGTAGGGAGCGTTGTGAGACGGTTTGAATAGGGACACCATCGATGGTGATGGCACCGGCATCCGTATCCATCAGTCGCATAATGAGTTTGGTAATCGTCGTTTTGCCGGACCCACTGACACCTACCAGACCAACGCGCTGCTTTGCGGGAATAGTGAGCGAAAAGTTATCAAATAGCGGGAGACCGTCGTTGTAGGCATAAGACATCGCATTGATTGCGATGGTACCCGCGGTGACTCGCAAGGCTTTTCGTGAGGTATTGGTCACTTCGGGCTTTTGCTCCATGATAGCGGTCATCTCTTCCGAGTCGGCGATTATCTGGTGGTAGTCACGCATGATGGAGTGAATATTCCATATTTCTTCGAGCAAATTGAAGGTATAGATGAGGCAAAGATAGACCAGGCCGGCGCTGATAACATGTTGCTGAACCAAGAGAATGGCGACTATGAGGGCGGCGATCTTCATCGTAGCCGTGATGGCCGAATAAACAGATGAGGTTTTGATAAACATGTTGCGAGTCGCGAGTTCACTGTCGAGTACGGCTGATGAGACCTTTCCGAAAAGAGCGCGTTCGTGGGATTCGTGTCCTTCGATCTTGACAGTCATCATATTACTGAAACTATCGGCTAATTGGGCCGATAGTTTCGAATAGTTTCGTGATCGTTTGACAAAGTAGGGTCGCAAGAATCTATTGCCATAATACGTAGCAATAGCAAAAATAGCGGTCAAGACAAACAGAACAACGGCGTAGGGCCACGATATCAACCCAATGCCGACGAGGGTGGCAACCAGGCTGGTCAGAATAAACACGATCTTGTAGATGACAAGATTCCAAAAGTCCATAAATGCCTTACCCAGTTTGTTGGTTTGTGACACTAATGATCCGGCAAATGTATCATTAAAGAACTGAAGGGAATGAGCGGTCGCTTTGTTGTAGGCATCTTCGTACACATTCCGAGCACCCTTGACCTGCATGGTCCACATTAAAAAGAGCGTGATACGATAGCCGATGACTTCTGACGAGAGGATGAGAACAAAATAAATAACAACCATCCAAAGAGAAGTTTCGAGCGTAATTGTGCCGTTTTGCAGTGTCGTCAAAAGATAGGCAATCACGAGCGGTGACAGGTACCTATCAACCACGAGACTTGCCGCTGCCACGGCAATATTGGAAAGGGCAGTTTTCCTTAGTCTCATGGCGTGTTGCCAGTGATACCCCAGGATGCGAGTGGCGTGCTGTTTTTGGCTCTTGGTCTGATTAGTCATCGATAAAACCGCCTGATTGATGTTTCCAGAGCGTGGCATAAATACCGCCATGGGCGATGAGCTCGGTATGGGTGCCATCTTCAACGATGGCTCCTTGATCAAGGACGACAATACGATCTAATTTGGCAATGGTACTGAGACGGTGAGCGATGACGATACTGGTGCGACCCTTCATAAGGGTGGCAAGCGATTGTTGGATCAATTTTTCCGATTCGCTGTCGAGCGCTGAGGTTGCTTCGTCGAGGATGAGGATCGGTGCATCTTTGAGAATAGCGCGAGCAATGGCAATGCGCTGACGCTGGCCACCGCTAAGTTTCACGCCGCGTTCACCAACCAGCGTGTCAAACCCTTCAGGTAGCTGCTCGATGAACTCCAGGGCATGAGCTTGTTTGGCGGCACGCAGAATTTGATCATCAGTGGCGTCTGGCCTGCCGTAGGCGATATTGTCGCGCAAACTGCGGTGGAATAGTAATGGTTCCTGCGGGACATAGGCAACGGACTGATGAAGACTCTCTTGGGTGACCTCTTTGATATTTTGTCCGTCCAAGGTGATGGCGCCGGTATCGACATCGGCGAACCGTAGTAACAGTGAGACGAGAGTACTTTTACCAGCACCGGAATGACCGACGAGACCAACGCGTTGACCCGCCGGAACGGTCAGGGAAAAATCATGGAACAGGTTTTCTGCACCTTTTTCGCCGTGGGCAAAATTAACGTTGTTGAGTTGCAGTTCACCATCTGTAATACGGAGCGTTGTTGCTTTGGTGGTATCTGTGATGCGAGAAGGCGCTTGTTGATACTCGATAAACAACGATGCATCGCTGAGGGAATCCTCGATGCGACGGTAGATGCTATTGAACTCCCACATAAAGCGCGAGATATTCATAAAGTAGTTGAATGCCAAGAAGAGACCTGCCTTGGTTGAGGCATCAATACCGGTATGCATGATAATCGCCAATGCCAGCACGTTGGCAGCGACATAAAATGGCGAGATCAGCATGTCGATGCGCGTGTTGTGGTACTGCCATGATTTGTAGGCGCGTTTGGCGTATTCTTTGGCATGCTGCTCGTGCGTATGAAGCTCGCGTGTCTCGGCACCAAATGCCTTGACCGCGGCAATGTTACCGATCACATCAGAGACGTGTCCGGACATCTCGGCGTGTTTATCCTCGCGGGCCTTGACGAGTTGTGATCGACGCCTAATAAGCGGGCGGACCATGAAGAATACCAGCAGTGTAATCGCCGCAAGGGTGGCTGACAAAACAGGGGAGAGTATACCGAGGACAACGAGGCCAAAGATCATTGGTCCCACCTGAGAAAGCACACCAAATGTCAGAGTGTCATAATAACCCTCAAATCGACGCGCGTAGGCGAGGATGTTTTTGGTAATACTACCGGCAAAGCGATTATTGAAGAAGGAGAGATCTTTGTAAACAAGTTCACGCAAAGCTTGCTGATAGAGCGTCTCAAGTGCTCGCGCTTCAAACTTGGCTATGATAAAAAAGGCAAGTCTGAACAACATTTCGCCTACTAACCATGCACTCCCAAAGACAAGAAGGTAGATGCCGCCGTTTGTTAAGTCGATCATTTGTTCGCTTGCAATGATGCGAGCAATCACTAGGGGCGGGATGTAAAAGATAAGAATAGTCCCAAGGATAACGCCGGCCGTGATTGGCAATGTCTGACGCCAGCCGCGCAAGATGACGCGGTTGTAAGCGCGGGCTGTCTCGCGCAAATATGTTTTTTGCTTGGTCAAAATAGGTCTCCTTGGGTTTTGGTTTGGTATTCAAAAAAGAGTCGCTAGCGGTTCGGCACGTCCGAACATAAACGAATAGAGGATTCTAGCGAATCATAGTGGTCCTAGTGTAATAAATTGTTAACGTCTATGCAATATGTTAGGCAGCGAGTGTAAAGTTGTCGCGGGTGACTTTGGTGCCAATCTTCTTTGCGGCTCGCTTTGCCTTCATGCTTTCGTAGCCACCTTTGAGATTCTCGGTAATGGCAAGTCCGGCGACACTTCCTCCGGCCACAGCTGCCCCAAAGACGGCAACGGCTGGGGCTGCCACCACCGATCCGACAGCGGCCACTCCCAGGCCAAGGGCTACAAGGACCTTGTTGACACGCTTATCAAGGTCGAAACCTTTGTCGATGAGATCTTTTGGCTGTTCTCCAGGCGCACTCATATTACTATTTTATCATACTTTACTACTAATTGCAAATAACCGCAACCACTCTTCGGTGCTTAGCTGTGAGGGATGCTTTTCGGGTGAAATGTTTGCCTTGGCGCGGTCTGTTGCTTGGAATGTTGTTTGATGTCCAAAACATTTTTCAATGAAGGTTCGATAGGCGGCCGCCTCGGACGTATCGAGGAGTGGTTCCTCGCGTAACTTGATCTCTAGTAGTACTGTATCGACAGCGGGTGGTGGGGTAAAGTCAGTTTTTTGCAGTGGTTTGCGAATGCGAGCCGTGAACCACGGGGCGATTTCGGCACTCAGCTGGCTGGTAAAGTGATCATCCCCTGGGACGAGCTTGCGAGCGAATTGTTTTTGGGCGATGAGATAGATGCTACGCGGTGGATTGGTAGCCTGTGTGAGTTTGCGGACGATTGACGCCGATAGATTGAAAGGGATATTCGAGAAGACTTTATAGGGAGTATCGGGGAGTGGAAGTGTCGTAATATCTTGGCTGAGGATCGTAACATTATCGACATGTCCAAGGTTATTGCGAAGTGTTTGCAGTGCTTTCGGCTCGATTTCGACGGCAACAACCTGCTTGCATCGCCCTGCAAGGACACTTGCGATAACGCCGCTACCTGCGCCAAGGTCGTATACTGTATCATTTTTACGAATATTGCTATGCCCGATGAGTTCTGCAACTAACCGTGGGCTACGGAGAAAATGCTGTGAATACGTGTGGAGGCGTGCCATGTACTCCATTGTAACAGAGGCGGTTAAATGCTATACTTCTATTGATGCAAAAGATTCTCCTTTACTACAAATTTACGCCGCTTGCCGATCCAGAGTCGGTGAAGTTATGGCAGAAAACACTGTGCGACAGTTTGAATCTGCGTGGGCGTATTCTTGTGGGCAAGCATGGGCTGAATGGCACGGTTGGTGGAGAGGTGGACGACCTGAAAAAGTACATCAAAGAAACAAAAAAGTTAGAAGGCTTCAAAGATATCGTCTTTAAATGGAGCGATGGCGGGCGTGAAGACTTTCCTCGTATGAGTGTCAAACACCGCCGCGAGCTGGTTGGATTTCAGAACAGCGAAGACGAGTTTGACGTTGATATGGACGGCGTGATTGGTGGTGGCACGCACCTGAAACCGAAACAAGTACACGAACTGGTTGAGAAGTATGGAGACCAGGTGGTGTTCTTTGACGGACGTAATGAACACGAGGCGAAGATTGGGAAATTCAAGAATGCGATTGTGCCAAATACCAACACTTCACGGGATTTTATTGCTGAACTGGAAAGCGACAAGTACGACGACATCAAGGACAAGAAAGTCATCACATATTGTACCGGTGGTATTCGCTGCGAAGTCATCAGCGCGATGATGAAAAAGCGTGGGTTTAATGATGTGTATCAGATTGATGGCGGTATCGTGAAATACGCCGAAGCGTACGGTGATGATGGGCTGTGGGAAGGTGCGCTCCGCGTTTTTGATGATCGTATGACCGTCGAATTCAGTGATCATGCGAAAACAATTGGCGAATGTACGCACTGTGGGGGCAAAACTAGTAACTTTGAAAACTGTGCGCATATGGAGTGCAATGACTTGGTCCTGATCTGTGAAGACTGCAAAAAGAACCCTGATCTGCTATTCCACACGGCCGATTGCAAAGAAAAGCACGAGGCGAAAATCGGAGTGACGGCGAGCGCTTAAGTTTGATAATGGCGGGTAGGTCGTAAAGTATTATGAATCAACTACGTAATTACAGAATATTCCTGTGGGCATTCACTGCAGCAGTGCTGACGCTCCCAGTTAAATACGTACTGAATTATTTTGGCTTGGAGTTTATCGAGCAAACGTCGCTGCACAATAGTGTGATTTCAAGTGTTATCTTTGTCCTTGGTTTCGTGCTGTCGGCAACGATTGCGGACTACAAAGAGAGCGAGCGAATCCCTGCGGAATTTGCGGCGAATATTGAGGATATGTATAACGATGCTAAGGAAACACACAAAGCCTATCCGAAGTTTGATCTCGATCATTTTCGTAAAAGCTTGATTGATGTATTGAAGGTCTTTCGCGAAGGGACGAGAGTGAATCGCCGCGGAGCGCGTCGCGAAATCGCTGAGTTACAAGTGTGCTTTGGCGAGATGGAGCGTGCCGGTGTGCCGCCAAACTTTGTCACGAAGCTGAAGACACAGCAGACTCAGTTGATGCGAAATATGTTCAGAGTAAATTACATTCAAAAGATCCAGTTTATTCCCTCGGCGTTTCGCCTTATTAAAACTATCTCAATCATGGCAATCGGGTTATTGATGTTTACGAATATTGATCCATTCTACGGCGGATTGTTCATCGTAGGTGCTATCACCTTTATTCTGATTTACATGATCATTCTTATACACCACATTGCTGTCCCATTTCACGATCAAGGAAAGTCAAAGGATGACGTCAGCTTATTCTTATTGCGCGAAGCAAAATCCTACCTTGAAGCCGAGGGAAAACACAAGTAATTCTGTAAAAAAAAGAGTGATACGCTAAAAGGATGAAACAATTTTACCAAGCTCTTGTTAATACATTGATCTCTAATGTCACGACAAGTTTTTTGTGGTTTGCGCTCATCTTTTAGACTTATCTCGAGACGGAATCAGTCCTGGCGACGGGTGTTATTGGTGGCGTCCTCGGCCTCGTATTGGGCGTTGTCGTCTTGGTTAATCCTGTTGTAACAGGATTGGTTTTTGTCTGGGCGCTTGGTCTTTATGCGGTACTCTACGGTGCGCTCAATATTGCATTGGCGTTCCGCGTGCGTGCATAAAAAGGGCGTTACTCTCATGAGTACGAGCAAAGGACGGCGTCGAGCCGTCCTTTGTTTTGCCCTCTCCTGCCTGTTGTAATTGTAATATATACAACATATGTCTTAAACCGGTTCCTATAAAAGATTGATAGCTTTGAAAGGGGCTGCCTCTCTATTCAGTCGAAAAATTTGGACAAATAGGAAAATTGCGCTATGATGAATACTATGAAACAAGACTGTCATGATGGGTTCGGAAAGGCTGTTGCCCTGCTAGCGCGTAACCAGCCACTATTCTTTGCTCTTGGTGATATGGCACGGCAAGAAATTATTATCTTGCTTGGCCAGCACGAGCGACTGAGTGTGGGTGAACTGACAAGCTACACAAAGCTGTCACGTCCGGCGGTGTCGCATCACTTGAAGATTCTCAAGGAAGTTGGATTACTGCGAGAGACCCGTGCGGGCGTGAGACGGTATTATCAGCCGACATTTCATGAGGCAATTGACAGTATAGAGCAGCTGGTGCAGCAGGTAAGCAAGATAAAGGAGTTATTGTAAGATGAGCGAGTGGCTAAGCAAGCTAGGAGAAATGGCGTTTGTACGCAAGTGGTGGGTACTGGGCGGATGGATCGTCGTACTTGCCGTACTTGGCATACTTGCAGGACAGTTTTTCAAGCAACCGAGCGATGCGATTAGTATTCCCGGTACCCAAGCTCAGAGTGCGCTCGATCGTTTTGGTGAACTCTTTCCTGATGCCGGGAAAGGCACGGGGCGGATTGTGTTTGAAGCAGGTAGTGATACGAAAATTGCTGACCACAAAGCAGCGATTAGTGTGGTATCGCAAAAGCTCCGCGAGACAGAAGGTGTCAGCCAGGTCGTTGATCCATTTATGCTCGATGATATGATCTCGGAAGACGGCCGTGTTGCCTATACAACCGTTAGCTTGTCAGAAGCGGTCGATGCAATCGACAAACAAACAATTGCCGATATTGAGAGAATTGTGGCAGATGCGCGATCAGACAATTTAGCAGTGGAAATGGGTGGTGATGTAATCAATAAGGTGCCTAGTGAAATTTTAGGTGTTGGTGAGATTGTCGGTGTGATAATCGCGCTCGGCGTGTTACTGGTCACACTTGGATCATTGGTGGCGGCAGGCCTACCACTTGTGATTGCGATTGTGACGGTGGCGGGTGGAGCGGCTGGCCTCTTCGCGCTGAGTGAAGTGGTTGATATTACGTCGACAACTCCGGTGCTGGCAATTATGCTGGGATTAGCGGTCGGCATCGACTATTCGCTGTTCATCGTGAATAAGTATCGATACTATCTTTTGCAGGGGTATGGTTATAAAGAGTCAGCTGCGCGAGCGGTAGCGACGGCGGGTAATGCAGTAGTATTTGCGGCAGCAACGGTCGTCATCGCGTTGTCAGCCCTAACGATTGTTGGTATTCCATTCATGACAAGTATGGGGTTAGCGGCGGCTGCGACGGTGGCCTTGGCGGCGATTGTCGCGATTACGCTACTGCCTGCGTTGTTTGGTGTGGCGGGTACACGAATCTTTAGAGGAAAGACGAGAAAAGCAATTGTCGCAGCGCAAAAGAAAGGTCCGCATGAGACGCACCGAGTTAGCCACAAGACTGTATGGTACAAGCTGGCTTCACAAATCACGAAGCGCCCGGTTATGATATTGGTGACGGCAATTGTTGTTGTTGCAGTGATTGCCCTGCCGATGAAGTCGTTGACACTGGGACTGCCAACTGATGAATTTGCTGCAACCAATACAACTGAGCGCAAGGCGTATGAAGCACTTAAACGTGGCTTTGGTGAGGGCTTTAATGCTCCGCTAATTATCCTCGCCGAAGGTATTGAGCCAGTTTCTGATGAGGATCGGCAGGCGGTTCGAACGGAAGTGACAAAGGTGTTTGAGCAGCGTCTCATTGAGGAAACAAAAATACAGACCGATGCATTCCAAAAGCGCATGGCAGCAGCGGAAACACCCGAGCAAGTTATGGCGTTACAGGAAGAGGCGCAGCGTATGCAGGCGAGTGCCGCCGAGCAGGAAAAGAAGGTTCGCGCTGAACTAGAAGCCCAAATCGCACAGTATTCACAGTTGTATCAGCTAGCAAAGCTGGCCGACCGGGTTGCAGTATATGATAACGTGCAAAAAGTCACGCCGCTGCTTGTAACCAATGATACGACGAAGGGTGTATTACAGGTGATTCCGGCGACTGGTCCATCTGACGAGGCAACGAAACAGTTAATTCACCAGCTTCGCGAGATTGAGACAATCAGGAATATTACAAAAAGTGATTCAGCAAGCCTGTCAGTCACAGGCTCGACTGCCTTGCAGATTGATATCGACGAGAAGCTAGCAAGCGCGTTGCCGCAGTATTTGCTAGTTGTGGTCGGGCTGTCATTTCTTCTGTTGATGATTGTCTTTCGCTCTATCTTGGTGCCGCTTAAGGCAACACTTGGTTTTCTCCTATCAGTTGCAGCAATGTTCGGTGCGATGGTGGCGGTATTCCAATGGGGCTGGTTTGGGTTGGCGGATGCGGCTGGTCCCATTGTGAGCTTTATTCCGATTATTTCTATCGGTGTACTATTCGGCCTTGCGATGGACTATGAGTTTTTTCTTGTTTCAAGCATCCATGAAGAATATGAGCGAACCGGTAACGCAAGACGTGCGGTGGTTGACGGTTTCGCGGTTGGAAGCAGAGTAGTTGTCGCGGCGGCCGTGATCATGGTGGCGGTATTTGCGGGGTTCGTGACGAACCACGATACCACAATCCAAGCAATTGGTTTTGGTCTCGCTGTCGGAATATTTGTCGATGCATTCATCGTCCGGCTCATTATTGTTCCTGCTGTCATGGCGTTACTAGGTGGCAAAGCGTGGTGGTTGCCAAAATGGCTCGATCGCATCTTGCCGCATGTCTCGATCGAGGGCAAGTAGCTGTAATGACTGTGGTACACTAAAAGTATGAAATCACTTACACGTAGCATCACAGGGTTACTAATCGTAGCTGTCGGGCTCTCGTTCCTTCTTACTAATCTTAATGTCCTACCGTTTAGTGTGGCGATTGGTGATTGGTGGCCGATGTTTGTCATCGTTGGAGGTATCTTAATACTTTTGAATGACCGAAAAAACTATTTGTGGGCACTTTTGGTGATTGCGCTTGGTGTTGTATTCCAACTGAATCAGCTGAACATCATCGATGTTAACCCGTGGCAGTTATTCTGGCCAGCAGTCATTATTATTGTCGGTGTCTCGATTATGACGAGCCATAAGGTGCCACGTAAGAATATCGCAGCGAGTGAGCGTGAAGATGTGACGGCGGTATTGAGTGGCAGCGAAACGAAAGTGCAATCAAAGGACTTTAAGGCAAGCCGCGTCACGGCAGTATGCGGTGGTGTCACATTGGATTTGCGTGAAGCGACCATCAAGAAAGAGGCGACGATTGATCTGTTTTCGTTATGGGGGGGCATTGAGATCTACGTTCCAAAGAATGTTATCGTCAAAAACAATACATCAGTAATACTGGGCGGTGTCGAGAATAATACAGCCGCGGATACTGACCGTGATGCGCCAGTCCTGCATGTGGTTGGCGATGTTGTGATGGCGGGTGTTGAGATCAAGAATTAATACGAATAGCGGTGCCGTGTTTGACCAGGTCATTCATCGCTATTTACGAGTTCCCTACCGACTTCATATGTCGGTTGTTAAAAAAGGCAGACGACCTCGTCAGACAATTCTTTTTATTCACGGCATAGGAAATTCAGGATTAGCTTGGAGCGAAGTAATACGTCAGCTGCCCGATGACACGCGTGCCATAACAGTCGATTTATTGGGGTTTGGCCAGTCGCGTCGTCCATCATGGGTGGCGTATGATGTTGCGACCCAGGCACGTGCGGTTCTAAGGACATGCCTGCGATATGGTGTGACGGGTGATATGGTGATCGTTGGGCACTCGATGGGTGCGCTCGTCGCGATAGAATTTGCTCGTCGTTATCCTTTACTAGCGCGCTCGCTGATACTCTGTAGCCCGCCGCTATACCGGCAGGAGCATCGTCGGCTGTTGCCAAACAGCGAGGCGGCGCTACGTCGTTTGTACCGTGCAGCGCACCAGAGCCCCGAGCAATTTGTAAAACTCTCAAGCCTCGCGATGAAATATGACTTGATTAATACATCGTTTAATGTGACAGATGAGAATGTAGACAGCTATATGAATGCACTCGAGGCGGCAATTATTAATCAGTCGTCCCTTCAGGATATCCGTAAGCTTACATTACCGATTCATATTATTCGTGGATCACTTGATCCTGTGTTGGTGTCCAAGCCTATCAAGCAGCTTGCAAAAGATCAACCAAATGTGACGGTTTCTACTGTAGCCGCAGGGCATGAAGTGCGAGGAAGATTTATCCCGAAGGTTATAGAGGCTATCGCGGCTATGCGGCAATAGCAACCAGCTCGATATCAAACACGAGATCGCTGTTGGGTGGAATATTTGTTGCGGCGCGAACTGATCCGTATGCCTTCGTTGATGGGATTACTAAACGACGCACGCCGCCAACGCGCATACCGGGAACACCTTCGGTCCATCCTTCGATAACGCGGTCAAGGGGAAACGTCACAGGGTCACCAAAGTCATGGCTGCTTTGAAAAATAGTTCCGTCTTTGCATAATGCTCCTGTGTAGTGTGCGGTAATGGTCGCGCCTGGCTGCACCTCATCACCTGTGCCGACAACCGTGTCAATCACTTGTAGTTCAGGTGCAGTATCAATTGGTGTAAAGTTTGCGAGTTTGGTTCCTTCGAGTTTTTGAGAATCATTCATAGTGTCTAGTATAACATTTAGGAAGTGGGTACTATTGTATACTAAAGAGGTGAATAAGATGCTTGAAGAAAAATTAAAGACGTTGCCTCGGTCGCCTGGGGTCTATTTTCATAAGGCGAAAAATGGCGAAGTTATTTATGTTGGCAAAGCGGCGGTGCTGAAGAATCGTGTTCGACAGTATTTCCAAAATAGTCGCGATATGGACATAAAGACACAGGCACTTGTGGCTGAAATCTATGACACCGATTGGATTGAGACTGAGAGCGAAATCGACGCCTTATTTTTTGAGAGCGAAATGGTCAAACGATACATGCCGCGCTATAACATCTTGCTGCGGGACGATAAAAGTCAGAGCTATGTTCGGATTGATATGAAGAATGAGTGGCCGAGTGTAAGTTTTACACGCAATCCTGCTGACGACAATGCGGAATACTTTGGCCCGTTCTATAATGGCTATGCGCTTAAGAAGGCACTGCGGTACCTCAGAAAAACATTTCCATATTATACAAAGCCGCCGCGTGTCGGTGAACGTCCTAGTCTTGACGCGCACATTGGACTAGAGCCGCTAGGGATGAGTAGCGTAGAGTACAAAGCAGAACTACGCAAGCTCATTAGCTATATCAAGGGTAATCGTGTTCAATTAGTTCGGGAGCTAGAGCGTGACATGAAGACAGCGGCAGGACTGCAAGACTTCGAAAAAGCAGCTAGTATTCGCAATCGTTTGCAGAATTTACGGGAATTACAGCGTCGCATTATGTTTGGCGACAAAGAGTTTCTTGACATTAGCAAGGACAAAGCATTGTCACAGCTACGTGACCTCCTACTGCTTAGTGCGGCGCCGGCACGAATCGAAGGGTTTGACATCTCTCACATCAGTGGGACAAATGTCGTTGCAAGCCAGGTCGTGTTTGTGAACGGTGTCAGTAGCCGAAGTGACTACCGAAAATATAAGCTTACAAAACAGCAAAATGATGATTACGCCAGCATGTATGAAGTAGTGTATCGTCGGCTATCACCGAAGAATGTTGCCAGTTGGGGGCGTCCAGACCTTATGCTGATTGATGGAGGTAAGGGCCAGCTTGACGCTGCACTAAAGGCGGCCGAGGAGCGTGAAGTTACACTGCCAATTATTAGCATCGCGAAACGTGAAGAGGAAATTATCGTTCATCGCACCCGATCAGGCATACAAACTGCGCATCTTGAGGAGCTGCGAAGCGTTGCCTCTGACGAGATGTATGTCGTGCGCGAGGGGGAATACTATGTTATTAATCTTCATCCTGACCAGCGTAATGCTAGTGCTCACTCGAAGAATCTACGAGGCGGAACTCTCAGTCACTATTCGGACTCGGTGAAGTTATTCCAGCGTATTCGTGACGAATCTCATCGCTTTGCCGTTAGCTATCACACCGTTCTTAAACGCCAGCGCCAAACAGCCAGTGTGCTAGAGGAGATTCCTGGCATTGGTCCAGCCACACGTCGAAAGTTAATCAGGCACTTTGGTAGCATGCGCGGAGTATCGCAGGCAAGCCAAGAGGAATTGGTGGAACTGATTGGAGCGGAAAAAGCGACACGCGTCAAACAGGCACTAGCAGACTCTCAATAGTTATTGATACCTGGGGTTGCGGGGCAACGTGTGGATAGTATACTTGAAGATATGAAGCAACGTGCTTATGGCTTTACCATTGTAGAACTTCTTATCGTCATAGTGGTCATTGCTATTTTGGCGGTCATTGCTGTTGTTGCCTATTCTGGTATTCAAAATCAGGCTGTCGAGTCATCAATCCGATCGAGTCTCAAAGACGCACAGACACGCCTTGCATTGGAGTATACAACCAACGACGTTTATCCTGCGACAGAGGCTGCGATGCGAACGCTAACGGGCTTAAAGGACGGCGGGTCAATTGTGTCAACTATTACGAACCATTCAGTTAATCCCAGTGTAGAAACGGTCACGACAGGATTTGGTGGCCCAAATGGATCGACGACTATCGCACGTGATACGAGCCGCGCATATACGGGTGCTGCCTCCTTGCGAGTGACAATGCCCACGGCCCCGAAGGGTCGTCAGCAGTAGGTGCACAGGTATATCGGAGAAGCCCATTTGCATCGTACCTTCAACCTAATACGACGTATACTGTTTCGGCATATGTATATGTACCGACCGGCACGGTTGATCTCCAATTATCAGTATAGGGGAGTGGGCGCGCCAGTACTGCACCGGGATCAGACTATCGAACATCGGTGAAAAAACCAGTGGAAGCGTATTCATAGGACATTTACAACAAATGATGGCGGCAACATTACGACGTATGTATTGAACGATGCAGCGGTCCCGGCTGCGGGGACGCAGTTCTGGGTTGATTCAGTGATGTTAACTGAAGGTAGTAGCCCGTATACATATGCTGATGGTGAATCGGAAGGTTGGTCATGGAGCGGCAGCCAACATACCTCTACTTCATCCGGCCCCGCCTTGTGATGTGGTAGACTGATGCATAGATGAACGCGACATTTTTTACGGCTAACCGGACTCAATTGATGGAGCGGTGCGAGGGTGGCGTCCTGGTCTTGACTGCGTACACTGCGCTACAGTTGTCAGCTGATATGGCAGCCCCATTTCGTCAAGAGGCAAATTTTTGGTATGTAACAGGTATTGAAGAGCCAGATTGGCAACTGATTGCTACACCAACTAAAAGTTGGCTTGTCGCACCGGATATCTCTGAAATGCATCGAGTGTTTGATGGAGGCCTGTCTGACCAGCAGGCAAAAGCAATAAGTGGCGTCGATACTGTTATTACGAGAGCCGCGTCCAATGACCTATTCGCCAGCTTGGCATCCGAGTACAAACTGGCATATGGGCTGGGACGGCATCCGCATCAAAAGTATTTTAGCTTTGAGGTGAATCCGGCGCCAGGGAAGCTTTGGCGGAAACTTTCGAAGCGTTTTACCGAGGTGCAAGATGCTCGTCCGACTCTCGGTCGTCTTCGCGCTATTAAGCAGCCGGTCGAGGTAGCCGCCATTAAGGGGGCGATCGACCTGACAGTAGATGCATTTCATCTCGTGAAATCACAGCTTTCTTCATATACCCACGAATACCAAATGGAAGCAGATTTTACCTACGCATTTCGGCGTGCTAATGCTATACATGCCTATGATCCAATCGTGGCCGGTGGCGCTAATGCCTGCACGCTTCATTATGGCAAGAACAATAATGCGCTTGCGCAGTCAGATCTTGTCCTTCTCGATATCGGGGCGCAGGCTGCTGGTTATCCAGCAGACATAACACGAACTTATTCGGTCGGTGGAAGCCCAACCGCCAGGCAGTGTGCCGTTCATGCCGCTGTTAGGGATGCGCATATGCAAATCATAGCACTTCTTCGTCCGGGGTTGGCATTTGCACGCTATCAAAATGACGTTGATCTGATTATGAAGGATGCTCTCCGCCGTCTTGACCTACTGCACGAAGAAACAGACTATCGTCGCTATTTTCCTCATGCGATTAGCCATGGTCTAGGGGTTGATGTCCATGATAGTTTGGGTGGGTTTGAGACGTTTCGTCCGGGTATGGTTTTGACGGTTGAGCCGGGTATCTATATACCAGAAGAAGGGATTGGTGTGCGTATTGAGGACGATATTCTCATTACAGACTCGGGACACACCAACCTCAGCGAGGCACTATCGCTCGAGTTGTGATATACTACGAGGAAGTTATGAAAAAGCAATTCGGCGTATTCCTTTTACGGTGCCTTCTTAATTCGTTTGGTTTATGGGTAGCTGTCCGTGTTTTTGGTACAGGTTATACGGATCAAGATTTGCAGGCCGGATTCTGGGTGTTTATTCTCTCCGGAGTTATCTTCTCGGTTGTGAATGCTCTTCTGAAACCACTTGTTATTGTTTTGTCACTACCGGCGATCCTGCTCACACTGGGGCTATTCACGATTATCGTTAACGGCCTTATGGTCTATATCGCTCTAAAGCTGACTCCTGGTATTACGATGGCATTCTGGCATTCTGTTCTAGCGGGAATGGTCCTAAGTTTGATAAACTATATAGTAAGTACGACGATTGAAATGAGAAAGACACGTCGAGATAGTAAGGAGACCGTATGACACTTGATACTTTTCTGCAAATTGTAACTGTAGGATCGGCGATATTGACCGTTGTTGCAATTCTTTTACAACAACGAGGCTCAACGCTTGGTGCTGGGTTCGGTAGTTCGGGCGAACTGTACACCACACGCCGTGGATTTGATAAGAACTTATTTGACGCCACGATTGTCCTTGCAAGTATCTTTGTCCTTTCAATCTTAACCGGTCTTCTTATCCCAAGTGTAGGCTAGGAAGCGAGAGCATGGCGAGCGATACAGATCAAGAAAGGCGGTGGCGGCGATTTCAAAAGATCAGCTTTGATAAGAAGCAGACACTCAAGCGTATCCGCAAAGTTGAAGTGACGTCAATTCGCCACGCGCATAAATTTGTTTTAAAGCGTTGGCGTAACCTACGTGATGTGCGTCGAATTGTTGCTTTCTGGATTGTTACGGTTGGCTGCCTCATCGCCGCCGCCGGCTTGCAGTTGGCATGGGATCGCCAGAGCTACCAGGCAGAGGCGGGTGCGCTCGGTAGTACCTATGCTGAGGCGGCTATTGGTCCGATTCAGACGTTGAACCCATTGTTTGCCGATACTCCTGCGGAAGAAGCGGTTAGCCGTCTGTTGTTCTCTCGGATTTTCGTGTACGATGCGACAGGTAATCTCAATTATGATTTGGCGAAGAAAGTTGAGGTGAGTCAAGATAGCTTGGTGTATACGATCACCTTGCGCTCTGATGTTTCGTGGCATGACGGGAGGACTCTGACGGCAGATGACGTCGTCTTTACGACAGAACTTCTAAAGGACACCTCGACACGTGCCCAGATTCGAGGATGGGATACAATTGACATAACAAAAAAGGATGACTTTGTCGTAGAATTTAAGTTGAAGTCAGCGTACGCGCCGTTTGAAAGTGCCCTGACATTCCCGGTTCTCCCAAAGCATATACTTGGTGATGTACCTCATGAATCAATCCGAGAGCATTCATTTAGTAATACACCTATTGGATCTGGGCCGTTCTCGTTCCGTTTGTTACAGGATATCGAAGCCTCTAGCGAGCGACGTTTCGTCCATCTTAGCGCGAATAAAGATTATTACAGAGGCGCACCCAAGCTTGCTCGGGTACAAATATTGTCAGTGCCAGACGAGGCGGCAGTGCTTAATGCCCTGAAGCTAAATGAGGTGAACGGTGCGAGCGGGCTGAGTGTTGCGGCAATGAAGACGCTTTCGCAAAACCAGCGCTATAGGACGATGTCCCAGCCGATCCAGGGCGGCGTTTACGCGCTTCTTAATAATGATAGTGAGATTCTTTCTGATAAGAAGGTGCGTCAGGCATTGCAGAGAGCGACCAACGTAGAGGAAGTTCGCCAAAAGCTTGGCGGTGATGTGCCCGCACTTGATCTCCCATACACCGATCTTCAGGTAAGCGGTAATGTACCAAAAGCCCCATCATTTAACCTTAACGAAGCAAAAAAGCTGCTTGACGAGGCAGGGTGGAAGTTAGATGACAGTGGCACTCGCATGAAAGACGGCAAGGAACTGCGCCTATCAGTTGTGACAACGAAAAACGACGAGTATCAAAAAGCACTCGAGACGCTTCTTGGGCAATGGCGCCAGCTAGGCATAAGTATTGACGAGCGCGTCATTGATGCATCTGACGCAACGCAGAACTTTGTTCAGGCTACACTGCAGCCCCGAGCATATGATGTCCTGATCTATCAGCTGATGATTGGGCGGGACCCTGACGTGTTTGCGTTTTGGCATTCGTCTCAGGCAGTGGCGCGTGGGCTAAATTTGGCAAACTATGCCAATGATCTGGCAGATGACATTTTGACGAGTGCCCGCAGTACACGAGGCGCTGCACTGCGTAACACAAAGCACCTGGCGTTTGCCCGTCAATGGCTGGATGATGCGCCAGCAATTGGGCTGTACCAATCAACAGTCAATTCCGTAGTAAGCAAGAGTGTTCGCGGGCTCGACGGAAGTGATATAATTGTTTCTCCGGGCGAGCGCTTCAATAGTATCCTGTACTGGACAGTCGGAGATCGAACGATCTACAAAACTCCATAACAAAGAACCGCTTCGTAACGAAGCGGTTCTTTAAAAATCATACCGTGGTGCGCTGAAGAGGACTTGGCGAAGGAGCCCCGGCGGGGCGATAGCTTCACTTTTTGCGATAGCAAAAATAGTGGAGGTTCTCGCGTATAACAAAAACCACCTCGTCATGAAGTGGTTTCCTAGAAATCATACCGTGGTGCACTGAAGAGGACTTGAACCTCCACGAGCGCAATGCTCACTAGCCCCTCAAGCTAGCGCGTCTACCAATTCCGCCACCAGTGCATATTGGTTGATTTTCTAACAGTGTATTATAGCAGCTATCCTATGAATTATCCAATAGGTATTGATAGCGCTTTTGAACTATTGCCCACACTTCACACGTACCTAAGCTTGACCGAAGGTGTATAATGATTACAGAAGTTATGAGTAATTACGAGCATAGCAAGCAGACCGCAGAAACAGAGGTTTTAGGAGACTCAGGCAACTCTGAACTTCACTTTTATCCGTCCGAATTGGTTGTTGATGGGTATCAAATTGAGAAACGTATCTCAATCACCGGTGCATCGGAAGTCATGCAGGCGCTCAGCAATGAAACTGGCGAGCTTGTTGCTCTGAAAGTTCCGCGAACGCCGAATGCCGCCGAAATGATACGTCGTGAAGTAAGTGTTCATGGGGCGATTGGACAGCACTGTTTTATTGCGGCGATGGTTGGATCTGGGACGCAGCATGGCGCACCGTTTATTGCAACACGTATGCAAGAAGGAGGTACGATGGCTGGGCTCGTTCGAGAAACCGAAGTGTCCGATCAAGGTCTTGACAGGCCGGAGCTTCGGCGCCGAATAAAACTACTAGGCCATTGTGCCGCAGGTGTTGCTGCTTTGCACTCAATGGGATTTGTTCATCGTGATATAAAACCCGCGAATATTGGCATTGGTCGGAATGATACCGCTAGATTGCTTGATTTAGGTATTGCTGACCGCCCCATGGCTAACCCAGAAATAGAACATATTTGGGGAACTCCAGGCGAGAGTGTTGCTCCAGAGGGCTACCGAGGTGAGGTTTCGTTTCAGGGTGACGTTTGGGCGCATGCGGTGACTGCTTATCGCATATTAACAGGCGTGCCGGCTTTTGAAGTTCCAGAGGAGAGAACAGTGTTCGGATTTTATTATAAGGCATCTGAGGGTCTGCGCTATACTCCTCGTGAGTTGAATGACAATATTCCTTCAGACCTTGACCGTATTATTGCTGAATCACTTCATCCCGATCCACACAAGCGTCCAACTATCAGTGAGTTGCAAGAGGTGTATGGACGTGCGGCATAGGCGGACGTGGTGATGCCGCATTGCTGATCAGATATAAATGTGGTATGCTTAGATTAAAGGAGCCTGCCGTGAAGGAGGCGTTATTTTTATGAAAGACCCAAAAAACATTCGCAACATTGCAATCATTGCCCACGTTGACCATGGTAAGACAACCATGGTGGATGGGTTGCTCAAACAAAGCAACACCTTCCGCGGCAACTCGGCCGAAATGAGCCAAGACCTCATTATGGATAGTGGTGATCAGGAACACGAACGCGGCATCACTATTACTGCCAAGCAAACGTCAATCTACTATAATGATTACAAAATTAACATCATCGATACTCCAGGACACGCCGACTTTAGTGGCGAGGTCGAGCGCACCCTTAATATGGCCGACGGTGTATTACTGATTGTTGATGCCCAAGAAGGGCCGATGCCGCAAACGAAGTTCGTGTTGACGAAGGCGCTCGAACTGGGACTAAAACCTGTTGTTGTTATTAACAAAATTGATAAGCCAGCGCGGCGTATTGATGAGGTTGAGGATGAGTTGGCTGATTTATTCCTTGAACTTGCGACTGACGATAGCCAACTGCACTACCCAATTTATTATGCGATTGGCCGTGAGGGTAAGGCCTGGGCAACTATTCCAGATAATCCATCAGAACACGCAGATCTTACGCCAATTTTCGAGGCGATCATTAACGACATCCCAGCGCCGACAGTCGACGCCGACGGCCCCTTGCAGTTGCTTGTGACCAGCCTAACCTATGATTCGTTCCTTGGTAAGTATGCCATCGGACGTGTGTCTCGCGGCGTAGCAAAGCGTGGTCCAGTTGCATTAATCAAGCGTGACGGTACTATCATCAGTGGTAAGATTGAAAAGATTTTTGGATATCGTGGCCTTGCAAAAGAAGAGATTACAGAAGCAGGTGCAGGTGATATCGTCGCATTGACAGGTATCGCTGACGCGCATATTGGCGAGACGATTGCTGACAAGGATACTCCCGAGGCTTTGCCGACTATCGATATCGAAGCACCAACACTCAGTATGTACCTGGGTCCAAATACGAGTCCGCTGAAAGGCAAAGAGGGAGAGTTTACAACCGGTCGTCAAATCGGTGATCGCCTTAAGAAAGAACTGGAGACGAATGTTAGTTTGCGTGTTGAGGACACGGGTATTGGCTATACCGTATCGGGGCGTGGCGAGCTGCATCTGTCTGTATTGATCGAGGCAATGCGCCGAGAAGGCTTTGAATTTGAAGTTGGACGTCCGCAGGTTGTTACTGTCGTCGAGGACGGTGTTGAAAAAGAACCGGTCGAGGAACTATATATCGAAGTCGCGCCAGAATTCGTCGGTGCTGTCAGTCAAGAATTAGGCTCTCGTCGCGCCGAGATGCGTGGTCAAGAGCAAACCAGCAGCGGCACTGCACGAATGGACTATCTCTTGCCTACCCGTGCCTTGATTGGCCTTCGTAATCTATTGCTGACTGCCACCAAGGGAACGGTGATCTTGAACAGCTTGCCGCATGGCTATCAGCCGCTTGGAGGCAAGCTGCCTCAGTCGCGCAATGGTGTATTGATTGCATTTGAGGCTGGGACAACGACGCCCTATGCTCTGCAGACTGCAGAGGCCCGCGGTGAATTGTACGTTGGTGCTGGTACGACAGTGTATGCCGGTATGATTGTTGGCTTGAATCGTCGCGGCGATGACCTGGAAATTAATGTTTGCAAAGCAAAACATCTCACGAATATGCGATCCAGCAGCAGTGACGGCGTGGTGCAACTAACGCCATTTACCGATCTTAGCCTCGAACAGTGTATTGATTTCATCGAAGATGATGAATTACTGGAAGTGACGCCAAAAAGCCTGCGTCTCCGTAAACGCTATCTTGATCCCAATGAGCGCAAGCGCGCCAACAAGAGCTAAGTTGACGACACAATAGTAATTGTGCTATAATAAAATTATAGAGTAGTGATACCACTGCATTTCTTACCTCCAAATACGCACGGGATGGGCGTTTTTGGAGAAGGGCATAGTCTATGCAAAGAGTACCAATATCAAAGTACCCGAATACATTCTTTCGGGTCTCATTAAAAGCGGTGATTGAGAATCACAAAGGCGAGATCTTGTGTGTAAAGGAGGCTGGCAGCGAATGGACATTGCCGGGCGGTGGTCTGGATCATGGTGAGACAGTCGAGCAGGGACTACGGCGTGAACTGTTCGAGGAAGTAGCCTTGGACCAGGACGAGAGCTTTACATTGACTCCCGTCGGTCATGACGTTATGTGGGTTGAATCAAGGAAAGCGTGGCAGTTGTGGGTGATTTTTCGCGTCTCATTTGACGAGATTCCACTGTTCTCCCGAGGGGTTGATGCCGATGACATCGCTTTTATTAATCCTCGCACGTTTGCGGACAGTCCGTGGCGCGCACAGCAATTGATATACAAATGGCTCGTTGACCTACCTCGGTACGAGTGATACTATCATGGTATGCAACGCGTGATGGCTACCACCTATTATCTTGTTCCGTATTACTTGGCGGACTAGTTAATCGTAGCTATACAATAACTCTCATCACCGCCGACATGGCGGTGATTTTAATAGGAAAAGGAGACAAAGTGAAAATAGGAATTATTGGCGGCGGGTCATTTGGACAGTTTATGGCGCGTGTATTCGTGCCATACCATGAAGTATTTATTTGTAGTCGGCGAACGGACATAATATTACCGGATGTAGACATGATACCGTTTGAAAACCTGGCGAGTATGGACTGTATTATATTGGCAATTCCACTCGAGGCGCATCAATCCGTGCTTGCGCGGCTTCGACCAATGCTTCGGCCAGAAACGTTAGTCGTCGATGTTTGCTCGGTGAAGGTCAGATCGCGAGAGATACTACTCCACGAGCTGTCGGGGCACCCTAATATGCTTATTTGCCATCCGCTGTTTGGACCACAGTCGGCTGCAACAGGTACCCAGGGGCATCAATTGATAGTGACCGATGCTATGGGCGATGCGGCGCATCGGATGATTACGTTTTGCCAGGGGGTACTAGGACTGCAAGTAACACACGTCACAGCCGAAGAGCACGACCAGGCGATGGCATATGTTCATGTGTTGACGTTCTTTGTGGCGCGCGGACTCGGCAACATGAACATCGCTCAACTGCCGTTCGTGACGCCATCATTCCAGTATCTGCAAGATCTCATCAATCTCGATCATCAACACTCTGACGAGCTATTTATGACAATTCAGACAGGTAATCCGTTTGGTGCGAAGGTACGGCGCGAGGTAGTGCAGGCACTTGGTGATCTCGAGCAGTCATTGGCGTAAAAGCAGGGTTGAAGACACTATGCAAACTGCCTATACTTAACAATAAGGCATGATTAAAAAAACAATAAAAACAGGCATTGATATTACCAGGTCATCAGTCGCAAAAACGGCTGGCCGTAGCCTTGATATTGCCAAAACGTCTGTCGTGAAAACGGCTGGCCAAGTAAAGCCTGTCGCCAAGAGCCCCGATGAGGGTTTGGGGCAATTGTTCTCTGATGTGCAAGAGCGGCAGGTATATAACGATGGCAAGACGTTCGTTGATCTCATTCCCCGCCGTCGCATGAAGCAGATTCAACAAGAATATTTGTTAGAACGCAAAGATCCAAACTTTGACCTGCATGAATTTGTTAACCGTCATTTTTACGAATTTAATGTCGGTAGGCCAGCGTATGTAACCAAGACGGGTATTACAATGCGAGAACATATCACCGACTTGTGGAGGGTACTCGAGCGTCGTAATCGGGTTGATCGCGGATCGTTAATCGCTGTGCCACACAAATACATCGTGCCTGGAGGGCGCTTTAGTGAGCAATTCTATTGGGATAGCTATTTTATTATGCTGGGTCTTGCTGCAGACAAAAAATGGGGCACGATTGAAGGTATGATGAAGAACTATGCGTACATGATTCGCAAGTTTGGATTCATCCCGACGGCAAATCGCACCTACTTCCTGAGTAGGTCGCAGCCGCCCTTCTTTAGTCATATGGTCAGACTGTTGATGCGGCACAAAGGCCGTCGTGTGTTGGTTGAATATCTCCCCTATCTTGTTGCCGAGCATAAATTTTGGATGAAGGGCAAAACGAATCTTGAACAAACCGAGCACGCTGCATACCGAAGGGTAGTCAAGATGAAAAGCGGCATGTTACTTAATCGCTATCATGATGATAAAGTGACACCACGACCAGAATCGTTACGGGAAGACGTTATGACGGCACGTGAAGCAGAAGGCAGGGACCCGGATAGGTTGTTCCTCCATCTCCGCACCGCCGCAGAAAGCGGGTGGGACTTTAGCTCGCGCTGGTTTCATGACCCGGGAGATATTAGAACGATTCACGCGGCGGATATCATTCCTGTTGATCTCAATGCACTCATGTATCATCTCGAGCAAACAATTGCCGAGGGGTATCGATTACTTAAGAATACTCCGACAAGTCGTCGGTATGCCCTATACGCCGAGCGACGCGCGCGGGCGATAACAGAGTATTGCTGGGACGACGAGCAAAAGTTCTTTGTCGATTACAACTTCCACACCAAGAAAGCAACAGGAGTCCTTTCTCTTGCGGCGGCGTTCCCTCTGTATACAAAAATTGCGACAACCAAACAGGCCGCGGCAGTGGCGGACCGTCTAAAGCGAGACTTTTTGCAAAGTGGCGGGCTTGTTTCGACATTGATTGACAACGGACAGCAGTGGGATAGCCCGAACGGATGGGCACCCCTGCAGTGGGTAGCGATTCAGGGGTTGCGCAATTATGGCTATCACGACCTTGCTTCAGAGATTAAGAGGCGGTGGCTTGACGTTAATACAAAAGTGTTTCGCGCCGAAGGCAAGATGATTGAGAAGTATGATGTTATGGGTGAATCTGGTCTCGGAGGAGGCGGAGAGTACCAACTGCAGGATGGGTTTGGCTGGACAAACGGAGTTGCTGCGGCTTTGATGGACGAAGAATAGCTTGTCGGCGCTATAGCGTTCATGGTATTACGAGTTGAAGAAAAGACGAAAGTCTAGGGAATAGGGAGATACGGTTATGCTAGACGGGGGGCCGTCACGTACATCACAGGCTGCTGAACGGCGTGCAAGTATGCGCCTCGGTTCATCGCGGCGTCATGAAGAGACGGCGCAACCTACGGCGGAATCACAGCCCGCTGTTGCGTCATTGGGTCATGCGTCACGGCACAGCAAGGGTGTTATTTGGTGGTGGAGATGACATTTCTTTGGGGCTGAGATTCCAAAACGACAGCGGTGTACAGTTAGGGCCAATCGGACGTATATCGGTGATGCAAGGAAACGATATTGTCTACGAGGCGAACTTTAATAATAGAAACCGCCAGGATGTTATTCTGCCAGACAGCGCACGGCGGTGGGGGTGCCGTTCAACCGAACTGAAGGCTTTGGGCGGTATAGTGTGACGGCATTGTTTACCTGTGAGTCAAAGAACCAGTCGATTGAGGTAACAAAGGTCTTTTGGGTGATTCCAATGCGGGCGATCATAGGTGCTATCGGCGTAATTATTATTGTAATTATTGGAGTGATCGCTCTTATCGTTTACATCAGGAAGCGTCGGCACACGAGGCGTCCACGCGCACGAACAGGCCTCCGTGTCCGTTAACGGCGTTTGATCTCTTCAGGCAGAAACCCTTGGTCGTGTTTAAAATCAGCTTCCCACTTATAGTTTTTGGCATATCCAAGATTTTTCATGAGTTTTGTCGGGGCGTTGCGCAGATGCAGTGGAACTTCCGCGTCAGGGTACTGGCGTGCGAGGGTCTGCGCTTCGTGCATGAGATCGGTGACTTCACGTGATTTTGGTGATCGCGCGAGAGCGGTAGCGCAGTGATACAAGATATAGCTGCTTTCTGGCATTCCGACTCGCTCGACTGCCTGAAAGGTCGCAGTCGCAAGGGACAGGGCGCCATTGCCAGCCAAACCAATATCTTCCGAGGCAAAAATGATCATACGTCTTGCGATGAATTTTGGATCTTCACCTGCGTCTATCATGCGGCTCAGGTAATACAGTGCTGCTTCGACATTGCTCCCACGCATACTTTTAATAAAGGCGGAGATGACGTTATAATGCATATCGCCCTTTTTATCGTATCCGGGAACTTTCTTTTGTGCGGCGGCTTTGACAATATCGGGCGTTACTTTTTCGTCAAAGCTTAGTGCTAGTTCAAGGTTGCCAAGTGCGACACGTGCGTCACCCCCTGACAGCTCGGCAAGATAGTCGAGTGCCTTGGTCGTGACTTCCTTGGTCTTTTTCAGTTGCTTGAGTGCGCGCTTGAGAATGTTGATGATCTCATCTTTGGAGAGAGGCTGCAATACCAGCACTCGCGTACGGCTGAGTAGTGGGGTGATAACTTCAAAGCTTGGGTTTTCCGTCGTCGCGCCAATCAGCGTGATAAGACCTGATTCGACGTGGGGGAGGAATGCGTCTTGTTGTGCTTTGTTGAATCGGTGAATTTCATCGACAAACAGAATAGTGCGCAGCTGCAGATTCCAATTTTGTTTGGCATGTTCAACAACTCGTTCGACGTCCTTTTTCCCACTTGTTACGGCGCTCAGTTCGATGAACTCTGCGTTGACCTCACGCGCGATGATACGGGCAAGTGTCGTTTTGCCGGTACCCGGAGGTCCCCATAGGATGAGGCTGACGGGCTCTTTTTGCTTAACAATACGCCGCAGGATCTCGGTATCGCCAAGTAGCTGTGTTTGGCCAATCACCTCGTCGAGCGTGGTGGGGCGCATTTGTTCAGCCAGCGGTTGTCGATTCATCCTTCTAGCATATCAGTGGTATACTAGAAGTACAAACAGCTAAGGAGGCGAGACATGGAAGTATTCTTGTGGATGATATTCATCTTTGTAGCGATATTTATCCTAAGTGGTATCAAGGTAATTAACCAGTACGAACGGGGTGTTGTTTTGACACTTGGTCGTTTTACCGGATTGCGAGATCCAGGCCTTCGTGTCGTTGTGCCGGTCTTTCAGCGATTGATTCGTGTTGATGTACGTTCAATGCCGATTGATGTGGCAAAACAAGAGATTATTACCAAAGATAACGTTACGGCCGGAGTTGACGCAATTGTTTACATTCGTGTGATCAACGCTCCAAAGGCGGTGCTAGAGACAACGAACTATGTCTATGCTACCAGTCAGTTTGCCCAGGCCGCCCTGCGTGACATTACTGGTAACTTTGAACTGGACGAATTGCTGTCAAAGCGCGAAGAGATTAGCCAGCGGATTAAGGAGATCGTCGATTCACAGACCGACCAATGGGGTGTTGATGTCGAAGCGGTGAAAATCCAGAACATTGAGCTACCGTCAGACATGAAGCGCGCCATGGCAAAGCAGGCCGAAGCCGAGCGTGAACGTCGCAGTAACATTATCAATGCTGAGGGCGAACGAGCAGCAGCTGAAACGCTGGCTGATGCAGCACGTATTATCTCGTCGACACCAGGTGCATTGAATCTGCGTACGCTCAATACGATTGAACGTATTAGCACTGAGCCGAGTCAAAAGACAACGATGCTATTCCCAATCGAATTGATTGATGCGGTGCGTGACATAGGCACGGGTCTTAATAAGAAGTAGCCTTGCTAATCGGTGGTGACTTTAGTAAAATGTACAGAGTTACCACCCGAGGCTCTTTAGCTCAGTTGGTAGAGCAGAGGCCTGAAGAGCCTTGTGTCCCCAGTTCAAGTCTGGGAGGAGCCACCAGAATAGGTAATGAGAGGTCAGCAAGCCCAAAAAGCTTTCTGGCCTCTGTTATTTTTGCGGGATTTTCAGTTCCAGTTTTTATTTCTTCATAGGTTGGAATTCGGTCGAAAAATACGCCAAAGAACTGTGCTTTTTTGACTGGATCAATCTGTTTTATGAGCACTTGGTCAAGGTTTTCGAGAAAATATTTGACCCTGCCGTATACTTTATTAAAATCGATTGTATTTGAAGTCTTTTTCTTTTCTTTAGCAACCTTAACTTCACCGATCTTGCGTTCGATATCAATCAAGTCTGCCTCCATATATTTAATAGCCGTTTCGCTTTCAACCATTTTCAGCTTGCGCACCGTTGCGTCGGCTTCGGCCTCAAGCTCTTTAATTTGTCGGTCAAAATGCGCAACATCCGCTTCTATGACTTGCCGTCGTCGCTCCCACTCGCCCAAGACAGCATTGGATATCAACTCAATTTGCTCAGGCGCTATCGATAAACACTTCACGAAATTAATTACCATATTCTCAAGCTCATCTTTCGGAACACGGAAATAATGCCCCTTATCACAGTGATAACCTGCATACAATTTGCCATTACTGCCTCTACTCGAACTTCCATACATCGGCTTGCCGCATTTTGAACAACCTATGAATCGCCTAAATGCAAACTCTGGATTTTTAGCGCCCTTGGTTCGTTGATGTAACGGTGCCACTTCTTTTTCTATCGACACGCTGTCACCGGATTCAACTATTACTACTTTGCCTTGATTTGCGGCGTTAAACGTTTCGATACTCACTAGCCCGTCAAAGACAGTACGCACTGGCTTACCGTCAGTCCACTTCTCATTATTCACGCCAGCATATATCGGGTTGCGTAATAGCAGATCCATCGCGTCTTTATCGAGCCGATTGCCGCCGCGCTTGCCGATAATCTTTGTTCGATCAGCCTTGCTACGAACATAGTGCAGGCGCGTCCTAAATCCCATCAGATTCAGTTCGTCGATTATTTCTTTGTCGTGCTTGATACCAGTTGCCCTAAGTTCAAATAGCTTCTTTATAAATGGCGCTTCTACTGGGTGTGGCTTTAAGACAACGCGCTTGCCATTACGCGTCTCGATTTTTTCGGTCATAAAACCGTACGGCGCCTGCCTCATCCAATAGCCTAAGCGTGTGTAGCGTACCTCAGCGCCGATCATACGGCTTAAGATATCTCGTAGCTCATCCTTCGCTCGCTCGGCCTCCAGATACTCTGTTTTTTGGCTCGGCGAGTAATTGCTCCAGCTATACTCAACTCCCAAGTGCTCAAGGGTATTAACGCGCTGCTGACTGATAACACCGTACTTGTCGATAAGGCTCACCCCGATAGCATCAAGCTGGCGTTTCAGCGGCGCATAGAAATCTGCCCCGCCACGAGTAAACCGGTCAATTGATTTAATTAAGAATAGCTGGATATTATTTCGCCTGTCGGCGCAGTAGTCTATAGCTTCTTGCATCGGCTGGTTGACCTTGGCGCCTGATTCGGCAAAGACAAATACTTTTGTGACTTTAGCGCCTAAACTATCAGCAAGCATCTCGAGCTGCTCGCGCTGAGCTTCTGGCGAATCACCTTGCTGAAACTGTCTGTCCGACGACACGCGCACCGCGATAACCGCATTGCGCGTTACGAGTTCTGGGCGCATGCTTCCTCCTCGGCGATAATTTCAACTAGGAGTGCAACAAGCATATGTACGCGTTGCTCGGCCGATAGTTTATAAACTGCCGGTAATGCTATTTCTTTGTTGGTTGCGCCAGTTGTTCTTGCCATTTTCTACCCTCGAAGTTGGTTGTTTAACTATCCCTTACAGGAATAGTATAGCACCTAAATAGGGATAGTTTCAATACCTTTATGGCTAAAATATCCCTACAAAATCCCCACTATGCATGTTTGGTATTTATCATGTTTTTTACTCCTGTTAGCTCTTTTCTTTTTTCTCTCCTTTCTTTATATATACATATAAGGTAAAAAGTGTATGAAGCGATATGTGCCAAAGACTAGGTATACGGTTTCCAGTAATCAAGTGTTGGTTTTGTTGTACATGTTGAAGTATAGGTTTGTTAGTAGTGATGTATTAGCAGATTGCATAGGTAAAGATAGATCAACTATATACGAACGGTTAAGTGTATTAGTCGATCAAGGGTATGTCGTGAAGCTATATGACAAGACCTATCGTTTTAGACAAAGACCAGTTATCTACTATCTCGCTCCACTCGGTATACGCTACCTAAAACACCGGGGCTACGAGCGCACGCAGCTGCATTACAAAAACAAAACCTTCACCGATGAGCAAATAGACGAACAAATGCTGCTCACAAGCCTCGTGCGCAGCATAGGGAAACAATACACCGGCACGCTTAGTTCATATACCAAATACTTCCAGAATGGCCACGATTTCTGCCTGACGCCGCCGCCCTATGCCAAACTGGTTGGCAAAACAGATGCAATACCAGACTACTTCATGGAGTATTTCCCAGCCTACTACGAGAGCTGGAAAATACGTAAGCGAGTCAACCAACACGACACGTACGCTGATGAGCATGATGACGTACTCCACCCACACCTCCTAATGGTTTGCGGTAACAACAGTACCGAAAAGCGGGTTGTGCGGTTTACGGCCAATATGCTGCCAAGTTTTGAGATATTCACGACGACAACTGAGCGGTTGTTGAGCGGCGACAAGAAAGTATGGCTCAAACCGTACGAAGTGGACTGGGATGATTCGTTAGAGTTTCACGGCTTGCCTCTGAGGTTTGAGGACTAAATAGTTAAAATCAGCTATAATGAAGATAACATGGCAAGCAAACTCCAAAAACTCGAAGACAGATTATGGCGGGCGGCCGATGAACTCCACGCCAACACCGAACTAAGTTCAAATGAATATTCAGCGCCCGTATTAGGGTTGATCTTCCTTAAGTACGCCGATTACAAGTTCACGGTCCTTACTGAAAAGCTCGGCACAGATAACCCCGACAAGCTAGACGTGCAAGCTGAAGGTGTACTTTATTTACCTAAGGAAGCCCGCTACAAGTCACTCATGAACCTACCCGAAGGCTCGGACATCGGCAAAGCCATCAACGATGCCATGAAGGCAGTTGAGACCGAGAATGAAGATCTTCGCGGTGTTTTGCCTAAGAGCTACACGATATTTGACAGTCAATCGCTCGTCAACCTTCTGAAAAACTTTAATTCCATTGATTTTGCTGAAGGTGACGTATTCGGCAAAATCTATGAGTATTTCCTTGGCAAGTTCGCCATGAAAGAGGGTCAAGGCGGTGGTGAATTCTTTACGCCGACTTCCATCGTTAATCTAATCGTTGAGATTATCGAACCGTACAGCGGCAAGATTTTTGATCCAGCTTGTGGTAGCGGCGGTATGTTCGTACAAAGTGCTAACTTCGTACAGGCACATCACAAGTCTGCAAATACATCTCTTTCTGTTTATGGACAGGAAAAAACGGCCGCCACCGTAAAGCTCGGCAAGATGAACCTCGCTGTTCACGGTATCTACGGCGATATTCGCCAAGGGAACAGTTATTACGACGATATTCATGATTCCGTTGGCAAGTTTGACTTCGTGATGGCAAATCCGCCGTTCAATGTTAGCGGCATCGACAAGGACCGTATCAAAAATGATCCTCGTTATGACTTAGGGGTGCCAAACACAGATAATGGCAACTACCTATGGATAGAATCATTTTACCGCGCGCTAAACGACAACGGCCGCGCAGGGTTTGTTATGGCAAACAGCGCAAGCGATGCGCGCAATACTGAGCTGGAAATTCGCAAAAAGCTTATAAAGGAAGAGGTTGTCGATGTCATGGTGGCCATTGGACCGAACATGTTCTACACCGTTACGCTACCTTGCCAGCTTTGGTTCTTAGACAAGCGTAAGAAGAATACTGATCGTGCAGATAAAGTCCTATTTCTCGACGTCCGTCACATTTTTAACCAGATAGACCGCGCACACCGTGAATTCACACCACAACAGATTGAATTCATCGCCAATATCGTAAATCTCTATCGCGGAGAAAAGCCAGAATTTCAGCGCGGAAGTGAAGAGCTATTTGCAGAACATGGTTTGCGGACGGATGAATATCAAGACAGTCTCGGTCTATGTAAAGCTGCGACGATTGATGAAATAGAGAAAAAGGACTGGACTTTAAATCCCGGTCGTTATGTGGGCGTAAAAGCTGGCATTATTGAGGACATTGATTTTGTGGCTGAGTTTGAAAAGCTCAGAGAAGATATTAGTCTTCTTAATGCAGAGTCTAATGACCTAGAGGAGCTGATCGAAAATAACGCTCGGGAGATATTGGGTGAAGCTCAGTGAATTTGTTGACATAAACCCGCGCACCTCACTGCCCAAGGGGACTGAGGCTGAATTTGTGCCGATGGAAGCACTTAATCCTCAGCGAAGATATGTAAAAACCTATCCCAAAAAGAAATATAGCGGCGGGACAAAATTTATAAATGGCGACACTCTATTTGCGCGTATTACACCTTGTTTGGAAAATGGAAAAATCTCACAGTTCATATCTGACAGTAACCTTCCTGCATTTGGCTCTACTGAGTACTGGGTATTACGTGCTAAGGAAGGCGTATCAGATCCCTCGTATGTATATTATTTGGCTAAGTCTGAATTATTACGTCGTCCTGCGGAAAAAAGCATGGTCGGCGCTTCAGGTAGGCAACGTGCTCAAATTGAATCTATTCAAGATATAGATATTGGCAATGTATCACTCGATGAGCAGAAAAAAATTGCCGGTGCCTTAAGTGCTTACGATGATTTAATTGAAAATAACTCCAAAAGAATCGAAAAGCTCGAAGCTATGGCGTGCTTGCTCTATCGACACTACTTCGAAGTCCCCGAAGCTACCGACTGGGAAGAACTGCCACTGTCAGAGGCGCTACTTGTTCATCGAGGTAAATCATACAAAGGAACTGAGCTGTCGGAAACTCAAGGCCTACCATTCGTTAACTTAAAGTGCGTAAACCGTGGCGGTGGATTCAGAAAAGATGGCCTGAAGCTATTCACTGGAGCTTACAAGCAGAACCAACGAGTAGAGCGAGGTGACCTTGTGATGGCAGTAACGGATATGACACAGGAGCGTATGATTGTTGCGCGAGTAGCACGAGTCCCAAGTCTCGATGGAGGTTCTGGTGTTATCTCTATGGACATGGTTAAGCTTGAACCAAAAGAAGGAGTTTCTAAAGACTATCTTTACGCCATGCTACGCTGGTCTCGTTTTTCTGATGAGGTTAAGAATCATGCAAACGGTGCAAATGTTCTTCATTTACTTCCTGCGCGCATTACAGATTATTCGTTGCCTATGCCACCACAAGCGCTTCAGCGAGGGTTTGCGGAGAAGATCTCGCCCCTGTTCGACTTAATAGATAATCTTCAGCTCAAAAATGAAGCTTTAGCGAAAGCCCGCGACCTCCTTCTACCTCGTCTCATGTCGGGAGAAATTGATGTCTAACATGAACCTTAACAGCGAAGACGCTACAACCGAAAAGCCTGCATTAGAATTGCTAACGAATCTTGGCTGGGAAGTATTTGATGCATTTGCGGAAACTGACGGCGCGTTGCCTGAATTAACAGGTCGCGAACGCTTGGACGAAGTAGTGCTAATCAAATACCTGCGTCCCGCGCTCGAAAAACTCAACCCTACCGCCCCGCGTGAAGCTATCGATGCAACAATTACCGAGTTGCAGCGTGATCGTTCAACTATGACGCCGGTCATGGCCAATCAAGAGATATACAAGCTTATCAAAGACGGCTATAAAACTAGTTTCCTCAATGATCGAGGAGAATCCGAAGACGTCACGGTTTACATTGTTGACCTAATGAATCCAACCAACAATACATTTACGGCTATCAGCCAATTTTGGATATTAGGCAGGCTGCACAAACGCCGACCAGACATCATAGGCTTTGTAAACGGCCTACCGCTTGTCCACATCGAACTAAAGGCGCCTGGAGAAAAAGCAAGTGACGCATATAGGGACAATCTGCGTGATTACCGCGACACTATTCCACAACTCTTTTGGTATAACCAGTTCATCATCATTAGCAATGGTACTGATTCCCGGGTAGGCAGCATGACGGCGCCGCTCGAACATTTTGCAGAGTGGAAACGCATCAACGACGAAGGCGAAGTAGGTGTCGTAAGTCTCGATACCGCTATCCGCGCAACCTGTGCGCCTGAGCGTGCATTGGATATCATTGAAAACTTCGTTTTGTTTACTGTCGGCGATGACGGCAAAACGGTAAAGATCGTAGCTAAGAACCACCAGTATATTGGGGTTAACAATGCCGTAGAGAGTTTGCGTAGTGGAAATGATGGAAGGCTAGGCGTATTCTGGCATACCCAGGGTAGCGGAAAAAGCTTTTCGATGGTATTTTTTGCCCAAAAGGTAATGCGAAAGGTGCCGGGTAATTGGACGTTCGTTGTTATCACTGATCGGCATGACTTAGATACGCAAATCTACAAGAATTTCGTGCGCTCCGGTGCGGTTACGGAACCCGAAGAGAGCGTGCGCGCTAGCGATAGCACTGACCTACGACAAAAACTCAAAGATGATCACCGCTATGTATTCACGTTGATTCATAAATTCCAAACTAATGATGGCAGCGAAATGCCTGTCGTCTCAAATCGTGACAATATCATTGTTATGACCGATGAAGCGCACAGGACGCAATACGCCACGCTTGCGCTCAATATGCGCAATGCCTTACCAAACGCACGATTCATCGGCTTTACGGGCACGCCACTTATAGCTGGCGCAAAGGAAAGGACCAAGGAAGTGTTTGGTGGTTATATCAGTAAATACAATTTCAAGGACGCGGTGGATGACGGCGCAACAGTACCTCTTTTCTATGAAAATCGCATACCCGAACTGCAATTGACCAATGATGATTTTGACGACGACCTAAACAAAATACTTGAGGCTGCCGAACTAGACGAAGAACAGGAGAAGCTACTAGAACGCCAGTTTGCAAGACAATACCACCTCGTAACGCGCGAAGACCGCCTAGAACGCGTGGCGAGAGATATAGTTGAGCATTTCATGAACCGCGGTTACCAGGGTAAAGCCATGGTTGTATCGATTGATAAAGTAACAGCCGTGCGTACCTATGACAAGGTGAAAAAGTACTGGCAAGTAGCTATGGACTCTATCCAGCTGCAGCTTGATGCTAATCCAGAGCCAGATGTTCGGGAGCAGTTGGAAGAACAACTGGCCTATATGCAATCTAGCGATATGGCAGTTGTCGTCAGCCAATCCCAGAATGAGGTTGATGATTTTCGCCAGAAAGGCTTGGATATTTGGCCGCACCGTGAGCGCATGGTCAAAGAAGACCTTGAAGAGAAATTCAAAAAACCAGACGACCCACTCCGAATAGTGTTTGTGTGTGCGATGTGGATTACAGGGTTTGACGCCCAATCGATTAGTACTATTTATCTTGATAAGCCTATGCGCGGGCATACTTTGATGCAAACGATAGCTCGAGCGAACCGAGTATTTAAGGGTAAGTCCAACGGTTTAATCGTTGACTATATTGGTGTATTCCGCGATCTACAAAAGGCCCTGTCTATTTATGGCGAGGGTGCCGACGGTGAGATGCCGGTTAAAGATAAAAAAGAACTAAAGTTTGAGCTAGAAACCGTTTGGGCCGACCTTGATGTGTATATTATGCAAAAGGCTGGCCATTCCTTAGCTGAAGTTGAAGAACAACAGGGTTTTGACCGTGTCGCAACCATTGCGAGATTGGTTGATATTATTGTTTCGTCAGAAGAGACTAAAAAGGAATTTGGCAGTCTGGCATATTCGTTCGACAAATTGTTTAAAGCGATCCTACCTGATACAGACGGTAATACATACCTACCAACCTACCAATTGCTCCGAACCATTCAAGGACAAATCCGTTCGCTAAAGGGCGAAACCACGATTGACCACGTTACGAAAAGCATCGAGGAACTCCTGGATGAGTCTATAGAGGCGGGGAGTTATACAATCAAAGAACTGCAGGCCGATGACATTATTGACCTATCGCAAGTTGACTTTGAAAAATTACAGCAGAAATTTGGCATCAACAGCAAGAACATCGCGACTGAAAGGCTGAAGAACGAAACCGATAAGAGACTTAAAAAGCTGCTTGACCTTAACAAAACGCGCATCAAATTGGCTGAAAAGTTCCAACACCTGATTGACGAATACAATGCAGGCTCTAAAAACATCGAGGAGTTCTTTAACGAGTTGATGGAATTTGCCCACGAGCTGGACGAAGAGGAGCAGCGCGCCGTACGTGAAGAGATGAGCGAAGAAGAGTTGGTGATCTTTGATTTGATTGTTCGTCCAGGCCCCGAGCTTAACAAGACCGAAGTGGGCCAAGTCAAAAAAGCTGCCCGTGATTTGCTTTTAAGCTTGAAACAGCAAAAACTAGTGCTTGACTGGAAGAAGAGCCAGCAAAACCGCGCTATTGTACAACGCACTATCCGCGACATCTTGGATGATGAGCTACCCGAAAGCTACGACGACAACTGGCAACGTAAAAAACTCGGTGTACTTTATGAGCATATCTATGAGAGCTATGAAAACGCTAATATGAATGTTTACGCAAATTAGCATTAGCGATTGAATAACGCCCCTACAACAGAATGATTAATACTGATACTGATATATAAATTACATTGAGTGTATTTTTCATGTTTATATGCTGGTGATCTCTATCTCTGTTGATTCCGCTAGCTCTCCCTATTATGTCCTGCGTTACAAACCCACATATTTTGGCATGACGATGCCCCTATCAGACAACAAGAGCCAACAATGAAAAAGGTGCTTATGCTTAATTTATGTTATTAATACAACAACTACCTTATTTACAAAACTCTGCAGGGAGCATAATATAGAATTATAAATTAATTATGCGAGGGGAGAACAACATGGCGTTTGAGGTATTCAAAGAAACCGGCACTCGTACTCGCGAGTTCATCTCAATTACTGAAACGAAGACCTTCGGCGTGCCTCGTGCCTTCCTAGACAAGCATGGAATCACCGCGCAACACAAAGCCATAGTTCTTTATGACCCTGACGAAAATAAAGTAGCGTTGCACTTCAGTACGAAAGATACAAAAATCGCTTTTGCAGTACGCATTACAGGGGAGAAGCAAGGTGCGATAATAGCTGCACGTAGCTTCTTTGATGTCAAAGGGATCGACGTCAAGAAGTATGCCGGTAGGTACGAGTTCGAAAAGAAATCACTATCAGAACTGGGTGTCAATTCACCAGGCGAGGCGTTTGTTATTACTCTCAAAGAAAAACCAATTGATGACCCTGCACTGATAAGTAGTGAGGAAGTATCGGCTATCGATGACGCGGTTTTAAACGAGGACAAACCTGCTATGACTGATCTATTTGGGGAGGACTAGAGAATGTAGATAATTTAAAATTATGTTTTTAATAAGGGGCTGTAGTTTAACGGTAAAACAATTCGCTGACATTGAAATATCGCAGGTTCGACTCCCGCCAGCTCCACCAAGGTATGACGACCGACCGTCAAACCATGATAAAAGTATTAATAAAATACGAAAGGAGCCACCATGGCAAAAATACCAACGAATAGCGGCAAGGGCTGGAGTAAGCAAGAAATTAAGGAAATGCGTACCCTTATTCAGGGCAACACACCAACGAGGATTATCGGTTTAAAAATGGGACGCACCCCCGCAGCTATAAAAAGCCAAGCATCTAGGGAAAAAATGAGCTTAAAACCTACAAACCAAAGCCCATACGGCGCTAAAAAAACAGGCAGCGCCTCAAGATAAGTGCGGCAGAGTCGGTATGTCATATGCATTTAAAATACAAAAGAAGGACCAGATGGTCCTTCTTTTGTATTCGTTGACATTGAATATAAAGAATATATCACCTTGGGGATATGATGTCAAACCTACTTGATGTATAATATCAAATAATTATGCCATCTAGATCTACAATTTATATAGGCAACCGGCTCCGCGCAGTGCGCATAAACTTAAATCTCACACAAGCTGAGGTTGCCATGCGCGCCGACACAAACACGAATTACTACGCCAAACTAGAACGCGGTGAGGCTATGCCTTCCCTTAAGATGCTCGAAAAAGTTATCAAAGCACTAGGCGTTAAATCTTCCGACGTTTTGCCGTTCTAAGTACTCAACATTTTTGTAAGCATACTCGCAAGATAAGTTGCAAGCGTTGCGCCCACTATAAGCCATCCCACTAGCAGTCTATTTCTTTTTGTTATGATCATATATCCTATACTGCCAAGTATTACAACTACGAGAACGACTACGCTGTTCGTAAAACCTACGATTAGGCCAGCTAATGCGAGCAACTTGACGGTGCCGAACCCAATATACGCACCTCTAGAAACGATATATACAACAAGTGATGACACGAAAAGCAACGCTAATCCTTGCAACGACGACCAAAGCACGCTTTCGTTGATTAGTGATTGTAGATACACATGCAAAATCGCTAATGGCAATAAAAATCTATACACGACCATGTCGGGCAATAAACCCGTGCGACCGTTAATCCTCGCTAGAAAAATTAGTACAAAAACAATCAACAACCAAACAATATAGGAGGCAACCCTTAGCGCATCCCATGGTTGCATCCACAGCGCAAAAGAGGCAAATGCAACAATAAAAAATAATAATTCAGGCCATATCAATAGCTTATTCTGCACAACCCTTAAAAAGGGTACATCATCTAATATAAAGTCCTGATTCGGACTTATGTTAGTTCTAGTCATTATCAATCCTATTTTTCACCGTTTGCTCATATAACTCCTCTAAGGCGTCAGGGTTTTCAACGGCTATCTTATGGATTGCAGTTTTTGTGGATTCAAGCATAAACAATGCAAATTCTCGGGTTGCATTCTCAGGGTGAAAAATCTCAAGATATCGCACAACTGCATCGACATCTTCATCTGTAATTACATAATCACTCATAA
>DAICXK010000006.1:58126-58482 GCA_027312225.1 Candidatus Saccharimonadota bacterium
TCCTTGATTATACCACTGTGAAAGTTTTATAAATCGAATCATCTGAGCAACAGCGTCCGGCGAAGCGGTGCGACGCATTATCTCACAGCTATCGTTTTGGGATAAAATATTCAAACTACCCTCCCAAAGAATGTCATCGACTATGGCAATTTTGCGGTGTAAGTTAGCGGTATATAACACCGCCACGCCCATTAGCTGCAACTTTTCAACACAATCAATTGCCTGCTCGCGCATCAATGAATCGTGCGCTTCAGGTTCGCGCGTATTTACTACCACCCGAACACCACGCTGTGATATTTTCGCGATCACCCTTTCTAGCGTCTCAAATCGGCGAGCCGTGATAAACGGACTCTCTA
>DAICXK010000007.1 GCA_027312225.1 Candidatus Saccharimonadota bacterium
AGCCCCATGAACTACTCGGAAAAAGAACATCAAACAGCAGTTGTTGAACTTATCGCCCCAGATGGACTAGGGTTCGGTGAAGGTGGTATTAGTGTCAAGTCACAGATTGATCAAGGTATCTTGACACCTGACACGCCTCGTCATATTCATGAATTTCTCACCAACAACCCAGAGGCCTTCAAGCAGGTAGAGGTAGATGATGACGGCTGTGGTGATGGCCGTCCGTGGACCAAAATTATTCAGGAATACCGTGACGAAAACGGTCAAAAGAAAATCCAGCTTTTTGGTAAGTCAAAGCTTCGGGCTAAGGTATTTGGCGGTGGCCTCGTCGCAGCGGCAAGTATGTGGCGTGCGATCCAGGGTGTACCGCAGGACGAACAAACAGTGGGCGGCGACCGCGCATTCATGGCCGGCAAGCTTGCAGAGATAGGGTTCAGCCACGGTGCACACAGCGATGATCATGCTGAAGGAGAGAATTGTGGTTGCGGTGCAATTGACAAATATCCTGTTGTTACCGCGAATGCCATCAAATATCGTCCGCAAATCACAGGTGTGCTAGAAGCCTTGTACGGTGATGAGTTTGAAGACAACAAATCAGAGATCGAACAAGTATTCGGTGTGTATGAAGCACTTGCAGAGAGCAACGGCTACTTTGCCGATGCTAGTGGAAGGCGGTCGATGGAGCAGATTCTTGATTCTGGAGCGGTTGTCAAAGAATTGGCGGGTCATCACATCGAAGAAACGATTGTTATTAATGACGTTGAGGGCACGACACTGGACCAGCAATTCTTTACTGAAACGGTTAAAAGTGCGGGTGGAGACGAACGACCACGAATCGTCCAGGCATTTTCTGTCGACGTGTGGCGAGGACGAGCTATTGCCGATAAGGTTGCCGAGGTGGCCCAGGCGGAGGATCCGACTGCCGATGCCGACCATGCATGGAAGGTTGCCTACGCTGACTTTCTTGTTCGTACTCTTGCTGTGGCAGGAACGCTGACCGCCGGGGATTTGCCGGTCTACCGACGACGAACTGCCGAGTAGAGGGTATACTAGGGATATGGTAAAAAAGAAGCCATTACCACCGATTCATGCCCGTATCTCGCCGTTTACAGTGCTAGGCCTCAGTGTCGTCACGGTTGGCCTGTATTCGTATATATGGACAGCTCGCCGATATAAAGAGGTAGATGACGATGCTGGATGGGCGAGCCACTGGCTAGTTCCAGCGTGCGTGATTCTTGCTGCCGTCCTGCTCAGTGTGGGCTTTACGACCGTCATTCCGTTTGTTGCCGACCCTTACCAGGCGGCAGTCGCGTCAGTATATGGCAACTACGCGCTATTAGGTAGTGTTCTGATATTTGGAACGTGGTGGATGGTACGTTACATGAGACGAATTGACCAAGAACAGCAAGTGTTACCGCTCGTCTTCATGTCATTTTTCTTTTCGCCACTAGCAATCTATTATCTACAAATGGAACTTAACGAGCGGTCAGATGGCAGCGGCGTACTGACGCGATGGCTTGCTGTTGTTACATCGTTGGTGCTTGGAGTAGGGGTATTCACTGCAATTTATACGCGTTTTCCTATTGATCATGAAATCATGACGCTTGAGACCGAGTACCGACTGGCAAATGACTATATTTCATGCCATGAAGACCTCAGTGCCCGCTATCCTAACGATGAGGTTGGCGCGTATCAATATCAGGCGTACCTCGACGCATATGAAGATTGCGAAGCTATCGTTGAGTAACCTCTAGAGGTGCTGGCAATTATGACAGGTACCTTTGACTTCAAAGTGGTGTGAAGAAGGGGCAAAAGAATGCTTCTCGGCGAGCTGATGGATGAGACGCTCCATTTCATCCGACGTGATAACGGTAACAGCATCACACTTCTCGCATAACAAGTGGTGATGATGGGGCTTGAAAGGATCAGCAAGTTCGACAAATGGCGTCCAGCCGCGAATAAGGGTTGTCGTAATTCCAAGACGATCGAAGAGGTCAAGCGAGCGGTACACACTTGCACGGTTGACCGAAGGGGTTCGGGACGCAACTTCACCGTTCTTGAGGGGTCTATCGCTTTTAAGAAGAGTTTGAAAAATAGCAAGACGCGCAGTAGTAACGCTGATGCTACTATCACGTAGTATCTGTGTAAACTTTGCTATTTCCGATGCCATAGTAGTTGCAATAATAGCATTGATTGCGACATATTTGCAATAATGTAAGTATCCCCTGATAATACACTTCACGAAAATTGCATTTGTAGGAAAAGGCGGCAGTGTTGAGGCAATTTGCGGCGCTGGCTGAGAGTGCCGGGATGGCGGGCCGCGTCAAAGTTATTGCAAACAAGGTCGAGGACAACGACGATATTACGTATATAGAGCAAGTATTGCGACAGCCCGTCATTGCCTCAACTGCATACGATAAGATTTTGCGCGAACAGCGGCGCAACGGGGGGTATCCCTCTATAGCCCATAGTGCTAAAGCAGCCATGCAAGAAATCGAACATGATGAACGTGGCAGTGCTATCGATGCTAGCCACCACCTCCAAAAACTTCATGATCTACACCGTGCATTTGCAAGCCAGCAGTTCCCGATTGAGAAGTATGGGGGGATACGTTAGGCTATATTGATCCAGACTTCACCTTTGACTAAGCAGCTACCTAAGAAAGCCATTGTTGTCGCATCTGGTGTCAAGTTTACCGAGGCACGTCGGCGATTTGATCATATCGTTCAAATACCAGCGCTGTCCGACTAGGTAAATAGAGCAGCAGCTGCTCGTTAGACGCGCGGTATTCAAGGTCATCTGCCACCCTATCATGCCCTCCGTATTCTTTATCGTCACTGGAAAGTACGAGAGAGTAGATGCCGTCAAAGGTCGGAATAGCGTGGTCGGTATATGATCTATCGGGTGAAACGTTAAAGACAAAAAGATAGCGGTCACGCACGAAGGAGATGAGGCGACGATCCTCATCGATGGCAACGTAATGATATGACCTATCGGCAAGCGCGCTAACTAACGTGGCAAGTCTTTTATCAAACGACTGCAGCCACTGATACTTCAGCTTTGGATTATCGGCAAGGCTCCATTGACGGCGTGCATAGTGATACGACCAATCATTACCTTCCCGTGGAAAATCAATCCATTCGGGGTGGCCAAACTCGTTGCCCATAAAAGTGAGATATCCGCCTGCATTGGTGCTCGCGGTCAACAAGCGAATAATCTTATGAAGCGCAATGCCGCGCTCAACCGTCAGGCTCTCGTCGTTCTGCTGCATGTGATCGTACATATCTTTATCTATCAGGCGAAAAATAAGTGTCTTGTCGCCAACAAGCGCCTGGTCATGACTTTCGGCGTAGCTGATGGTCGATTCTTCTGGCCGGTGGGCGGTCAGCTCGTGAAAAAGATGCCCGAGTTCCCAATCCTCATCGCGTTTCTCTTTTAACGTTTTTATCCAGAGATCAGGCACCCCCATACTAAGGCGGTAGTTGAATCCGATGCCACCTTCATCCGCGGGAGAAGCAAGGCCTGGAAACGCACTCGTATCTTCGGCGATGATCGTAGTTTGCAGCCGAACGGTATGCGTTAACTGCGCGGCCATCCGCAAGTAGGCTAATGCATCAAGATCAATATTGTCAGACACATAGTCGTCGTAACTACCGAATGCCCGTTCGAGGCCATGGTCGTGATAGAGCATGCTCGTAACACCATCGAAGCGAAAGCCATCGAAGTGATACTCATCCAGCCAAAAGCGTATGTTTGATAGCAGAAAATGAGCAACTTCCGGTTTCCCATAATCAAATACGCGTGAGTCCCATGCGTCGTGGTTACCCCTGGTTCCCTCATGAAAGTACTGCGTCAATGTCCCGTCGAAGCGACTGAGTCCTTCGTTTTCGTTCTTGACGGCATGAGAATGAACAATGTCCATAATAACGCGTAATCCCATGCCATGAGCAGTGTCAATCAGCTGTTTTAGGTCATCAGGGGTGCCGAAACGGCTGCTTGCGGCGAAAAAGTTTGAGACGTGATAACCAAAACTACCATAATACGGATGCTCTTGGATCGCCATCAGCTGCACAGTATTATAGCCAAGCTCCTTAATCCGAGGCAGTATCTTCTCCTTGAAATATTGGTAGGTTGCTACCTCGGGCTTTTCGCTGCTCATGCCGACATGTGCCTCGTAAATCAGCGGTACAGCCGGAGCCTCGGGTGTTTTATGTTTCCATTCGTAGGAAGTTTGAGGCGACCAGACAACTGCATCAAACAGGTTGGTAACTGGATCTTGGACAACATACGTCGCATAGGAAGGGATACGTTCGGCCGACCCTTCAGGCCAGTGAACACGCAACTTGTAATGATCTCCGTGAGACAAAGCATCGAGTGGCAGCTGCAATTCCCAAACACCATGCTGAGATCGGGAAAGTCGGTAGGCACCGGTATCTTTCCAGCCATTTGCTTCGCACAGTAGGTATATGCTTGTTGCATTCGGTGCCCATTCACGGAACACCCAATGACTGGCGGTCTTGTGAAGGCCAAAATAAAGATGCCCTAGTGCAAAATCTTCTACCCGGGTGCTCTTGCCAAGGATTCGCTTCTCGGCAGACTGAAGATAGGCCTGTTGCTGCTCTAGCTTCGCTCGGTACGGCTCGAGCCACGGGTCATGGTCTGCAATAGTCTTTATTTTCATAACCTTTTTAGTGTATCATGCGGGCCCCTCTGCTATCCATTGGCGACATGTCAATAAATCTGGTATACTACTCTTATGAGGTCGCTTAGTCTTTCAAAACCACATCTCATCTTTATGGTGGGGGGGCCAGGAGCAGGAAAAAGCTTTTTTGCCGAGCGTTTTTCCCAGACCTTTTCGACGCCTCTTGTAAGCTGGAGAAGGATCCGCAACGAACTATTCAATGATCCCGTCTATACAAAAGATGAGGATGATATTGTCGAACGAGTCGCATTCCATATGCTCGACGAGCTGTTTAAAACAGGGGCGACGGTTCTCTATGAAAGCAACGTGCAGTCTCAAGTTCATCGGCAGGAGATGATGAAGATTGCCAAAGCAGCCGGATACGAGACACTCTTCGTCTGGTCACAGGTTGATACCGTTACTGCCAAGTCCCGCGCAGCCAAGAGCGGACTCTCGCCAAAGCAATATGATCGATACGAGAACACATTCACGCCACCAAAGCCCGCGGATGCTCCAGTTGTTATTAGCGGTAAGCATACGTACCCTTCACAGCTAAAAATCGTTCTGATGCGGTTGGTAGGTCCGCGTGCTGCCGGAGGGGCAAAGGTACGTCCCCGTCCTGCCAACCATAACATCACCGTACAGTAGGCCTGAGGTATATGCCAGTTATCCATGATAACGAGCTGGGAAAGATAACGATACGCCGCAGTACGCGGTCAAAACATATCACTATGCGGGCTGCACCTGATGGGAGCCTCCGTGTTTCGGCGCCCATGTACTCGCCGCTTTTTCTGATCAAACGGTCGATTGCCTCGTCGCGTAGCGAGCTGAAAGGGCTATTGTCCCAGCACAGGCCCGAGCTACGGTACAGTGACGGCGATCAGGTAGGAAAGAGCCATAGTATTATGATGCGTGAGGGTAGCTCTATAGGAGTCGAGCGGCAAGGACTCCGTATTATTGTCACGCTGACGCCTGACAGCAATATCCAATCGCCAGAGGTGCAGTCGCTCCTGCGCGAGCAGGTTATCGCGGCCCTTAGACGAGAAGCAAAAGGATACCTCCCTAAACGGCTTCGGTACCTTGCAGATCAATATGGCTTTTCGTTTCAACGCGTACGGTTCTCGCATGCTGGTGGGCGGTGGGGAAGTTGTAGTAGCAATGGTACCATCAGCCTTAATATCGCCCTCATGAAATTGCCATTCGAGCTCATTGACTACGTATTGGTTCACGAGCTTGCGCACACGATGCAGATGAATCACAGTGACTCCTTTTGGCAAATTGTTGCCAAGCATGACCCGCAGTATAAGATACACCGAGCCCGTCTTAAGCGTGAAGCGCCAACTGTCTAAAAATAGATAGTCAATAAGCTTGCGCTTCTCTCAATGTCTCGTGCTATACTAAAAATATGTATATGGGTGGTACTGGCTATTCTCCTCAGATAGCACGAATTATTAGCTGTGCGGGGCTTATCATTCCCTTTATTTTAACGGGGTATGGGTACCTTCACGCGGCAAATATTATTGCCAGTAAAAACTTTGTGAGCTTCGAGTTGCTCACCTTTATATCGGTATCATGGATGATTATTGCTGTGTGGCAGTTCCTTATACCGGGTAAGAATAAGGCGACGGTGATGTTCCGCCTTTCGCTCTATCATGTGCTGTCAGCCTTTTATCTATTGTTTGTGACGGGCATTGTCACTCCATTTGCTGCCTGCTGGATATTGCTTCTTATCGCTGCGAGTGTGTATTTTGGCCGCCTGGCTGTTCTTTTGAGTATCGCGGTCTTTCTTGCTACAGTCCTCGCCGATATTCTCGTATGGGGTGATGTCAACGCATCGACTGTGTTGTACGACCTGGCTGTGCTTGTCGCCGTATTGGTGTGTGCCATCGTTGTCATGAGTATGAGCCGTGCCCAGGCGGTTGATCGTAGTGAGCTGAGACGCAGCCATGAGCAAGAAGTGCTGCAGCGTGATCGTATTCTGACAATCGTCAACAACCTTACCGATGCAGTGCTCAGCACCGATCGACGAGGCATCATCCGTGTCTACAATGCCTCCAGCCTTGACTTGCTCGATACCAATGACAGTCTGAATGGTCATCATATTGATGTCGTTCTTCCTCTTGTTGATGCCGAAGATAAGCCTGTTGAAGTGTCATCGTTGATCAAGTCCGTCACGGCCTCGCAAGTGTTCGACGACGTGTGGTATGTATTCGAGGATGGCGAGCGTACCAGGCTTGAGATGACAATTTCTCCGATTCGAAAGACGTTCCGTCATGCTTCAAGTACTGAGGACGGGCACATCATTATTCTTCGTGACGTCACCAAATCAAAGAGCCTTGAAGAAGAAAGGGACGAGTTCATTAGCGTTGTCAGTCACGAGCTTCGAACGCCGATCACTGTCGTCGAAGGATCGCTTTCTAACCTTCAGGTCATGATCGACAAGGAAAAAGCTAGCAAAGAGGTTCTTCATGATGCAGTTGGCCTCGCACACGAGCAAATACTCTATTTGGCAAAGATGGTGAATGACCTCAGCACATTATCACGTGCAGAGCGAGGCACCGCAGACACAAAAGAACGGATTAACGTACAGTCGCTCCTCAAATCGCTCTACGATACCTACGCTCCTCACGCACACGAAAAGGGCCTTGCCTTTGACCTTGATGCCGATACGCAACTTGGTTACGTCGAGGCAAGCAGGCTGTACCTGGAAGAACTACTGCAGAACTTCATCACCAATTCGATCAAGTATACCAAGAAGGGCTCAATCAGGCTGATAGCAACCCGAAATCACGACACGATTACCTTTTCTGTCAAAGACACGGGTATTGGTATCAGCAAGAGCGAACAGGTGAAAGTATTCGACAAGTTCTATCGTAGTGAAGACTACCGGACTCGAGAAACGGGAGGCACAGGTCTTGGTTTGTATGTCGTTACAAAACTTGCACGGAAAATGGGCACGGAGATTATTCTTAAAAGCCGGCTCAACCACGGATCGACCTTTAGCTTCACGCTTCCAATTCATACAGACAAGAATAAGGACTAACTCTCTTCTATTAGCGTAGGCCGGAGGGGCTACGAAGCGTCTTCAGCGGGACGCATGACTGACTTTGCAGAACCAGTAATGGGCCGCCCCTTCCAGGTGACCGTTCGAGTTGAGTACGCGTAGACGCTTTTCGTCAAAAGGTATAACTCTTGCACAAGAACAAGCGGGAAAACAATACCCCCTACAAGCCATCCCTTGCGCCACACACGCGTCGTGTAGCAGGTGTAGGTGGTGATCATGGCGATTGCCCCCACAAGCGCAACGAAATGTGATGCTTGCCACCCAAAATAGAGTGCTGTTGGTGCCCAGGCAAATGGCAGTATCATGAGTGCGAGTATGAGGTATGCCATCACTACCTGAATAACTCTCCCCCCAAGCGCCGGATAGATAAGACGGATACTTGTTTCGAGCTGTGATCGCCACTTCTTTTCGTACGAGACACCAATACTCGTGGTACTAATATAAAAACGATATGCATCCTGCCGCATTGTCTGGGCCGCGACGAGTCGTTCTGGCTCTACTGCCAGCCGCAATTTTTCAAGGTCATCAAACTGCTCTTTTAAATATTCACGACGTACGAGCCATGCGCTACTGGCAACCGCAGGTAGTGCTGGACGGTGCAAGAGGATCGTCCAAAAATACCGTAACGTAGCAAACAAAATGCTTCCGCGCCAAACGTCATCCCTCGTAGGCAGTACCGAGACCATGGTTGATCTCTCGGCCAGTAACAAGGCGACAAGGGTATCAATAGTCTGCGGCCGTATATGGGTATCGACATCGAGAAATAAGATCAGGTCGCCACTTGCCTCGCGGCATAGCTCGTGCTCGGCATACGTTTTGCCCAACCATCCATCAGGAAGCGGCGCACCTTCAACAAAACGCACACCAGAGTGAGCGAACGATTTGATAAGAATTGATGTATTATCTCTTGATGCATCATCGAGTACAATAATCTCAAGTTTTGGATACGTGCTTGCGATAACTCTCTCCAGGCACTGCGTCATGGCGTGCATTTCATCACGTGCAGGGATACATACTGACACAGTAGGTAACTCCTCATCAGTAGCTGGAAGCTGGGGAACAGAACGTGCCGTAAAGCGACGAATGAGGCGTACAATGCGTACGCCCATCGTTAGCGCAACAACGATACTCACTGACAAAAGAATACAAAGAATAAGCGTCATACTCTCTTATAGTACCACGCCCGATATTGACGTTTCTACCGCAGTGATATAGTATAGGTATTGACAGTCTGCCAGAGCAGACTATTTTTAATGGGAGAACACCAACGTGGCACAAAAGAAGAAAGCACCCAGCCGCGCGTCAACGTCGAAAGCCGAATCGACAAAGGTAACGCGCATCACAGCAAAAGATACAGCGCCAAAACAAAAGAAGACGAAGACGTCAGTAAAACCGACTTCAACAAAAAAGTCAGCCCCTAAAACTACTGACAAGCCAGCTAAAAAGACAGCTGAGCAAAAGCGTAGCTTCTTGGGCGCAATTGGCGACTATTTCAAAGGTTCATGGGCTGAACTGCGCCAAGTACGCTGGCCAAATCGCCGTACAACATGGAGCCTGACGTTGGCAGTGCTGGTATTTACCGCCTTCTTTGTCTTGCTTGTTACGTTACTGGACTATCTATTCCAGATGTTATTTGAAAGAATTTTAGGTTAGAGGAGAACGAGACACAATTATGGCAACAAAACGATATGACAGTACGCGCCAATGGTATGCTATCCATACCTACAGTGGCTATGAAGAGAAAGTCGCCGATAGCATTCGTCAGCGCATCAACGCCGTCGACATGGCTGATAAGATTTTCGATGTTATGGTACCAAAGGAAAAGCAAATTCAGATCAAGAATGGCAAGCGAAAAGTAGTCGAGGCAAAGATATTCCAAGGTTATGCATTGGTTGAGATGAAATTGACCGATGAGACCTGGTATATTGTTCGCAATACCCCTGGGGTGACTGGATTTGTTGGATCCGGCACCGAGCCAACTCCAGTCTCAGACAGTGAAATCGCCAAGATTAAGAAGCGTATGGGCGTTGAAGATCCTAAGCATCAGATTGATTTTTCTGAAGGTGAAGTCGTATCAATCGTCGACGGCCCGTTCAAGGGATTCGATGGTGCTATTTCTGAAATCGATACTGCTAAGGGCAAAATCAAGGTCATGGTCAGCATGTTCGGGCGTGACACACCGGTTGAACTTGACGCCTTGCAGGTAAAAAAGGTATAATACCACAGTTACGCACTGCGAATTGCTTCAACTATTTAGCAGTAAATCTATAAAGGAATACATAATTATGGCAAAAAAGGTTATTGGTAACCTCAAACTCCGTATCCCAGCTGGTCGCGCAACGGCAGGTCCTCCTGTCGGTTCAACACTTGGTCAGTGGGGTCTTAACATGATGGATTTCATTAATCCATTTAACGACGCAACCAAGGGTGACATGGGCAAGGATGTTATTGTTCACATCCAGGTCTTTGAAGACCGCACATTCGCATGGAAGAGTCTTGGTGAGCCAGCTGACGATATGATTCGTGCAGCTGCAGGTATCAAGAAGGGAAGCGGTAAACCACACGCTGAGAAGGTTGGTAAAATTACTCGTGCTCAGCTTGCTGAAATCGCCGAGGCAAAGAAGGATCTTCTTAACGCTAACGACGACGAAGCGCGCATGAAGATTATCGCTGGTACTGCTCGCAGTATGGGTGTTGAAATCGCTGACTAATACGCATCTTCGTATTAAAAATACTCCTCGCATGGCGGGGAGTATTTTAATAATACATAAGGGGTTGCCCCGACGCCATCCTTTCTTTGATAACGCCGGGGATCCACACACTTCACGGGCTGGGGCCACAGGGACCCTCTTGATGTCGCGGGCAGTGCTCTCACAAGAGGAACATCGGAAGCACGACACACAGGACGAGCCACAGCGAATCGGTCTTGTCGAGAGCGCCGCCCTGTCGGCCAAACAGCCACGACAGACTGACGATCCGAATGAACCTGGTTCCGTCTCGGGTAAGATCACTGGAGTCCTTGACGCCAACTAGCCGTTTCATCCGAGACTCGACCCAGTCGCCCAGTTCGGCCAACGGCGGTGCCACCAGCACGACGATGAGCCATACCAGCGGTGTCTCGATACTGTCGCGCCACATTGCCAGCCCCAGAAAGATCAGACCTCCCAGGGAGCCGCATATCCAGCCATACGCCGCCCCTTCGAGCGTCTTGTTGGGCGAATATCGTGGGGCGAGTGGCCTCCGGCCGTACTTTTTGCCGAAGATTTGCGCTCCGGCATTCTCGAGATAGACGGCCGCGACAACGACCATCGTTGCCCACAGGCCGTAGCGGTCGATCACGTAGAGCGTTGCAATGACGCCAACAGTGACGATCAATCCCTGAAGCGCCACGGCTAGGAGCGCACCCTTCTTCTGAGTGAACTCAGAGAAGAGTGTAAACGAGGCAAGCTCGACCATGCAGGCCAAGGCAACCAGCGCCAAGAGCACGAACACCGTGGTTGGACCAGAGGCCACCGCGATGAGGAGCCCTGCCGCCAGCAGTAAGCCACGGCCAGTCTTGTTACGAAAAAAGGTCGCCACCGCGACCACCTCCTCGGGTTGTAGTGATAGGTGCAGATGGATTGAAATCCAAGCATACCATAGCATGAATATGTGATACTATGAAACCATAGCCATGATGCATCCACATAGGTATAAAGGATTTACAATTGTCGAAGTCGCGGTCGTCTTGTTCATCGTTGGGCTTTTGACTGTTGTGGGCAGCCTGTCCTATAACAACATTCAAGCGACAGCTCGTAACGCCGAAGCCAGCGAACAGCTCGCAGAGTTTGGCAGGACTCTTGTAAAGTACAAGGCCAACCACGGGGCGTATCCCTCGACAACCGATGACCTGACGGACGAATATGCCGTTACCTTCAACACTGAGCTTTTTGCGACCGGGACGCACTATAACCTCATATACTGCAGCGCAGCGCCTCACGGCAGCTATGCACTGACTGCTATTACTCAAACGGGCAAGCGTATTTTTGTCAAAAACGCAGAATCACCAAGCGAATACAAAGGCTCGTTGACGTGGACGGACAGTAACGGCTCGGATATCTGTAATAGCGTCCTGCCTGGATCATCGATTGCTGGCCCTGCGGGCTGGCGTAAAAGTGGTGAGGCTCCCGTCGGATGGCGTCCTTGGGTACATGGCGATGATTGACACGCCACCTCTGGTGTGATATAATGAAAGCATAACAAATCAATGTTGGGAGCCTTGTTAGTACAGGCGCTTGTACCACAGAAAGGGTTTATACCATGGCGCGTAAAGCCGAACTGCTTGAAAAAGCATCAACTTTTGGTCTTGATCTGACCGAGAAGAATACTATCGCAGAAATCGAAGCTGCACTGGCAAACGTCGAGAACACGACCGCTGCACCAGAACTTATCGAGGCAGAGGCTGAAGAAGTCGTTGCCGACAAAGTAGACACGTTTACTGCAAAGGCGGGTAAGCGTAGTGCAAAGGCGCTTGCAGAGGCGGAGGCTAAGGCTGACAAAGAAGCCCGTAAAGAGGCCGGCGACACGACTCCGCAAGATCCAGAAGCAGAAGCCCGCACAAAAAAGGGTCCAGCACCGATCACTCGCCCTACCATTGAACGTCGTGGCAAAAAATACCAGGAGGCTGCAAAGCTTGTTGAAGCTCAAACTGTGTACAGCCTTGAGAACGCGCTTGATCTTGCCGTAAAGACAAATCCTGCTAAGTTTGATGCAAGCGTTGAAGTACACGTTCGCCTCGGTGTTGATCCACGTCAGGCCGACCAAAACATCCGCGCAACGGTGAGCCTGCCGAACGGTACTGGTAAGACAATCCGCGTCGCTGTCTTCGCCCCAGAAGGCGACCACGCCACTGCTAAGAAAGCTGGCGCTGATGTTATTGGCGACGAAGAATTCCTTAAGCAGCTCGACAAAGAGGTACTTGATTTCGATACCCTTATCGCAACACCTCAGTACATGCCTCGTCTTGGCAAGTACGCACGTCTTCTTGGCCCACGCGGTCTCATGCCAAACCCTAAGGCTGGCACTGTCGCAACTGATGTTGCTAAAGCAGTAACCGAAGCCAAGGCCGGTAAGGTTGAATACCGTGTTGATAAGCAAGCGATTGTTCACCTCTCAATTGGCAAGGTATCATTCGGCGCCGAAAAGCTACGTCAAAATGCAGATGCCTTCTTTGCAAGCCTTCAGGCACAAAAGCCAACCGGGCTTAAGGGAAGCTACGTTAAGACAACTGCTATCTCAACGACTCAAGGCCCTGGAATCAAGGTCGAGAACGTCGTTAACTAGTTTTTTTAGAGCTACCGACAAAACAAACGTCGTCTTACCTGGTATACTTGCCGTAAGACGACGTTTTTAAATATATGAGAACTATGAAACGAAATATTGCACTGACTCTTCTGGCTGTGATGCTGGCCGTCATACCATTTTTTGTGATGTTCTCGCATAGCATCTCAACATCACAGCAACTAACCCAGGCGAAACAAGAAATAGCCACGTTGACGCAGGCACTCGCGGCCGAGAAGCTTCAACGCTGTGAACAGACATACCAATGGGAGAGTAACCGCGATTATCCTGCGACCATCACGAGCATGGACATGCCACGGACATACCGGGTGCATACACCATCAGGCTATACTGCCGACAAGCGATACCCTGTCATTATCGCGTTTGACGGGCTTGACGGCACATCAGGGCGTGCCGAGCGTGAATCAGGTCTTAATACTACACCGGCACTGACCGTCTATCCTGACGCGCTGATTGGCACTACGGGTGCTACTGCATGGCAAGGTGCTCCGTACTCGCCAGTAGGTATTAATGACGTGCAGTTCATAGACGATATGCTGATGCAAATTACAAACGACTTCTGCATTGATACAAAAGCCGTGTATATGGTAGGAATGTCCAACGGGGCTGGCTTTGCATTCTTGGCCGCCTGTGAACTGCAAGGCAAAATTGCAGGAGTAGCCGGAATCTCAGGCGCCTACTATCAGGCATGCCCTCATGCAGGCATGCCAGCTCGGACGCTGTACATCCATAGCCTCGAAGATAGTCTTGTCCCTTATATGGGCAGCCCCCTGCGCCAGCTACCGCCGATCTACAGGCTTGCGCAGGCACAAGGTCAAGCAGCCCAGTGCCACCAAATGATAAAGGCCAGAAGCAGCATCGTCGAGCGCTTCTCGTGGCGGCAGTGCCATAACGATCGGCGCGTCACACTTCTTATTACTCAGCGTCAGCCTCACGGGTGGCTGCATGTTGCCAATACGTCACTTGTACCAGAGGGATCACTGTCCGAGCGCACAACAAGCGCGGTGGTTTGGGATTTTTTCACCGAAGAATAAAATGATGTATACTAAAGAAAAGAGGAGAGTCCATAGTACCGTCATGTCGTCAAAAAGTCGTATTACATCACATGTCCATAATCCTACTGAACGCGGTATTTTTGGCGCCAATTCAAGCACCGACCAGCGCATCATCAATGACCATGACGTTTTGCTACGCAAAATTGACGCGTGCCGGGAGCTCGGCCAGAGCATCGTCATGACATCCGGGTCGTTTGATCTTGCCCATATTGGCCACGCCAGATATCTTGAAGTAGCAAAAAGCCACGGGGATATCCTGGTCGTTGGCGTTGATAGCGACGCCAAGGTTCGTAAGCGCAAAGGCGATACGCGGCCTGTCGTTCCCGAAGGCGAGCGCCAGGAGCTGCTGGCACACCTTAAGTCTGTCGACCTTGTCACTATCAAACACCCCGACGAGCCGCGGTGGGGGCTAATCAAGAGGATTAGGCCCGATACCTTGATTGTGACGGAAGAAACATACGACACCGATACACTTGAGCAACTTGCCGAGCTATGCGGGCGGGTCGTCCGGCTGAGCCCACAGGCACGCACCTCTACCTCAGCTAAAATTCGACATCTTGAAATCACATGGGGCGCAAACATCAAAGAGCCCGTAGAAACACTGCTGCGTGACGGTGGCGTCAGTGAAGCACTCATCGCAAAGGTAAGCAGGTATCTGACGCGTGACTATGAACCAGAAAAATAACGCTGTATTTGCAGGGTATGTTCCCGTCCTCCATAGGGGCTATCTCGATGTTCTTAGGCCACACGCAGACGGAGAGATCCGTCTCTTTGACCAGACGATTACGCAAGAGTTTGACTATCTCAGAAAAGACATCCGAACCTTACAGCCCGAAGAGGCCGTTCAAGCGTTGGCTGGCCTTGGTATTGCCGCCTCTCTGATATCCAAGACTGAGCTAGAGGAACTGCTCGCCTCGCGTGAGCATCATATCACGCTTATCGACGATGATATTACGGAAAAAATTATCAATGAACATCATCCCAAAGCGACAATTTCATACGCCTCGCCGTTCCTTCGCTGGGATCGACGCAACTCGGACGCAGTATCTGACATTCGCATCGACGCAACGATTGATAGAAACGAGGAGATAATCTCCCTTCTTTATGAAGAAGCATCCCGTAGCTCCGATTGGTGGCGCCACGTAGGCGCCGCGATTCTTGATGGCGACACCGTCATAGAAGCAGCCCATAACCACGGTGTTCCTCATGCCTATATCAACAGTATCGAAGGTGATCCGCGTAGTGCATCAAACCAGGGTGCCTCGATTGAGAACAGTCTTTTTATTCATGCCGAAGGTGACTTGATTGCCAGGTGTGCACGCGATGGTATTTCAACAAAAGGGAAAGACATATATGTAACAACGTTCCCGTGCCCAAACTGCGCAAAATTAATTGCCGCGAGCGGTATAACGACATGCTATTTCGTTGAAGGATACGCAGCACTTGAGGGAGAGCGTACGCTGCGAGATGCAGGCGTTGCAATCATAAAGATTCATGCCAACCCTATTACCGAAGACAGTCGTCGCCTACGTCCATACCCCAAAAAGAGCTAGCGGCTGAACTTGAACTTTACCTTCTCTCCCTCTGGCAGGTCCTTGGCGGCTTGAATGATATGAACATGCAAGTGATTAACGGTTGCCCCAGTATGCGCTGTATCACCAAAACGCATCGCAAGCCCGCCGTAGGCGAGCTGGTACTTGCGGGCGAGCCACTTGACTTGGCGTCCTAGATCGGTATACGCCTCGAGTGGCAAATCAGTGACTGTCTCGGCATGATGCTTCGCGATCAGCAAAAAGTGCGCGTCGGTATGTGCATAGGGCCACTGGTTGGTCGTCACCACCCAATGTTCACTTTCAACAAGTATGGGTTGTTTATGGTACTTGTGCAGCGCCTCGAGGCAGAAGGGGCACTCGTCGTCTTCGACGCTTTTTTGCATCACCTTGCGCTGATCATCATAGCGCGCATGCTCGAGATTGACATGTTCGTGAGCCATGAAATACTATACCGCCGTACCACCCATGTTCATTGGTGGGTGTGCGTTGTAATCTTCAATCCAAAAATGCTCGACACGAAAGTCCTCGAGCCGCTTGACACTCGGGTCAATCGTAAGGCGAGGAAAGGCCATTGGTTCACGCGCCAGCAATTCCTCGACATGCTCGTCATGCTGATCGTAGATGTGCGCGTTAGAGATCTGGAACACGAGCTCTTTTGGCGTATATCCTGTCACTTGCCCGACCATCATGAGAAGCGCGCCGTAGTGTACCATGTTGAATGGCAGGCCGATCGGTACGTCAGCACTGCGCTGCCAATGGACAAGTGAAATTTCCTTGTTTACTGTATCGATATTATAATGTTGCAACCCGTGGCACGGAACAACCAACACTTTTTGCGTCCGACCCGGTGCGCGAGAAATGTAGGGTGGAATAAATGGCGAAATAATATGAGTTCGTAGTTCAGGACGAGCCTTGATCTGTTCTATCATTGCCGCGTACTGGTCGAATGTTGTATCACCATCTGGAAAATCGTGAAATGCTGCGCCGTATGATCCAGGCCCAAGGTCTCCCAGTTCGAGACCGCGTTTCTTCGCCTTAGCTTCATCGGTTGTCCATGGCCGCCAAAACTTACAGCCATATGATTCAAGCTCTTCCTGGGTACGTGCTCCGTTAATAAACCCGATAATCTCAGCAAGACCCTGTTTCACTGCGCCAGCCACGGGGCGCCTTCCTGGATTTGATTCATAGTTTGCGATAATTTCTGGCGTCGTACCGCGCGTCAGATCGCGCTCGGTGATAAGAGGGAAGCCATTACGAAGATCAAACCTCATCATATGCCCAAGCAACTCGCGCGACCCCTCGTCCATACCTGACACGGCCGCGTGGCCCGTTTCATGCAATCTCTGCAGTAGCTCATGATATTGATAATCCGGCGCCCGGTCCTGACGGTACTCAACTAGCTCAGACATATTTCTCCCCCTGTATTATCCTCTTACTCCTATTGTACACGAAGTAATCGGAAACAAAGCCTGGTAACGTTATGTATCGCGTCGCTCGTAAATAACAAAATCAAAGGCATATTTATTCTTCTCATCGGCAGGATGAGGAGCACGAGAAACCTCATACCATAGGTTCTCATCGAGTGAGGGGAAGAATACGGTTGCCTGCGGGAAGTGAGCATTGACTTCGGTTGCATATACCCGAGAGACATTGGACAGGGCTGCTGCGTAGAGTTGTCCGCCTCCAATGACCATGACGTCGAATTGCGCCATCGCATAGGCAGCTTCAAGTGATGCGCAGGTAATAACGCCTTGGACTCCTGTTGGCTGGCTGCTGACAACAATATTCTGACGATTCGGCAGCGGCCGTGATCCGATTGACTCGAACGTCCGACGACCCATCACAATGGACGTGCCCGTTGTGAGTTTTTTGAAGTGCGCAAGATCAGCAGGGAGGTCGCGCATCCACAACAAATCGTTATCTGCACCTATTCCGCGATCCACATCATATGCAACTACAATACTCTTCATAGTTGTATCATACCACGCTGTACGAACACTTAAGTGTCGTGTCCAATAAACAACATTCCACCATTCCCACTTGCAATTGTAGCTTTGGCAATTTTCTTTGCAGTCATAGTGCGCTCGTATTCACAACGAGCCTCGAATTCTTCTCGTGGCTCGGCTGCTGCGTAAACCATTGTCGAAAGTGGAACAAGAAAGTCAGCATCGACGTCCTCCTGGATAGAGCGTTCAAAGAAATCCTGATACATTGTTCTCTTGTTCAATTCATCAAGTGGACGACTCCAATCATTATTGGATTCGAATGGTTGACGTAGGTCGTGTGCTAGGCCTTTGGGAATGTCCTGTGATCCTTCATCAATTCGTAGCGCAGCTGACTGGCGCTCGATAATATTAACTCGACGTCCTTCGGGATTTGTGACATATCCCAGAGGGCGCTTATAGGTAGCCAAGAAGCCTTTTATACCCAAGACCTTGCCTTGCTCATCATAATACGAAAAGTTAGGCTGTAGCTGGATCTTCTGGTATGTCGAAAGTACTCGTGGCAGGACAACACCATCGTGGGCAATAATCGCCCCATCAACCGCTTTCCGTGCTTCCTTTACGTACGCCATTCGATAGCCATAGGGATGAGTCACCTTCGTAATTTCGGCTGCCTCAAGACTTGTGTAGCGCAGAAGATTAAGAACTTCGTACGGAGTAATAGTACCAAGCAATAGCTTGTCTCTTTCGCCCCCCAGGCCGGTCGCGGCCAATTCACTAGCTATTATTCCCAAGCGAGCCTCTTCTATGTCTTTATAATCAGCAGCGACGTCATTTAGACCTTGTGCTTTGAGTAAGCTCTCACCCCATGCTGAATATGCAAAAAGGTTTTTGGTCGAGCGATGAACTTCACCTGTGAGCCTATCGAGCGAAATCATAGCCCTAACATCATCCGGCACAGTCTCTGGTGCGTATGCATCAAAAAGTGGAGCGAGCGCACTCGCGACATTCTTTTGGTGTGCCGCAACCTGCTCAAACATAGGATTGAGTACAGCATTGCTGATTGGTGTTGGTTCATATGGAACATACGGCTCTCTATCAGCAGGCTCAGCAAAACCTTTAGGCAACTCAGGAGACCACACGCGGCTAATTGGCGCGTTGTCAAGAACGCTCGGTAAGTGATCTTTATGACTCATAACTCTTCTAATTATATCATTTATTTAAAATATTGTCCAGTGTGTTGGGCGGTTCCGCCCTGGCTACGACAATGTAGCCGGGGCGGAACCTTGGAGGGTCAGGGACGCGTGAGCTCCTCGAAGAGGGGTGTCACGTGGCCGCCGAGTGCGCCACTGCTGAGATCCGACTGGAGCCGAAGACGCAGGCGCTCGACCAGCTCGAGATGCAGCGTGCTCAGCAGCCGGGTGTAGGTGATGCTCCGCGAAAGGGCCACCCCACTCAGCTCGCGCAGACGGCCGTCATCCTTGATGCCGTCCTCTCGGACGAACAGCTTGACGCCGATCTCGGCGGCCTCCATCTCCTGCAGGCTGCTGCAGCCAGCGATGGTGCCGTCCGTCATCAGCTCGACGATCATCTCATCGAACGACGGGGATACTGCCTGTACGGTTGCATTCATGATGCTTCTTTCTCTGACCTGCTTACACCGGTGTTGGTATAAGACTTTCTGTCATCAAGCGAAACCCTGGAGGTCCGCGACAACGGTGTACTATTATAATTTGAAAAAGCTTATATGTCAATATTGCCCTGAGAGCGTTGACTGTTGCAGCCTAAAGGTGTATACTTGCCCTAGACATTACCAGAGACAGTGGCGGTGTGACCAAAAGGAACACTTAATCAGCTACCGAGGATGTAACAAACAGTTATAACTCATGTAAGTCTTTGGTGATGCGAGGATCAAAGACTTTTTCTTTTTGAAAATTCTGCCTCACATTACCACTTTAATAATTCGGTCGAATATGTAAACCAATAACGAAGGGATTTTTATGGCAATTTCACGCGATAAAAAGAACGCTTTGGTTGCAGAACTTGCAGAACTTTTGGCGAGCGCTAAAGGTACTGCATTTGCATCGTATCAGGGCTTGTCAGTTGCAGACGTTCAGACACTCCGCCGCGCAGCACGCGAGGCAGGTGTCACGATCAAGGTGGTCAAGAACCGTCTTGTGCGTGTCGCACTGGCAGCGAATGACACCTACAAAGACACCGATACATCACTTTTGACTGGACAGTTAGTCTATGCAGTTAGCAGTGACGATGAGGTTGCTCCTGCGAAGGTTTTGGACGAGTTTGCAAAAACTCACCCAGCTCTCGCGCTTGTCGGTGGCTTCTCTGGCGAAGGTATCGCTCTCTCTACTGAGGAAGTTAAGGCACTTGCGGGACTACCGAGCAAGAACCAGCTTATCGCCGAGGTGGTGGCACAATTGCTTTCACCCGTACACGACGTTACGAATGCACTTTCTGGAAATCTTCATGCACTGCTTGACGGTGTTGAAGCCAAAGCTAACGCTTAAATTAAACTAAATTAGAATTACAAAGGAGTCTACTATGGCTGATGTAAAGAAACTCGCGGAAGAGCTAACAAAGCTTACCGTACTTGAAGTAAACGAACTAAAGAATGTCCTTAAGGACGAGTATGGCATCGAGCCAGCTGCTGCTGCAGTTGCTGTTGCTGGCCCTGCTGCTGCAGATACAGGTGCAGCTGCCGACGAGAAGACTGAGTTTACCGTCACACTTAAGGATGCAGGTGCTCAGAAGGTAGCTGTTATCAAGGCTGTTAAGGAAATCACAGGTCTTGGTCTTGGTGAAGCAAAGGCTATCGTTGATGGTGCTCCAGCTCCTGTAAAGGAAAAGGCAACCAAGGACGAGGCTGAGGCTGCAAAGAAGGCTCTTGAAGAAGCTGGCGCAACTGTAGAAGTTGCCTAATTTCAGACTGATACTCATTAATTTCGACCGAAGATTAAAGACAAGAAAGCACCGCCTATATCAGGCGGTGCTTTTGATAGCAAGAACAAAATATACAACACTTTTCCCGCTTAATCTGATAGTGCTGTGGAAATCATCCAAAAAGATTGACAGTAAACAGATAGATTGCTATAACTAGGGCAGTATTATTCAAAACAGAGACAAAAGGAATTGCGAGAAAACCATGTCTGAACTACCAGAGAAGCAAGTAAAGCGACTTCACTCGCTTATTCAGGAAGCAGAAACCAACCTGGCCGCCGCCAAAGAACTCCTCATCAGCATTATTGGTGACGATGGCGCGGTAGTCACACCACGAAGCGGCACCCACGAGGACGTGGGAGGAAAAGTCATTGAAGGCGTCTTCGACGGCCAGAAATTTGCTGGTCCTGACGGCAAAGAATATCCTGTGCCTGCAAACTACGCCAGTAAATCAAAGCTCGTTGAAGGTGACATCCTCAAGCTCACTATTGCCGATGACGGCAGTTTTATTTACAAGCAAATCGGCCCGATCGAGCGCAAGCAAATCATTGGAACGCTCGTACAGCACGACGGTGCCTATTTTGTCGAGGCAAACGGTCACGAGTACCGCATCCTGCTCGCCAGCGTTACCTATTTCCGTATCAATATTGGCGACCAAGTCACGATCATCGTTCCAGCCGACAATCCAGATGCTACCTGGGCAGCCGTCGAAGCGGCCCTGTAGTGACGTCTGATGAGATATCTACAATACGCCTCAATTCCTGGGGCGTATTTTTATGCTAGAATAAGAATATATGACTAAGGGGAATCAGGCGCCGGACACGCGAGCGTTGTATCGAAAATATCGCAGCAAGACACTTGACGAAGTCGTAGGGCAGCGACACGTTACTGATATCCTGTCGCGATCACTCCAGCAGGGCAACATCGCGCACGCCTATCTTCTCACTGGTCCCCGTGGAGTTGGCAAGACCTCGATTGCACGCATTCTTGCACATGAGATCAACAAACTGCCGTACAACGACGACGAAACGCATCTTGATATCATCGAGATTGACGCTGCCAGTAACAATGGCGTTGATGACGTGCGTGACCTGCGTGAAAAAGTACAGATTGCCCCAGTTGCAGCTGAAAAGAAAGTATACATCATTGATGAGGTTCATATGTTGTCAAAGGCCGCCTTCAATGCACTGTTAAAGACGCTCGAGGAACCGCCCGAGCATATCGTCTTTATCTTGGCGACAACCGATGTACACAAAGTACCGGATACTATCCTTAGCCGAACCCAGCGCTTTACATTCCGATCCATTAGCCCTGCAGATGCTACGCAGCATCTGCGCTCTATCGCCAGCAGTGAAGGTATCTTGATCGACGACGAGGCGCTTGCTCTTATTGCCGAACACGGAGGTGGAAGCTTTCGTGACAGTATTAGCCTACTTGATCAATTGCGTAGCCTCTCCAGCGACAAAGAAACTATCACAGCCGCTCTTGTCGAGCAAGTTGTTGGCCTCGCACCGGCTGGGCAGCTACAGTCTCTTCTCGAGGCGTACGAGGCGCATGATACCCAGAAGATCATTGAAGTACTTGATATGCTCGAACAACAAGGGGTTGACGCGCGCCAGATTGTCAGCCAACTTATTTCGGCAGTACGCCCTAGGCTTGGTACCCATCCGCGCTGGATTGAGTTGCTCGATAAGCTGGTAGCCGTGCTTCGATCACCGCGGCCAGATGTGCTCCTCCTTACTTCTTTGCTGGCAGGATCATCCTCATCGGGTTCCCAGGACAAAAGCATCGCCACGGTCGTGACACCAGTCGCGCCTGAACTGCAGGTACTTGCAAGCGAGGCAACCAAACCTCGGCCGAGCGAAAAGCGTGTCGAGAAACATGCTCTTGAGGCCACAAAACATACTGCCACGACAGACACGCCGCCAAAGCCACCCAAAAGAAAGAACACTAAAACAGTTTCATTTGACTGGGATGCATACTTGGTCCACATGAAAGAGCATCACATCGCCCTTCATAGCATCCTCGCCAAATGCAAGCCAGAGCTTGATGGTGCTACACTAAGTATCTATACAAACACCACCTTTTGGAAGAAGAAGCTGGATGATGCTAAATACCAGCCGCTTCTTCATAAAGCACTCGACGAACTTGGTGTTGGGGAGCTAACAATCGAAACGATTCCTACCGGAGCCCCCCTAAAAGATAGTCAAGCTGCTGCTGTAGCTGCTATCATGGGAGGAGGAGAGGAAGTGGAGCTGTCTGGTGCCTAAGAATAATGCAAAAGAAGTCGTTGCGGGTAAAATACCACCGCAGAACCTGGACGCCGAAAAAAGTCTTATCGGCGCTGTTTTGATTGACGAAGAAGTTCTAGCGGACGTTTCCGAACATGTTCGTCCTGATGATTTCTACGAAAAGCGTCACGGCGTTATTTTTGGCGGCATGATGCGCCTGTACGAAAAACACAAACCTGTCGATCTCTTAACCCTTACTGACGAGCTAAAAAAGAAGGATGAACTTGATATTATTGGAGGTTCAGCCTACCTTAGCGAGCTGACCAATTATGTCCCGACTGCCGCTCATGCCGAAGCCTACGCCGAGCTTGTAGCGACTGCTGCCGTCAGACGCCGTCTTATCAAAGCAAGTGCCGAAATTTCAGAAATGGGCTTTGACGAGGATACCTCAACGCAAGAGCTGCTGGAAAAGGCGGAGGCGGAACTATTCAGCGTCAGCGACCAATCACTCAAACAAGACCTCGTCAGCCTCGAAAGCATCCTAACAGAGAGCTTTGATCGCCTTGAAGAGCTCCATCGCAACAAGGGCGCTATCCGCGGTGTTCGCACGGGGTATCGTGATCTTGATAACATGACGGCAGGATTGCAGCGCAGTGACCTTATCATCCTCGCCGCTCGCCCAGCTATGGGTAAGACAACACTGGTAACGAACCTGGCGTATAACGTCGCGACGATCGCTAAACAGTCTGTTCTGTTCTTTAGCCTCGAGATGAGCAAAGAACAGCTGGTTGATCGTATGCTGGCCGATGCCAGTGGCGTCGATAGCTGGAATATCCGCACCGGTAATTTGTCTGACGACGATTTTTCAAAACTATCCGAAGCGATGGGCGAGATGGCCGAAGCGCCAATTTATATTGACGACACGCCAGGTCTCAGTGTACTTGAAATGCGCACCAAAGCCCGTCGCCAGGCACATGAGGCACCGCTCGGGCTTATTATCGTCGACTATCTGCAGCTGATGCAGGCCAGTGGCCGCAGCGACGGCAACCGTGTTCAAGAGGTCTCAGAAATCAGTCGCGGTCTGAAATTGATTGCCAGGGAGTTGAATGTCCCAGTTATTGCGCTGAGTCAGTTGTCGCGTAGTGTCGAAAGCCGTAGCCCGCAGATCCCGCAGCTAGCTGATCTCCGCGAGTCGGGGTCGATCGAGCAAGACGCCGACATCGTCATGTTTATTTACCGCGAAGCGTATTATAATCCCGAAACTGAACGCGAAAATATTACTGACCTGATTATCGCCAAGCACCGTAATGGCCCGACTGGCAAGGTTGAATTATACTTCCACCCAGAGCGGTTGCGCTTTATGTCTCTCGACAAGCGACACGACTAATCGTGATACAATAGTAGGCATAGCTTTATGAGCAAAATTGATATCACATCTTCGTTCTTGTACCGACGACGGTACTGGATAGGGCACTCGCTGATTGCGATTGCTCTTATTAGCCTCATTAGTGTATCGGCGTTTCTCATCCCTAGCGGCCTGACCGAGCAGGCACACGCCAGCATTGTCACGAGCAGTCAATTAGATATATCTCAGATGTGGCGCACTGCACCACTTGATGCTCCGTTTTACCTTGCGCAGCATGCCGTATTATCAATCTTTGGTGTCAGTCTCCTTGGTGTCAAACTTCTCTCAATTATCCTTGGGCTCATTACTGCGTTTTGTATGATTCTTCTGTTGCGCCACTGGTTTAGCCACGGTATTGCCGTCCTTGCATCGCTCCTTGCTGTCACAACGGGGCAATTTCTATTCCTGACACAGCAGGGAACAGTGAGTGTTCTCTATCTGTTTTGGCCTGTTGTTCTTTTGCTGCTTGCGACCCTTGTTGCAAAACGCACCAAGTTTCACGGTGTCTGGAAGATACTATTCTTCCTGTGTGCAGCCCTTAGCCTTTATACACCGCTGAGTATTTACGTTCTTATCGCGCTTGGCAGTGCCATTATGCTGCACCCGCACCTACGTTACATCGTCAAAAAACTGCCGCGTGTCCGCTTGGCCGTTGCTGCTGGCATCGGTCTTGTTATCTTGACACCCTTGATTATGACTATCGTCGCTAATCCTTCGGTTGCCTTACGGCTACTTGGCATCCCGAGCGAGTGGCCACCATCACTCCTTGCTAACCTACACGAACTCGCAGGGCACTATTTTGGCTTCTTGTCTCTTGGCAGCCAGAGTATCATGTTACCAGTGTTTGGATTTGGCTCAATGCTCATCATCTTGTATGGGCTCTACCAGTCAATTCGCACCTTTGAAACGGTACAAAGCTATGTCATCTTAGCGTGGATCGTTCTTCTTTTCCCGGTACTCGTTATTAACCCAGGCTTTACCAGTATCATGTTTGTGCCGTTGCTTCTCCTGCTCGCAACAGGGCTAGAGCGGATTCTTGGCACGTGGTATGGTATATTCCCGTACAACCCCTACGCCCGGGTCGCAGGACTCATTCCGCTGGTTGTACTCGTTGGCGGACTAGTTCTTTTCGGCCTGGAACGCTACGGATATGGATACCGCTATGCACCAGAGATTGTGCAGAATTTTTCACATGACGCATTGATTATCCCCAAGGTTCCAACACTTGTCGTCTCAGACGAAGAGCGACCTCTCTTTGAAGCCGTCGCACGCTTTAATGGCGACTTCAAGGTGGTAACAAGCGCCCCAGATTCTGGTTCATATGCTGTGACCGCCAAGGCGTATAATGGCAAGAAAATTCCATATCAACTCGTGACAACAAGTGCCAACAACAACGCTGCTCGCTTTTATATCTATAAATAGATAGGTAAAAGTGGTATAATCATTCTATTGAAATTGCACAAAATAGAGGAGAGTAGACATGGCATTCGACCAAGTAAAAATGTTGGCTAAATTACAAAAAGCTCAAAAAGATCTTAAAAAAGAAATTATCGAAGTTGTCGCTGGTGACGGGGCTGTTACCGTTCAGATTACTGGTGAGCTGAAGATTAAGAGTGTCAAGCTAGATCCTGAACTCATTGACTTTGAAGACGTCGAGGAACTCGAACACTGGATCGAGATTGCCGTTCGCGACGGTCTTGCCAAGGCACAAGAAGTTGCTGCTGAGAAAATGAAGCCACTCATGGGTGGTCTCGGTAACCTAGGACTATAGGAAGCAAACCTTGGCCCAGTTGCTCCCCAAGGCACTTCTCAGTGCTATCGACGAGCTCGGCAAGCTGCCGGGCGTAGGAGTGCGCACCGCCGAGCGATACGCGTACTTTCTTTTGCGTGCTGGCGGTACCACTAACCAAAAACTCGCCTCGGCAATCAGTGAGTTGCAAAGCGGCGTCAGGCATTGTCCCGTCACGTTCGCTCTCATTGACGCAGACGAAGAGGTATCCTCGCTGTACAGTGACCCGACACGCGACAAATCGCTCATTGCCGTCGTTGAAGAGCCGCTCGATATCATTGCCCTCGAGAGAACAGGGCAATTTAAGGGCACCTACCACGTGCTGGGCGGAGCAATTTCGCCAATCGACGGTATTGGCCCAGAGCAACTGCACATCCCTGAATTGCTTGATCGTATCAAGAAGGATGCCGTCGAAGAGCTTATTATTGCGACAAATGCCAGTGTCGAGGGCGAATCAACAGCGCTGTTCTTGCAGCGTTATCTCAAAGACAAGAATATTGATGTCAAAATGAGTCGTCTGGCACGCGGTATCCCCGTTGGGGTCGACCTCGAATACGCCGATCAAATCACCCTCAGCCACGCGCTTGAGGGCAGGAGAACCTTATAATGCAAGAATCTGCCCAACTTATAAACGATGCTCAGAAAATTATTGTCATCCAAGCCGAAAATCCTGATGGCGATAGCCTGGGTAGCTCGTTGGCACTTGAGGAGATTCTCGGTGATTTAGGTAAAGATGTCGTACTGTACTGCCCGGTCGAGATTCCAAAGTATATGCGGTATATCAACGGCTGGGACAGGGTAGTTGCTGACTTTGATACTACATCCGATCTTGCCGTTATCGTGGACACGACAGCCGATGTGCTACTTTCAAAGGTACTTGAGACACCCAGTGTCCGTCACTTTCTAGAAAGTCACCCCGTACTCGTTATCGACCACCATACGACCGAACCAACCTTGTCGTTTGACCATACATTACTCACCGCAGATGCGGTTGCAACAAGTCATGTGGTATATGACCTTGCTATTAGCGCTGACTGGGCTATCAATACTCAGGCTGCTGAAGACATGATGATTGCCCTCATGAGTGATAGTCTGGGACTCACCACGCCAAACGTGACACCAGAAACATTCCATTTTGCTGGTAACCTCGCGGCTCTCGGTGCCAGTAATAATATCATTGAAGAGCGTCGCCGTGAATTTATGAAAAAGTCGCCAGAAATCTTGGCATACAAGGGTGAATTGATTCGAAAGATTGAATATTTATTGGACGGCAAGCTCGCACTCGTGCATGTACCATGGGATGAGATCGAGAAATACAGCGACGCGTATAACCCAGGGGCACTGATTGGCGACGAGCTCCGCCTTGTTGAGAACGTTGCGCTCAGCGTCGTCATCAAAACGTATCCCGACGGCAAGGTGACAGGGCGCCTGCGCGGCAACCTACCAATTGCCGAGGCGGTGGCTGGCTATTTTGGCGGCGGCGGACATGCGTATGCAGCGGGCTTTCGCGTGTACGAACAATATGACACAATAGTCTCAGAACTCGTTACTGCAACTAATAAAGCACTTCAAGAATATGACTCTACGACTTCATAACACGCTCACAAAAAACATCGACACGCTCGTGCCCCTTGCCGGAGATGCCGTTCGTATGTACAGCTGTGGGCCAACCGTGTATGATCATGCGCACATCGGCAATCTGAGCGCTTTTGTCATGGCCGATACCCTACGGCGAGTTGTCAGCGCAAACGGATACTCGGTGACCCATGTGATGAACTTTACAGACATTGACGATAAGACAATCAGGCGCAGCCGTGCAGAATATCCGGAAATGGAGCCGCTGGAGGCGCTGCGCGCTTCAACACAGGTTTACACGGATATTTTTCTTGAAGACATGAAAGCAATAGGCAATGACGTCGATGCCCTGACTTTTATTCGTGCCGCTGATGATGCAACAATAGAGGGTATGCGCCAACTGATCACCACATTGCATGATCAAGGTTTTGCCTACATTGCCGAAGACGGAATATACTTTTCTATTGAAGCCTATCAAGCGTCAGGCAAAACTTACGGCCAACTTGTTGAGATTACTGCCAACAACACCAGCGCCGCACGTATTGCCAACGATGAGTACGATAAAGAGTCTGTTCACGATTTTGCACTTTGGAAAGCAGAGAAACCAGGCGAACCAGCTTGGGATTTCGACCTTGGCGGCCATCAGCTTCGCGGACGACCCGGTTGGCACATCGAGTGCTCGGTGATGAGCCAGCAAGGCCTTGGCCTGCCATTCGATATCCACACTGGCGGCATTGATTTAGCGTTTCCTCATCACGAGAACGAGATAGCCCAAAGTACTGCCGGAAGCGACAATCCGACATATGCCTCGTTATTCGTCCATAACGAACACATCCTTGTCGATGGCAGAAAAATGAGTAAGAGCCTTGGCAACTTTTACACCCTCAAAGATCTTAGAGACAGAGGTGTTGATCCTCTTGCATTCCGATTGCTTGTCTTGCAGTCCCACTATCGCAGCCAGACTAATTTCAGCTTTGATAATGTCGAAGCTGCCACGAACCGCTTGCGCAATTGGCGTGCCGTCGCCGTCCTGAGGCATCAGATTCACGGAACGATCCGGGACAAGAAAAGTACCGACGACGATATCCACTCACCGCTCGCTGCCAAGCAAGCCATTATAGAGGCGCTGTCTGCAGACCTCGACACCCCTACGGCACTCCGTATCATTGATGAAACATTCGACGCACTTCCTCTTGGTAATATCGACCTCATCCACCATGGCTCGCTGACAAGCCTCATCGAGGCAATCGATCAGGTGCTTGGCCTCGAGCTCATCGCATCAACCCCCGACATTGACGAGGATGCCAAGCGTCTTATTATCGAACGTGAGCGCGCCAGGGACGCCAAAGACTGGCCACGATCAGATGCACTCCGAGATCAACTGCAGCGCGAATATAACATCTCCCTTCGTGACACCGCGCACGGCAGCATTTGGGCGCATAGTTCTTAAAAAGAGACCTGCACGGTCTCTTTTTAAGAGTGTTTCCTGATGTTATACTTCGTCACCCTGTAATTTCTTTACGAGCTTGGCAATCGGCTTTTTACTTTGTTCACGCATATCACGTGCTTTTGCAAGATAATATTCAATCAACACGCGGACACAGCCGGCAATAGGGATGGCGATAATACCACCGACAACACCAAACACATAGATGCCAATAGTAACCGATGCAAGAACGGCAAGTGCTGAAAGATCAATCTTCTTGGCCTGGATATGAGGTGAGATGAAATTATTTTCGACCTGTTGATAGACCACAAAGTAGACGGCGTAAATAATACCGGCAGGGATGTTATTGAACAACAGCAAGAGCGTCACAATGGTACCGCCGATCATCGCACCAAACATTGGGATTAACGACAAGACGAATGTAATTGCTGCAGTTGGCATCGCGAGATTGGCGGGAACCTCAGGAATAAAGACACTTAACAAGAAAACTGCGAGTGCCGCCGCAGTCGCACCAATTGCCGACACCGTCAGCTGACCTGTCACATATCCCGTCACCACACCATACATACGATCAACCAACATCTTGTGGCGTTTCATGCGATCGTTATCTTGGTAGATACTGAGCCACTTTCGGCGCCATGCAGGGCCCTCGACAAGCATCAAAAAGGTAAGTACTAGCACTAGAATCGAGGCCGTGACAAAACCAAAGAACGAACCGACGCCGCTAACAAACCCTTGGCCGATGCCCGCGGCCCACGACGATGCATTCTGCTTGATTGACTCCATGGCAGTATCAACTTGCTCTTGCAGGTTATACTCCTCAATAAATCCACCGACACCTTGCCACTGCGATGTCACCGTCTCGACCATGGTCGGAATATTTTGCGCAAACTTTGCCGTCTGCTGGACGATTGGCGGGATAACAAACGCAACGACCCCTATAAGAATGGCAACGACCGCAACATAAGAGAGAGCGGTTGCACCAACACGACTTTTACCGGGGAGCCACTTTGACAGGGCAGCTACCGGGACATTAAGTGCCATCGCCAAGAAAAATGATGTCCCCAGGATAATCAACGCGGTACGAGCACTGTAAATCGCAAGTGCAGCCAGCGCGAATCCAATCATAACTAACCAAAAGCGGACAAATGTTCGTGTATCTATATCAATGCGTACTTTCATGTTGCCATTGTAGCATAATCATATGATATAGTAGGTGGCGACATGGAAAAGACATCGGCTCTACGCTACCGACATTTTGATATTTTGCTCGCATTGTTCGTGGCATTACTACTGATTTCCAATATCGCCGCGACCAAGCTGCTCGCAATCGGTCCGTTTATTATGGATGGTGGTGCAATTCTTTTTCCGCTTACCTACATCATTGGCGATGTACTAGCTGAGGTATACGGCCTTAAGGCTGCTAAGCGGGCTATCTTTACGGCGTTTGGCGTGAGCGCACTCGCGGCATTAACATTTCTGGCTGTTCAATACCTTCCCGGTGCACCCGAATACACTAACCAAGCAGCTTTCGAGGCAGTCCTTGGATTCGTACCACAAATTGTCATCGCTAGCCTTGCTGCATTTTTGGCCGGTCAGTTTATTAACGCCTACGTTCTGATTAAAATCAAAGAAAAATGGGGTGAAAAACACCTCTGGGCGCGTCTCATTGGATCAACCATCGCAGGTCAATTTGTCGATACTATTATCTTTTGTACCATCGCGTTCTACGGCGTCATCACCGGCTGGTCATTTATCAACTATGTTCTCGTTGGTGTTGCCTACAAGATTGCCGTGGAGATTATTCTTCTCCCTGTCACCTACCGGGTTGTCGCGATTATCAAGCGTCAAGAAACCGACGCGTAATACCGTTCCATCCAAGCTTTTTTGAAATCATGGAACGAGCCATCTTCGATGCTAGCACGGATACCGTCAACTAACTCAACAATAAACTGTTCGTTGTGGATGGTTGCCAAGGTGGACGCCAACATCTCCCCCGCGCGAAAGAGGTGGTGAAGGTAGGCAGCGGTATAGTTTTGGCACGTATAACACGCACATTCCTCTACAAGCGGTGCAAATTGTTCTTTATACTTGCGGTTTGTAATATTAACGCGTCCACGAGGGGTATACAGTGCACCGTTACGCGCCACGCGAGCAGGGGAAACACAGTCAAAGGTGTCAGCACCGTTCTCAATGCAATCAAATATGTCATTCGGCTCCGAGATGCCTAACATATGGCGAGGTTTATCCTCGGGCAACTCTTCGGCCATCCACCCAGTAATTGTCCCGATGTCCTCTTTTGTAAACGCCCCACCAAGACCAAAACCATCAAAGTCTTGCGCTGCCAAGAATCGCGAGCATTCACGGCGCAAATCTTCGTAGTTCGCCCCCTGCACGACGCCAAACAGTGCCTGGTAGGGCCGATGTGATCGCTCTGCGGTCAGACGCTTGTGTTCGGCAAGGCTGCGTAGCGCCCACGGATGAGTACGCCGCGTTAACGATTCTTCCTGATACGCACGCGAATGATGAAGCGTGGTCAGCTCGTCAAATGCAAAAATAATATCCGCGCCCAATCCATGTTGGATCTGCATAGAGGTTTCGGCAGTCAAGCGGTGCGTACTGCCGTCAAGGTGTGATTTGAAATTAACGCCATCATCATCAATCCAGGCCAATTTCTCCTTTTTACTGACGGGCGCATCGACTTCTTTGCCGACCATATCAATCACTTTCTTGAAGCCAACCCCCAGGCTCATTACCTGAAACCCACCACTGTCGGTGAATATCGGCTTGTCCCAATTCATAAAAGCGTGTAGCCCGCCTGCGCGGTCGATAATGTCATATCCAGGGCGAAGATAGAGATGATAAGCGTTAGCTAGCACCGCTTGCGCTCCCGTAGCCTTCAACTGCTCTGGTGTCAACGCCTTCAGGGTTGCCTGCGTACCAACGGGGATAAAGGCTGGCGTTTTAATCTCTCCATGAGGAGTGGTGATCACTCCCGTACGGGCATGAGTACCTGATAGCTTTGTGCCGACCGTAAAATAAAAAGGCTTCTTCACGCTACCTAGTGTATCACGAGACAAAGCATAAGAATAATATAACATAATCTTATTGACTTTTTTTCATTTTTGTGATAGTATTGATAGCAATTAATTGGCGAGGAGAGTTTCAATGAAGAAAATCGTTATATCAGCCTTAATTGCCCTAGCAACCGTTGTCGGTGTTATGGCAATCGACCAAGCGGTAAACCCGCTATCAGCTAAAGACTGTTCGAACAATGCGGTCGCAAAATGCGGCGTTTGGAGTGTCAAAGAGATGCGAAACGCCTACAACAACGACACGACCAAGGGTCTGCGTAACATCTATAATGGTATGGGCATTACAACTGATACCATCAATAACGCGACCGTAAAGGAAGGATATGTTCACAAGGACGGACGTGTCACGATCGGCAATGAAGTCGTCGCTACGAATGCAATCTCGGCTGGACGCCAGATTACCAATAACCAACGCACCAAACACACCTACAATGGCACTGTATACTACACAAGCTCTACAAGCCACTTCGGCGCGAGCAAGCTTTCGGCCTTTGTCTTTCTTGATAAGAACGGCCGCTTCCTTGGTGCAGTCCTTCACGACTGTGGCAACCCAATCAAGGCAACCCCAACCAAACCTGCGCCAAAGCCATCAGTTGTTTGTGATGCACTGAAGTCAACTATCCTTAGCCGCAATACCTACCGATTCACCGCCACTGCAACCGCCAAAGATGGCGCACGCATTAGCGGGTATACCTTTAACTTTGGCGACGGCACGACAAAGAAACAAGCAAGCAATGTCATCCAACATACTTATGCCAAGCCTGGCACTTACACAGCCACAGTTACCGTTCATTCCAATATTGCCGATGCGACAAGCGCAAAATGTAAAGTAACTGTTACCGTTGCTCCTGAACCAACCGCCACCTGTACTAACCTGACAGCAACCGTCACCAAGCGCACCAACGTCCGCCTTGATGCCAAGGCGACCGCCGCGAATAGTGCAACAATTAGCTCGTATATCTTTACGATCGCCGACGCGACAGGCAAAGAGGTATTCAAACAGCCTGTTAGTAGCACTGCCACAAGCGCTAGTGCCTCAACAACGGTTACTGCTCCTGGAACCTACAAGGCCAAGGTAGTAGTGGTCACAAGCGTCGGTGAAAAGACAGCGACTGCCTGTACTGACACGTTTACGATTGACCGTGAAAAAGTACCTGGTATCAGCATCATTAAGAAGGTTGATGGGCAAGACCATAAGGAAGTCGCCGTGGGTCAAACCTTTACGTATCAAATCACCGTCACCAACAAGGGTGAGACCGACCTGAAGAGTGTCAAGGTAACCGACCCAGCTCCTCAGCACGTCCAATTCTTGACCGCAGACAAGGGCACGATCGCTGACAATAGCTGGAGCCATACGATCTCAAGTCTGAAGGTTGGCGAAAGTGCAAGTTTCGCAATCACCGCCAAGGTGCTTAAAGAAGTCGAAGGACGCATTAAAAATACCGCATGCGTCGATGCACCAGCCGTACCGGGTGCTCCTGATGATTGTGATGACGCTACCGTCGAGGTACCGCCAACACCAGAAGTACCAATTATTAAGGTATGTGACCTTGGCTCTAAGACAATCATTTCGATCCGTGAAGACGACTTTGATGCTACCAAGCATTCGACGAACCTTGAAGATTGTAAGAAAGTCCCTACCAAGCCAGTACCAGAGGCACCGACCGAGCTCCCAACAACAGGTATCGGGGACACGCTTGTTAACCTCGTTGCCCTCGGCACGCTTGTCGGTACAACCATTGCCTACGCACTAAGCCGCCGCAATATCGTCTAGTCTCATCTAAGCGTCAGAAAATGCACCCTCTCGAGGTGCATTTTCTTGTTTCACTAGATATTGTATAGTAATAGGTAGACATGACAGAGGTTTCAATATCCATCGGCTGCGTTGGCGCAGCAACAGAAATTCTTGGCGACAAGTGGACGCCTCATTTGTTACGATACTTTGCTAATGAAGAGACAGTGCGGTTTTGCCAGCTGCAAGACCTCGTCACCGGTATTAATCCTCGCACACTATCAGCCCGGCTTGATTCTCTCGAGGCTCACGGAATCATCATAAAAACCACGACAACATCAAAATCACGATGCGAGTACCGTCTCACCGAGAAGGGAACCGAGCTTCTTCCGATTCTCCAGCAGATGGACCAATGGAGTGCCAGGCATGGTGATCTCGTCACAGCTGATTCTCAGGTTCGCGCTATACTATAAGTATATGAGAATATTAGTCATCGAAGATGAACACAAGATTGCCAGGGCACTCAAACGGGCCCTACAACAAGAAAAGTATGCCGTTGATGTGTCGTACGACGGTGATGACGGCTGGGCCATGGCCCATACCGAGCCCTATGACGCCATGATCATCGACCGTATGGTCCCAGGCGAATACGACGGCCTACAGATTGTACGTGAACTACGTAAACTATCGATCCATACGCCGATTATTCTCCTGACCGCGCTCGGGTCAGTCAAAGATAAGACCGACGGGCTAGATGCCGGCGCTGACGATTACTTGGTGAAACCCTTTGCGCTTGAAGAATTGCTGGCCCGCGTGCGAGCATTAATTCGTCGACCACGCGAACAAGACGCCACTGTCTTAACCGTAGGGGACGTCTCACTCGACACCGTCACCTTTGAGGTTAAACGGGGCGACACTGTTATCGCACTGACTCAAAAGGAATACGCACTGTTAGAATATCTGATGCGCAACCCTGGCCGTCCTTTGTCCAAAGAAATGATTATCAGTCATGTGTGGGATTATGACGCTGATATCCTGCCGAACACCGTCGAAGTCTATATTAAATATTTGCGCAACAAGATTGATAAAAAACCGTTTACGCCGATTATCCATACCATCCGCGGTTTCGGCTACAAGGTACAGGCGTGAACCGCTTATTCCATTCCGCCACAGTTCGGCTGACGACGTGGTATGTTATGATTTTGACCATCATTTGCCTGATGTTCAGTGCCATCGTCTATCAAATTACTATCAGTGAGGTCCAACACCGCCTCAGCAGCTATAACTCGCGGGCCGAAGAGTTACGGCCAATGCCACCATATGGCCAGCTATTAGGAGAGATCCGCGCCAAGGAACTTGCTGCTGCCCGCGCAAACTTAATTATCATCCTGTTTTACACCAATCTTATCGTTATTTGTAGTGGCGGTGTTGGGGCGTACTTCCTTGCCAAGCGTACCCTGCGCCCCATTGAAGATGCCCACGAACAGCAGACTCGGTTTGTCAGTGATGCCAGCCACGAGCTACGCACACCACTCGCGACCATGACCACCGAATTAGAGGCTGCCTTGCGTGATAGTAACCTCAAGAAATCTGAAATGAAAGAATTGCTAGAGAGCAACCTAGAGGAGGTACAGCGCCTCACTAAATTATCAAACATGCTCTTGGCGTTATCCGTTGGCAACGCCGATGCCCTACAGCATACCTCATTCGACCTCACGTCCAGCGTCTCATCCATTATTAAGCGACTCGAACATGATGCAACATCGCGTATCACTCTACAAGCACCAACGACTCCAGCCGTAGTCGTAGCACACCAGCCCAGCATTGAAGAACTCGTAACGATCCTGGTTGATAATGCCCTGAAATACAGTCCGCCAAATAGTCCTATTACCGTTGCTATTCAAATAGGACAAAAAGTCGTGTTCCGTATTGCAAATGAAGGCGAAGGCATCGCCGCAGAGCATCTGCCAAAAATCTTTGACCGCTTCTATCGGGCTGACCCAGCAAGATCGAGCGGGCAAGGGTACGGACTTGGCCTCAGTTTGGCACGGCAAATTAGCAACCTCCACAGTGCCGAGCTCGCCGCCGCCAGTATACCTGGAAAAGAGACTGTATTCTCGTTTTCTCTGCCAACTATCAGGAAAAGTAAAGTAAAAACTCAGTAGCTAATCGTATAGTTACTCCTGTCTATTACTATAAACAGGAGTAACAAAGTGAATCCAATATCTAGGGGCATCAAGAACGCCCTTCGCAGTCCTGTCAGGGCAGGGGCAATTATCCTGATGCTGGCAGTAAGCATCACACTGCTCGTGAGTATGCTGGTGGCGCGTGCCAGCATCAATGACAAAATTAATGAAGTCAAGGCGACGGCCGGGACAAATATCACCATCACGCCTGCTGGTATCCAAGGCTTTATGGGTGGCGGTGATCCACTCACGAGCGAACAGGTCTCGACAATCAAGGATACCGACCATGTTGCGTCCATTACCGCAACCCTAAGCGACCAACTAGGCGATGATGACACCGACCTTGAGTCAGCGCTCGAACTGGGTAGTTTTGGACAGCGCCAGCAGCGATTTGACAGCGACTCTAGCGAGACGACGCCAACACCACCAAGTGATGAAACAGGAGAGGACGGCAGTCGCCGCATCATGGGCGGTCCCCGTACAACTGTCACGGGAACAACCACACCAGATAATAACGGCGGCCTATCATTCACGAGCGGCGAAACAATTGATGGTGGCAGTGGTGATCTTGTTGCGCTGGTCGGCGCAACCCTCGCCGAAAAGAATGAACTCTCTGTTGGCGATACTTTCACTATGTACAATAAAGAGTTCACCGTCAAAGGTATCTTTACTACCGATAACCAATTCCAAGACAGCGGACTTATCATACCGCTCGAGACGCTCCAAACGATAACCAACCAGGCCGGCGCCGTCACTTCAGTCACTGCTACTGTCGATAGTAGTGATAATGTTGCGACGGTTATCGAAAGCCTCAAGGGATCACTCGCAGACAAGGCCGACATCACCAGCCAAGTTGAACAGGCCGAGCAGAATGTCTCATCACTCGAAAGTATCGCCGGGCTCGCCCTGGTTGGTGTTATTGGCGCAGCAGGTGCGGGGGCGATTATCATTCTGCTTGCCATGATCATGATCGTACGCGAGCGTCGTCGCGAGATTGGCGTCATCAAGGCTATCGGCGGAACCAACCGTAGTGTCATGACACAGTTCACGAGCGAGGCACTCACTTTAACGGTCGTGGGCGGCATTGTTGGACTTGCCATCGGTATTACCGTTAGTGGCCCTATGACAAATTCTCTTGTTACTAACGGGCAAACAACCGCTTCAAGCAATCAAATGCCGGGCAGGCAAGGTGGTCCTGGCGGTATGGGTCGTCCTACGAACTTCAATAGTCCAGGTGCGCAGATCGACCAAACCTTCAAAGATATTTCTAGCACCGTAACCCCAGAGACACTGACCGCTGCAATCGGGATTATGCTGCTTATTGCTATCGTCGGTAGCGCCGTCCCCGCATGGTTCATCGCCAATATTAAACCAGCCGAAGTGCTGAGATCGGAGTAATTCGCATGTTGTCAGTTAAAAATCTCACACGAACCTACAATAGTGCAGAAGGAGAACTTGTTGCGCTTGACAATGTTAGCTTTTCGGTCAAAGACGGCGAGTTTGTTAGCATTATCGGCAAAAGCGGTAGCGGCAAGAGCACTCTTCTCAGTCTCCTCGGTGCGCTTGACACGCCAACCAGCGGCAGCATCATGGTTGATGATGAGGATATCGCCAAGCTCTCCCTTGTCAAGCAAACTGCCTACCGTGCCCGCAAAATTGGCTTTGTCTTCCAACACTACAATCTCATCACCAACCTTAGCGCGCTCGAGAATGTTATGCTGGCGCTAGAGTATGGAGGTGTCCCAGCTAAGGACAGAAAAGAGCGGGCTATACAGCTTCTCGATGAAGTCGGTGTCGAGGGCGGCATGCGACTACGTAAGCCTGGTAAACTCAGTGGCGGCCAGCAACAACGCGTCTCAATCGCCAGGGCGCTCGCCAACCAGCCAGCCATCATCTTGGCAGACGAGCCGACTGGCAATCTTGATAGCACAACGGGCAAAAAGATCTTTGATCTTCTCCACAAGCTTAGCCGTACCGAGAATACGACTATTATTGCAGTAACCCATGACCTCGACATTGCCGGCAAGACCGATCGGACTTTCAAGTTACGCGATGGAAAATTGCAACAAGCATAGCCATTCTCAGGTTGCTTTCAGCAAACACTGTCACACTACTAATGGACACGTTGTCCAAGTCAAACCGAAAGGAGAAGATGACACATGAAAAAAGATTACGTACTACTCAGCAAAAAAGGAATGAAAGAACTCCGCAGGCGCATCGCCCAACTAGAACACGAGCAAAAGGCCGCCATTCAGGCACTGCGTGAGATGGATAAAGGAACTGCACATGAGGAGCGCCTTGAACATATCGAGCGGCTCGCGCACCTTGAATCGGTTGAAAGCGAGCTTGCCGACAAGCGCCTTCTACTATCTAGCGCCAAACTACTCCCAAGTAAACGAGCACGCCTCAAGGTTGCCATTGGCAGTGTCGTAGACTTGATTGATCAACAAGGAAGGTTGTTCCGCTATACAATTGTTGATAGTTTCGAGGCAGACCCCAGCGATGGTCGTATCTCCGTCGAGAGCCCTCTTGGTCGCAGCTTGCTCGGCAAGACAATCAAGGATACGGTTGACCTGGCAACAGGCAAGCAACAGCGCTCTTTGCAGCTTGTCCGCATTCACTAACGCCTCCCGTAAAACGAGACGCAAAGCCCTCCTTTCATGGGGGGGCTTTTGTTGTAATATGGGTCCTCCGAGACACATCGTACGCCTGGCGAACAGGTTCGCATATCGCTCGCTTCATAGTACAATGGTGCTAATGCTTTATTACAACAAAACCACAACCGCAACTCTCAAAGAGTTGGAGACATCATTAAAGGGGCTTCATCCGACTGAAGTTACCAAACGGCTTGCTATCTACGGCCCGAACACGATTCGCATCAAGGGCGAGCCGCTTTGGCGCAAAATTATCGAACCATTTGCCAATATCTTCATGTTGGTGTTGTTCATCGCAGCTGCGTTGAGTATTGTTCATCACGCCGCAATTGATGCCATTATTATCATCGGTATCATGTTGATTAGCGCCATTATTTACTATGTCCAGCGTTTCTCAACCGACAAGGTACTGCGCAGCCTACAAAAACATACCGCACAATCCGTTTCTGTCGTCCGAGATGGCAAAGTGCGCACTATTGACTCTCTCAAACTAGTACCTGGCGATATTATTGTTCTAGGTGAAGGCGAAAAAGTTCCTGCCGATGCCAGGTTAATTGACGGCAGCAATGTTCGCATTGACGAAGCATTATTGACGGGAGAGTCAGAGGCAATTACAAAAACGACCGATGCTCTGCGCGGTGAAAAACAAATCTACGAACAGTCCAACCTCTTGTTCCAAGGATCTTTTATCGTATCAGGTGAGGCCACGGCGGTTGTCATCCGTACCGGCAACGACACCGAGTTTGGTCGCCTTGCAGCCCTGTCAGAGCAAACTGGCATCCGTAGCCCTGTCCAAAAGAAAATCGATAAACTCATTAATCAGATTATTGCTGCTATCGCTGGTATCGCAACCGTCGCACTAGTACTTTCACTACTGCGTGGCACCGACCTGATCGAGGCAATTCGCTTTGTCATGGCGCTATCCGTGAGCGCTGTACCAGAGAGTCTGCCTATTGCGATTTCCGTCATTCTCGTGCTTGGCATGCGGCGCATGGCCGCCAAGAAGGCGTTGGTCACTAATATGCGTGCTATTGAGACAGTCGGTGTTATCACGACTATCGCGACCGACAAGACGGGTACGCTAACAAAGAACAAATTATCCGTCCAAGAGACATGGCAACCCCATTGGGTCCGGCACCACCTGCCAACCTCTATTCGCTACAGCGCGAATCATACGACCGCAAAAACGCACGATCCCCTTGATATCGCAATGGTTGAGTACGCTGATGCGGAGAAGGTTGTAAAACTAAAGGGCCAGCCACTCCACAGCCTCCCGTTCAGCCATGAGCATGCCATGAGCGGCAACCTATGGCATCATGGCGATCTCTATCGCCTTACCGTTAAAGGCGCGCCTGAGGCAATTATTACCAGGTCAGCCATGACCGAGGCGGAGAGGGAAGAGTCAGAACAGGCACTTGCACGCCTTACTTCACAGGGCTACCGTGTCATTGCGTTGGCGCAAACCGAACTGAAAAAACCTATTGAAACGCTGGCGGCACTACCCGCCAAGGCTCGGCTCGACTTTGTCGGGCTTATCGCCGTGGCCGATACCCTGCGCCCCGAGGCAAAACGCGCCATTCACACGGCCCTCGCAGCAGGCGTCACTGTCCGCATGGTGACTGGTGACCATTTTGAAACTGCATATCACATCGGCCGACAGCTTGGTATGGTTGAATCTCGCGATCAAGTATTTGACAGTCGTCGGATGGACACTATGACGGATGAAGAGCTGGAGAGTGCCATCAAGAATACCCGGGTCTTTTCTCGCGTGATACCAGAGAATAAATACCGGCTCCTTTCTATTCTTAAACGCCGTAACATCACCGCTATGACAGGTGACGGGGTCAATGACGTGCCAGCGCTATCTAACTCGCACGTTGGTATTGCTATGGGGTCTGGCTCGCAAATCGCTAAAGATGCTGGTGATATCATCTTGCTGGATGATAACTTCAAAACGATTATTGATGCTATGCGCGAAGGCCGCACCATCATCAGTAATGTCCGTCGTATGCTGTATTACCTGCTTGCGACCAACGCAGGCGAGGTCATTACCATGCTAGGCGCATTAGTCATTGGCATGCCAGTGCCACTCGTCGCTGTACAAATTCTTTGGGTCAACCTCGTCACTGACACTACCATGGTCATCCCGCTTGGTCTTGAGAAGGGCGAAAAGAATAATATGACGCGCAAGCCGGAAAAGCCAAATGCGCCTATCCTGAATCGCTATCTCGTCTCGCGTATGATTATGGTTGCTATCAGCATGGCAGCAACCACCCTGACGCTGTACATCATCTTCAGCAACCTCTACGGGCATGAATACGGCCGCACCATCGCATTCTGTGCCCTCGTAGTCATGCAGTGGGCCAGCGCCTTTAACGCAAGGTCAGATTATGAATCGGTCTTCCGTCGCCTCCTTGTCTGGAGTACGCCATTCTACGTTGGACTCACAGCCTCGGTCACACTGCAGCTGCTTGCCATCTTTGGGCCACTACAGAACCTGCTTCATATCACACCTGTCGCGATTGGAGATCTCGTCATTACGGGTGCCATTGCCTTTGTCATTCCAATTATCCTCGTTGAGATACATAAATTCTTTGGCCGTCGAGCATTAAAGGCCCGAGAGGTGTAGGTAAAAAGCCTACCGTTTTGTCTTCGCTACGCGATCAGCAATCAGCCACTGCAGCAATATCGCAAACACAATGAGAGGTAACAGTGGCCATGCGTCACGCCATGCTGGGGCGGTGAAGTCAAAGAAATCACGTGTCACACCAAATCCAAAGCTGACAGTGACAACGAACGCAACAGTAAGAATATAAAGCACCCTGGCTAACTTTGCGGTGCGGTTGTTGACTGCCTTGAACATCTTGCTGACCAAGAAGACAAGATAGACGCCAAAGAATGTTGCCACCAGAACCGTCGATGTCGCCACGCCATCAATATCCTCGGGGTGAAGCGCCAGCAGGCGGAGATATACAAGCGCCACGACAACACCAGATATTGCCGCGATCGGCGCTACTGGTGCCAACGTGTCCCACCAAAAACGCTTGGGCGATATCTTATATGTCGGAATCGGTGGGAACAGTGTCCAAAGCACCGTTGGTAGCGTCACCAAGAAGATATTCATGAATGTCACGTGACGAGGCTCAAACGGGTAGACAACACCTAAGACAAGCGTTGTCATCAGCAGTACAATGCCATAGATAATCTTGTGAAAGAAAAGAGTCGCAATCATCTCGATCGCCTGCATAATGCGATTACCGAGACGCATACCGACTGGCAGGGCATTGAATGAGTTGTTCAGCAGGACAATGTCAGCGATACGACGCGTTGCCACCGCACCAGAATACATTGCAACGCCAAGGTTTGCCTTTTTAAGCGCCAGTGCATCATTGACGCCGTCACCGACCATACCAGTGAAGTTACCTTTCTTGATAAAGGTATCAATCAGGCGCTCCTTCTGCTCAGGAAGGACGCGGGCAAATATTGTCGTAGTCTCAACAGTACGGTTCCATGCGGTCTTTGATAATTTGGCAAGCTCCGCACCCGTAATGATACGATCAGCACCTTTGATACCAGCACGCTGGGCCACTGCGCGCACCGTATCCGGGCTGTCACCGCTAATAACACGGATACTGACATCATTCTGCTGCAAATATGATACCGTTTTGGTTACGCCACTACGTAATTCATTAGAGAGAATGATGATTCCCAATGGGGTTCCTGTTTTCTTTATCTTTTTCAGATTAGACGTGGTATCGTCAAATGACGCCACCAGCAACACCCGCTGTCCACTGGCAGCAAGCTCTGCAATACGCTGTTTCTGCGTCTTAGTAAGCGGTGCCAGCCCACCAAGAAATTCTGGCGCTCCAACGAATACCGTAGTAACGGTACTGCCAATTTTTACGCGGACACCACTAAACTTTCTCTCAGACGAGAATGCTAACCGATCGATAACGTCATAGTCATCCGCGAGCGGCAAGCCCGCCACCATTGCATCACCTGTCGCGTTACCACTGCTTGTCTCGGTTGCAACAATACCCGCCAGTTCCGCAAGGTTACCGGGCGCACCCTTAAACGGTTCAATCGCCGTAAACTCTATCGTATCGCTCGTCAGCGTCCCCGTCTTATCGACACACAGTACATTAAGAAGCGCCATGGCTTCGATTGCGGCAAGTTTTTGCGGTAATACCTTTGCCTGCGCGAGGCGCAATGATCCAAATGCGAGCAGCAGCGTGCTCGCAAGCAACAACCCTTCAGGTACCACCGTGACGGCCGCTGTCGTGATTGTTTTGACAATCTTCACCGCATCCTGGCCTGAAAGCGTATAGACGGTCGCAATCAGCGCAGCCAGCGCCAACGCACCATATGTCATAACGGCAATGATTCGGCCGATCGAACGCTGCAACGGAGTCAGCTCTGGCGTATAGCGCTTTAACTTTTCTGTCATACCACCAACTCGCGTATCAGCACCGACGGCGACAATTCTCACAAACGCCGATCCTGCCACGACTGAGCTTGAGGCGTAGACATGAGTATCCTTTTCTTTGTCAATCGAGGCGGATTCACCCGTCAACATACTTTCGTTAACCTCAAGGCCACTGCTGGAAAGTACAATGCCATCCGCGGGAACTTCGTCGCCAATACGTATGTCAATCTGATCGCCAACAATCAGCTGGTCGAAAAGAATATCCGACACCGTTCCATCGGCATTAATACGCCGGGCATGAGGTGCCGACATAAGTTCTAGCTTCTTTAATGCGCGACGGGCTCGCAGTTCTTGAACAATTCCAAATAGCGTATTAACGATAATGACGAACGAGACAAACCATGCATCACGATGCTCGCCAAGGAGTAATAACGCAGCCGCCAGTATAAGAATCGCTATGACAATCGGTTGTTTGAAATTGCGCCAGACAATGGCAAAAAAGTCTTTCATCTCTATCTATAGTACACTAGATAGTATGGAGTTTCGTCATACACCGCAGAGCAATGTCGCCCCATTTCTCGCCCGCCAGATTGCTGACCAACTACAAAAGGGTAGGGTGGTATTATGGCTCCTGTCTGGTGGATCCGGCGTACAAGTGTGCAATGAGACAGCTAAGCTGCTCGCTGATAGTAATCTCTCCGGGCTCTATGTCACAATCAGTGACGAGCGATACGGGACAGTCGGTCATACTGACGAAAATATGCAGCAATTGCTTGATGCCGGACTTTCTTTGCCGGGCGCCACGGTGTACCGACCCCTCACAGGATCGTCTACTACTAAAACAACTCGTGACTTCGACGCATGGCTGACACTTGCCGCCAAAAAAGCTGATTACTGTATCGCGCTACTTGGTATTGGAGAAGACGGCCACACTTCGGGCATTAAACCCCATAGTATCGCCGTCAATTCTCAAGCAGCAGCTTGTTATTATACCGGTGAAGATTATCAGCGCATTACAACGACAGTCTCGTTCTTATCGCGCTTTGATGAAGCTGTCGTTCAAGCATATGGCAAAACAAAGCGCACGGTTGTTGCTAAGCTGCTACAAGATGCCGAATCATCGATTAACGATTTTCCCGCAGGTCTCATACGGAATATTCCGCAAGTGACGATTTTTAGTGATAGTAATAAGGAGGAAGTAACATGAAAATAGCAATCAGTGGACTTGGCCGTATGGGCGCGCAAATCGCGCAAAAACTTGCCGAGGGAGGGCATGAGGTCGTCGCACATAACCGTAGCCCCGAGCCAGTTAGGGCAGCAGCAGAGTACGGGGCAACGCCGGCATTCACAAAAGAAGAAGTGGTTGCCGCTTTTGCAGGCGAAACACCCATTATCTGGCTCATGATTCCCGCGAATGTCATCGACAGCGAACTTGATGCGTGGCTTGAAATTGTACCAGAGGGTAGCGTTCTCATTGATGGCGGTAACAGCGATTACAGAGGAGACGGGGCAAGAGCAGAGCGGGCCGCCAAGAAAGGTGTCACATTACTAGATATTGGCACCAGCGGTGGCGTTTGGGGATATAAACGCGGCTTTGCCATGATGGTTGGCGGCGATAAAACAGCATATATACGGTTAGTCCCCGCATTGGATACATTGGCGGCACCAGGTGGTGCGCATGATCATTTTGGACCAACTGGTGCGGGCCACTACGTTAAAATGGTGCACAATGCCATCGAATATGGCATGATGGAGAGTCTCGCCGAAGGCTACCGCATGCTGAAGGAAGGGCCATACAAGGATATTGACCTGGCTAGCGCCGGTGACGTCTGGGAAAAGAATAGTGTCATCACCAGCTGGCTCAACGACCTCACTCGCCAAGCCTTACACGAGAACCCGTTCATGGAAGGCATTGATGGTGTCGTCGCCGAATCAGGTGAAGCTCGTTGGACACTGGAGACTGCCGATAATCTAGGCATTCCGCTGCCTAGCATCCAGGCATCATTTGACGTGCGCCTTGCCTCTCAAAAAGGCGAGACGACGTTCGCCACCAAATTACTGGCAGCGATGCGTAATAAATTTGGCGGGCATGACATTCAGGGCAAGCAGTAGCTATTTCTTGCGGCCAAAATACAACAGCCCAACCAACAGCCAAAAGACCATAATCCCAGCACAGACTGCCGTGAACAACGGTAGCCCTACTGTCATGATAATTGGCATCGACAGGGCCGTTACGATACCACCGCCCATTAACGGCTCGAACATCAGCTGTTTATAGCCAAATGCCTCAACAACGTTCGTCTTGTTCTTAGGATCGACCATTTGCGCGAACAAGAGGCCTGTCGCAGTCATCCCCATACCCTGGCCAAAGCTGACAATGGCGTTCTGAAACCAATACCGACGAAACATGCGGCGTGCCAGTCCGAAGAAGGCGAATAGTATCCACAACACGCCAGCACCGTACAGCAAGATAAAGACGAGTCCGTCACTGACCAGGAATTCCAATGACATCGTACCAATCGCAGCCATAATAAGAAGTGTCAGCGTCAGCGTTGATATTAGTTCGACCATCTCGCGCACCACTTTCAATCTCAACTTGTGCCATATAAATTGCGCGACCATACCGCCAAACATTGCAAAAGTGAACAGCGGCACATAGGCAAAGAACTTATGACCTTCACGCCCCCAGAGCTGCGCCTCCAACTGCAAGATTCCCTGATGCATAACCCAGCCAATGCCAACGCCCAAGCCCAAAAGGATAAGGTGGGATGTTAGTGTACGAAACGTCACCACCCGACGGAAACTGACACCCTTCTTACGTAGCTCTGCGACAATTGTATGGTAGTAGACTTTGTTGCGCGCCACCCTGACAGGTCCACCCGTTTTAATATGCCCGGCACGTCGGCCCCAGTTAATCAGTATCACGCCAATGACCAATGCCGAAACAAGACTAGCCGTGGCAAGTCCCGTCGCAATCTGTCGCCCAGTCTCAAAATCGAGATCATGGAAGACAGGGGTCATACCCGCCACCGTACCATGGCCACCCTCAAAACTAATCTCTAAAAGTGCCGCCGTAAACGCTGGCATTCCTAATAGCGGCGTGATAATACACAACGTAAGGATGCCGGCAATGACATACTGACCCCAGGCAACCGTCTGGCCAAACGCCACCTGTGGCCCAGCTAGCCGCCACATCTTTTTGAATGAGAGCAGTGGCTTGCCCATAAATAGTCCCGCGAATACTAGCGTAATCATATACTTTGGCAGTACCGACCACATTTCATAAAATTCCGTCGGAATCTGCATCTCAGGAAAGTATTTACCAGCTACCTGTGGGCCAAAGACCAGCAATAGCACGCCAGCAGCCAGGCTGGTTGGTATAAACAACCGTCGAACCAGCGGGAGGCGGGCAAGAACATAGCCGCCCACGACGGCACCGACAAGTAACAGGGTTGCGGTGATGTATGTTTCAAGCATAAACGCTACTGCCAATTGTACACTATGCAACCATCGGGCAACAGTGCTATACTATGTATAGTAAATCATTTGTCCAAAGGAGGGATATGACTAATATTCTAGTCGTGACGGGTAGCGTACGCCCAAACAGTGTTAACAGTAAAATCGTACCGATCGTTGAAAACAAATTAAAAGAGCAGGGAGACACCGTGACGATCGCCGACCTTGCCGACCTTAATCTGCCATTCTTTAACGAATCAGTATCGCCAACCGATCCCAGCTTTGCACCGACTAACGAACGAGTACAGCAGTGGACACAAATGGTCGCTAACGCAGAAGCCATTGTATTTGTCACCCCAGAATATAATCACAATATGAGCCCCGTTCAACTGAACGCCGTTGACTGGATTGGCAAAGAGTGGAAAGACAAACCTGTCGCTCTGATTGGATACGGCTGGGGAACGGGTGGCGGCCAGGCACATGACGCTGCACGCGAAGCCCTCGCCGTTAACTTGGGTGCGAAAGTAAGTGAGATGCAGGCAAACCTTTTCTTCACCAAAGACATCGCGCCTGACGGTAGCATTATCGACGAGGTTACCGTTAACGAAAAGGTCGGTGCTGCACTTGGAGGCATAAAATAGAATAGCTGTATGTCAGGCTATCAACATAGAAAATACCGTTCTATAACTAGAACGGTATTTTCTATGGCTGGGGTTAGTGGATGTATTCCAGAAGGATAATACTATAAATTATTCAAAACTTCTTTTGCATATAGTTCAGTTTTGACGCTATATATATGAATCTGTGGTTTTGCTTAATAATAGACTAGCGTAAGTATAAAGCACCTGACAACAACAAGGACCAGCATTTATGCTATTATCGGTACATGATTATATACATACTTATGGGTCAACCTAACTACTGTTCTTTGTCGGACAGGGAGAGGCTAGCGTGCTAGGCGTATTCATCCTCCAAGCCATCGGGTTGTTCATCGCTACAAATATCGATGATATCATCGTGCTGTCGCTATTCTTTGCTCGTGGCGCGGGCCGCTCCGGCACAACCGCCAAAATCATTGCCGGGCAATATCTCGGTTTTGGCGCAATTCTGGCCGCAGCGATTATCCTGGCACTAGGAGCCCGCAGCTTTCTGCCAGAGAGCTTCATTCCTTACTTTGGCCTCATTCCACTAGCCCTTGGGCTCCGAGCCGCTTGGCAGAGCTGGCGTGGCCAAGATGACGACGATGACGACGAACAGGCCACCGGCAAGCCGATCAGCGTAATGACGGTTGCTGCAGTCACTTTCGCCAACGGTGGCGATAACATCGGTGTCTACGTGCCAATCTTCATCACTGTTGGGACTATGGGCATTATCGCTTACTCAGGTGTATTTCTACTACTAGTGGTTGGCCTGGTACTTGTCGCCCGTTACGTCGCCACACGTAAGTCAATAGCAGCCATACTCGAGCGCTGGGAGCACGTGCTCTTCCCACTCGTTCTTATTAGCCTTGGCACCTTCATCCTCGTTGAGGGTGGTGCCTTCGGGTTGTAAAAAAGCACTTTACGGTATAGGCAAAAAGAGTTTTACGTTAATAGAACATACCTAGTATTTGGAATCAAGTAAAACTCTAGATCTCATGAATTCAAGGATACTTACTGCTGTTATTTGATGACATGGTCTAGCTTAGGTATTATGATATTAATAAGCTATTTATTAGTTTTCCATAGATAT
>DAICXK010000008.1 GCA_027312225.1 Candidatus Saccharimonadota bacterium
CAGCCAAATCCCACAGCTTGTGATCATTGCCGACAACATCACCATCGCAGCCGGTGTGACCCGCGTTGATGCTTGGCTCATTGCCAAGAACGACACCACGGCAGCTGGTGTGAGCCGCGGTGCCTACGGCGCCATTGCTACCTGCGACCAACAGTCCGGCAGCAGCGGTAGCAACGGCATGGCCCAGTGGCTCGCCACGCCAAACGGCAGCGGCACTAACTACACCGTGTCCAACAACAGCCGCCTCACCATCAGCCACTGTACCAGCCAGCTGCGCATCAATGGCCCCGTCATCGCTAGCAAGCTCTACCTGCGCCGCACGGCTGGATCTGGACCTACCACTGATGCAGGTACTCCGGCAGAAATCATCAGCCTGCGCCCCGATGCCTACCTATGGGCACGGGAGCATATGAGTCCGGGGTTGGTGTATCAGAACGTGAATGAGCGTGAATTACCACCGCGGTATTAAAGTAGTATTTAAGACTTGTGTAAAACGCTAATGGTTGAGTATAATAACTAACATGAGATTACTAAAAGGCGTGGGCGACTTTTTCGCACTTGATATTGGTACGAATGCCGTGCGTGTTGTGCAGCTATCTTCAAGCGGGCAGGACATGTGGACATTGCAGCACTATGGATACGCGCCACTCGATGAAAAAACGGCGGTTGCCGCATCTTCGGAAGGCAAAAGACGTCTGAGCGAAGTAGTGATGACAGCTATCGGTCAAAGCGGTATTCATACAAAGAATGTCGTGATCGGGTTGCCGTCAAATAAGACATTCACGACGATTATTGATGTTCCTGCGATGCCAGAGGCAGAACTTAAGTCAACGATGAAATATCAGATTGATCAATATATTCCTATGGCAATCGACGAGGCCAAGGTTGACTGGAAGCCACTCGGACAGTCGTTGCATGACCCTAGCAAACAAGAAGTGTTGCTGACTAGTACGGCTATCCAGTACGCTGAAGAGCGTCTTGAGGCGATTGAAGCGCTTGGATTTAACGTTATAGCCGCAGAGCCAGAACCGATTGCGATGATTCGATCACTCTTACCAACTGGAGTAGGCGATGCACGCTTGATTATTGACATGGGTGAGACAAGTACTGATCTTGCAGTAACCTATGCCGATGCGCCACGGTTGGTCCGCACGATTCCAACAGGACTACGTTCATTGGTCAAAGCTGCGACACAGAACCTTAACGTACAAGAGGATCAAGCCCGCCAGTTCATTCTGAAGTTTGGACTTGCTCCCGACCGCCTTGAAGGTCAGGTATACCGTGCGATTGAAGGAACTCTTGATAATTTTGCAGCCGAGCTTACAAAGTCAATTAAGTTCTTCCAGACACGATACCCCAATATACCAGTTGCGGGCATTCTACTATCCGGGTACGCGTCAGTTATGCCGATGTTCGGTGAATATGTAACGGCAAAGACGTCAGTGCAGGCGGGGATAGCAAACCCTTGGCAGAAGGTGCGTGTAGCCCAGAATGATCAACAGCAGCTCGCGGCGATTGCGTCTGAGTTTGCTGCAGCGGTTGGCTTGGCGCAACGGAGGGGCGCATAATGATTGAAATTAATCTTATACCCGATGTAAAACAAGAACTGCTTCGCGCACAGGCTCAGCGTAATATCGTTATCTCAGCGTCAATTGTCCTGTCGATCGCCGCTGGTGTGATTGTCGTCCTGGTTGCTTCGTATGTATTTGGCGCCCAAGCGCTGTTTATGGATAACGCAAACAAGACAATCGACAAAGAATACGGCACATTGAAGGACGTCGAAGATCTCGATCGTCTTTTGACGGTTCAGAACCAGCTAAAGAAGGTATCTGAGCTCAACGCTAATAAAAATGCAGCTTCACGTCTCTACGGTATGCTGAATGTCATTGTCCCGTCTGATCCGCATGCAGTGACTATTTCTGCACTGACGGTTGAGCCAACAGCAGCAGACGAAGGATCAGATCCTTCTGCCCAGTCAAGCCAGGGTGCAAAAATCACACTCGAAGGTCAAACAACGGGCAGTTATGCAAGTCTCGAAGTGTTTGAGAAAACAATCGCGTCTGCGGTGATTGAATATAATCTTCCAAGCGATGCAGAGAAAACGGGTGAGTTTGAGTGCGGTAATGGCTCGGAAAAGCAATGCCGATGGCTTGCGGTGGGCGGAGGCGATCGATCTCAGGCCATTCAAATCTCAGAGATGAGCTTTGGAGAGGACCAAGACAGAAATAAGACATTGCGGTTCATTATCAGCTTTACCGTTGTACCTGAGCTGTTGTCAAATGTTGCAACTGACGTATCAATCAAGATTGGCGTTAACGGAAATGTTACCGACTCGTATCTCAATACCCCTCGGGCAATATTCAGGGACCGAGTTGATGACAGCGAGGAGAACCAATAATGTCTGATAAAGATGTCACAGCGTTACGCAAGCGCGCTCAAATAGCAAAGGCTAACCGGATTATGTTTATATGGGTTGCGGCCGCTTCGGTGATTGTCAGCGCCTCAGCGGTCATAGTAATTGTCATGGCGCAGAAGGGCGCTCATAACCAAAAGGCAATCACAGAGCTCAATAAGACAGTGAAAACACTGAAGGATAATAACGCTAATACGGAAAACTTGAAGAACGCGATTCGTGCGCTCGGTAGCGACCAGGCATTACTAGGCCTGCGTGTTAACGAGTCAGACAATGCCCTTCAGGTCATCCTTGACGCGTTGCCCGCGGACTCGAATCCATCTGCACTGGGTGCTTCAATGCAAACAAAACTGTTTCCTCCTGACCTGGAGATTGAAGGATTGGACATATCTGCTGCGGCAGCAGAACCAGGTGCTGAGGCGGAGCAGGGTGACAGTATGAGTAAGATCAGTTTTCGGTTCACCGTCAAGGGTGACGCTGTGCAGCTAAAGGATCTGTTTGAGCGCCTAGAGCGATCAATCAGGACAATTCAGATTCTGCGCGTATCGATCCAGAGTGCCGGTGACCAACAGACACTATCTGTTGAAGGTGAGGCATACTACGAGCCAGCTAAAATACTAGAGTTAAGGAATGTGGATATAAAGCCATGAAGAAAACAGATATCGCATTAATCATTATCATTGTTTCGGCCAGCGCTGGCCTGTCGTGGTGGATTGCTGATATGACAATTGGCAAGTCAAATGACGAGCCAATTGTGGTGCGAACAATCGAAACAATTAACGTTGATGATCAAAAGGTCGACCCTAAGGTATTCAATAAGGATGCAATTAACCCTACTGTTGAAGCAACGATTTCTGGTACAGAGACGGACAGTGGGCAAACGAGCGAGGAGTAACCCCGCGTGGCCTTACTAACAAGTGATATTCAGTCAAAGCTTACCGCGCTGCTCGTCAGTGAAGGGCTTGTTGCGGCTGATGTCATTGCGGCTGCCGAAAAAGAGTCGGCAGAGGACTCAAAGCCGCTTATTGCATTGCTGACCGAGCAGGGAGTGGTGGATGACGAGCTACTGACTCATGCGATTGCGCAGGTATCTGGTGTCCCGTATGTTAACCTGTCTAACACGATTATTGACCAGTCGGTGCTTAGTTTGCTGCCTGAGGATATTGCCGAACGCTTTATGGCCGTACCACTAGCGGAAGTTCAGAATCGCCTTGCCGTTGCGATGATTGATGCTAATAACGTCCAGGCGGTGGATTATCTAGCTAACCGTATTCAGAGGCCGCTTAAAGTGTTTATGGCGTCCGAAGAAGGGGTGCGACATGTCCTCGACCAGTACCGCGCCGACCTATCCGGCGTCAACGAGGCGGCAGCAGCAAGTGAAGAGGAGAGCCAGCTAGCAGCAACTAGCAATGTAAAAACAATTGTTCAGGATTCGCCGATCAGCAAGGCGCTCAGCACGATTCTTGAATATGCCGTCAAAACACGTGCCAGTGACATTCACATCGAGCCGCTTGAGAAGGCATTGAAGATCCGCTGTCGAGTCGATGGCGTGTTACGCGAAATTATGCAGCTGCCAAAAAGCATCGAGCCGGCCCTGGTGAGTCGTATCAAGATTCTCTCGAACCTCAAAATCGACGAGCACCGCGTCCCGCAAGACGGCCAATTCGCTGTCAAGGTGAGCGACAAAGAAGTCGACCTTCGTATCGCAATTAGCCCCGTCGTGTGGGGCGAGCAAGTGGTGATTCGCTTGCTTGATAAATCAGGCAACAGCTTTGATCTTGAGCAAATGGGATACGCTGGCCGCGGCCTAAGGGCCATCCGTAAGGGTATAAAACGCCCGAATGGTATGATTTTAACGTCTGGTCCGACGGGATCGGGTAAGTCAACCAGTCTGTATGCACTTATTAAGGAAATTAAGGACGATAGCGTTAATATTGTTACACTGGAGGATCCAGTCGAGTACAAGATGGACGGTGTTAATCAGATTCAGGTGAACGGTGATGTGGGCCTGACCTTTGCCAGCGGTCTGCGTTCAATCCTCCGCCAGGACCCTGACGTGGTGATGGTCGGAGAGATTCGTGACTCTGAGACGGCCAATTTGGCAGTCCAGGCGGCGCTGACAGGACATTTAGTGTTCTCGACACTTCACACCAACTCGGCAGCAGGCGTGTTGCCGCGTCTGCTTGACATGGGCATCGAGCCATTCCTGATCGCAAGTACCGTGAACACGATTATCGGTCAGCGCTTGGTGCGCCGTGTGGCAGCTAAACGTGATGCCTATCAGTCAAGCGCGGTCGAAACCCAAAATATTTTGGCAACAGTCGGACATTTGCTGCCAAAGACGGCGGCTGATGTGGCGAGAATTTCAGAAGACCTTGGATATAAGGACTTGCCACTCGCAGGGCAAAACGCTTATACTTTAGTTAAGGGTAAGGACACCCCGCAAACACCACGTGGATATAGTGGTCGTGCTGGACTGTACGAAGTGATGGACGTTGACGAGGATATTCAGAACCTCATTGTGAAACGCTCGACAAGTGCAGAGATTCAGCGGCTTGCTGTTGAAAAGGGCATGGTGACAATGCGTCAGGACGGATACCTTAAGGCACTGCAAGGACTGACCACACTAGAAGAAGTAAATCGCGTTGCGGCGGACATAGCATAAAAGGAAGGGCAGATATGACACAGGAACTAAGGATCGAAGTTTTACTCGAAGAGGTTGTACGGAAACGTGCCTCTGACCTTCACATCCAAGTCGGTTTACCGCCAATGCTTCGTATTGATGGTGCACTGGTGCCGTCTGCTGGCCAGCCACCGCTGGATGAGGCGGCTGTCGAGTCACTTGTATTTGCTATTTTGGACGAAGACCAGCGCCAAATCCTCCTCAAGGACAAGGAGTTCGACTTTAGCTTTGCCTTCGGTACCCTTGGTCGTTTCCGCGTGAATGCCTATCACGAGCGCGGTAACCTAGCGGCGGCACTGCGTCTTATCCCAAATGAGATCAAATCGGTTACCGAACTAGGCATGCCAAATGTTGTGATGGGATTTGCGGACTTTCCGCGTGGTCTCGTGCTGGTGACGGGCCCAACAGGATCGGGTAAGTCAACAACACTGGCGGCCCTCGTCGATAAGATTAATACTGAAAAATCTGCCCATATTATTACAATTGAGGATCCGATTGAGTTTACGCATAAATCAAAAAAATCAGTCGTCGTGCAGCGAGAGGTGCATTACGATACCTACAGCTTTTCGGCAGCGCTCCGTTCAAGCCTTCGTCAAGACCCAGATGTCGTGTTGATCGGTGAGATGCGTGACCTTGAAACTATCTCGGCTGCAATTACCATTGCAGAAACCGGGCACCTTGTGTTCGCCACACTCCACACCAACTCGGCAGCGCAATCGATTGACCGTATGATTGACGTCTTTCCGCCGCATCAGCAACCACAGATTCGTGCACAGTTGTCCAACATCCTAATGGCGATTTGTTCACAGCGTCTGGTACCAGCGATTGGCGGCGGTCGTGTCGTTGCAGCCGAGATCTTGATTGCTAATCCTGCAGTGCGTAATATTATCCGTGAGGGTAAGTCACATCAGTTGGATGCAGTGATTCAGACGGGTGCAGATCAGGGCATGCAGACGATGGACCGAACATTGGTGAACCTTGTACAATCTGGAACGATTACCTATGACAATGCACGCGAATTTGCAGTTGATTTGACCGAATTTGAAAGGCTGGTGAGGGGGTAGTTCATGAAAAAGTTCTCGTATGAGGCAAGAGACCAATCATCTGGCAAGATAGTAAAGGCGTCTGTTCAGGCTGATTCCGAGAGCGCGGCGGCACGACTACTGAGTGAACAAGGATTCAATCCACTCTCAATTAAAGAGACGGATGAGAGTACAGGATTCTTTAGCAAGCTGACCGGTCGCATTACGATGAAAGACAAAATTGTCTTTACCCGGCAGCTTGCAACACTGATTGGTGCTGGCCTTCCGCTTGCACAAAGCCTTCGAACAATTGTTGATCAAACCGAGAACAAGCAACTGCAGGGTATCGCTCAAGAGGTGCTGACTGCGGTTGAAGGCGGTAAATCACTATCCGAAGCGTTTTCAAAGCGTAAAGATGTCTTTGGTCCGATATTTATTGCACTTGTCTCAGCGGGTGAGGCATCGGGAACACTTGATCAGTCATTGCAGCGTGTTGCAACGCAACAGGAAAAAGATGCTGCAGTCATGAGTAAGATTAAAGGTGCACTGACGTACCCAATCATTGTCTTATTTGTGATTCTGGGTGTCGTTGTGTTTATGTTGGTAACTGTGGTCCCACAGGTTGAGAACCTGTATGACGACTTGGGTAAAAGCTTACCACTGTTGACCCAGATCATGGTAGACGCGGCGAAGATTGTCACTAGCTGGTGGTGGGTGATCCTCATCGTGGTTGGTATTGGTATCTACTTCTTGTTGCAGTACTTTAAGACCGAGAGTGGTATTAAGGCGAAGGACTCTTTTAAGCTGAATGTTCCTATTTTCAAGGGTCTGTTTAGGAAACTATACATGGCACGTTTTGCGCGTACAGGACAGACACTTCTTAGTACAGGAGTAAGTATGCTTGATACGCTGAAGATTACAGGAGATGCACTTAATAACACAATTGTCCAAGGTAGCATTGTACGTGCTGCTGAGAAGGTCAAGGGTGGTAAAGAGCTCTCAACGGCCCTGCAACCGGAGGACTATATTTTGCCGCTTGTACCTCAGATGATTAAGATTGGTGAGCAATCGGGCCGCATCGATGAGATGATGGGCAAGACTGCTCAGGTGTATGAGGACGAATTGGATGAAGAGATCAAAACGATCTCGACGATGATCGAGCCACTGTTGATGGTTGTGCTCGCTGTGGTGGCCGGTGGTATGGTGGGGGCAATCCTCTTTCCAATCTATAGCCTCGTTAATGGTATTAACGTATAAAAAGGTATAGACAGTACGGCCGATAGTGGTGTATTATTACCACAAGCGATATGCTACAAGTAATAATTAAGTTCATGTGAAAGGTGGAATAAGTTCCTATGAACGTACAGAATAAAGAAAAAGGATTTACAATCATCGAGGTTGTTTTGGTGCTTGCTATTGCAGGTCTGATCTTCTTGATGGTGTTCATCGCTCTGCCTGCACTGCAGCGTAACCAGCGTGACAGTGCACGAAAGAACGAAGTAAGCGCGGTCGCTTCAGCAATCGAAAGCTACCGAAGTAATAACCGGGGCGGCACGCCAACAGCAACTAACATCGGTCAGTACATCACTGGCAAAGCAAGCGCTACACTTGATAGTGGTGCCGTTGTTGTGACCCGTACCGGTCCTACTGGTGGTGGCTCAATCACCACAACGGCAAACGTAAGCGCTTGTACAAACCCAACTGCGCCTGCTGTTTCTGGAGATACGATTGTCGTATACACGAACGCAAAATGTGGTACGGGTGCTGCTATTGTTGCAGGAACAACTCGTCAGACGGCGATTGTTACTGCACTTGAGAGTGGTGCTGCCAACGGAACAATCTACTGCCAGACTAACTAGTAAGTCGTAAGTCTGATTTGGTAAAAATAACACCTCTTAGGAGGTGTTATTTGTTGTCAGGTGGTGATATGATAGTGCTTATGAACGAGGTATTTATTATTATAGGTCTGGCGATTGTTGGTGCAGCGTTTGGAAGCTTTGCGGGTGCACAGGTATGGCGCCTCAGGGCACGTCAGTTAGTAGAGGACAAGAAAGCTGGTGAGAAGGTCGATTCGAAAGAGTACAAACGACTTTTGCCGCTAACAAAGCGGCCACTTCTTAGCGACCGATCAATTGATCTCGATACAGGCAAGCCATTACCGTGGTACGATATGATTCCTGTTATTAGCTGGCTACTTTTACGGGGCAGGTCGCGGTTTAGTGGCAAGCCGATTGGAAAATTTGAGCTTGTGATGGAGGTGGGGGTGGCTCTATTTTTTGCGGTATCGTATGTGATGTGGCCGTTTGAACTGACCAACACGGTAGAAATTGCTAAACTTATTGTATGGCTTGCGGCCGGTGTTGTCTTGGCGGTACAGTTTGCAACCGATTTTAAGTGGCAAATCCTATGGACATTACTGAGCTATGCGTTGATTGGCCTTGGCGTGGTTTATACGGTTCTGACCGTTATCGGATCGGAAGATATGATAGCAGCAGCGTCTTCGGCGGTAGGGTCGGTGGCTATCCTGGGCGGCCTCTACTTTTTCCTTTACTGGGTCTCGAAAGAGCGCTGGGTAGGACTTGGAGATGCTATCTTAGGTGTTGGCCTTGGACTCTTGCTTGCAGACTGGGCACTGGCACTTGTTGCATTGTTTATGGCGAATCTTATCGGTACTACTATCGTTCTTATCGGGTTCGCGACAAAAAAGATTACGCGCAAGCAGCACGTTCCGTTTGGCCCCATGCTGATTGCGGGTGCGGTTATTGCCGGGCTTGCAGGTAATGCAATTATCGCATGGTATTTTTCGGTCTTTTTACCGTAATCATTATGATATAATGAGACATATATGAGGGTGATGAAACAGCGTGGCTTTACTGTTATAGAGACGATGCTCTTCTTGGCGATCTCCGCTGTCTTGACGGTTGCTATATTGGCGACGACAGGCGTGTCGATCAGCACGCAACGCTACAAAGACGCAGTTGCCACCCTACAGTCTGATATCCAACAGCAATATGAAGACGCTCTCTCAATAAAGAATAGCCGTCAAGATGGCGGTGCAACCCCTAGTGATTGCACGGGTGACCGTGGCCAAACAGGCTGTATCTTGATGGGAAAACTGATGACGATTACCCATGATGGAAGAATGACGCAGTATGTGGTGTATGGACGTGAGCCGGAGCCACCACTTAGCGAGTCAATTACAAATGAGTATCAGGTCATGCGGGCATATAATCCGCGCATAGTAGAGTCATCAGCACAGGCGAAAACGATGGAGTGGGGTACAGGCATTTCATGGCCGGAGTTTTTCCCTCCCGGGACGCCAGACCCCCGATACGCGACAAACCGTGACATGGGTATTCTTATTATTCGCTCACCACGATCAGGAATCGTCTATACATTTACAAAAGATAATGCGGTTGCAAATGCAGGAACAAGCTTTAACGCTATGATTGATGCAACGGCTCGTGGTCGACGAACGATTTGTGTTGCGCCGTCTGGGTGGGTGGTCAATGACAGGATGTCAGTAACGATTGCGGCTAATGCTTCGTCTGCCGGTGCGGTTGAAGTACGAACAAACCAGCTAACGACGGAGTTGAAATGTTAAAACGGGCACACACGGGTGATACGATGATCGAAGTACTGCTGGCAGTAACGATTTTCTCGGTTGTCGCCGTAACAGGATTGACGATTATGAATCAGGGGTCTGCAGCTTCGCAGCGTTCACTCGAGATTACGTTGGTGCGCAACGAGATGGAGGCGCAGGCAACGGCCTTGCGGTTTATGTATGATGCTGCATTGGCCCAAAAGAGCTCGGCCAGTTATGACAGTGCGAGTGTGAGCCCCACCAGCCCTGCAGGCAAGTGGAATGCCATCCTTGCCCTTCGTAAGTCAAGTACCGTCGGGGCTACCCCGTTTGCAAGTATGACGAGCGGCATCAGCTGCATTCGGCCGTCGTCCATTACGAATGCCTTTATCGTCAATCCAAGGACTGCCTCGCTCTATACGTATACTGCAAATGTAGCGCGTTGGCCAGCGGCAGCTCCCGTATTCTCTCGGGTGCGGTTTGATCCGCCGACTCCTTCTAATCTGCACCCCACTACTATTCGTAGCGTCGAAGGTATTTGGATAGAAGCCGTTCGACGGGATGCCGCACCTGTCGGTGGGGTAACGGTACCGGGGTACACGGATTTCCATATCAGGGCATGCTGGTCGACGGTTGGACAATCACGTCCCGCAACACTTGGGACGATTGTGAGGTTGTATGAGCCGTAATCGATCAGGTTTTACTCTCGTCGAGCTTATGCTGTCGATGTCGTTTATATCGGTGATGCTGATGGCAATTGCGTTATGTGTCATACAGATATCAACGATATACTCACGAGGCGAGACAGTTCGTCAGCTCAATCAGGCAATGCGTGTCGTCGCAACTGATCTCGAGAACACAACAGCTATCTCGCATCCATTCGATGTCAGCGCTGCTGCGATTAACGCGGGACGGCTATGTATGGGAAGCTTTACGTATGTGTGGAGTACCCCCACGAGAACTAATACCGTATCCGGCGGCAGTGCGATTCGCTTTGGCCGCGTCAGTGATCCAGCAAGGTCGCTATGTAATGCAGGGAGCCTCTCGACGACTACCATATCAGGGGATGTGATTGAACTGATGGAAGCTGGTGATCGCACGCTTATGGTTCATTCATTTTCAATAACACCGGTCATAGCAGAAAGCGCTGCAGAGCAGAGGATGTATAGTATTACGATGCTGGTCGGAACGAATAATACAGCAGCCATTGAAACAACGGCAGACGATGTCGCTGTTTGTCGGTCTCCATCAGATGCAAGTGCAGACTTCACATATTGTGCAATTAATGAATTTACTATTACAGTAAGGGCAGGGATAAGGTAGAATAGAAGCATGAGCAATATATCACACCGAAGGGGAGCAGTATCAATCTTTGTGGTTATCTTTACGGCTCTGTTAATTACGATTGTCACCGTTAGCTTTGTTCGGCTTATGGTGCGCGATCAGCAACGTGCTTCTGATGGCGACTTATCGAGGAGCGCGTATGACTCGGCAATGGTAGGAGTTGAAGACGCAAAGCGTGCCCTGACGCGGTATTATACGAACCCTGCGGCCCATGCGAGTGTTGACCTCTCGGCATGCAATGCAATTACGGGATTGTTGACAGGGAGTCCGTCAACAGACGAAGTGAGGGTACAGACCACTGCAGCAGCAGATAACCAGCTTAATCAGGCCTACACATGTGTTCGGGTATATACGCAGACCGATGACTATGACCGTGCGGTCGCAGCTGACGAGGCAGCAATGGTACCACTTACGACGCCACCTGATGCCGGCGGAAGCCCACGGCAATTCGACCGCATCAGGATCCAGTGGTTTATTGAAACTGACTTGACGGGCGCATCACTCAATTTACCTGCATCTGGTACGTCTGTACTGTCTGAGGAGTGGCCAGCAGGAAGGCCTCCGGTGATTGAGGCGCAGCTGATACAGACGAGCTCGACATTTACGCTTGATCAGTTTGATGCTCGAACGGGCGCCAGCCAAAACACCAACACACTATTCTTGTATCCCAAGAGGATCGCCGAGCCTACGGTGTCATTTAACAGTGACCTGCGCCAAACACCAAAGACAACCGTGACGGATGCGGGATGTACGCCGACTTTCTCTGAGCGGTACTTGTGCGCAATAACGATCCAGGTACCCGCACCTGTTGGCGGGGCGGCAGGGAACCGCAGTAATGCATACCTACGACTTACCCCTCGCTACAAGGGTGCTCAGGTTCACGTAACACTGTATAACGGGCCAGTACAGCCAGACAACCTTGTCCAATTCGACGGCGTGCAGCCGCGGATTGATTCGACAGGCCGCGCAGATGACCTATTCAGAAGGGTCGAAGTAAGGGTAGAATCAGGTACAAATGTTGTCTATCCAAATGCAGCGGCTGATGTTAGTGGCAGTTTCTGTAAGACATTCTCGTTGACTGACCGTGTCGAAGATTATGCCCGCGGTAGTTGTACGCCGTAGGCACCTCTCCTAATCTGTGTGGAATTTCTCATATGCTTCACGCAAGTGCTGATCGGTGACGTGCGTGTACACCTGGGTCGTTGCAATACTGCTATGTCCTAGCATGCTTTGGACGCTACGGATATCCGCACCGTTCATGAGAAGATCGGTTGCAAAGCTGTGCCGCATTGTGTGAGGGCTGACATGTTTAGTGATACCGGCAAGGCGTGCATACTTACTCACCATACGCTGGATGCTACGCGCGCTGAGACGGCGATAATCACCGGTTGTCGAAGAGATATTATTAGTGCTGTAGCTGAGAAATAAAGGGGGGAGGTTGTCCATCCTGGCTGCAAGGTATTCGTCGACGTGCCCTGCGGCCGATTGGCTAACAAACACAGGACGATCCTTCTGTCCTTTTCCTCGTACCGTGAACTCACGCCGCTTTGTATTGATATGGTCGCGATTAAGATTGACGAGCTCGGATACACGAAGTCCACTTGAGAAGAGCAATTCTACGATTGCACGATCCCGAAGACCAGTTTCATCTGAACAATTAATTTGTTCAATAAGGCGAGTAATCTCGTCGTAATGAAGAAAGGTAACTTGCTTGCGGCTTACCTTTGGAAGGATGATCTTCTCTGGGCTTAGTGATGGAATATCGCGATTTGATAGGTATCTGAGGAACCCGCGTAAGGCAACAAGGTGGTAGTTCTGAGTGATAAGAGCAAGCTCTTCGCCTTGGTCGTTCGTGTGTCGATTGAGCCAGATACGGTATTTACGGATTTGTTCTTGAGTGATTTTCTCGACAGGAATGTTTCCTAAAAACTCAACAAGACGCTCGAGGTACCGTTTGTAATTCTCGGCTGTCTTGGCAGACCGTCCACCTTCTACTTCAAGGTGTTCGACGTAGTCTAGTATCATGTCGGACAAATCATGCATACCTCTAGTGTACTTCATAAGTAGCAAGGTTTGATACAATGGGATAGATACATAACGAGGAGAAGTATGAAGCGAACAAGTACAATGCAGCAGACGCTAGTATTATTCAAACCGGACACCGTGCAGCGAGGGCTCGTTGGTGAGATCTTGACCCGATTTGAGCGTGTGGGACTAAAGATTGTCGGTACCAAGATGATCTTTCCTGATCGAGATCATTACTACAAGCATTACGAGGATATTGGCCAGATGGTAACACGTCGTGGACAGAAGGCGTTTGACGTTACCCTGACGATGATGCAGACCGGCCCAGTGGTTGCAATGGTGTTTGAGGGTGTTGAAGCCGTCGCGCTGGTACGCAAGATGGTCGGTGGAACCGAGCCAAAGAGCGCGCTACCTGGTACAATTCGCGGTGATTTTAGCCACATGAGCTTTGAATATGCTGATGCTGAAGAGAAGGGTATTCCAAACCTTATCCATGCAAGTGGCGATCCAGCCGAAGCCGAGCAAGAGATCGGTCATTGGTTCAGCGAGCAAGAGTTGTTCAGCTACGAGCTTGCGCACGAGAAGTTTACTCGCTAAAGGTGTTACAATGGGGCAGGCGCAGCCCCATCTGCCTCGGTAGCTCAATTGGATAGAGCAGTTCCGTCCTAAGGAAAAGGTTGCAGGTTCGACTCCTGCCCGGGGTACCAACGCAAACACCACCTCCTTCCAGGGGTGGTGTTTGCGTTGGTGGGTCGCAGTATGGCCTGCAAGGTTCGTTCTATGGGAGTGCCGCTGACATGAGGTGTTTATGCTAAACTGGACATATGGGGCGAAAAGAACCGTCAAAACAAGTCGAGTTTAATGGTCAGCGTGATGGCGAGGAGGTCCAGTTTGTATTTCGTCGGCACATTATTGCCATGCGAAAAGGTTTTTATTGTTTGTTGGTGCCACTTGCGCTAACCTCGATCCCACCATTGATATGGCAGACGAATCTTTATCTGTTCTTATTACCGCTTGGGGGGTTAGCATTAGGGCTGGTCCTATTTAGCTATCATTTCTTAATGTGGCGCTACACCTACTATATTGTGACCGACCAGCGTATCAGGCAAGTGACGCAAAAAGGGTTCTTTGGTACCGATGTTATCGAGCTGCGTCTATCGAAGATACAAAACATTAGCTATAATATACCAGGGTTCTTTGGTGAAGTTTTTCACTTTGGAACCATCGTCATACAGACATTCGTCGGAGATCTCGTGATTAATAACGTTGATCACCCAGAAGATACATATAACAAGCTGCAAGATGTCGTCGACACGGCCGCAAGCCAGCAGGAGAACTATGAAGAAGATAATCCAGAAATTGCGTAAGGGAGAGATTCCAGAGCCACCGAGCCGAATTACAAATGACACCGTTAGCGAGTATCGTAAGCGCGTGCTTGCGGGTGGGCGAAAGTTCAAGTATCCCATTCAGTATTCTCGTCACAAGCTTGTCATTAATACGGTCATTATTAGCGCGTTGGCACTGGTGCTCGTCTTGATTATTGGCTGGTGGCAACTTTACCCGCGTCAAAATATGAGCGAATTCGCATATCGGGTTGTTGCGGTGGTGCCGCTACCAGTGGCTAATGTGAACGGCGAGAGCGTCCGGTACAGCGATTATTTGATGAAACTTCGGAGTGCCGAACATTACCTGCGCCAGAAAGAGAAAGCGACACTCACAGGCAATGATGGCGTACGACAAATTAGCTACCTCAAACAGCAGGCGATGAACGATACGATTGCTGATGCGTACGCGACCCAGCTTGCGCGTTCAAAAGGCATTGTCGTGAGTGATGATGAGCTAGCGAATTTCTTGCGCTCCCAGCGACAGTCTGAGGATGGTGAAATCTCAGAGCGCACATACTATGCGGTGATCAAGGATTATTACAACTGGAGTTCAGAAGAGTACGCGCATACGATGAGGGCAAAGCTGCTCCGACAAAAGGTATCATACGAAATCGATGAAACTGCCCGAGAGATCGCAACGTCAGCAGGCAAGCTAGTGAACGCGGCTGGCGACAAGCCATGGGCAGTTGTCGTGCAAGAGAATGCCAAATCACTGCCAGGCGTTACCTATGGTGCCTCTGGCTTGGTCCCCCGTACAAATCAAGATGGTGGGCTTGCGGTCCAGGCTGCGCAGCTTAAGAAAGGGGAGATATCAAAACCGGTCACGTCCCTCAACGGAGATGGTTACTATATCATTCGTCTTGTTGATAGCAACGATACACAAGTAAGTTATGAGTTTGTAAAGATTCCCCTGACCACTTTTCAACGCCAGCTTGATGCGCTGTACGGCGATAACAAGATAAAAATCCATATCGATGTACCATTTAGGGACGAGCAAGGAGGGCAGACAGATGAACGCCAGTAATAATTACCCTTTTACTCTTCCTGATCTTCCATATGGATATGATGATCTTGGCGAGCATATCAGCGGTGACATTATGCGCCTTCATCATGATAAGCACCATAATGCATACGTTGATAAACTGAACGAAGCGGTGGTGAGTGCGCCAGCACTACAGGGACTACCGTTAGTCTCGTTGCTTCGGAATCTTGCGACTATTCCTGATGAGGTGCGAACTGCTGTTCGTAACAACGGAGGTGGACATTATAACCACAGCTTGTTCTGGCAATGGATGTCGCCTCAGGGCGGCGGTGAGCCTGGTGGTGAGCTCGGAGAGCAAATCGTCCGCGCACACGGCAGCTACCAGCAGTTTGTTGATACCTTTAGCCAAAAAGCGCTCGGTGTATTTGGTAGTGGCTGGGTGTGGCTGCAGCCAGATATGACAATCGTAACGACACCAAACCAAGATAATCCGGTGATGCAGGGTGGTGATGAGCCGTTGCTTGGCCTTGATGTCTGGGAACATGCGTACTATTTGGATTATCAAAACCGACGCGCAGACTATGTGAAGGCGTGGTGGGATGTAGTGAACTGGCAGTTTGTGGAGGAGCGATACAAGGGATAGGGTTTTAATCTCATTCGCTCCACGACCCGGCGAAGGTGCGCCATAGAAAATACCCACCATTTGGTGGGTATTTTCTATGGCGCGCTCGACCGGATTTGAACCGGCGATCTCCTCCGTGACAGGGAGGCGTGATAACCCCTTCACTACGAGCGCAGACGGGTCGTTACGACTTAGGCTATGATAGCAAATAAGTGTCTCTGTTGCAAGGCCGGCCGACGGTTTATTTATCGTGGTATAACTGGTATACTTTATCGGTAGGAGCACGCCGCCTTAGCTCAGTTGGTAGAGCGACACATTCGTAACGTGTAGGTCGCCGGTTCAATCCCGGCAGGCGGCTCCATAGCAAGAAAAGACCACTATGAAACATCATATATTCGGCGCATTCAAACAACTCCCAAAGCACAAGCGACTCTTGTGGCTCTTGGTTGTCTTGGCAATCTTTTCACTTGCTGTCGCAGTCTTTATTGGTATGACGATTGAACCAAGTGAACTTCGTATCATTACTCATTACACTGCCTATGGGAGCACGCATTTCTATCGAGACCAGTGGGTATATATGATCAGCTTTATCGTATTTATCGTCATGGTGGCCATTTTAGGAGTTGGCGTCTCTCTCAAGCTACTTCGCCAAGATCGTGAAGTGCTCGCCTTGCTCTACGGATGGATAAGTATTGGACTTGTTGCGATGACGCTTATCACCTATATTCATCTGACAAGGTTTATATAGCGCGATGATTGACCTTGAGATCCCCATTGGCAAGCGTTCTCGAAGCTATCGTTTTTTTGAAATACTGCCAGCTGTCTGCAGCTACGGTGCGATCATCCTATTGATAGTCCTATCTTTTGTTAATCCACTGCTTGCTGCAGCATATCTCTTGTTGGTCATCATGACGATGCTTACCAAGGCAATTTTGATTGCGTATCATACCATTCGTGGTCGATCAAACTCCGAAAAAGCTCAAAAAATAGACTGGAAGAGCCGCCTGATGGAGCTTGAGGATCCGGTTGAGTCGTATAAGCGTCGCGAGAAGCTCGTGACAAAATCAACGATGCGTGAGTTTGGCGCCCATGCTCATCTTGAGAACCTTCGTCTCATGGCGGCGGCTCCTGATACGTTCCCGCGTCCATCAGAGGTGTATAACGCGGTCATCATTGCTGCGTATAACGAGGGGTATGATGTATTAGGCCCGACGCTGCAATCTGTTCTTGATACGACGTATGACAAGCAACACCTCATCGTCGCCATTGCGTACGAAAAGCGTGGTGGTCCCGCTATGAAAAAGACAGCACAGCAATTGCAGCGCGAATTCGGCGATAAGTTCTTCGCATTCCACATTGTTGAACATCCTGATGACATTCCTGACGAGGTCGTCGGCAAGGGCGGTAATATTACCTACGCGGGCAAGTTCCTTGCAGACTGGATTCCTACGATTGGGATTGATTATAAAGACGTAATTATCACGACTCTTGATAGCGATAATCGTCCACATAAAACATACTTTGACTATGTGACATATGAATACATTGTCCACGAAGACCGCAAACACCTGTCATATCAGCCGATTTCCTTGTTCCTGAATAATATTTGGGACGCGCCAGCACCAATGCGTGTGATCGCAACAGGTAACTCTTTTTGGAATATTATTAGTTCGATGCGTCCGCACACGCTGCGTAACTTCGCATCTCACTCCCAACCTATGGATGCACTCGTAGAGATGGATTTCTGGAGTACCCGGACTATCGTTGAAGACGGCCATCAGTATTGGAGAAGTTACTTTTACTTTAATGGTAATTATTCAGTCACGCCGATTCTCGTACCAATCTATCAAGATGCGGTTATGTCCAATACGTACATCAAGACGCTGAAGGCCCAGTTTGTACAGCTGCGCCGTTGGGCGTATGGCGCATCTGACGTACCATATGTGGCAACCCGTGTCTTTTCTCGTGATCGCAATGTGCCACTACTTGAGGGTTTTGCTCGTTTCATCCGATTGCTCGATGGCCACGTGACATTGGCGACCGTGGCAATTCTGGTTGCATTCGGTGGCTGGGTCCCGTTGCTTATCAACTCAGAGGCGGCAAGAAATAGCGTTGTTGTCCATCAGCTTCCTGATACGATCAGTATTATTCAACGGGTTGCGATGATAGGACTCTTTATCACAGTATTTCTATCATTCAAGATGCTGCCGCCACGCCCTGAGCGTTACAAGCGTCATCGTTCCATTTTTATGTTGGCGCAATGGGTGCTAATGCCGGTCACGGCTGTGGCATATAATGCGGCGGCCGCGCTCTACTCTCAGGGACGGCTTGCTGCTGGCCGCTACCTTGATAAGTTTGACGTAACAGAAAAGGCTACCGTTGACTCAGTCTCGAAAGAAAAGGCTAAAAAGGCAAAGTTGAAACAAGCCAAGGCCGTTAAAAAATAAAAGCCGCCAGTAACTGGCGGCAGCAGATGAATGTCCAGGGATGGTAAAGGAGCAGGGCGTACTAGATAGTACGAATCTTTACACTGTGCTTTATATCACGTAGCGTCTTGTCGTATTCAAACGCCAATGGCACGCGTGCTAGTTTTGATGGGGTGGTGGTTTTGATACTATGTTCAACCATGCTTTTATATTAGCATAACCAAGTAAAAATGTCAATAGAACATAAGCATTACTAATATATCACGGAACGCATAACAGGGGAGGTTTGACGGAAAATCACACGTGGAAAACTCTTCTTGTATAGTGGGAAAATAAAAAAGATCACCGTGTAGTGATCAATTTTATTTGGTGGGCGCGGAGGAGCTCGGCGAAACGCAGCCCAGAGGCTGGGCAAGCGGAGGAGCGGAGGCTTTAGCCGAAGTGATATCCGCGAATTTTGCCCTGGCGAAATATCGGGGATGAGAGCGACGGGACACGCGCAATGTTCCGGGAAAAGAAAAAAGATTGCCGTTCAGACAATCTTCTTTCTCTGGTGGGCGCGGAGGAGCTCGAATCCCCGACCTCGTCAACGTCAATGACGCGCTCTAGCCAACTGAGCTACGCGCCCGTACCTGATACATTTTAACAGAAGGCGGGAGAGCTTGCAATAACTGGGGTAGTTATGTATCATGAAGGCAAGCGATGACGCGGTCTAACCACCCGCCGAGCACGTGGGAGCGGTCGCAGACACACGATCAAAGAATGCGGCAATAGTAATAGCCAAGGTGGAACCTCCTGAGACTTCGGGACCGAGGCACGCACGTAAAGTATTACGGTATGCGTGCTTTTTGTATAAAAAGGAGGTTCTATGGATACAGATCAACTACATGCGATGCGCCACAGCTTGGCACACATTACGGCTGCAGCCGTTCAACGCCTCTGGCCGGAGGCAAAGTTTGGTGTTGGGCCAGTCGTCGATAACGGATTTTACTATGATATCGACCTTGGTGAGCGCAAAATCAGTGACCAGCAATTTGCCAAAATCGAGAAGGAAATGCGCAAGCTCATTGAGTATGGTGATGATTTTGAACGGTTTACGATGTCGATTGATGAGGCAATCAACTGGGCGCGCGAGAACGGACAACCGTATAAGGAGGAGTTGCTGAATGACCTTAAACGTAGTGGTACCACTGCTGCAAGGGATCTCGACGCAGATGAACTGGGGTTGGCAACAGATGGCGATGCAGCAGTCGAGGAAGTCTCATTTTACAAAAACGGTACGTTTACTGATCTCTGTCGTGGTCCGCACGTGGCAAATGCTAAAGACGTCGGCGCGTTCAAGTTGCTTCGCGTGGCAGGTGCGTATTGGCGTGGCAAAGAAGGTAATCCGCAGATGCAGCGGCTCTATGGTGTCGCATTTGCTACCCAAGCAGAGCTTGATGAGTATCTCGAACGTCTCGAACAAGCCAAGTTGCGCGATCACCGTAAGCTTGGTAAGGAACTCGACCTCTATACGACATCACAACTGGTCGGCGTTGGCTTGCCGCTATTTACGCCACGCGGGACAGTGCTGCGTGACATTATGGCACAGTACTCGAATCAGCTACGCCAGCGGCACGGGTTCGAAAAAGTATGGACACCGCATATTACTAAAAAAGAGCTATACGAGACGAGTGGTCACTGGGCAAAGTTTGGCGACGAGCTGTTTTTAGTCACTAGCCAAGAAACCAGCGATAAAATGGCCTTGAAGCCAATGAACTGCCCGCATCATACGCAGATTTACGCGTCAAAACCACGCAGTTATCGTGATATGCCTGTCAGGTTCCTCGAAACAACAACTGACTACAGAGATGAAAAGACGGGCGAACTGGGCGGTTTGAACCGTGTTCGTTCGCTGACACAAGACGATAGTCATGTATTTGCGCGGCCTGATCAGATTAAGGAGGAGATTAATAATCTCTTGGCGGCAGCCCGTGAACTATACGAAACAATTGGCATGAAGTTACGTGTACGCCTCAGTTACCGCGACGATAGTGATGGATACTTGGGTGATAAAGGGCTCTGGCAATCTGCCCAAGCGCAGCTGAAGGCGGCGGTGGAGGCGAATGATCTGGACTTCTTTGAAGAAGAGGGTGAAGCGGCGTTCTACGGTCCAAAAATCGACTTTATGGCAACTGATGCGATTGGACGTGAACACCAAGTGGCGACCGTACAGCTTGATTTTGTACAGCCAGAACGATTTGGTCTTGAGTATACTACCGACGACAGCAGTAAGCGGCAACCAGTGATGATTCACTGTGCATTACTTGGTTCAATCGAACGTTTTCTAAGTGTCTTTATCGAGCACACTGCCGGCTGGTTCCCGTTCTGGGCAGCACCAGAGCAAGTACGTATTTTAACCATCAATGACACGGTTTTACCCTATGTTGATGAAATCACATCGATTCTGACAGATACAGTATTGATGAAGCCGGTCAAATATAACGAAGTGAGATTTACAACGGATAGTCGAAATGAGTCGTTGGGCAAAAAGATTCGAGAAGCTTCGTCTATGAAAATACCTGTCCAGCTAATTGTTGGTCCGAAGGATGTCGAAGCTAGGGAAGTGAGTGTCCGCACGCAGAGCCGCGAGGAAAAAGTAACGCTGAGCAACCTAGTAGCATACCTGCAGGAGCTGTAGATGGACGAGCTGAGCGGCGGAGCAGCAGAAGATCCCTATGCACGGCGGAGCAGCGAGCGCGAGTTTCGCGCTAAGATAGAGGCGCTGATGGCTGAGCTACCCGATGGAAAGGTGACGACCTATGGTGATTTGGCTGCGATGGCGGGAAGTCCGCGGGCTGCACGAATTGTCGGGGGTATTGCGCATACCGGTCCGACGGAACTACCTTGGCATCGGTTGGTTAATGCCCAAGGTGGGCTGGCAGTAGGCTTTCCTGGTGGTCAGGATATACAGCGTCAGCTGCTGGCGCAAGACGGTATTGAATGCGATGAGCAGTGGCATGTAAGAGATTTTGGAGAACGGAGATGGCGACCAGAATGGAACGACCCGAACCTCCGCTTGTTGTAATTGTCGGACCAACAGCTAGCGGTAAGACGGCTTTGGCGATCAGGCTAGCAAAGCGGTATGACGGAGAAGTCATCTGTGCCGACAGCCGAACCGTCTACAGAGACATGGATATTGGTACTGCTAAACCAACCCCTGAAGAACAGGCTGATGTTCCTCATTGGGGGCTTGATATGGTTGATCCAGGGCAGCGCTTTACGGCAGCTGATTTCAAGCAGTATGCGCTCCGTAAAGTTGCTGAAATTAAAGCACGTGGACGCATACCGTTCATTGTGGGCGGTACGGGACTATATATCGATGGTGTGTTGTTTGACTATGAGTTTGGAGAAGGGTATGACCCAACGCGACGAAGTCAGTTAGAAGCGCTGACGATCGAAAAACTTTATGATTATTGTCATGACAACAACATTACGCTACCAGGCAATGATCGCAATAAGCGTTACATCATACGTGCGATTGAACAGGAAAGCATAAACAAAAAGAGAAAAACAACCCCCATTGAGGATACGATAGTTGTAGGAATCGCTACAGCACGGAATGAACTGCGCACAAGAATACAACACAGGTCCGAACAAATGTTAGCAAATGGTGTTGTGGATGAAGCAATAATATTGGGCAAGAAATATGGATGGAAAAACGAGGCAATGACGGGCAACGTCTATCCACTGGTGAAATCGTATCTAGAAGGACAGATTACCTATGATGATATTAAAGACAAAAATACAACACTTGATTGGCAGCTGGCGAAAAGACAAATGACATGGTTTCGGCGAAATCCGTATATTTACTGGGGTGATGGTGAACAAATTTATCGATACGTTGCCTCTGTACTTGAACATAAGGTGTGATAAAATGGATACAGAAAGGCAGGCGAGGGGAAAATGATTGATGCGTTATTTGGTTCAAAAACAAGAGTGAAGCTACTTCATCTTTTTTTGAGCAATCCTGGTAAATCATTTTATGTGCGTGAGATTACGCGCCTGATCGACGAACAAATTAACTCGGTACGTCGCGAGCTGGCAAACATGACAACGGTGGGCATTGTAACGAGTGATACTGCTGATAACAAGTTGTATTACGAAGTAAACCAGAGATATGAATACTATGTACCGCTTCGCGCTATCTTTGCAGACGAAAAGATGCCCGCCGTCCAGAAGGAAGCCACGACAAAGAAAACCTGGCATGACGATCTCCGTGCACTACCAGGTGTTCGGATTGCCTTGCTTGCCGGGGTGCTTGCGAAAGGCTCGACCAGCGCGGTTGATGTCCTTGTCGCCGGAAACGTGAATGCTGCGCGCTTTAAGAAGCTGGTTAAGGCCGCCGAGACCGCAGAAGGCCGAGAACTCAACTATGTGGCTCTATCATATGACGACTTTTACTATCGCTTGAGCGTACGAGATAGATTTATCACAGAGATAATTGCCGGAAAATGTATTACACTAGTAGACGACGATAATATACTGAAATCGACCGAATAAGGAGAGAAGAGATGTTTGATATTGAATATAAAGGTGGTAACACAATTGTAGTGACGACAAAGAAGGCAACGCTTGCTATTGATCCAAAGCAGTCGGTTGTCGGCTTGAAAGACCTTGTCATTAAGGACGCAGTTCAGTTAGCGACCGAAGAGCGGTTTGTAGTGCCCGCAGGCGAATACCGTCTGCTGCTCGAGGGTCCCGGCGAGTACGAGGCATCTGATTTCTCGATCCGCGGGATACCCGCTACTCGTCATATTGATGCTGACGATAGCCTACCGCTATCAACGATGTATCGTATCGAGGTGGGTGGTGTGACGATCGCAGTGCTTGGTAATATTGCACCAAAGCTATCAGAAGATCAGCTAGAAGGTATTGGCGTTGTTGATGTGGTGATTCTACCTGTTGGTGGAGGCGGCTATACGTTGGATGCGACGAGTGCAGCAAGTATTGTTCGACAGATTGATCCGAAGGTAGTCATACCAGTGCATTACGCTGATGCAGCATTAAAGTATGAGGTGCCACAGGATACGCTCGAAACGTTTACGAAAGAGCTAGGTGCTCCGACTGAAGAGGTGGCGAAATACAAGGTTAAAAGTGCTTCCGCAGTGCCTGAAGTCTTAACGACGGTTATTGTTGCACGCTCATAACCTCTTCTGAAGTATTAAAACTACAAAGCCCTCACTCATCGGTGAGGGCTTTGTAGTTTTAGAAGACAGTTTACTTGGCTGCCTGAACGTCTTTCTTTCCGAGGATACCTTTTTTCTTGAGGGTGCGGATCGCACTAGTGCTCAAGGTCATGGTAACTTTCTGGCCATCCACTACAAATGTCTTTTTTTGTAGGTTTGGTTTGAAAACGCGCTTGGTGCGTCGAAGAGAGAAGCTGACGTTGTTGCCAAATTGCTTGCCTTTTCCTGTTAGTTCACAGCGTGCTGCCATATCATTCACCTTACTTTAATTATTCAATCTGTACGAGTATAGCGTTCTTTAGCGTTTTCGTCAAGGTGTTGTATACTAGAATGAATGGACATAGGGTATATTGTGATTCTTATTGGCGTGATTCTGTCCTCGATGACGCTTCACGAGGCAATGCACGCATTTGTCGGGTATTGGTTAGGTGATGACACGGCCAAGCGGCAAGGGAGACTGACATTGAACCCAATAAAACACATTGACCCGTTTTTGACGATTCTTTTGCCAGTGATGCTTGCGCTTATTCCTGGTGCACCTATCTTTGGTGGGGCCAAGCCTGTGCCATTCAACCCTGACAGAGTGAAGGGTGGCGAGTGGGGCGCGGCATTGATCGCCGTTGCTGGACCGTTAACCAACTTTATTATTGCCTTTATTTTCTTTGGCGTCGGTGTTGTTACCGGTGTTATCACGACCGCAGGGGTTGAGGTAAGCCTGATGGGACAGATCATAATAACAGGAGTGTATGTGAATATAGGCTTCTTTATATTTAATATGTTGCCGATCCCGCCACTTGACGGTTCACGGGTTGTTTATGCGCTTGCGCCTGAATTTGTGCGACGCGGTATGGAAGTGATTGAACGCATGGGTATTATTGTTATCTTTGTGTTGGTTATGCTTGCAGGCTCAGTCATAGGACCTCTGCTTGGTGGGGCTATTGTTGGAATCTTGGATCTATTTACAGCAATTTTTCGTCTGTCTTAGGCATGACGACAGAACAATTCGGTGCTATACTAGAAGTGTCCCAGAGTAGCTTCGGGCGCATATGATTTTCCTAACATCATATTGATAGGGAGTTCAAATGATTCGCTACCGTGGTAGCGCTTTGAGAACACCCACCTCCAGCTATACGCAGGGGAATATCAAGCGTCCAACGGCGATCTCTGGGATTTTTTGTGTTAAAACGGTACATATCGGGATGTGGCGCAGTTGGTAGCGCGCACCGCTGGGGGTGGTGAGGCCGCTGGTTCAAGTCCAGTCATCCCGACCAAGGTGAAGAAGCAGAAAATGTCGTCCACAGGGCGACATTTTATTCGTTTCATCGTAGAATAGCTGTAGGAATGAGACAATACAAACAGTCACAAGGAATGTAATAGTGAAGCAACGAATCTCAGTAAGAGCGATCGTACGGCGTGAAGGCAAGACGTTACTGCTACGTCGCGCGGATGGACGATCGAGCATCGTGGGCCAGTATGAATTGCCGGGAGGTAAGGTTGCGTATGAAGAGCAGCCAGAAGATGCGTTGCGTCGGTACCTTCATGATGACGTGGGGGTGTACGTTCAGACGGCCCAGCTGTATGACGCGGTGACGTACATTGATCATGACGACCGTGCTATCCAATATTTAGTGCTTGTCTATCTTGTGAGCCTTGCGCCTGGACATCATGTCATTAATCTGAGCGGCCATTATAGTAAATATGAATGGAAATCGTTTAAAAATATACAACAAGAAGAAGTGACCGACCTTACGTCATTATTGTTGGGAATAATACAACATCAGTCAATTACAGATGAACTTGTTGTTGAGGAGAATAAGATTGTTGATGAAATAACATCGAATGATGTGATAACTGTTTACTCGGATGGGGGGTCTCGTGGCAATCCTGGGCCATCGGCTGCCGGCTTCGTTATTGTAAACGGTCAACAAGAAATGGTGGAACAGGGTGGTGAGTATCTTGGTATCACGACAAATAGTGTCGCAGAGTATCATGGGGTTCGTCTTGGGCTTGAGCGTGCGCTTGAGCTGGGGTACAAGCGAATTGATTTTCGGGTAGATAGTATGATGATCGTGAATCAGATGAATGGGACATATACGATTAAGAATCGAGAGTTATGGCCGATTCACGAACGAATACGTGGATTGATTCGACAATTTGAGATGGTAAAGTTTTCGCACGTAAAAAGAGAATTTAATCAATTAGCTGATGGCATGGTGAATAAAACACTTGATGCCCGAGCGAAGCAAATAGAATAGTGTATACTGGTCGGTAGGCAGTTTATTAGACGATCGCTTGTAGCATATACAAGAGGAAAGTCCGGGCAGCGTAGGATACGGCAGTTGCTAACGGCAACCGGGGGTAACCCTAGGGAAAGTGCCACAGAAACGATACCGCCTCGATTATAACCAGTCTTGCAAGGTCCTTTCGGGGCTCGGCAATCACTGAGAGGTAAGGGTGAAACGAGTGAGGTAAAGGCTCACAGCGACGTATGGCGACATACGGAGGAGGTAAACCCTGTCGGCTGCAAGGAGGTCTGTATAAAGAGTGATCCGCTCGCAGGCCGATATCCGCTCGATTTTTTCGGCAACGGAAAGACTAGATAGATGATCGTCCACGACAGAACCCGGCTTACCGATAGACTGCCAACTAAAAACACCCCTTGTGGGGTGTTTTTAGTTAAGAGAAGGCTTCTTCTTACTTTGCTGTTTTTACAACTGCAGTAAATGCCTTTGGCTCGTTGACGGCAAGATCAGCAAGTACTTTGCGGTCTAGTTCTACGTTTGCAGATTTAAGGCCAGCGATAAGCTTTCCGTAGGTGGTACCTTCAAGACGCGCAGCAGCGTTAATACGTGTAATCCACAGTGCGCGTAGGTCGCGGCGGCGGTTACGGCGATCGCGGTAACTATATTGCAGCGCGCGGATAACGGCTTGCTTGGCAAGGCGGTACGAACGCGTGCGTGCGTGCTGCATACCTTTGGCAGCTTTAAGAATCTTTTTGTGCTTGGCGCGTGCGGCAACTCCTCGTTTTACTCGCATGGGTTATACTCCTAGGGCTCGTTTAATGTTCTTTTCCATACCACCCTTTACAACAGCAGTTGTATTAATGGCTCGTTTGCGGCTCTTGCTTTTCTTTGCAAGCATGTGGCCTTTGAACGCACGGCGGCGGGTAATCTTACCAGTGCTGGTAAGCTTGACACGCTTGGCGGTTCCTTTGTGGGTCTTTAGCTTTGGCATTACTTCTTACTCCTTACTACTATACTCAGATTGCGACCAGCCATCTGAGGTTTTTGCTCGAGAATTGCATCTTCATCCAGTAGGGCAACGATTTTATCAATCAGTTCGTATCCAAGTTCTTTGTGAGCCATCTCGCGGCCACGGTAGAATATTTGGATGCGGACTTTGTGTCCTGCCTCAAGGAAAGATCGAATCTTGCGCAGCTTGATATCAAGGTCACCGCTGCCGATTTTTAGGCCAAAGCGCATTTGTTTTAGCTCGGCCTGCTTGCTGTTCTTGCGATTCTTCTGTTGCTCCTTCATCTTCTGGTACTGGTATTTACCCCAGTCAACGACTTTGGCAACAGGAGGATCGGCATTTGGTGAGATTTCAACCAGGTCAACCCCGGCTTCCTCAGCAAGCTTCAGTGCTTCAGCTCGTGAAACGATTCCCAATTGTTCTCCGTTTTGACCAATGACACGTAACTCGCGAGCGCGGATTGATTCATTGATACGAACTGAATTGTTACTGATTGTTACTCTCCTTGAATTACTTTATGAGTTTGCTTCTCGGGCGTTACTCATCGACTATTCTACCAAAATACCCCCGAGAATACAAGAGGTACTAGTTCTGTCGGTACTGCAGGGCTTCGGCAATATGAGAGGTGTGAACATCATCACTATCTTCGAGGTCGGCAATCGTGCGCGCTACGCGCAGTACTCGAAAGTATGCACGGGTACTAAGCTGCATTTTATCGGTGGCGGTAGCAAGAAGACGCTTTGAGTCGGTATCAAGTTTGATAATAGATCTAATTTCGTGGCTTGATAGCATATCGTTGTATCTATTACTACTTTTGTATCTTATAGATTGACGATACAGGGCACGAGAGATAGATTCTCGGGCTGCTTTATGTTGTGAATCCGATAACGAACTGTGCTCAAGTAATGTGTCGTGGGGAACGCGTGGAACAGTGACGACAAGATCAATTCTATCAAGGAGCGGTCCTGATAATCGTTTTTGATAGCTGTTAATTTGGATGGGCGAACAAGAGCATTCTCTTGACGCATCTCCGTAGTATCCGCAGGGGCATGGATTCATCGTTGCAATTAATGTAAAGTCTGCCGGATACGACACCTTGCTTTGGGCGCGTGAGATTGCGACCTGACGGTCTTCTAGCGGCTGGCGTAGCGCCTCAAGGGTAGAGCGTGGGTATTCAGGGAGTTCGTCAAGAAATAGCACGCCACGGTGTGCTAGGCTGATCTCACCTGGTTGGGGGTGGCTGCCACCGCCAATGATGGCGATGCGACTTGAGGTGTGATGCGGGGTACGGAATGGCCGATGAGTGATGATGGTATCGATGGCCTCACCACCGAGGCTAAGCATTTTGGTGATTTCTCGTTGTTCATCTGGCTGAGGGGCGGGCAGCAGGTGAAGCAGCGCCTGGGCGAGCATAGTTTTGCCCGTACCAGGAGATCCCTTTAAAAGGAGGTTGTGGCGGCCAGCGGCAGCTATGATAAGCGCGCGTTTTGCCTGAGACTGTCCGACGATGTCATCAAGCAGGGGGTGTTCAGGTCGCTCATCACGGGGCTGTGGGACAGGGGGAGTAGTTGGCTGTACACGCCGCTCACCCTTGAGATGAAGGAATAGCTCTTTCAGAGATTGTACGCCAATGACAGAGATCCCAGTCACAAGACTTGCTTGGTGGGCGTTGCCAGCGGGAAGGTAGAGCGTGGTGAGATTGGTATTTTGTGCAATCTCAGCAATAGATATAGCTCCTTTGATGGGGCGCACCGACCCGTCAAGCGCTAATTCACCCGCAAGTAAGGCGCCTGCGACATCTGTCTGGAGTAATTGGCCACTTGCAACGAGGATGGCCAGCGCAATAGGAAGATCGTAATGAGTGCCCTCTTTGGGGAGCTCTGCAGGTGCAAGGTTAATCGTTAACCGTTTAGCAGGGTACTCAAGAAGAGAATTCGTAAGGGCACTTTTAACACGTTCTTTTGCCTCATCAATTGATTTGTTGGCTAATCCAACAATTTGGATAGAGGGAAGGCCTCTGGTGGCGTCGCCCTCGACCTCAATGACCTTGCCATCAAAGCCGATAGGAGCTGCCGAGTACACCTTTGCCACCGTCATGTGTCTCTAGTTAAGCATAACTAGAAATGAACGACAAGTGATGGTAAAATAAATATATCTGGGGCTGATATAGCTTTCGACAGAAGGATATTAACAGATTATTTTGCAAGCCGACCATACACGTACGTATATTTTTAATTGCAAACCCAATTAAAACAGCATTTGCAAATCTAAAGAGTGCTATCACTCCTAAGTTTGCCTTTGCACCAATCGCAGCCTAATACGCGCGATCATCCCGTGTCATCAGGTGACATATCGGCAGGGGGTGTTATATTTATGTCACTTACTACGTATGTGCGCAGTGGTGCATACGCTAGGAAAGTTTTCCACGCAACAATTCGGACATTTCTGTTTATCTTTTAGCCTGAAGAGTTGTAAATTATCAAGATAAACTAAGCTTGTAGACGAATAGTCAGTTACCTTTTGGACGCGGGGGCAGTACCCGCCAGCTCCACCAAAGAAAATGCTCCAATCCTTTCGATTGGAGCATTTTCTTTCTGGCTGATGAGGGCTGCTGCCCGTGAGGTGGAAGACAGCCAGTGGCTGTCTGAGCAATCATTGCTTGACCGTAGCGAGCGGGCTTTAGCCCCCGAGTGGAGTAAACGTGAACGTACCCGCCAGCTCCACATAAAAAGAAACAACCGCCTGCGAGGAACGGTCGTTTCAAGTGTGGAGTTTTTTGGAAATACTTTTTATTTTTGGTTCCTGTATAATTTTTTTACTCAGGAACTACCCCTATAATAAGCTAGCATCGTGCTTACGTCAATACTATTTTCGGGTAATATTTAGGTAAAAAATACCACGATAATTTGTCAGTAGCTGGGTAGGGTAGGACGGTATATAGACCACACCATCCATGGTGTACGAGCTATGCGTTGTGATCGGCAAAATAACGACGCAGCCGCGCGGCGTAGAGCCGGCGATCGGCAGGAGGGACAAAGGCTTTATTGTCGTGGTTCTGGTAAAGCATGTCGCCAGGGTGGCGAGGGAAGACGTGGGTGTGAAAATGCCAGACATCCTGGTTGCCGTCTGGTTCATTATGTTGGCGGGTTGATGTGCCTGTGCAATCGTAGGTTGATCGAATGGCAATGGCGATGCGCTTGGTGGTAACTGCAACATGCTTTAGCAAGGCGTCGTCGATATCGTAAATATTTTCGACGTGGCGGTTTGGGATAATAATGACATGGCCGGGATTGTTGACCCACCATTTCGGTGAAATGAACGCGGTAATATGCTCGTCTTGCAGGACGATATCGTCATTACGCTTATACTCAGTTTCATTGCCGCCTAGCCAATCGCAGAATGGACACAGGTAGTCGATTGGTTCGTGGTTCATATGGAAGATATTGTAGCATGAATGGGCATATGACGACCGAATGGCTTCCGTTTTGCGGAAGTATTGTACTATTATATATAATCTACACAACGTACTTTTATTTACAACACCAATAAAATAACACCTATGTAGTAGAACATTCTACATATATGTTGTTGTAATTACATATTTAAAATAACGATAGACTATTGACTGAAAAGCGTAACCGTGCTATTATCAGTTCAAGCTTTTAGAAAAACAAAAAAAGCAAAAAATACCTTAACAACTCAGCTCGCTAGAACTATACCGACGATAATGATTCGACGGAAATTCGGTGACGACAAAACAAAAAGACAAAACAAAAACTATGTTGCGCTAGGCGCATCAAGCACCTTCTTTACTTTTCTTTTGATCGTGGCGTCACCGATGCTCCGCCTAAGTTTTTACGTGGCGTTGAGTCGCATCCGGAGTACTGATGCGCCTAGTATATTCCTTTTTTCGTTCATAAGTGGCGAAGACATGATAGTACTAGGCGTATCGTGGAAACGATGCAAAATACTTGCCCCGAGTTTTCTCGGAGCGGTCAGTAAGCCAACGAGCGGCAGGCCGTTCATACAGTTCACACGCCCTATTATTTGATATACGGTGGCGTATGCTGCAACTGGGAACATATAAGCTTGTCGCTTTGGCTACCTTGGGTTATGTCCAAAGTATTATGACCTTACATCGTGTATAGTAAGAAGCGATATGCTTGCTAGAATTCTTACGATTACTTCGATTATAAGCTTTTTTCTTTTAATGCTATTGTTGACAACAACAGCACCAGGGAGTGCTGGTCCCGTTGTCATATTGCTGGTATTTATTCTGTTGTATTTGTCACTGCTTGGCGCGGTGACTTTTTTGTTGTACGCGGGGACACGCATTGTATATTTCTTATCGCATCTGCTGACGAATCGTAAAGTGCGGACAAGACTATCGTTGAACCGTGCGTATCTTTACGCAACCGTGCTCGCTGCGCTACCTATGATTGTTATGGGATTGTATTCCGTCGATGGCATACGCTGGTATGAGTTGCTTTTGGTAGGAATTTTTGGCTGCATTGGTGTGTTGTATATTACGCGTCGGACGAAAAGCTAACCAGGCTTACTTGATTCCGAAGTTCTTATGCTATAATTACAGATATGGAACCGAGTCTTAACGCGCCACGTATGAACTACGAGCAATCTCCCTCGCTGCCAGCTCCTACGCCCGAGCTAGTGCCAGGTGCTGCACCAGAGGTGTTTCCCGATCATGAGCCAGCGCGTATTGAGCGGGAGCCTGCACAGGCTCCTCCTCAGCCAATGCCTGATCCTGTCGTGACGCCAGCTTTGCCGCAACCCGTTATCGGAGCGGATGACTCGGCTGTGACGCCAACAGCCATTACAGACGTACCCGATACCGCAGCAGATGATGATCTTATTGAGAAGGAGTGGGTGAACAAGGCAAAGCATATTATTGCGCAGACGATTGATGATCCTCGGGCGAGGGAAGAGGCAGTTGGTCAGTTGCAGCGTGAATACTTGCGCAAGCGTTACGGAAAGGAATTGGGTGCCTCTGAGTAGGTACATGAGGTAGAACGGTATGACAGAAGTATTGATAACAGGATTTATTGTTATCGTTCTCGCGATTGCTGCGGGAGTATTTTTGTTTAGCCAATACCGCAAGACGTTACGCGAGGCTAAGAATTATGAACGTGGGCTAAAGATGATACCTATGTATATTCATATTCCACCAGCGAGCGACGACATTGAGGCCGGTGGGCGTGACGAGCGCGATGTAACGGAAGAAGTTTTATCTGAAGCGCAGGTGCTCTACAACATCATTGCAAGCACAGCGACCAAGGGGTTTAAGAGTCGTATTTACGGACAGCGGCACATTTCATTTGAGATTGTTGCTCATGAGGGGCTCGTACATTACTATGCGGTCGTGCCCTTTGTTCTTGTTGATGTTGTTAAGCAAGCGATAGCCGCGGCATACCCGACTGCTCGCCTTGAGGAAGTTGAAGAGAGGAATATCTTTAGCCGTGAGGGTCGTATGAGCGGCACGATTGGTGGCGAGTTTACCCTGAAAAAAGACTTTATTTATCCGATTGCTACCTACCAAGACACAAAACGCGATGCGGCGCGCGCAATGTTGAATGCATTCTCATCGGCCTCGCGCGAGGACGGTATGGCGGTACAGTTCTTAATGCGTCCTGCACAAGAGGGCTGGACGAAGACATCGGTTGAAGCAGTAGAAAAAATCAAGAAAGAGAAGGGCATTAAGGGTCCTCTTGGGTTCAAGGGAGTAAGTGGATTACTTGAGGCGTTATGGAAACCGCCAGAGTCTGTTGATCAGATGAAGCCAGAAGATCGTCAGTTAACCGCTCTTGAGCAATCAGCGATTGATGCGATCGAGGAAAAGACGCGGCACTCTGGGTATGAGGTGTTGATTCGTGTGGTGGTATCGTCGAACACGGCGGCACGATCACAGGGCCTATTAAAGAACGTTGTTGCTGCCTTCTCGCTGTTTGACTCACCAAGCTTTAATGGTTTTCAGTTTACGCCGACAAAGAGTGTCGATGAATTGGTGACGGCGTATATATTCCGCTTCTTCCCTCAATCGATATCAAAGAATGTGCTCAATACTGTTGAGCTTGCGACATTGTTCCATCTGCCGGACCAGAGCAGTATCCCAACATCCCAGGTCAAGCGACAGATGTCAAAGCAAGTTGATGGCCCAACACAAGTTATGGACGAGGGCGTGCTGCTGGGATACAACGAATTCCGTGGTGTTAAAAAACCAATCCGCCTCAGTACGAATGATCGCCGACGACATACCTACATTATCGGTCAGACCGGTACGGGTAAGTCGGTCTTGCTAGAGAATATTGCCTATCAGGACATGATGGATGGGCGCGGGTTTGCCTTTGTCGATCCGCACGGTGATTCGGTTGAGGCGCTGCTAGGTAAGGTGCCAAAAGAACGTGTTGAAGACATCATTTACTTTAACCCGAGTGATATGACCAATCCAATCGGGCTTAACATGTTTGAGTTTGATACTCCTGATCAAAAGGATTTCTTGGTTCAAGAGGCGATAAATATGCTGTATGGTCTTTATGACCCTGGGCATACTGGTATTGTCGGTCCCCGCCTGGAACACATCTTCCGTAACTGCGCGCTTTTATTAATGTCGGATCCAGCTGGAGGCACATTTATTGACATCCCAAAGGTGTTAATTGACGACGAGTTCCGCAACGCTAAGCTAAAGTACGTGACCGATCGCACGGTGCTCGATTTCTGGACAAAAGAGTTCCCGGCATCACAAAAATCGAATGAGGCAGGTGAGGTTATCTCTTGGGTTGTCTCGAAGTTTGGTCCGTTCATCTCAAACGACTCGATGCGCAATATTATTGGCCAGACTAAGAGCGGTTTTAATCTGCGCGATATTATGGACAACAAAAAGATTCTGTTGGTTAACCTCTCAAAGGGTAAGATGGGTGAGTTAAACAGCAAATTGTTGGGTATTATCTTTGTGATGAAGTTCCAGGCCGCGGCGATGGCGAGGGCGAATATGCTCGAGCATGAGCGTCAGGATTTTTGTCTATTTGTGGATGAGTTCCAGAATTTCGCAACTGAGAGTTTCGAATCAATTCTGTCTGAGGCTCGTAAATATCGCCTCAACTTGGCGCTAGGAAACCAGTTTATGACGCAGTTGACCGATAAAATTCGTGAGGCAATTATCGGTAACGTCGGTACGGTGATTAGTGGTCGTATTGGTATCACGGACGCCGAGATACTTGAGAAGAAGTTCAAGCCGACGTTTGAAGCCGAAGATCTCGCCAAGCTGCCAAATCATAATTCTATTACTTCTGTGATGATCCAGAATGTTCCATCCGCACCGTTTAGTATGAGCTGGATTCCCCCGATGGGCCAGTCAAACCCTCATCTTGTTGATGCCCTAAAGAAACTATCCGCGGCCAAGTACGGCAAGCCTCGAGTGGTCGTAGAGAAAGAGATTTCTGATCGTCTTAGTGCAGGGGAGACTGCCAAGAAAAACAAGCTCGAAGAACTGCGAAAGGCACAAAGTAACAGATTTGGCGTAGGTGCAGGAGCTTCTCCTAAGGCCCCGGTCCCTGGAGCGGGGGCGGTTAAGTCAAATTCGGGATCATCATTCCTTGACGAATGGCTGGCAAAGCGTCAACAGCTCACAAGTCAGCGTGGAGCAGTACCTGCAGCTCCTCTGTCGCCGCAGCAGCCGCTCTCCTCGTTGCCGCCACGGCCTGCAGTGCAACCTACGCCTGCTCCCGCACCGCCTACGTCGGCGGCACCGCAGCCTCCTCTCCCGGCGGCATTGCCGCAACAACCAGTTTCGGCGCCGACGACAGAAGCAACGCCATCTATACCGGCCGACATTCCGGCTTCGTTAACTCCTCCGCCGGTACTTCCAACTGACACACCGCCAATCGACGGTGTACATAAGTTTGATTTTCGTGCTGGATCAACACAAGAGTCTGATGAGTCGCAAGAATTTTCGATGAAGATTCGTTAGCGGGCTGCGCGTCTCGAAATAACGAAGAACAAGTCGTAGAGGAGCCCAATACACCAGCCGAAAACGAAGGCGATTAAAGGCTCGGTTGTATTAAACGGTACGTGGTAAATGAGCGCTACGATAAAAGTCCCTACAAGCGTTACAAGGGCGAGAGTTGCGCCAGTCATCAGCGACCGAGGTCGAAGAAGGATAGATCCAAAAAGGCCGCCAATAGCAATCCCTACGGGTGAGTGTATCGCGCGACTCCACGCACGCTCTGCGGAGGTTAAGTCCTCTCGCATATCATTCATGGTGTTGTCATAGCCTGATTTGAGTGCTGACTTGTCGGGAGTTGCCATGATCTTACAGGCCTCCTGTATTTAGTTGTGTGCGGATAATACGTATCTCCTTGGCACGCAGGCGGAGGGATAGGTAAGTCAAGATATTAACGATTAGAAGCAGGCAGTAGATGCCGATAATGATTGCGTTATCATACGAAGGTAGATTGCTTGCAAGGGTATCGAGTTGTGAGAGTATCGATGGGGCAGGAGTGACTGATGATTCATCGTAGAGCGGCGAGACAAAGGTATCAGATGATTGGTCAAGAGATTCTTGCGAGATATCGGACGGTGGCGGCACCATTGTTACAATAATTTGCGCAATACAGAGAATACCTACAACAATCAGACTCCACCCACTGATGCGCTGTCTGCGCTTAATGGTATGTGCGTACAGACTGAGACGCTCCACCATGGCAGGACTGAAGGAAATTTGTGAGACGATTTCTTGAAACATTATCCACCCTTAATTATTATGCATCAAGATTACCATAACAGATATAAAATACGCAAGTTACTTGAGTGAAACGCGTTTTTTCGGTATACTATACTGTAGAAGTAAATAGCTGAATGACTGAATAAGTGAGGGAAGAATGGCTAAAAAAGTAGACGACGGCTCGTATGACGGGTCGCAAATCCAGGTATTGGAAGGACTGGAGCCGGTTCGTAAGCGTCCTGGTATGTATATTGGTAGCACTGGCTATGACGGTGTTCATCATTTAATTAAGGAAATTGCTGACAACTCTATCGACGAGGCAATTGCTGGTCATGCGACGCGTGTTGATGTACGTATTCTCGATGATGGCGGCATTACCATTGCCGATGATGGGCGTGGTATTCCGGTTGATAAGCATCCTAAGACCGGTCTCTCAACACTTGAGACAGTGTTGACGGTGCTGCATGCTGGCGGCAAGTTTGGCGGCGGCGGATATAAAGTATCGTCAGGCCTTCACGGCGTTGGTTCGAGTGTCGTTAATGCTCTCTCCACGCATATGATTGCTGAAGTGGTGCAAAAGGGGCAGCTCTACCGTGTTGAATTCGAGCGTGGTGGAGTGAAGGTACCCTTTAAGAAAGTTGGCCCAACTGATCGTCCAACCGGTACAACTATTACATTCTATCCTGATCCAACTATTTTCAAAGAGACAGTCACTTTTGACTACAAGTGGGTGGTTAATTATCTCCGCCACCAGGCGTACCTTACGAAGGGTATCTATGTAGCGGTGCGTGATGATCGCACTGGTGCACGAGATGCGTTTTATTTTGAAGGCGGTATCCAGAGCTACGTCAAGCATCTTAATATAGGAAAAGACGTTGTTAGTGAAAATATTTTCTATGTTGAGAAACAAATTGAAGACAGCATGGTCGAAGTGGCTGTTCAATATAACGATACGTTTATTGAAATCGTAAAGCCATTCGCCAACAACGTGCTAACGCCGGATGGTGGTACCCACCTTGTCGGGTTCCGTGCTGCGATGACGCGTGTTATTAATGATTACGCACGCAAGAACAGCCTCTTGAAAGAAAAAGAAGATAACCTCAGTGGTGATGACATTCGTGAAGGCCTGACAGCAATTATCCTTGTGAAGCTGCCTGATCCGCAGTTTGAGGGTCAGACGAAAAACAAATTAGGTAACCCTGAGGTTCGTCGTTATGTCGAGCAGGTGATGAACGAATACTTCAGCTACTATCTCGAGGAAAACCCAGACGTAGCTAAGAAGATTGTTGGTAAGGCAATTCTTGCAGCTCGTGCGCGCAAGGCAGCGCGTGCAGCGCGCGATAATGTGCTTCGTAAGGGTGCTCTGGATGGCATGGGACTTCCTGGCAAGCTTTGGGATTGTAGTAGCAAGAGTCCATCGGATAGCGAGATATACATCGTAGAGGGTAACTCGGCTGCGGGTTCTGCAAAAGAAGGCCGTGATAATAAGACGCAGGCTATTCTGCCACTCCGCGGTAAGGTGCTTAATACCGAACGTGCACGTCTTGATAAGATGTTCGCCAATAAAGAGATCGTGGCCATGATCCAGGCATTCGGTGTAGGAATTGGTGATGCCTTTGATATTAACGGTCTTAGGTATCACAAGATTATCATCATGACCGATGCTGATGTTGACGGTAGTCACATCGCGACACTACTATTAACGTTCTTCTATCGCTATATGAAAGAGGTTGTTGAGGGCGGATACATCTATCTAGCAAAACCACCACTGTACAGTATTAATCGTGGGCAGAAGAAGACGTATGCGTATGACGAGGCTGAGCGCGATCGTATTCTGAATGAGATTATTGAAGGCCGCAAGGCAAAAGGTGTGGTGGTCGATGGGAACGAAGATGTTGTCAAGCAAGCTGGTGTGACAGTCTCTCGATTCAAGGGTCTAGGAGAGATGGACGCTGAGCAATTGTGGGAGACGACGATGAATCCTGAGAATCGCGTACTGATTAAAGTAAAGGTTGAGGATGCCGAGCAGGCTGACGCAGTATTTACCAAATTGATGGGTGATGAAGTAAGTCTTCGCAAGTCGTTTATTCAGGCAGGCGCGAAGAAGATTGACCTAGAGGAGCTGGATATTTAATATGGATGACAAAAATACAACACCACAGGATGCACCGATGGATGATACTCAGCTGCCAGTAGAGGCGGAAGTTGTTGAAAACACATCAGGAGTTGAATATCAGACGCTCGAGAATGTTATGGAGAATAGCTTCCTGCGCTATTCAATGAGTGTTATCGTTGACCGCGCGTTACCTGACGTACGTGATGGACTCAAGCCGGTACATCGCCGCATTCTCTTTAGTATGAATCAAAATGGCAACCGCAGTACGAGTAAGTTCGTAAAATCTGCTCGTATTGTTGGTGATGTCATGGGTAAATACCACCCGCACGGTGACTCGGCTATTTACAATTCGATGGTTCGTTTGGCGCAGCCGTGGTCGCTACGCTATCCGCTTATTCAAGGACAGGGTAACTTCGGATCGATGGATGGTGACGAGGCCGCTGCAATGCGTTATACAGAGGCGCGCATGGCGAAGCCGGCTGATGAAATGCTTGCTGATATCGATAAAGATACGATTGATTTCAGGGATAACTTCGATGGCTCAGAGCAAGAGCCTGTCGTGTTGCCAGCGAAACTACCAAATCTTCTCCTTAACGGCCAGATAGGTATTGCGGTGGGAATGGCGACCAATATCCCGCCTCATAACCTAGGGGAACTTGTTGACGCGAGTATTGAGTTAATTGATAACGCAGAGGCGACAACCGATGACCTTCTGAAGCATGTTAAGGGTCCGGACTTCCCGACAGGTGCAACAATCTACGGTGGGGCACCGATGAAGCAGGCATACCAAACAGGCCGCGGCAGTGTGATGGTGCGCGGCGAGGCAGAGATTGTCGAAACCAAGAAGGGGCGCCATCAGATTGTTATTACTGAAATACCGTATGGTGTTAACAAGGCATCGCTCGTTGAAAAGATTGCTGAACTTCATAAAGATAAGAAAATTAATATTGGTGATCTTCGTGACGAGACAGCGCGCGGCCAGGTACGGATTGTGGTTGAGGTCAAGAAAGACGGCTATCCAAAGAAGCTCCTGAATCAGCTCTACAAGCTGACGCCGTTGCAAACAAGCTTTAGCTTTAATATGCTCGCACTTGTCGATGGCCTGCAACCGCGTGTGTTAGGTCTTCACGAGATGCTCAGCGAGTTTGTGAAGCATCGTCAGATCGTTGTTCGTCGCCGAACGGAATACGAGCTTCGGAAGGCACGCGAGCGTGCTCACATTCTTGAGGGCTATAAGATCGCACTCGACCATATCGACGAGGTAATCAAGACTATTCGTGCTAGCAAGACCCAAGATGAAGCAGAGAAAGCATTGATTGCGAGGTTCAAGCTGAGTGAAATCCAGGCAAAAGCAATTCTTGCGATGCAACTTCGACGTCTGACTGGGCTCGAGCGTGAAGCTATCGAGAATGAGCTTAACGAACTACTGAAGATGATTAAGCGTTTTGAAGAGATTCTGGCCAATGAGAAAGAGATTCTCGCTATCATCAAGACAGAGCTCTTGGAAATGAAAGAAAAGTATGGTGATGAACGACGCAGTAAGGTGATCAATCACGAACTTGGCAAATTTAGCGACGAAGAGCTCATCCCAGAAGAAGAGAGCGTTATCTTGCTAACGACTGAGAACTATATCAAACGAACGCTTATTAGTGATTATCGCAAGCAGAACCGTGGCGGCAAGGGCAAGCGCGGTATGACGACCAAGGAAGAGGACGCGATTGACCAGCTGATACCTGCAAGTACGCACGACTATCTGTTGTTCTTTACGAATAAGGGTCGTGTTTTCCGACTCAAGGCATACGAAGTGCCGGCGGCGAGCCTGCAAGCAAAGGGTGTTGCTGCGGTGAACCTCTTGCAGTTGCAGCCAGAAGAGAAAATCACGAGTATCATCAAGCATGAAAAAGACGCGAACGACGAGGGCTACCTCTTTATGACGACGACCAAGGGAACCGTCAAGAAGACACCACTGAAAGACTATGCGAATATCCGCACTAACGGCTTGATAGCGATCAAGCTTGATGAAGGTGATGAGCTGCGTTGGATTCAGAAGACGGGCGGTGCGAACGATATCATTGTTTCAACATCCGCAGGGCAGGCTATTCGATTTAATGAGGCTGATGCGCGTCCAATGGGGCGTAGTGCGCGCGGTGTACGAGGCGTTCGCCTCCGTCCAAATGATACGGTCGTTGGAATGGACGTGGTGTGTGAAGATGACCAGCGACTCCTTGTGATTTCTGACTTTGGATACGGCAAGATCACAAAGGCATCTAACTTCCCAAGTCACAAGCGTGGTGGAGTTGGTAT
>DAICXK010000009.1 GCA_027312225.1 Candidatus Saccharimonadota bacterium
ACATGGATTCGTGCTGATCGTCCGAATGAAGCCGAACAGCAGACGCTTGTTCAGCTTGGTATTGATGAGGATATCTTGCTAGATGCCCTTGACCCGCACGAGGTCCCCAGGGTTGAAACAGAAGACGGCTGGACGTATTTCATTACCCGTCTTCCTGATACCGATGATGAATTTAACGATTTTACGACACCAATTCTTTTTGCGCTTGGTGATAAGCATATTGCAACCATTAGCCGTGATTCGTTAGGGCGATTGTGGCAGCCGTTCATTGACCGTACGAATGCACCAACAACACAGAAAACAAAATTTTTCATCCTGATGATGGAAGCGATTGTTCGTCAATATCAAACACGAGTTGCCAAGATCAACCGAGAGATGCGCGCGGCCACTAATGATGTCCGGAACCTTCGTGCACGAGATATTGCAGTCCTTGCCGAGTATGAAAGAAAGCTGAACGACTATCTCGACGCATTACAGCCAACAAATACCTCAATTGAGAAGTTGCTGGGTGGACGCTTGCTTACTCTCTATGAAGACGATCATGATTTAGTAGAGGATCTTTCAATTGACCTCGAGCAGTTGATGAGCCGGTGCAAGAGCCTCCTGAGGACAATTACAAACGTACGCGATTCGTACCGCGCGGTCATTGATACAAAACTGAACGAGACGGTGCGTATCCTGACGGTCATTACACTAGCACTAACGATTCCGACAATGATGGCGGGACTGTACGGCATGAATGTCGAGCTGCCAGGAGAACATTGGCCGCATATGTTCTGGGTAGTGATTGGCATTAGCGCACTTTCGGCGCTATCGCTTAGCTTCTATTTCCTCAAAAGAAGGTAATCATACTTGACATACTTTTCATACCTATCCTACAATAGGGAGAGTATGCATGACAAAAAACTTTACGGAACAGCAACGGTTGGTACAAAGGGCCAGGTGGTCATACCTGCTGACGCCCGTGAAGAACTGGACATCCAGACCGGTGATCGGCTGTATGTTGTAGGGTCAGAAAAAGGCAAGTTCGTCGGCTTCATAAAGGAAGAGCAGCTTCGTAAGATGATCGATCACCTTACTGATAATGTCGACCAGTTAAAAACACTTTTGACGGACGACCAGAAAGGATAACCAGAACATGAACCATCACCTTAGCTTGCGCGCCAAGCTCATTATTATGCTGTCTGTCATGGCCAGCATGTTCCTTGTCGCATTAGACCAGACAATCATTTCGACCGCACTTGGTAAGATCGTCGAAGAGTTTAACGCCTTTTCCTCATTGGGCTGGATCGTTACGGCGTATCTGATTACGACGACAATCACCGTACCAATTGCGGGTAAGCTATCTGATTTATTTGGCCGACGAGTAATGTTGCTGATTGGCGTGGGAATATTCACTATCGCGTCGTTCTTTAGCGGCCTCAGTGGCTCGATCCTTGACCTTATTATTTGGCGGGCGGTACAGGGTATCGGTGGTGGTATCATTACAGCAAATGCCTTCACGATTGTTGGTGACCTGTTTGCGGCACGTGAACGTGGTAAGTGGCAAGGTCTTATTGGTGCGGTATTTGGGTTGAGTTCAGTTATCGGCCCGCTGCTGGGCGGATTCTTGACGGACGGACATGGGATCTTTGGGTTTACGACTGACTGGCGCTGGACATTCTTTATCAATATTCCTGTTGGTATCGTGGCGTTTGGGCTGATTATGAAATATTGCCCGCCGCTGAAACACAACAATAAGCCGGTGATTGACTATCTTGGTGCAGGCTTGTTGGCATTGGCGCTAGGAATGCTTATCTTGGCAGTCGATAACACCGACGTGATCTTCGCAGGACTACTGGATGCAACTGGTATGTCGCTCGGTGTCTTGCGCGCCATTATGATAACGATTGTCGTCACAGCAACGCTGACATTTATATCCGTCGAGCGTAAGGCTCGTGAGCCAATACTGCCGCTTCATTTGTTCCGTAATCGCAACTTCGTACTTGTAACGGCCGTGGCATTACTATTTGGCGCGTCATTCATGGGCTCTATTCTTTATCTCACTCAATTCAATCAGCAGGTGTTTGGCGCCTCGCCGACTGAATCTGGACTGATGCTTCTGCCGATGGTGGGCGGTATTATGGTGGCAAGCGTCGGTTCGGGACAGATTATTTCACGCACTGGTCGGTACAAGGTCTTTATGCAGAGTGGTATTGTCCTCGCGACAGTTGCTATGTTTATGCTGTCGACGCTGACACCAGAAAAGTCGTATCTCTACGAGGTCATGATGATGGTTCCGTTGGGTCTCGGTATGGGAGTTATGATGCCAGTCATTAGCTTGGTCGTGCAGACAGAGTTCTCGCAAAAAGAGCTTGGTGTCGCCACAAGCTCCTCGCAGCTATTCCGTAGCCTGGGATCGGCAATTGGTACGGCGGTGTTCGGCGCGATGCTGACGGCTGGTATTGTTGGCCATCTTGGGTCGACACAGAATGATGCGTATGTTCAGAAGTTGCGCTCTGCACCAGAAGTGTCACAATTGGGCAGCCTTGATGATGTGAACACACTTCTGACATTGAATATGCCAGACATGAAAGAGAAGGTAACTGATGCTGCAATGGCTCAAACAGAAAAACTACCAGAACCTCACCGGACTGCTGCGCGGGAATCATTTGCATCAGCACAGTCGGAATTCTCATACCGTATTACCCATGCCTTTGGCGATAGTCTGAGCCGGATATTCTTGACTGCTACAGCTCTGCTCGCGGTAGCCGCGATACTCGTCTTTCTTATCCGTGAGCGGGAACTGCCAAAAGCGTCAGCCATGATGACGCCTGGCGCGGAATAAGCTCTAGCGATATGGCTGGAAACGGCGTATACTGCTAAGTAATAATGTTGCATTATTACTCAAAGCGCTCTCGGGGTGAGGCAATACGGACAGGCGTAAAACCACATAATGATGATGTGTGGGTGCACGGCGAGTCGGTAGTGGCTGATGATTTATCGTATTTGGCTGACGAATATGGCCTGTCACCAAATATTATTCGTGACGTACGTGATGTTAGTGAGTTGCCGCGTGTTGAGTATGCGGAGGATGCGTTGTACATCTTCCTTAGAACACCGCGCCGTACAAAGCACGGAGAGGTATATACAAGCCCGTTATTATCGATTGTCCAAAAGGATAAGTTCTTCACCTTGGCGTATAGTGATAGCTTCCGTCCGGATGATATTATTGGCAGTAACCCAACAGACATGGAGACCGATCCGGTCGCGTTGGCATTGGCAACCTTTGCCGCAGTAGTGAGCATCTATGAGAGCGTGCTCCATAGGACGTCACGCGCGGTGCGTGATGTTGGTAGCCGTCTTCGTACTCATGAGGTGACAAACCGGGATATCATTCGTTTTGCGGTGATTGAAGACAACCTGAACGAGTGTGGCACCAACCTTGATGGCATGGTGGCACTGGCACGGCATCTACGCGAGAATAGGCGTGATACATTTACGGCGGCCGACGTCGAGATGATTGATGATATTATCCTGCACATCCAGCAGCTATTGGTGTCACTGGCGAGCCAACGTCAAAGTGTGAAGAGTATTCGCAATGCGTATACGACAATTGCTAATAACAGCATGAACCAACGCATTAAAACGCTGACAGTTCTCACCGTCTTGATTGCGCTGCCAAATGTTTTCTATGGTATGTACGGCATGAACGTCGCGTTGCCGTTTGCCGATCAGCCGTGGGCGTACAGCGTTGTTGTGACTTTTACAATTCTCCTCATTTTTGGAGTGTATTTGCTTGCCAAGCGTTTTAGAATATTCTAATATAAAAACAAGAGCAGTATGAATCACGCTGCATGTCTTGACGTTGTCGTTTTGAATTGATACTATAGCTATTGTGTCTCGCGCTTTAGAGGAAAATAATACTAAATAAAGTAATAGGTCGAAAGGCGCAACCAGAGATGCAAAGCACCATGTGAGGTGCGAGGAGTTTAACAACACATGCCAATAGCTATCACGTTTGTGCCATCACGGCGCAAAAAGATTGCAGTGGATGTGGTGCCTGCCGAATGGCAACTGTATATCGCACAGTAAGGATCCTTTGATCCAAAACCCGAAATCTCTCCCCGAGATTTCATCCCAAAAAATAATACCACCCCAAGGCACCGGGGTGGTATTCGTTATTCAGGGAGAGAATTACTCTTTCTCAGTTGTATCTTCGGGCACCTTGATGCCAGCCGCAGTCAATTTTTCTCGTATGAAGGTGTCAAAGGCCTCGTCATCACCCCATGTCTCAGCAGGAACAAGTTCACCGTTTATGATGAAGGTTGGCGTTGATTGCTGATGCCCAGTTGCTTTGAACAAAGCCTGGTCAAACGATATCTTTTGTGTAATAGCGCTTGATGCGATGTCGGCGTCAAACTTATCAAGGTCAAGGTTCAACGATGCCGCATAGCTACGGAAAACACCGCCCCGGTCGGAAGACGATATGCCTTTCCAGGTGTTTTGGTCTTCGAAAAGCTTATCATGCATCTCCCAATATTTACCTTGTAGGCCGGCGGCTTCCGCAGTTGCTGCAGCGACACGGGCATTCGGGTGAATTGAGGTAAGTGGAAGGTTACGGAAGACGAAGGCCAGATTATCACCGTAACGTTCAGCTAGTGCCTTTACGCGAGGATGTGCGCTGGCACATCCAGGACACTGAAAATCACCGTACTCGATCAGAACAACCTTGCTGTCCTTGCTGCCTAAGAAATTATCCCCGATGTTGCCATTTTTGTCGTTTGCTGTGATGATCGCATCCTTATTGAACTCGCTAACGTCAATCTTTCCTTGGTTTGATAGGTAGATAAGCCCGCCCAGTATCACGACGGCAATGCCGGTAAAAATAATCCAACCTTTTGTTCCCATATGTATCCCTCTCTTAATTACTGTATCCAGTATACCATTGATATTCTAGGTCGCGTATTACATTAGTGCTAGTGGTAACGTCTGCCGTAGTACAATGGTGTTATGACGATATTTCTTTGGATAGTTTTCGGTATCATTGCCGTCCTGTTGTTACTGGTCGCAAGTATGCGTCCAAACCAACCTTCTCGTAGTCGATTTGAGGTCGCGCGCTTGGCAGGCAAGGGTGACGCGGTCGCGGTGCGTGACGAGGCACGATACCAGGTCTTTGATGACATTATGACGTTACAACGTATCGTCAGCGCCTTATTGATGGTTGTTGTCATTGTTATGAGTGTCATACAGCTTGGGTGGCTGTTTGGGGTGATTGTGGCGGTCATCGTTGTGTTAGAATATCCTGTGATTGCGCGGTTACCGATCATTACCGTTTATGGACAAAAAATCTATGATCATATCGAACCCTATCTTCTACGGTTCACTCATCGATTTCCTCGGGTGTTTGCTGCGCTTCGCGCACGTTCTATCATCCTTGATCCACCGGCTATTACCTCAAAAGAAGAGCTGCAACACAGTATTGCAGCCATGACAAGGGGTATAACGACAGATGAGAAGCGGCTTGTGACACACAGCCTGTCATTTGGGTCTCGACTTGTCTCAGAGGTAATGACACCAAAATCAATGATTGCGACAGTTGATGGCAAAGAGCTGCTGGGTCCACTGGCACTTGATGAGCTTCATAAAACAGGACATAGCCGCTTCCCGGTGATTGAGAATGACATCGATCATATCGTTGGTATTCTTCATATCCAAGACTTATTGGTTGCGACTGCAAAAAAGACGCCAACGGCCACCCAAGCAATGGAGCAAAAAGTATTTTATATTCGTGAAGACCAGACCGTCGGGCATGCTCTCAACGCCTTTATTCGTACACACCATCATTTATTTATTGTCGTGAATGAATATCGCGAAACAGTGGGTGTTGTCAGCCTTGAGGATGTCATGGAAGCGTTACTTGGTCGCGAGATTGTTGACGAATTTGATGCTCATGATGATCTTCGTAAGGTTGCCGAGCGCAATCCTCATGGTAACAACATTCCCCAAAGGCATGCGGACGTCTAGCCGTTTCAGAGGTAAGGTGGTACAATAACACCTGTTATGACACGAGTTTTTTCTATCCACACACCGCAATCTATTGGCCAGTCAATTTCAGTGAGTGGTTGGGTGAATGCTCGCCGCGATCACGGCGGCCTTATTTTTATTGATGTGCGTGATCATACGGGTATCGTGCAACTTGTGATCAATCCCGAACAAGCCGAAGCGTTTGCACGGGCCGAGACGGTGCGTGATGAGTACGTGATTCAAGCTAGCGGTACGGTTAAAGAGCGCGAAGAGGGTCTCAAGAATCCGAACATTCCCACAGGTGATGTCGAAATTGTCGTTGAACAGCTAGAGCTTCTCAATAAATCAGAGCCCTTGCCAGTTGCGACAAAAGACGAAGGGCAGCAGTCGGGCGAAGAGCTGCGCCTTAAATACCGCTATCTTGATTTACGCCGTCCATCAATGCAGCAAACCTTGAAGCGCCGTGCTGATTATTACAAAGTATTGCGTCAGTACATGGACGAGCATGACTTTACTGAAGTAACTACGCCAGTCCTCGCTAATAGCAGCCCTGAAGGTGCGCGTGACTTTTTAGTGCCGTCTCGTGTCCATCCAGGTAAATTTTATGCTTTGCCTCAGGCCCCACAGCAGTTCAAGCAGCTGCTGATGGTGGGCGGTCTCCACCGCTATTATCAGATTGCAACGTGTTTTCGTGATGAAGACCCACGGGCTGATCGTCTGTACGGTGATTTTTACCAGTTAGACCTTGAAATGTCATTTGTCGATGACGGCGAAGTGGTGCGGCGCACCATGGAACCACTCCTGACAAAACTCGTGACCGAATTCTCTCATCAAGAGTTAGCATTTGATGAGATTCCGCGTATCTCCTACGAAGATGCAATGAACCGATTCGGGTCAGACAAGCCCGACCTTCGGTTTAGCATGGAGTTGATTGATCTGTCGCACGATCTTGCCGGTACCGAGTTCGGTGTCTTTAAAAACACGCTCGCTAGTGGTGGTGTCGTGAAGGCGATTCGTGTCGAGAATGGCGCCAGTCTTAGTCGCAAACAAATCGACAGCTTTACCGAGATTGCTAAACAAGAGGGTGCTGGCGGCCTCGCCTATATCAAGTACGAGAATGGCGAATCAGTCTCACCAATCGCAAAGTTCCTCTCGCCTGGCGAACTAGCGGCGATTCAGACGAGTACGGGGGCTGTAGATGGTGATGCGGTGTTCTTTGGCACCGACCAGCGCGTAGTAGTGAACAAGGTCTTGGGCAAGTTACGCAACGAATTTGCCAACCATTTCAACCTGAAAGATCCAAACAAAGTCGCCTTGCTATGGGTAGTTGATTTTCCATTTTATGAGTGGGATGAGGCAAATCGCCGCGTTGACTTTGGACATAATCCATTCAGTCTGCCGAAGGGTGGTGTCGAAGCGCTTCGCGAGGCTGATACCGACGAAAAGAAACTGGCGTTAGTGGCTGATCAATATGACATGGTGATGAACGGCTATGAAATTGCTAGTGGTGCCGTTCGAAACTATAATCCAGAGGTAATGTACGAAGTGTTTGGCCTGCTTGGCTATGGCAGAGAATACGTTGAGGCAAAATTCGGCGCCATGCTGACCGCCTTTAAGTTCGGTGCACCTCCGCACGCTGGCGCAGCCTTTGGTATCGACCGTATCTTCATGGTACTCACAGGCGAAGAAAATATTCGCAACGTCGTAGCATTTCCAAAGAATGGATCGGGTGTTGACGTGATGATGAACTCACCCAGCACGGTAGATGATGCGCAGCTGACCGAGCTCTCACTCGAGGTCAAGGAGTAATACCTGATGGAGTGGGGCATATGGCATGTCCTCTTCGTCATCTGGTTTGCCTTTGAATGGTTTCTTAGGATTCTCGCACTTTTCGTCATACCGCGCAATCGCCGTCCAAATTCTGCCATGTCGTGGCTACTTTTTATTTTTCTGATTCCTGAGATCGGCTGGATCGCATTCCTTATCTTTGGCTTTTCAAGACTGCCGAAAGGACGTCGTAATGCCCAAGACACGCTTGATGGGTATATCCAGCAAATGACACAGTACGTGGCCAGCCAATGGAAGCAAGACGCGCATATGATTGAGGCACTTGCGCCCGAAAAGTATCAAAACAGTGCTGCTCTTAGCGAGGGCCTGACGCATCTCCCGCTCTTTGCTGGCAACAACATCCAACCAATTGCTCACTATGATGAAGTCATCAAGCGCATGATTGCAGATATTGCCTCGGCAAAGCGGTATGTAGAGGTAGAGTTTTATATTCTCGCGCTCGACGCGACCACCGAGCCGTTTTTTACTGCGCTCGAGACAGCAGCAGCACAAGGTGTCGAGGTACGGGTACTCTATGACGCTTTTGGGTCGCGCAAATTCCCTCGTAGAAAGGAGATGCTGCAGCGTATGGCTGACGCTGGGATTGAAGCTCATGCCATGTTACCGCTGCATCTTCCGGGCAAGCACTATACGCGCCCTGATTTGCGTAACCACCGTAAGTTAGTGGTGATTGACGGGGCGGTGGGCTATACGGGGTCGCTCAATATGATTCAGCGTAATTACCACCGGACGGACGACATTGTCTATGACGAACTGGTGGTACGCCTAGAAGGTCCGGCGGTATTACAGTTGCTGGCGGTATTTCTGAATGACTGGCTGGCAGAGACAGGGCAGATACTGGGCAAGCACACTGTCGATCTCGCCGATCAGTTGAAGCTGAAGGGCAAAATGTCGGCGCAAATTGTCCCTAGCGGTCCTGGATACGAGTACGAAAACAACCGCAAGCTGTTTACCAGCCTGTTCCATGCCGCCAAATCTCATATTACGATCGTGAATCCCTATTTCGTTCCAGACCAATCACTTATTAGTGCACTCACCAGCGCGGCAGCGCGTGGTGTGACGGTGACACTTGTTAACTCTCAGGCGATTGATCAGGTTGTGGTTGCTCATGCTCAACGGTCATACTATGAAGAGATGTTGCGGGCAGGTGTGCGTATTTACTTGTACAAAAAGCCAACCCTATTACATGCCAAGTTTGCTATCATCGATGACGATGCCTGCTTTGTCGGATCTAGCAACATGGACATCCGATCATTCGAACTCAACCAAGAATTAACGTTAACATCGTATGACAAGCAATTTGTTGCCCAAATGCAAGCCATTGCAGACAGCTACCTTAGGAAGTCACGGCAGATCAACAAGGACGCTTGGTCTAAGCGCCCGCCTCGCAAGAAGCTCCTTGATAACTTGGCCCGGCTGACTTCATCACTACAGTAAATTGGAAATATACTTGCATTTTTATAAAACTTATGCTATTATTAAAAATGTTGAATCATTCCAACACAAACAACACATTTTCATCTTAGGCAAAAACGCCGTACAATAGATGGTAGATATAAACCCTAATCAATGAAAGGATCGAAATGGATGACGGACTCATTATTTCGCTACTGACGATCTGTGTCGTTCTGCTCTCGGTGGTGATTGTGACGCTGATGGTTGTGCTGATTGCACTGGTGGTGAAACTTCGCCAAGTTGCAGCCAACCTTGATCGCATCACAAATAATGTTGCTTCGGCAACCGACTGGCTCGCACCGTCAAAAGTGTTTAGTGAAGTCGCAAAACTATTTCGTAAATAAGAAAGGATTATCTTTATGGGTAAGAAAATAGTAACTGGTATTATCGCTGCGGCTGCAGGCTTTGCGGCAGGCATCCTATTGGCACCTAAGAGTGGCAAGGAAACTCGTGCTGATATCAAGCAGAAGGCTGGCGAGGCAAAGGAATTTGCGGTCAAGCAAGCTGGCGTAGTTAAAGATAAAGCATCTGCAGGCTTTACGGCTGCTAAAAAAGGCGCCGGTACTGTCGCTGAAGACGCCAAAAAGGCCGGTCGCGATGTTCGCGACGCAGTGAAGTAGTCTTACTTCTTTTCTTTAGAGGGTTCCCGCTCGATTTTGAGCGGGGCCTTTTTTGTTGATGAGGACGAAGGTTTTTGAACAACAAAGCGATAGATGACAGCAGCAATAATTATCACTGCCGCAACGCCAACCAGGCCGTTAATCAACCAAGCAGCCACCTTGAATGCCAGCATCACCAACCAGGCACCAACAATAATAATCGCGATAGTGATAATAAGTCGGGTGAGGGAAGTTTTCATATCTCTTAGTATACCATTTAGAGGGAAGGCTTGTTATCAAGCGAATGCCAAACATACCAACTAGCGATGGATTGGTATGGCCGCCAATTATGTTTTTCTGCGATGCGTTTGACATCATCTGGAGTTGCAGTAGCAGGAAGACTGTAAAGCTTGGTGATGCCATTTCTGATGCCGAGATCGCCAGTCGGCAGTATATCGAGACGCCCCATACAGAACATCAGGAACATATGCACGGTCCATTCCCCAACACCTTTGACTTGTGTGAGTTCGGCGATGATGGCTTCGTTGTCAAGTGATTCAAGATGGTCGAATACGACGGTGCCGTCGATAGTTTTTTGCGCCAAGTCCAAAATATACGCTGCTTTGGGCCGTGACAAGCCTGCAGTGCGGAGCAACTCAACATTACTGGTGAGTATTTGGTCAGGCGAGGGAATTGTTGTCTCATCACCAAAGAGCGCGTTAAACCGCCGCTGAATGCTGGCAGCAGCTTTGACACTGAGCTGTTGAGAGATAATGCTATCAACGAGTGATTGATAGTAGTTGGTATGTGGCGTAAAGGTTGGTACTTCGAGGGTGCTGTCGATAACTTGGGCAAGTACTGGGTCGTGCGTACGGAGGTGGGAGATGCCTTGTTGAGTTGCCTGCATTTACTATAGCTCGATTGGCCCCGTAAGCCGTTGATAGGTGGCGTCAGGTACGAGCCCAGGAATGATCCGGTCGGGCAAGCTTTTGCCAATATCAGAGAGTACTGCATCGTGCGTTGGAAATACAAGACGGGGGTTGATATCCCGGAGAAAATCGATACTATCGTTAATCTTGAGCCACGGCGCACCGACAGGCAGTGCAAGCGTATCCACTGGTACACCAGGACGAACGAACGAATCGCCAGGATAATAGAGCAGATCATTGATAAGTACGCCGATATTAGCAATTGGTGGCATGTCTGGGTGAATGGTAGCATGCTCTCCGCCGAAAAATGTAAGGTCAAACAATCCGATCGTGATATGGTCTCCTGGCAGAACAGGCTGTGTCTGGAATATTTCAATCTTCTGCGTGATGGAAGGGTGGGCGACGATGACTGCCTCTGGATTCTCGGCAATAATCGCCTCAAGCTGTTCGTGGTCATAATGATCAGAGTGCTCGTGGGTGATTACAATAGCGACAACATTTGATGGCGAGATGAAATCAGTCGTGAAATTCCCTGGATCAACGACAAGCACTTGGTTGTCTTTTTCGACAGTAAAACAAGCATGTTCATATTTTGTGAGCTTCATAGTATCTAGTTTACACGGTACACTGGGGAAGTGACAAATCATGAATTTCAAGAACTAGTCTGGCAAAAAGGGCGCGAACTCTACCGTGATATGCCGTGGCGCCAGGATACGAGGCCGTATTATGTTTTGGTCAGCGAGCTGATGCTGCAGCAGACGCAGGTTGATCGTGTGATTCCAAAATTTAACGATTTTATTACTGCTTTTCCTGATGAACAAGCTTTGGCGGGTGCCAGTCTGGCCGATGTGTTACGAATGTGGCAAGGGTTGGGATATAACCGACGTGCTAGATACCTGCACGAGGCTGCCAAGAAAGTAGTGAATGATATGAGCGGTGTGTGGCCGGCCACTCCTGAAGGCCTGCGGCAATTACCAGGGGTTGGTCCGAATACGGCAGGTGCAATGATGGCATATGTATATAACCAGCCAATCGTATTTATCGAAACGAATATACGGTCAGTGTATTTTCACCATTTCTTCGTGGGTGACGAGGATGTGTCTGACGGGGAGGTGCGAGATGTGCTACGGCAGACGCTTGACTACGAGCATCCACGTGAATTCTATTGGGCATTGATGGATTATGGTACATGGCTCAAGCGTCAAGGGTTAGGGAGAATCACGACAAGCAAACATTATAAGAAGCAGTCACCACTGGAGGGAAGTGTGAGGCAGATAAGAGGGCGTATTATCGCGTTGCTTTCAGTGAAAGATCTCTCTGTGGCAGAAGTGGCTGCATTAGTTGGACAAGACGATCGTTTTGATGCGGCGCTTGATGGGCTGGTGCGAGACGGGCTGGTAGCGCGTCGGGACAATATTGTGCATTTGACCAAGTAGGTACTGCTGAGTGCACGTAGTATACTAGAGGGAATGAAATATAGTATTCATCTTCTTGTTATTGTAAGCATGGCTGCGGTTGGTGCTATCTTTTTGACGGTTAATGCTCGTTCGCTCGACATACTTCCCCTCAGTGAAAGTCATAAAGCGAGGATTGTCGCTAATTGCACGTCTGCCAAGACATCACTGCAGCAGCTGCATCGCAGTGATGCATCGCTGCGGGTAAATCGTGGCCAATTGTATCAGTCAATTTCGACCAAGCTCATGGCTCGACTTAATAGTCGGCTGGCGTTGAACCGGCTGGACGGCAGCGAGCTTGTAGCGGCGGCGGCACGCTATGAACGTAGTCTGTCGCAGTTTAGGAACAGCTATCAGGCGTACGAAGAGCAACTTTCGGCGCTTCTTCGTATCAACTGTCAAAAACAGCCAGATGAATTTTATTATCGAACACTTGATGTCAGGGAGCGGCGCCAGGCAGTGGCTCAGACAATTACAGATCTTAACCACTATAGTATCGAGTATCATCAAATATTCGAGCGTTTTTCAGAGAATTACCGAACAACGCCAGGGATGGAGACGGAATAATGAGTGACGACGACGGCATCACACGCGACGAACGAGTACCGAGCTTGTTGGCAGAGCATCGACTAACGATGCTTATTGGCGGGTCAATCATCATAGCGCTTGTTTTTGCGGCTATTGGGCTGATGCTATACAACACGAGCGGTACCGCACAGCTCGATCTCAGCCGGCCCGGATTTGAGGGGGTTGATAAACTGGTCAAGGAAGGACAAACGAACCTTGTTGAATATCCAGCCTCAGGGCCCATTAATGAAGAGACGCTGACCCAATTCAATAGGCTATATCAGACGCAGCTCGAGAACGTTACCTCTGTTGATGCGTTTAGTGGTGATCCTATGGCACCTGATGCCCTTGGCATCGATGAGCCACCTGCTGAATCAGAGTGATAGAGAAGACTAGGCTAGAGGAATCTTATTCTTTTCAAACTCTTCGAGGAGCCGTCGTCGCATTTCTGCGGTAACACGCCATTGATCGGACGGTTGGACCTTGCCATTGACGGTAACTGTAACGGCCGAACCCGAGAACGTCTCGATAGAGTAGAATTGGGGTGCTTCGATGACTTTTGATTTCCATTCTTTGTCAGCAGCCAGCTGATCGCCGACCTGGTTGATGGTACTGACGGCCTTATCAAAGTCTGCCCCGCTTGCAAGAGATAGTGTGAAATTAACACGACTATAGCCCATAGTTTTATTCACGACGCGTGTAATTGTTCCATTCGGTATGTAATGGACATTACCCTCGGTATCACGGATAATTGTTGATCGAGTCCCAAGATGTTCAACTTTTCCTTCGGCACCATTAATTTCAACGACATCACCAACACGATATTGGTTTTCGGTGACAATAAACAGACCGGTCAAGAAGTCTTTAACGATAGCTTGCGAACCAAAGGCGACGGCGATACCAACGATACCCGCACTGGCAAATAGTGGTGAAAGGTCGAGGCCGGGGAACAGCTGCTTGAAGATCGAGAGGACGGCCACGATTACGATGGCGCTACGCCAGATTGTCCCTGTCAGGCTCGCAAGAGTCTTTTGCCTCTTTTCGACGTCCTTTCGAGACATAGTACGACCCTTGCCGCGTACCAATTGTTTCGTAAAGAACTCGATAAGTTTGCCACCTACAAAATAAAGGATGGCGCCTCCGATTAATATAAAAACGATTGCGATGCCATCATGTTCAAGCCATTGGGTGATTGTGTCCATATATAGTAAAGTATAGCAGAGCATGATGAGAACCTCTATCAACCCTGAAGATTTTATTATCACCCGCAAGCGTAAAAAGTATAAGTTTGCGCTGTTTGCTAATTCTCCGCTATGTTTTGAGTTTGAAGAGTGGGACAAATCATGGCCGGCGGATGTGATCGAGGTTGGCGCAGGAACGGGGCAGTTTGTGGTAGAGCTGGCCGCCCGGCATCCTGAGCGACAGTATGTCGCGATTGACGTGAAGGCTGATCGCTTGCAAAAAGGTGCGCGTGAGGCCGAAGAACGGGGTCTGACAAATGTCAGATTCTTACGTGCTCGAGCAGATCAATTGGTCGAAATAGTTCAACCAAACAGTGTGCGTGAAATCTGGCTGACGTTTTCTGATCCATTTCCCCGTGTGCGTAGTGCTGGCCGTCGCCTCACCCATCCAACGTTTCTTAGGCAGTATGTCCAGACGCTTGCGGCCGATGGCTCGCTCCTTATCAAACACGACAATCCTGAATTCTTCCAATGGACGCTCGAACAGCTTGTTGCTGAGAAGTGGCATATCACCGAACTCAGCTTCGATTTGCACGAGAGTAAATTACTCGATGATTACAAAATCTTGACGCCGTACGAACAGCGCTGGCTGAGTGAAGGGAGAATCACGCAGTTTGTCAAAGCCAGGTTGTAGGATAGTATAAAACTATGCCACATATTCATACCAAAGCAGGACAATACGATCACACCGTAACGGCCTATATTGTGAGAACGGATGGCGATGATCCGAAGGTGCTGTTACATATGCACCGCAAGCTTGGCATGCTACTGCCGCCTGGCGGGCATGTCGAGTTGGACGAAACGCCTTGGGCAGCAATGGCGCATGAGCTAACGGAAGAATCGGGGTATACGCTGGACGAGCTGATGATTATGCAACCGCCAATTCGTATCCGTGAATTGTCAAAAGTGGTGTTGCATCCCTATCCGATTGTTCTGCAGACACACGATATCACCGCAGATCATTTTCATTCGGACAGCAGCTACCTGCTGCTTGCAAGCGGGGAACCTTCAGGTGTACCGGACGATAGCGAGTCGTTGGATCTACGTTGGCTGAGCCGTCAGGAGGTTGCAGACACACCAGGTAATATCTTGTATGACAATACGCGCCAGACTATTCTTATGATTTTTGACGAGTTTCTAGGTGCTTGGGAGCAAATACCGGCAACGAGTTTTTCTACAGGTTCGCCTGCTTAAGAGCTTGTCCGCCCATTGGCCGCGCGCATCCAGAGAAGCTGTTACGCGGAGCATGGTCAATGGTTTGATAGGTTGGTTCGCCAATTTCTACTATGTACCGCAGACGCTCTTCGGGTGACTTCATGGCAGCTTGATTGCGATTCGTCGCAAGCAGGCGTTTAAGATCGCGGCCTAGTGATACTGATAGGGGCGTGGCCACTTCGTAAAATATCTGTCGCTGCCCTGCCAAGTGACGACTGCCAGCGTGAATGCCTTCGACAATCAGGATATTACTGTCGGGTAGTGGTTCACCAAACACTGGTTCTTCGGTGGTGAAATCGAACTGACGCTGGACGATTGGCTGGCCTTCACGCCAAGCGGCAATATCTTGGGCAAGTAAGGCGGTGTCGTATACTCTGGCATCCTCCCAGTTGGTCCACGGTGCACCGTAGGTGGCCTCGAGATAGTTCTTGCCAACGTGATAATCATCGGTTGACACCAACCCTGCGTGATCGCCTAGATCTGGATGAGCGGCGATTGCATCCTGTAGTTCGCGTGCTAGCGTCGATTTGCCCGATCCCGAGCGTCCACCAATGCCGACAACTAGTTGCTGGGTACCGATAGAACGATAGGCTAAGATATCTTCGACAATTTGATCGGCCGAGACTTCGGGCGGTCGTTCGAGGCTGCCTTCATAAATGGCATAGGCGAGGCTTTCGTTATCAACGTCGCTGTGTCCGGTGCGTTCGATGAGATCCTCGGAGAAGATAGAGAGAAACTGCGCGGCTGATTCGTTCAGCGCGGCATTCTCGACCTCAATGATAGGAGTGTCGCTGCCGTCAATCCAGTCGATAGTCACACCTTCGCATAACTGGGCGCGTTCTTTGTGTAGATGTGGGTAGTCGTCCTGGCTGTAGTGGTCAAAGGCGGCTTCGCTGATGGGTGTTTCAATCTCCATGCGTACCAGTCCTTCAGGCGTCACCGTGCCGCGGTCTTTGAGGGTGGCGACAAATGAGATTTCGCCATCAGGCGCAACCGATTTTCGCAGACGCAAGCTGTATTCATCGTCGGGGTGGCTAAGGTATAACTGGGTAATGCGTGATGCTGAGCGGCGGTAGTGATCAAGGACGGAGCTGTCGAGCGCAATGAATTTCCGTTCAATCTCTGTTTGCTCAATTCCCTTCAGTATTTCATTGTTTTGACTGAATTTTATTGCCATAAAGTATGCATTCCTTTCGCTATTAACTGATTACATTTCCACTGTATCGTGTTATAGTGAAGGCGTATAGAAAGTTTAATTTGAGTCAAATTAATTTGTATAAAGCATGATTGACCATCATATTCAAAAACACATCATTGGCATGCTTATCCATCAAAAGTACGCGAGATTCCGTGATCTTCGGCCGCCGGGTGTTGACACGAATCTCTATAGTTACCATCTAAAAGCGATGCAAAAAGATGGATGGGTTGAGAAGACACTCGAAGGGTATACGCTCACACAAGATGGATTGGCTTATGTTGACAGGGTAAGCCTCAAAAAGCTGAATATCAGGTCGCAACCGAAGATTATTAGTATGCTGGTGGTACAAAATAGCGATGGTGACGTGTTGTTGATGCGGCGTACCAAACAACCGTATATTGACACTTGGACGCTTCCCTACGGCAAGACCCATATTGAAGATATATCGATTCTTGATGGTGCCAGGCGGGAATGGAGCGAGAAGATTGGCGGGGAACCGTCATTTATTACGCATGCAGGGGATTGTTATATTCGAGTACGGCAGGATGAAAAGGTAATCTCGTCGACGTTGGCGCATGTATTCTACGTGACTGATGACAGGGTGAAGACAGGAGAGAAATTGCAATGGGTGCGACCTCATAAATTGTCCGGGTATACGTTAGCACCGGCGGTTCAGCAGATTGTAGCGCGCACATTCTTCAGAGACCCCTACTTCTTTGAAGAATTCGAGGAAAGCTGGTAATAATCTGACATTGTGGTATGATACAATTATGTATCAGGTAATGACTATTAAGAAGCAGGCAACTCCCGCGCGTCGCGAGCTGACTTCTTGATAATACAGAACCAACGAACAAGATAGCTCCCGACGGGGAGCTTTTTAAATGCCAGAAAGAGGAATGTATGAGTGAAACAATGATAGTTGCAAAATTTGGTGGCAGTTCAATGGCGAACCCCAGCCTTGTTGCCAGACGCCTTGAAGAGGCGGAGGCATCGCCGAGTGTCGTGGTTGTGTCGGCAGCAGGTAAGGATGCCTATTCGGCGGTGAAGATGACAGACATGCTCATCGAGTATGATGAGGATAAAAGCCCTGAACGTCAGGCCCGGTTGCTGCAACGACTGGCGCAGGTGGCTGGCCGCACCTGCCTATCGGGGGAGTCGGTTGACCAGCTTGTAGCGCGGGCGAGGGGTGATTTGGCGCATTTTGCCGATCACCACTTCCCTGCTGCAGCGCTTGGTGAGCGGTGGAGTGCAAAACTACTCTCAGAGATGACGGGTCGTGAATATCTTGAAGCCGCAGACGTTATTCGATTCACCAATGAGGGCATCATCGATGTCGATGTGACGTCGCAGCTGCTACGCCAACGAGTTATTCCTGGAGGGCAGTACGTCATGCCGGGGTTTTACGGAGCAACCGAATCGGGTGAGGTCCGTACCCTCGAACGTGGTGGATCAGATGTGAGCGGTGCGTTGTGCGCACTCGCGCTTCGCGCCACAGAATACCAGAACTGGTCCGATGTCGACGGGTTCTATACCGCTAATCCACGCGAAGTTCCCGGGGCTGTTCCGATTACGGAGCTGACGTACCGCGAGGCACGAGAACTTGCTAATGGTGGCAGTGAGCTGCTCCATCGTGAAGTAGGCCGCCACTTGGTGGGGACAGGTATCCCAACACGGATGATGAGCACAATGAGCGGTCAATCGAACACAATCGTGACAGATAGCCGGGATACGTCACGAGTACCGCTTGCAGGGGTGAGCGGAGCACGTAATATGATAGAACTGTCGCACGACGAGTTTGGGAGCGAAGAAAAAGTTGGTACATCGGTGGATCTCTATAAAACACTGAGACGGCATGATATTCCATATGTTCATAGTGCCACTAGCACTGATACCGTATCAATCTATATTGATCAGGCGTATGCTGATGCAGTGAGAGCCGCGTTTACCGAGGATAGCGTTGAACAGGTGTCTGCTTTGCATGTTGTCGGCCAGCGGTTGCTTGAGACGCCCCTCGACCGAACACGGACGCTTGGTGAATTGGCGGCAATGTTAATGCGTGAGGGAATCGCCCTAAAGGGATTCACTGATGCTGGCAGGTCACCTGCAACCACCCTGTTCGTCGCAACGACCGAATACGACAGGGCACTGCGTAGCATAAATGAGCATATCGTTGCCTCGCGTCAGTAGCCTAGCTATAGATGCGCACGGATCCAGCCATCGATAGTCCCGGCACCCATACAGAGCACCATTTTGCCTTGGGCACGGGCTTCATTGATGGTTTGCCATAATGTATCATCCAAATCGGTGACGATGACATTTGAAACATGCTTCGAGAGATCGTCGGGGCTCAGTATGGCAAGGTCTAGGTTTTCGCGGCTGAGGTAAGTCGGGAGCCAGTAGACTGTTTCGGCATTGGCAAATACCGCATCTGTATAGTGGTCTTTCACTTCATGTTGCCGGACGTTTTGATGGGGCTGGTAGACGAGAATGACGTGATCAGACAGCTCGCGTGCCATCTGGAGGGTGGCGGCAATCTCGGTCGGCGTGTGGCCGTAATCGCTATACAGGTTATCGGCAAGTTTTTCGAAGCGTCGGTTGGTGCCGGGAAATTTATTGATTCCATCGGCGGCATATTTTGTAGGCAGGCCGAATTGCTCTAGCGCCGCTAGTACGAGACTGGCGTTGCGTCGATTATGCTCGCCGTGAAGGCGAACATAAGGGCTTACCTCGTCAAGATATGTGATAGTATCCGTCTCGCCAAAAACGTGTGCAAGCTCGCGCCACGAGAAGAGAGACTCTGACTGCAAAGCAAACTGACGAAAGGCCTTATCATAATCCTCGGCAGTTGGATAGGTGTCAGGGTGGTCATGCTCGACTGAGGTGACAAGTGAGACATATGGATGGAAATGCAGAAAGTTACGGTCAAACTCGTCACATTCATAGACGAAATACTCGCTACCTGGAATATACCTACCGCTTGGCCCCCATGACAGAGTTGTCCCGATACTGTAACTGACAGGAACACCAAAGTACTTGGCAAGCCAGACAACCATGCCTGTTGTCGTTGTTTTGCCGTGCGTACCGGCGATGGCAATTAATTTCAAATTCTTTTCTTTGATAATATGGGCCAGTAGTTCATCACGTTTGGCGGTGCGAATGCCAAGTTCGCGTGCCTGTAGAAGCTCTGGATGATTATCAGGTAACGCCGAGGTGTAGACAAACCAATCGATTGGCGATTTTTCATGCTGCTCGCGGAGAAACGCACCATCTTGAATGGTCGTGATGGTAATGCCGCGTTTTTGCAATGTGTTCATCATCAGGCTATCTTCGCGGTCGGAGCCCACAACATCGTAGCCAGCATCGTGTGCGATTTCGGCCAAAGGACCGATACCAACGCCACCAATACCTGAGAAATATATATTCACCTCTCAAGTATACCATTGTCTGATATACTAATAAGGTAATCTAAAAGGGTTAAGGGCACCAAACAAACACACATCATGATTCACCGATTTATCCATTCGTTATTGAGGCGGCGTCATTTTTGGCGCTATGCCACATTTGACGAAGTAGCTGAGTTGTATGCCTCGCGCCTGTTGAGAATCTTTGCTGTCCATATGGTATCGCTGTTCATCGTGGTATACCTCTATAATCAGGGATATTCTTTGGTATTTATCTCCCTCTATCTTGCTGTATATTTCTTGGCAAAAGTGCCCTTGGCATTCGTTGCAGCAGCCCTCACCGGATGGTTTGGTCCGAAGCGCATGATTTTGTTAGCAAATCTACTGTATATCCCTGCGATGATCCTGTTTACGCAAGTGCCTGAGGCTGGCGCGCCGCATGCATTGATGATGATTGCGCTGTTTGGAACGTTCCAGAGTCTGGGCGCGACGATTTATGACTATGCGTATATGGTGAACTTCTCGAAAGTAAAACATGCCGATCATGCCGGAAAAGAGCTGGGATATATGCATATTATTGAGAAGATCGCGAGCATCATCAGCCCAATCATCGGAGGACTACTGGCGACACTGTTTGACCCGGTTGTCGTTATGATTGTCGCGGCGTGTCTGTTCGCGTCATCTGCCTTGCCACTTTTACGCACCGCCGAACCAATTAAAACTCGTCAACGGATTAAATGGGTTGGCTTTCCGTGGCGGACAACCTGGAGAAGTACGATTGCACAAACGGGTATTGGGTTTGATGTCGTGACGACAGGGTCGATGTGGTCCTTGTTCCTTTTGACGGTGGTATTTGTGGCACAGCAGGACGGAATCTATGCCATTATTGGCATCTTGACGGCGGTCGGCATGGCGGTCGCGTTTATATCGGCATTCGTCTTTGGAAAGTTAATTGACAGACGAGAGGGAGGCATCCTATTGAAATATGGTGTTATTGCTAAATCTCTTGGACACATCATGCGGCCGCTGACTGGAAACATGCTTGGCGCCGTCGCGATTAATGCTGGGTCAGAAGTCGCGACAACTGGATACAGCATGGCGTTTACACGAGGGATGTTTGACGTAGCCGACTATTCTGGGTTTCGTCTCACCTATCTTTTATGCATCGAAATAGCGGTGAATATCGGGGCGTCACTCGCGGCAGCAACGGCAGCACTGGTCTTTTATCTCACCGAGCCTCACTATGCATTTATGCTGTTCTTTGTTGCTGCGGCTGGGTATATTCTGATTGTTGCAACGCCACAGTTTAGCCTCTATAAACGATAGGGGCTATGGTATAGTAGAACCAGTAATGATTGGTGGGGTGACTTTGTGACCAAAAGGCAACAGCGCGAGCGAGGATTGAAGCGGCTGCAGCAGGTAAAAACCTGGCAGCTTGTGCTTATTTTGGTGTTGGCGTTGTTTGTGACAGCAACATTTTTGCGCCTCAACAATATCGGCATGATTCAACGGCGCGATGCTGTGCTTTCGGCTGACAAGCAAGGAGACGAGGACGTTTTACGGAACCGCCTATATGACCTTCAGCGTTACGCAGCGGCCCATATGAACGCTGATACGGGTCCTATGTACCTGCAAGAGTCGTACAATCGTGCTGCCGAGGCCGCTAAACAAGCTGCTGAGGCTCAAGTAGGAAGCGGCGAGAATATTTATAAGAAGATTGAGGATGAGGTTTGTGGCCCTTTGGCGCGTGCTAATGGATGGCGCTGGCCGGATGCGCGGTACATTGCGTGCCAGCAGACCGAACTGGCAAAATATCCCGCTGCCGAACAAGGGAGTGGTGAGGTAACATTGCCAAATAAAGAGCTTTTTCGACATCATTTTGTGTCACCCAAGTGGTCACCTGATTTTGCTGGTTTTTCGGTCATAATCTGCCTCGCTATACTACTGTTAATCATCCTCCGTCTCATAGGGGTGGCCATCCTGCGCTTGCTGCTGCGAAAACACTACAAGAGTGCCTAAAGTGTTGACATCTGACATTTCACGCGGTACTCTTACCCTTGTAAGAACTAATAGGAGGTATAACCAATAATGGCTTACAGTCACACTAACTCAAAGGGCGTTACTTACTACCTGCACAGCACAGACGTAACTCTACGCGGTGGTAAGACTCAAACTATCTACTTCTTCGCAAAGGTAGAAAAGAATGCAAAGGGTACACCAGTTGATCTACCAGCAGATCGCGTTGTAAAGGAAAACCCACGCAACGGTTTCCTTACTGTTTCGAAAAAGAAATAAGCTTTTAGGCTTGAAACCATGACCTGTTTGGTTGTATAGTATAAGCAAACAAACAGGTGCCAAATTGCCCTCCTCCCCGGGAGGGCTTTTTTGTTAGCTCATTAATGGTTTGGAATAAACAAAGCCGACTCGGAGCCTGGTACAATAAAAGTAATGACAAAAGGGAAAGACATTATTGTTGTCGAAGGGCTCACCAAGCGCTACGGCAACACGACAACAGTGAAGGGTATTAGTTTTACCGTTCGTGAAGGTGAAGTGTTTGGTATTCTGGGCCCGAACGGTGCAGGTAAGACGACGACGCTCGAGATGATTGAGGCGCTTCGCTCGATTGATGAAGGATCGGTCATATTGGATGGTATCGATGTGGCCAAGCATCCACAAAAGATTCGTCATATCATCGGTATTCAGTTACAAAGCTCGGCGTTCTACGACAAAGTAACGTTACGCGAGCAATTAGTGATGTTCGCCAGTTTTTATGGCAAGCAGGTTGATCCGATGGAACTGCTACGCAGTGTCGAGTTAGAGGATAAAGCGAACAGCTATCCAGAAAAACTTTCTGGTGGGCAAAAACAGCGCTTCAGCATTGCTTCGGCCCTCGTTAACGAGCCGCGTGTGTTGTTTCTCGACGAGCCAACCACCGGCCTTGACCCGCAGGCGCGCCGTCACCTATGGGATCTGATTAAAAGTATTAAAAAGCGGGGAATTACTGTGGTGCTCACCTCGCACTATATGGAAGAGGCGCAGCTATTGTGTGATCGTCTAGCGATTATGGACAGCGGCAAGATTATTGCCATGGACAGTCCAAAAAAGATGATCAAGGATCTCTTGGATCGCGGCTTCAAGAAGCCCGAGGTGGTAGAACAGGCTGATCTTGAGGATGTTTACATTGACCTCACAGGAAAGGCCTTAAGGGAATAACTATGCGAGCGACACTTATTTTTGCATTCACTCAATTAAAACGATTCATGCGTGATCCTGTTGCGCTATTCTTCTCACTGGCGTTTCCATTGCTATTCCTGTTTGTGTTCGGTTCAATCTTCCGCAACGACAGCGGTATCAGCTTTGACGTGGCGGTATTTAATCGATCGGAAACACAGTTTGCCCGGCAGTTCGCTGATGGGCTGAAGAAAGAGGATACATTCAAGGAAGTTGAAGTGGGCTCATTTGAAGAGGCCAAAGAGAAGATGGGGCGCAATGAAGTCGACACTATCATCGAGATACCAAAAGAGTTTGGCCAGCTGAACGAGAACCAGCACCCTAGCGGTACACTGAATGTATTTTATAATGAAGCGAGCCCTGATACGGGCCGCACCGTCGGTACGATCCTTGATGCGCAACTACGCGAGATCGGGCAACAAATTACTCAGTCTTCGCCTCTGTTTACAGTTAATCAAAAACCGACAACGACCGCTAATCTGACTCAGTTTGACTACATGATTTCGGGATTACTAGGTTTTGCCATTCTTAGTATGGGTATCTTTGGTCTCGCCAATCAGCTGCCAGCTGAGAAAAAGAATGGCAGTCTGCGCCGCATTCGCGCCACGCCGTTTACTCGCACACAGCTGATATTTGGGACGCTCATCTATTACGCTATTGTGGGAATGGTGTCACTGGTGTTGATGCTGGTCGTGGCATTAACGGTCTTTAATTTTGATATGCGCGGTGATTGGTTGCAGCTCGCGTTGTTCTTGGTCATTGCGATTATGCTGATGCTTGGCTTTGGTCTCTTTATTGGCGGCTGGGCTAAGAACGAGAATCAAGCTGCTGTGGCTTCTCAAATTGTGTCATTTCCACTGATGTTCCTTTCGGGTGTCTTCTTCCCACGATTCCTCATGCCTGAATGGCTGCAGGGTATCACGGGGTATTTGCCGCTGACACCAGTTGTTGATGGTATTAGGTATATTACGACCGAAGGTGCAACATTGTTTGATCTTGGGCCGCAGCTTGCCATTATTGGTATTTGGTTGGTAGTTATTTATACCTTGGCTATTCGTCTGTTCCGATGGGGATAGATTGACTTTTATTGATGCTTATGCTATAATAAAAGTATGAGCATGAAAGAAATACTTTCTGATAGTAACAGCGGCGTCAATGATGACGGTGATGTAGTGCCGCTTGATCATGCAATCTGGGAGCCGCAGGGTGAGTTCGTTCCCGACCATTACCGAGGAGACCCAGGAGATACACCTCTCGCACCTGACAGCGGATTGCCTATCCGGACGCCCGAAACTGGCGCATCAGTACGGCTTGTTGATCGCGCCATTGCCATTGAGGCAATCATGGGATATTTCAACCAGGCAAACAAACGTGTCGGCCTTAGCAAGTCACGCGGCTATAATGATTTTGACACAAGGTATGGCCGAGGAGCGAATGAAGTCGCGGCGAACATGAGCAAGAAGGAAGGCCGTCTTCATGATGAGTTCATGCGGTCGGTCAATATGTTGCTAGCCCGCGACGGTATGATAGATGCAGGATTTTCACCGCAGGAAATGGATGCGGATGGTAGGCAATTTGTTCGTGAACTGTATGCTGAATATGGTCCAGGCCATGCCGACGCAGACAAACGCGCAAAACTAGTTCGCAAGGTAAAAAAGACCGTGCGTATTGTCGTGGATGGGAAAAAGCGATAAGCCCTCATCTCTTTCTGTAGGCTAAAGAAAAAACTCTAAACATATGTTTAGAGTTTTTTCTTGGTTGCCCAAGTGCATCTACATTGGAACCTTATCTGTTCCGAGATTATCCGATGGAAGCAAATACTAGATACGACACCCCTATTAATGACCACACCCGCCCACAATTAGAACATTACGCCTTTAGCTCCGGCCTAACCGCACCCGTTC